>JAWVFL010000067.1:0-152671 GCA_033856195.1 Solirubrobacterales bacterium | reverse complement strand
CCCCCGACGTCCTGCTCGGCTCCCTGCACGCGACCGAGCACGGCCAGATCGCGGTGCTGCCGCTGATCGCGATGTGCGACCGCTGGGACATCGGCGGCCTCTCGACCAACGTCCACTTCCAGACCGGCCGCTCGACGATCTTCATCTACGACGGCCATCCCGGCGGGGTCGGGATCACCCTGCGTGGCTACGAGCAGTTCGAGCGCCTGCTCGGGGATGCCGAGAGGCTGATCGCCGAGTGCCCCTGCGAGTCCGGCTGCCCCTCCTGCGTGCAGAGCCCCAAGTGCGGCAACCTCAACGAACCGCTGCACAAGGCGGGAGCGCTGGAGCTGATGCGGACGATGAAAGGCTCAACGGCGTGAGCGGCGTACGGCAGGTGGCGGTGATCGGGCCGGCGAAGTGCGAGCCGGACTCCGAGGCCGCCCGGCTTGGCGAGGAGGTGGGAAGACTGCTGGGCGAGGCGGGCGTGACGCTCGTCTGCGGCGGCATGACCGGCGTGATGGAGGCTGCCTGCCGCGGCGCGGCCGGGGCGGATGGGGTGGCGATCGGCATCGTCCCCGGCCACGAGGTCGGCGAAGCCAACCCCTACTGCACGCACGTCGTCGCCACCGGCATCGGCCACGCCCGCAATCTGGCCGTGGTCTCTTCCGGTGAGGCGGTGATCGCGATCGGAGGCGAGTGGGGGACCCTCTCGGAGATCGGCTTCGCCCGGGCGATCGGCCGCACCGTGATCGCCCTGCGCAGCTGGACCCTCAGCGGCCGTGAGGGGATGGTGGATGCCCCGGGCGTCCTCCTCGCCGACTCGGCCCGCGAGGCGGTCGATCTTGCGCTCGAGACGCTCTAGGCCAGAGCTGGCGCAGGGCGAGGATCGCGAAGGCGTGGGACCAGGCGAGGGGCGTGGTCGAAGTGGGGACACCGGTCTGGGCGTCGACGCGCTCGGGCAGCATCCCGGCCGGCGTCGCCGCACGGCGCAGATCGGCCATAAGGCGAAGGGCGGCGCGCCGCTCGCCGAGCGCGGCGAGGCTCCACGCGGTCCACGCGGTCGGGGCTGTCCAAGGGTCGTCGCCGCCGTCCCAGTCTTCAGACGGGACGACCCCAAAGCGCCCGCTCGCCGCGGCGACTCGCAGCAGCGTGCGGCGAGCGAGCGGATAGAGCGCCGGATGCGGGAAGGGACGCACCGCCCAGGCAGCGGCCGAGTCGATCCCCGAGCCCGGATCGCGGGCGCGGCGCGCGAGCGCTCCCGCGGGCGTCTCGAACAGCGCCCGGATATGCGGGGCGCCGGAGGCGATCGCGTTGGCGATGAAGTCACCGCTGCCACTCTCTTGGTAGTCGGCCAGTCCTCGCCACGGCCGCTCCGTCGTCGCGCCCGATAGCTTCGCCGCGCTGGCGGCCGCGGCAACCCACCCGGCTGCATCCCCCTGGGCGGCGCGCCCATCGACTGGGTTGCCGTCCGGGTGGAACCGGGCGGCGGCGCCCAGATCGAGTCCGCGCAGGAAGCGCACGATGCCCCGCGCTTCACCCCGGTACCCCGCTGCCGAAAGCGCCAGCGCGACGGCGCCGGCGTCACGCGGCCAGACGTAGGCCCAGCCCTCGCGCGCCCCAGCGAGGACTGCTCCGGTGCGCGCATCTGAGAGCGCGTGCAAGACGAGCAGCGATCGGTAGTACATCCGGCGCGCCCACCGTGGCGCCTCGGGCCCCAGCGGCCGGGCGGCGGCAAGCCAACCCGGATCGGGCGGGATTGCGTCGGGGTCCCCGAGCGAGCGGACCGTGACGACTCGCTCCGTGCCGAAGCGAGCGACCGTCCTCAGCGCGTTGGCGCCCGCCAGATAGCGCTGTTGAACCGAGTCGGTCTCGGACCCGCCTGAGGTTAGCGCCGCGCCCACGACGAGAAGGACCGCCAATCCCACCGCACCGCGCAACCATTTCATCGACCGAATGCAATCAGCCCCGTTTCCCTCTCGGTCGCTAGCCTTCGCTCTTGCGCGGCGCCGACCGCGCGATGCCAGGCGAGGTAGCTCAGTTGGTAGAGCACACGACTGAAAATCGTGGTGTCGTGGGTTCGATTCCCACCCTCGCCATCGCTTTATCCCTGTAAATCGATCAGTTTTCGCGGTCGAAGTGCCTGGCCAATCACTTCGTTTGGGCTATGGATAGCCCGTTCATGGCCCAAACAAGCCGTTCAGGTGCCTTCAATGACGCTTGGCTGACGAGCTGAGAGGTCGGAGGCAGCGTCATGATTTCGCTTGGGAAGTGAAATATTCGCCAGTTCGGCTTTCGATCCGACTACGTCGAACAATGGGGCACAACGAGCGGGAATCTTGGTGTCTCGATTTCGATAAAACGACACCACCAGGTGTATAGTGATGCTATGAGTCGAACCCAGGTCTACCTCGGCGAAGACGAGCTGGAGCTCCTAGAGCGTGCCTCGCAGGAAACGGGAGCATCGCGCTCCGAGCTGGTCCGCCGCGCGGTGCGGTCCACCTTCGGCCGACAGGGGAAGGACGAGAGGCTCAGTGGGCTTAGGGCGAGCGCTGGCTCATGGCGGGGACGCCGGCGCACCGGGGCCGAGTACGTCGATGCCATGCGCGGCGGCGACCTGAACGAACGCTTGACCCGCCTCGGCGTTAAGTGAAGCTGCTCGACACGAGCGTCGCGATCGACCACCTCCGTGGCCTGCCGCTGGCGGTCGACCTGCTCAGTGACCTGATCGAAGCCGAGGAGGTTCTTCTCGCAAGCGAGGTTGTCCGCTTCGAGCTCTTGGCAGGCGTCCGCAAAGGAGAGGTCGAGGCGCTCGAGCAGTTCTTCTCGGCGTTGTCCTGGGTGCCTGTCGGCGAGGAAGTGGCACGGACCGCCGGCGCGCTTGCCCAGCGCCACCGACGCGCCCACAGCGGCATAGACGATGCCGACTACCTAATCGCCGCCACCACACTTCTGCTCGAGGCTGACCTGCTCACCACAAATGTGCGTCACTTTCCAATGCTCACTGGACTCAAGTCGGCCTATTGAGTTGCTTCTGCTTTCACGCGAAGGCAGCAGCGCCCTGCTGTCCTAGGAAGTCGTTTTCGCACTGTCAGCGCCATGCCGCTTAAGAGGGGACTTCCTCCGCTCGTAGAGGAGACCGATCACCGTGTCGAAGTGCTCCTCGCGCAGTAGGGTCCCATCCCAGTAGGCTTGGAGGTCTGGTGACCATGGATGGAGCGCCGCCAGCGCTGCTCTTGCATCGGCGCTCGCTATCAGAAATCGCTCCATAGCGGCCTTCGACAATTCGCTCTCGGTTGCGGCGTGAGTTGCGGCATCGGGCGACTTCAGCCACTCCATCGGAATTCCGAGTCCGACGCCAAAGCGGGCAGCGTGTGCCCGGCTGACCGCAGCTATAGCCGCGTCGTATCTGGCACGACCAGCCGCCCGGCGATTGAAAAGCTCTGGCACAACCTGGCCGACAACGAACCCAAGAAGCGCAGTGAGCGCTGGTACGGCAAGGAGGAGCCAGATGGGGGTTTCAGTAGCGGCGGCGAAAACCACAACACCATCAACCTACATTGCGCCAATGAAGGTCTCGCCCCCTTCGCCTGAGAGTATCTCTCCCAGTGAACTGGAAGGTGATTATCGGCCAGGCGTTTCTGCTTGTCGCAGCCCTTGCGCTAGGGATCACGGTCGGCCGCTCCACGCTCGTGAAGGTCGTCCTCTTCGGGATCGCGCTGCTGCTCGGCCTGGCGCTCCTCGCAACCGCGATGTGGACGGACGATCGGTTCTGGCAGGCGGTTGCCCGCAAGATCGAGCCCCGCCTCCCGAAACCGGCGACGACGACAGCTGAGGCGCCGACGTCCCCACCGATCGGCGCCGCTGGTCCCACGGACGAGCAGCTGGCATCCGCCATCGACGACCTGCTTGACGAGCTGGCAACCATCGACAGCCGACTTGCGGAGGCAATCGACGCCGAGTTCTACGGCTATAAATTCTTCCTGCCGTCTAGCGAGTACCACAAGCACAGGGCGACGATCAGCACTCGGTCGGGCGAGGCGCGGGCGGTTCTGAGCGAGGTTTACGTCCAGACCGATGCGCTCAACGGCAAGATGCCCGGGCCCACGGCGGACGGAATAGAGATGGCACTCGTCGACAGCCCCGATCCGGTGCGGCTGCGCGAAATCGTCTCGCGAGCGCAGGCCACACTGCGCCAACTTCGTGCTTGAACCCTCCTCCGTCGTGGTCTTCCCGAGCCTTATGTCTGCTGTCGCTTCGCGCGAAGAACGGTCGTCAGATGATCCTTGTGGCTGCCGAGAGGTGACCCAGGGAGGCAAGCGGATTGATAGGCAAGTACGCTTATCATGAGATAGTGGTTGAGTCCCAGAAAGTCTCCGCGGATACTTAGAAAGTCAAGTGCTATGCCTCGAATATGTCTGGACTGCAACGGGAGTGGAATGAGTCGCTGCCACGGCTGCGGAGGCACCGGAAACATCGTGAATCCGTCGCCGGGACCTGGTGAGGCACCAACTTCGCGATGCAACATCTGCAACGGCACGCTTGAGGTCAGATGCACGACTTGCGGTGGGAGTGGTCAGCTCGGATAGCGAGGCACTAGGGGCCGTCTGAGCTCCTCGTCCCCACGGAGTTCTGCACTCCCGCTTTGCGCGATTTGGGAGCGCGCTGACTCCGAGTCGTAAATGCCCGCGCCTTGCGCAAGCTCCGATCATTCATGAAGAAATTGCGTCCTGGAGGACCTTTGGTCTCTTCATGAACGATTCGGGCTAGGTCGGGCTCGGCTCCTTCGTCCGCCAGCCGATCTCAGACCAGTACGCAGGTTCGTTGGTGGCCGGATTCAAGTACCAACCAGGCGGGTTATCCGGGCTGCACCAACGGGAAGGGTGGTCCGGCTGCACCGGGGTCGGTCGTGACGCGTACTTTGCCTCTAATCGCTGTCGCCGACGCTCTTGCGCCCGCAGAGTGTTGTTCCTGAAGAGGGCGAGCAGCATCCACGCAACGCTTAGTACTAGCCAGAAGGTGCCGGTGCCGTATTTGGCCTCAGCGAGTGCCCAGATGCCGAGGGCGGCGAAGGCCGCGGAAAGGACGAGCCCCCCGATGCGGAACTGGCGCGAAGTCATGCTTCGGATGGTACTTCTGATCCGCGATGCTCGCCAACCCTTGGACCTTTGGGGAGACGACTGGTGTATCAAGGGAGGCGACATCGGGCGTGGTTGGCGAAGGTTCGAGCACGAAGCGTGAACTGATCCACCGTTGCCGCATTGCGCGAGAAGGGTATGTGCTCCACAAAAGAACTGCGACCATCGTCCCGTGCAAATCATCGCTGTCGACTGGTCTGGCAGGGCCAAGGGGCCCGCGGAGTCTCTGTGGCGAGCCGAGGTCCGGCACGGCAGGCTGACTGAGCTGAGAAACGGGCTTGGCCGCGGTGAGCTCATCGCGAAGCTTCTTGAGCTTGGTGAAGACGAGCCCCGCATGGTCATCGGACTGGACTTCGCCTTTTCGTTCCCCGCGTGGTGGTGCGAGGAGAACGGTTGGTCCAGCGGGGAGGACGTGTGGTCTGCCATGGGGCATGAGGGCGAGGATTTTTGCTTGAGGGATGCGAAGACCCCTTCTGGGGGCGCCCCGGTAAGCGAAATCCCCATCCGAAAGCACGGCTCTACAGGCAGACCGAGAGAAGCGAGGACGCTGTGCGTCCGAAGTCCGTCTTTCAGATCGGTGGTGCCGGCGCCGTGGGCACTGGATCGATTCGCGGGATGCCTCATCTGTTGACGCTTGCCAAGAACGGCTTCGGTATCTGGCCGTTCTCCGAGGGATGGCCGCGCGTGGTGGAGATCTATCCGCGCGCGCTGACGGGTCCGGTCAACAAGGGCAGGTGGTCGGCGCGACACGACTATCTGCTCGAGCACTTTCCCGAGCAGCCGAGAGACCTTCTCGAGCGGGCCGCCGGGTCCGAAGATGCCTTCGACGCGGCGGTCTCCGCTTTGGTCATGAGCGAACACGAAGCGGAGTTGCGAGCCCTCGGTCCGCCGGCCGACCCCGCGGACCGAGTCGAGGGGAAGATTTGGCGGCCCCAATGACCCCGGCGACTGCCGCTTGGCGCGACATGCGGCACTCGTGTTGCGCATCGAGGCCTTGGCCCTTGTTTGGGCTACGAGACGACCCTTCATAGCCCAAACCCACCGGAATCCGCCCGGAACCAACCATAATTCAGGCCGCGTGAATCGTCTACAATACGCTCTGGGGGTAGCCCCGTATTCCGCATAACAATGCGGTTTCATGCCGTAGTGGGGCCGGTTTGAACCGGCCCTACTACACGCCTGAAAATCGTGGTGTCGTGGGTTCGATTCCCACCCTCGCCATCGATCGATCGATTCATTCGCTCGCGGCGATTCCGCAAATTGCCGCTTGGCTTCCTTATGGGGCTCAGGGAGAGCGCTAGCATCGCCCACATGGCCGCTGTTCTCCCTCCTTCGGCAGAGTATCTGGGCAAGCTTGCGCGGATTCGGCAGCTGGCGGCCCACGGGCTCAATACACCTCGAATTGCGTTGATCGAGGCGGGAACGCCGGTCGACGCGGCACTTCGGGAGCGGTTGCGGGACCTCGCCGCCGGCGACGAGCGCATGACTGTACGTACCTATCACCCGGCGGACGAGATTCAGCACGCAAAGGGTCCGTTCCTTCCCGAGGCGCCCGTGGAGGATGCGATCGAGGAGGCGACGCGCCTAGTTTCCGACTGGAATGTGCTGTTTCAGGAGGCGATCGACGTCAGTGACACGGTTCTTGCCGGAAACCTCCTCGTCACAAGCACCGGCCGGGGTCGCTACGAGCTGGTGGAAGGCCGATATCGCGTCAGGGATGTTGACGACTTGCCGCCGGGCGCTGAGGGGCATGTCCGCAGCGGGCGATTCGACTCACCGGAGGAGATCGCCGATGCCCGTATACAGGACGCGGTCGAGCGTGTACTGCGCTCGGGGCTGCTTGAAGCGGTCAGTCCCCGCATCGACGATCCTGTTGTGCTTGAGCTCAACATCCAGCGTCGGCCGGTCGGCATGTTTCAGGAGTCGCTCCTCTGGTGGGAGTGGCGTCCCCTGAAAGCGCTCAGCGGCTCGAAGCTGCAGGAGGCCCCCGCGGTTGCACCCGGCGAGTTCGGATCGCGTGTCTGGTCGATAGGTGTGCCGGGCCTGCCGGAGCCGCCCGGCGATGCCCGCGGCGTGCTCGGTGGCAAGGGGGCCGGGCTCCTCGCCGCGCTGCGCGCGGGGCTGCCGGTGATGCCCGCCTTCGCGATTGCTCCGGGGGACGACCTGACAGGTGTGGGTGATGATGAGCTGGCCGCGGCGATCAATCTGCTGCTCGAGGGGGCACAGGCCTCCTTTGGCCGTGATCCCTCGCAAGCAAAGCTCGCTGTTCGCTCTTCGCCCATCCACTCGATGCCGGGGATGCTGGACACCTGCCTCGATGTTGCGCCGACCGTCGCGGCCGTGTCGTCAGCCGTCGTGAAGGTGCTCGCGTCGTGGCATTCGGATCGGGCACGCCTCTATCGCCAGATGCACGGCATCGCCGATTCCTTCGGACTGGCCGTGGTCGTCCAGCAGATGGTCTTCCCCGACGCCGACGAGCGGTCCGGCAGCGGCGTCGGATTCACCCGCGACCCGAGGACTGGCGGGCGCAAGCCCCTAATCGAGTACGTGCGCGGCCGCCGTGGCACGCCGCTGGTATCCGGTCGGCTCGATCCGAGTGAACTTGCCGATCTCAGCCGCGAGCTCCCCGAGGGGAAGCGTGAGATAGAGCGCTGGATCCCAGTGCTGGAGACCGTCGGTGGCGATGTCCAGGAGTTCGAGTTCGCGTTCGAGCGCAGCCGCCCGTTCCTGCTGCAGATGCGGCCCGCACGCCAGCCGAGTGCAGCGCGGGTGCTGAGCGCCTATGACTTGTGGCGCGACCATCGCATCGACAGCGCGCGGGCGGCCCAGCTCCTCGAAGGCCTGGACCTGGACCGACTTGAACGGCGGCGACTGCGGACTCAGTCAGACCCGCTCGCCGAGGCCCGGGTGGCAGCGCCTGGAGCGGCGATCGGCCGCATTGCCCTGGACCAGCACGGCATCGACCATCTGCGCTCGGGGGGTGATCCAGTCGTCTTGGTCGTCGATTCCGTGACCACCGACGATTACGGAGCGTTTCGAGATATCGCCGGGGTGCTTTCGAGTTCGGGAGGCGTCACGTCCCATGCCGCGGTTGTGGCTTTGGAGGCCGGCGTTGTGGCACTCGTCGGCTGTGAAGGACTGCATGTGCAGAGTGGCTCGGCGGAGATCGGGGAGACCCATCTCGAAGAGGGAGATTGGGTTTCGATCGACGGTGGCGAGGAAGGTCGTGTCTTCGCCGGACGCCTGCCGATCGAGTCTGCGGATGGAGATGGCGAAAACGGTCTAACCGATGCCCTCGCCTGGGCCGAGAAGACGCGCGCGATCATCTGATGCCGAGGCGCTCGGCAAGAGCCGTCGCCGATACGTCGGTCAAGGAAGCGACGTAGCTGGCCACGCCGAGCTCCACCGCCTCACCACTGACTAGGAATCGCTCAGGCACGGTTGCCAAGTCGTTGAGCAGGGCATCGAAAAGGCCAACTACTATTTCCTCTGCCTCGCGATCGCTCGAACGCACCGACGCACTGTGGTAGTAGCTGTCGCGCAGTAGGTCGAGCAGTGCCCGCATCCTGCTGTCGAACTTATCCGAGTAGACGACTGTGCGCATCGCCACCGAGCGAACGGCACCATGGTCACCGCCGGCGTACTCCTCGATACGAGCGCGACTGGAAGCGGCGAGATCGCCGATGCACCTCCCGATTAGGCGGGCGACCAGGCGGCGCCGGGCGAGCTGTGGATGCTCCCTCGAGGGCCAGGGGCTGGCATCCCAGCTCTCGGCGGGCGCCTCGGCGAGATCGGCAATCTCCGGGCTCGTGGCCCGCACGTCGTCGAGCGTTAGGTAGCCAGCGGTGAGCGCGTCGTCAAGGTCATGGCTCAGGTACGCCAGCACGTCGGCCGCATCCGCGATCTGGGCCTCGAGGCCTGAGTGGGGTAGGTCGCCAGCCTCCGGCCACGGCTTCGGATCATCGAACGGAGTCGAATGCCGTGCAATTCCCTCACGCGTGCCGAGGGTGAGATTGAGTCCCCGGAAATCGATGAACATGCACTCGATGCGATCGACGACGAGCAGCGAGTGGGCGTTGGCGTTCCATCCTTCATGTCCGAGCCGTTGCAGCGCTGCCGCAAGTGCACGCTCGCCCGCGTGGCCAAACGGTGGGTGTCCGAGATCGTGTGCCAACGAGATCGCCTCGGCCAGGTTCGGGTCTGCTTCCAGCTCGCCGGCGAGGCCGCGGGCGATCTGGGCGACCTCGAGCACGTGGTTGAGGCGGGTGCGATAGCGAACTTTCTCGGCATCCCGGACAACGGTCTGAACTTGGGTCTTGTGCTGGAGATCGCGAAAGGTGTCACAGTGAACGATCCGGTCGCGGTCGATCTCGAATGGACTACCACCACCGCGCCTGCCTCCGTCGGCCGCTGCCCGCTGCGTCCAGTCTGGCTCTCCCGCGCGCTGGTCGCTCATCGCAGTCAAAAAATCATCAACAACACTGTGGGAATCGCAGCCAGCAGCCCCAAGATCAATAGCGCGTGTGTTTGTTTCGGTCTCACTATCGCGTAGCGGGGGACAATGAAGACGACCGCGGCGTAGGCGAGCGCCTCCCATTTGGAGTCGGCGAGGTCGCCGGTCACAAGGAAGCCAGCTGCCATCGCAGTTGCGGCTGCAAGCATCGCGTACGCCAGCGCCGAGTAGTTGCTGTCGATGTAGCGAGCGTCGACCATCGTCACCAGATCCCAGAGCGGGATCGCCAGCACGACGACCAGCAGGCCCGAGGCGACCCACCAGCGAGTGGTGGCGGATAGCCCGATCGCGCCGAAGATCCCCATCAGGGCAAGCGCCACTATCGCGAGCTGCACCCAAGCGACCGCCTCGCGGGCACGGACGACCTTGTAGACAACGCGACGCGCGATCTGCCGCGTCTCCTGGTGGTAGTTGCGCGCGAGCTCCTTCTCGAGGTCGTCCGCGGGCTCGTCGAATCTCTTGCCCCATTTTTCGTTGCGGGCGATGAGCGCATAGAAGATCAACGATTTCGGAAGCTTCGCCCACTGCTCGGGTGTGGAGGCCTGATGAAGCGGACTGCCAGGTCCGATTGCCGTCAGGGTCACAATGACGCCGATCGCGACAGCTATCAGAAACACGACAAAGAGAACCACTGGGGCACCCGGTCCGGAATCGCCCAAGGTGAGCCCGTTGTTCGGCCCCGTGACCCGCGAGAAGAGCGCAACGCCAGCGACGGTCAGGAAGGCGAGCGCTGTCAGGATTCGGTTGAGCTTGTCGTCCTGATGCTTGAGGGCGGCGAGCACCTCCTGGTAGCTCTGTTTGAATATCTCCAGTTTCCTTGTGTACTTATCCATTTTTTGGATAGTGACCTGCCAGTACACAAATCTATTCCGAGGCGGCACTCTGACATCCGCCTTGCAGGGCCTTCGCGATAGCGGCCGGTGGCCCGGAGCGTCCGTTCGTTCAGCCGGACGCCGGTACGACCTCGCCACCGAAATGCCGCCTCAGTCGCTTGTGGCGGTGGCGGAAGAACCAGCCGATTACCGGCTTCAGGGGAGAGGCCGGGAGCCCGAGCCGCGGCTGCCAGCGCACCCTGTCGGTGACCACGCAGCCACCTTCTGCTGGCTCAATCGTCCGTTCGTGTTCCCAGGTCTGCTGGCTTAGCATCTTCGAGCGCTCGAGGAAGCTGCGCCCAGGTTCGAGACGCTCGAGCGTGACGTCGTCGTAGTCGAAGGGGAGCACGCCGAAGAGGAGGATCCAGCTGCGGCCGATCGGCTTGCCGATCTCGATGCTCTCCGGATCGAGCTGCTCCACTCCCGGGGGGAGCGTCATGCGCAGGAAGGGGCGCATCTCGTCGTTGATCCCTTCGGGAGTAATGACCCGGTCCCATACCTCGGCTGGTGAGGCGTCGAGGCGTGACGAGACGGATATCTCCGCCGTGCGTGGAGTCGAAGGATTCAGACGCAGAGCCTAGGCATTAGGGTCGGCGACGATGAGGACGGCGGCGATCACGGGCGCTTCCAGCGGCATCGGCGCTGCTACCGCGCGGGCCCTTGCGGGCGAGGGTTACCGCACAATTCTCGGCGCCCGCCGCCTCGATCGGCTCGAGGAGCTGGCGGCGGAGATCGGCGGCGAGGCGGTGGCGCTCGACGTCACCGATCCGAGCTCGGTAGAGAGCTTCGCCTCATCCGTCGAGTCCTGCGACGTCTTGGTCAACAACGCCGGCGGTGCGCTCGGCCTCGACTCCCTCGCCGAGGCCGATGAAGAGCAGTGGCGGCAGATGTACGAGTCGAACGTGCTGGGATCGATGCGGATGACCCGCGCCTTGTTGCCCAAGCTCATCGAGTCGGGCGATGGCCACATCGTCGGCATCACCAGCATTGCCGCGATCGAGCCCTACCGCGGCGGCGCCGGCTACAACGCCGCCAAGCACGCCCAGCGGGCGACCCTGCGGGTGCTGCGCCAGGAGCTACTGGGCAAGCCGGTGCGCGTCACCGAGGTCGCTCCCGGCATGGTCTCTCGCTCGTCCGCTTCGGTGGTGACGCGGAGGCGGCCGAACGCGTCTACGAGGGAATGCAGCCGCTGCGCGCCGAGGACGTCGCCGAGTGCATCCGCTGGGCCTTGGCCCAGCCGTCTCACGTCAACGTCGACGAGATCGTCGTGCGCCCGCGCGACCAGGCGACCGCGACGCAGGTGAGTCGGCGCGAGGAGTAACGGTGCGGCTCGGCCGTAGGCGAGGGCCGGCAGCAGGAAGCCCTCCCGGGCTCAATCTCAATAAGTTGTCGATCATGCTTCGACGGCTCCTCACCAAGGTAAACGCTCGCCTTTCTGGCTATCAGAACTTCGATCCTCAGACGAACGGGGAGCGGCGCTTCTTGGCGAAGTCGATTGAGATCGGAGACGGAATCGTCTTCGACATCGGGGCCAACCGAGGCGAGTGGGCAAAGCAGGCGATGGCGTTTCATCCTCGGGCACGTCTACATTGCTTCGAGCCAGGTGGCGCGGCTTTTCGTGAACTGACCGCCGACCTTGGCGACCGGGTACAGGCTCACAATGTCGCCGTTTCCAGCGAGCCCGGCACGGTCGTATTGCATGCAGCAGAGGACTCCGAACAGTCTTCGCTCTTCTCGCGCCGCCACCTCGGCGACGCCAGGAGCGAAACCGTTGAAGCCGTGACGATCGACCAGATTTGCGAACGGGAGGGCATCGAGGAGATCGCCCTGCTCAAGATCGATACCGAGGGCAACGAGTTGGCGGTTCTCCAAGGGGCCGTTGGGACATTGCCGAGAATCAAAGCGATCCAGTTCGAGTACGGGGGAACTGCAGTAGATGCACGGATCTACCTTCGCGACTTCTTCGACCTTCTCAGCGGCCGTTTCGACCTGTACCGGCTGTGGCGGTTCGGGATGATTCACGAGCCGAGCTGGCATGAGATGCTCGAGTTGGCTGCTTACCAGAACTGGGTCTGCATTCAGCGTCAGAGCTAGGGCGCCGCGGCTCAGTCGCCACCGAGGACCGGCGCCAGAAAGCCCTCGGGCTCCTCGATCACGCTGTTGGCCAGCGGGCCGATCCGCTCGATCTCGACCCGCACGGTGTCGCCCACGTGCAGCACGTTCTCGCGGATCGGCTTGCGGCCGATTCCCACCCCGGCCGGGGTGCCGGTGGCGATCACGTCGCCGGGCTCGAGGGTGAAGGCTTCGGAGAGGTGGGAGACCTGCTGGAAGCAGGTCGAAGACCATCTCGGCCGTGCTCGCGTCCTGGCGCAGGTCGTCGTTGACGTAGCAGCG
Organism: Solirubrobacterales bacterium; assembly: GCA_033856195.1. GTDB lineage: Bacteria > Actinomycetota > Thermoleophilia > Solirubrobacterales > 70-9 > VRUE01. The sequence continues at coordinate 139,775 of JAWVFL010000067.1, read as the reverse complement.
CACGCGCAGGTCCTGGGGATCGCCGATCTCCTCCGGCGTTACCAGCCAGGGGCCGAGCGGGCCGTGCGTGTCGAAGGACTTTCCGATCGTCATCGTCTGCGCGCGCCCCTGCCAGTCGCGGACGCTGAGGTCGTTGGCGCAGGTGTAGCCGGCGATCACCTCGTGGGCGCGCTCGACCGGCACGTGGCGGCAGCGCTTGCCGATCACCAGCGCCAACTCTGCCTCGTAGTCGAGCAGCGTCGAGACCTTCGGCATGTGCACCTCGGCCCCCGGCCCAGTCACGCAGGTCACCTGCTTGTTGAAGAAGACCGGCACCTCGGGCGCCTCCATCCCCATCTCGGCGATGTGATCGGCGTAGTTGAGCGCGATCGCCAGGTACTTGCGGGGCGCGGCTGGGGCCAGGAGCTGGACATCGGCGAGCGCAAGGCGGGAGGCACCGCCGGCGAGCTTCTCGAGGCCGGCCCTGCCGATCGCGTCAAGGGCCAAGGCGGGTTCGGTTGGGACGTCCCCGCCGGAGAGGTCGATGACCTCGTCACCATCGACGAGTCCTAGGGACGCGGTCCCGCCGGACGGGGCGAAGCGACAGACCTTCATCTGCCTGACTCTGCCATAGGTGGCATGGCTGAAGGTTCGAACTGCGGAGCGCTGGGTAGCGGTGTGGCCATGTCCTTGATCCGAATGTCCGTTGTCCCCGTCCTCGTTTCGCTGGCGTTCGCCCTCGCGGCCTGCGGCAGCAATGACGATTCGGAAACCAGCGATACCGGTACCGGGGGCGCCGAAACGACCGCCACTGCCCCGTCCTCGGACTCGAGCGGCAACGCGCCCGCGCCGAGCGGCGAGGCCGTGCGCTCCGAAAAGGTCGAGATCGTCGATTTCGCCTACGACCCGGATCCGACCACGATCCAGGCCGGCGGCAAGGTGATCTGGATCAACCGGGACTCGGCGCCCCACACGGCGACGGCTGACGACGGCTCGTTCGACACCGGCACGATCGAGGAAGGCAAGCTCAAGTCGGAAAGCTTCAAGCAGCCCGGCACCTACACCTACTTCTGCACGGTCCACCCCTCGATGCACGGCACGGTCGAAGTGGTGGAGAGCAGCTAGTCGTCCAGCTCGCCGATCAGCTCGACTACGCGGCGCTCGATCTCATCGCGGGTAGTGCGGACTTCCTCAAGCGGCCGGCCCTTGGGGTCTTCTAGCTCCCAGTCGAGGTAGCGCTTGCCGGGGACGTAAGGGCATTTGTCGCCGCAGCCCATCGTCACCACCACGTCCGCCCACTCGGCATCGGCCGTGGCCAGCTGGCGGGGAGTGCGGGAAGCGAGGTCGATGCCGAGCTCGCCCATCGCCTCGACCACCTCGGGGTGGACCCGCACGCCCGGTTCGGTCCCGGCCGAGCGCGCCTCGTGGCTGCTGTCCGCTGCCCGCTCGAAGAGTGCCTCGCTCATCTGCGAGCGGCCGGCGTTGTGGAGGCAGACGAAGAGGACGCGCGCCATCAGGCTGGGTGCTCCCCTCTGACCAACTGATAGGCGAGGGCGCCGATGGCCGCGCCGGCGATCGGGGCGGCGATGTAGATCCAGAGGTGGTGCAGCTCGCCGGAGACGAGGGCGGGGCCGATCGAGCGGGCCGGGTTCATCGAGGCGCCGGTGATCGGGCCGCCGAAGAGGGCGTCGAGGCCGACCGCGCCGCCGATCGCGATCGCGGCTCCCGCGCCGATTGCCCGCGTGTCGGTGGCGACGGCCATGATCGTGAACATCAGCAGGGCCGTCAGCACCGCCTCGTAGACGAGGGCGCTGCCGGCGCCGACCGAGGGCAGGGTCGTGCCCAGCTCGGCTGGCTGGCTCGGCCAGACCGCGAGCAGCAGCGCCGCGGCGGCGAGCGCACCGAGGACTTGGGCAGCGATGTAGGCGACGGCCTCGCGTCGGGGGAAGTGGCGGGTAAGCGCGAAGGCAAGCGTCACCGCGGGATTGAGGTGGGCGCCGGAAAGGTGTCCCGTCGCGTAGACCATCGCCATGATCACCAGTCCGAAGACGAGTGAGACGCCGACGGCGCCGAGCACCCCGGCGTGGACGGTGTCGGTGACGATCGCGCCGCAGCCGGCGAAGACGAGCGCGAAGGCGCCGAAGGCCTCGGCGGCCGCGCGGCGCGGGAGGTCCGGGCGCTCGTCCACGTTTGCTCTCAGCAGCAGGCGGCCGGTGCGCCCTGTGGGTCCGCCGATACCGCAAGTCGCTCCGGAGTGGAGAAGAGTTCGCGCACTGAGTCGAGGGCGCCGGGAACGAGGCTGAAGTAGCTGTAGGTCCCGCGTCCTTCGCGCTGAATCACGCCCGCCTCGACCAGCTGCTTCAGGTGATAGCTCACCGTGCCTTGGGAAAGACCCAGGAGCGGCTGCACCTCGCAGACGCAGACCGGCTCGCCCCCCGCACGCAGCAGCAGGTTGACGATCCGCAGCCGATGCCGGTCAGCAAGCGCTTTGAGCACAGCCTCCAGCTCTGCTGCCCGGTCCTCCGACAGCGACGAGCCCGCCAGCGGCGTGCAGCACTCGATCACGGGAAGCTCGCTCACGAGCCAAATCCTAACACTTCATTGAGATTCTTCAATGAATTCCAAAATGCTCAAGCCGATCGCGGCGATCCCGATGGAGGAGCCACTCTTGGCCGGTGCCGAGATGCTCCCCCCGGCGTCGGTGGCAGCGCTTGACGCGATCCACCTGGCAACAGCTGTGCACCTCGCGGATGTCTCCTCGCTGGACATGATCATCACTTACGACCATCGCCTCGCCGAGGGCGCACGCGAGCACGTGCTCAAGGTGCTAGCGCCGGTTTAGCGCCCGCTATCCTCAGCATCCGAGCGATGGGGCTCGCTCCTTCAGAAACGCGGTTTTCGTTCCGCTGACAGTCCCTACAACGTCCATCGACGCTGATAGGAGACCCCGCGATGCGCCCCACCTGGTTCGACCTTCGTCGCCTGGCTGCGATCTACACCGGTGGAGTGATCGGTGCCCTTGCGCGGGTTGGATTGGCGCAAGCGACCCCGCACGGCCCCGGCGGCTGGCCGTGGGGCACCTTCGTGGTCAATATGGTCGGGGCGCTGTTGCTCGGCTACTTCTTTGCTCGCCTGCATGATCATCCCGAGGACAGCCTCGCCCACCCCTTCCTCACCACTGGCATCTGCGGCACCCTGACCACCTTCTCCACCCTGCAGCTGGAGCTGTTCGAAATGGTCGACGGCGGCCGCCTCGGCCTGGCCGGGGCCTACATCGGCGCGTCGCTGGCGCTCGGCTTCCTCTTCGTTCGTGCCGGCATCGCGTTGGAGCGCCGGCCCGAGGTCGCCCGCTGAGCGCGCCTGGCTGGATCGCCGTCGGCTTGCTTGGCGGGGCCGCCGCGGCCGCCCGTTACCTGATCGACTCGGCCTTCGCGGCCCGTACGGACCATCCCTTTCCGCTCGGCGTGCTGGCGATCAACCTCGCCGGCACACTCGTGCTCGGCCTGGTCGCCGGCGCCGCTCTGAGCGGCGAAGCGCTGATCATCGTCGCCGGCGGCGCGATCGGCTCCTTCACCACCTTCTCCACCTGGATGCTGGACTCCCACCGCCTGGCGGACGCCGGGCACGCGCACCTCGTCTGGCTCAACCTCGGCCTTTCGCTGGTCGCCGGCTTCGCGGCCATCGTCATCGGTCACTGGATCGGAACGACTCTGTAACCGTCCGCATCCGCCACTAATTTGAATTGCGATGGAACAGCAGGCTCTCACCGACACACTGATCGCGGCGAGGGTGCCGCTTGCCGAGCTCGAGGACGGCCAGCGCATCGGCGGCGTCTACGCCGTGCGCGAGCGTGAGCTGCGGCGCAAGCGCAACGGCGAGGCGTGGTTGCGGCTGGTCTTCTGCGACTGCAGCGGCAGCTGTGAGGCGGTTGCTTGGGAGGACGCCGAGTCGCTCTACGCGCTGGCCATCCCCGGCACCGCGGTCTACGTCAGCGGTCACCTCGAGACGAGCGAGCGCTGGGGCTCCAAGATCAAGCTGACTGCTTTGCGAGCTGCAGCCGACGACGAGTACCGCGCCGAGGACTTGGCGCCGGCCTCCGACGCCTCCTTCGAGAAGCTCGAGGGGGCGCTGCGCGAGCTTCTGGCGACGGTCCAGGACCGCCAGCTCCGCTTCCTGCTCGATCGTTTCTTCGGTGAGGACTCGGAGATCTGGGCCCGCTTCCGCGACGCGCCGGCGGCGAAGGTCTACCACCAGGCTTACCGCCACGGGCTGCTCGAGCACACGATCTCGGTAGCGCAGGCGGTCAGCGCCGCGGCTGCCTATTTCCCGGGGATCGACCGCGACGTCGCCGTCACCGGCGCCCTCCTGCACGACATCGGCAAGACCGAGGCCTACAACGAAGACCCACTGGCGATCGACCTCACCGATGCCGGCCGCCTACAGGGCGAGATCCCGCTCGGTTACTACAAGGTGCGCCGCCAGATCGAGGACATCCCCGGCTTCGACCCCGACCTTGCCCAGGCCGTCCTGCACATCATCCTCGCCCACCACGGCTCGCTCGAGCACGGCTCCCCGGTCACCCCTGCCACCCGGGAGGCCGTCCTCGTCCACATGATCGACAACCTCGGCGGCCGCCTCGGCAGCTTTGACCGCCTCGAGCGCCAGCTCCCCGCGGGCGAGACCTGGTCCGGCTTCGATCGCGCCCTCTCGGGCTCCGCCTACTTCGGCCAGCGCGCCGCGTAAGACGGCCTTGAAGCAGCGCTGGCCGATCCTCGCTCTCGCTGCGGTCATCGCCGCAGCGACGATCCTGCTCCTCTACCTCGGTCGCGGTCAGGCCCCGGCCGCCGACCAGTGGGCCTATATCTACGCCTACCAGCCGTGGTCGCTGGAATCGCTGCTCACCCCGCACAGCGGCCACCTGATCGTCTTTCCGTTGATCGTCTACAAGGCGATGTTCGAGGCGTTTGGAATCGAATCACAGCTCCCTTACCAGCTGCTCAACCTGGCCCTCTCGGCGACCGTTGCGGCGCTGCTTTTCGCGCTCATCCGCAACGCGGTCGGCGACCTGCTCGCGCTCGGGGCGGCGACGCTGATCCTCTTCTACGGCGCCGGCGCCGACGTCCTCATCTCGACCTCTCAGATCACCAACCTGATTGGCATCGCCAGCGGCCTGGCGATGCTTCTCGCTCTGCGTCGAGAAAGCCTTCGCGGCGACCTCGCCGCCTGCCTCTTCCTGGCGATCTCGCTTTCCTCCTTCAGCATCGGCGTCGCCTTTGCGGCCGGTGCCGCGTTGGCGCTTGCCCTGCGCCCGCCGGGGCTGCGGCTCAGCCGCTGCTGGGTCGTGCTCGTTCCCATCGTCCTCTACGGCGCCTGGGCGATCTGGTCCCGCAAGTTCCACGAGCAGACGATCTACGTGCACAACCTCAAGGTGCTGGGTTCTGCCTTCGCCGACCAGCTCAGCGCGGCGCTTTCCGGGATCACTGGCCTCTTCACGACGCCGAACGGCCCCAAGCCAGATGCCAACCCCGTGCCGATCAGGACGACCTGGGGCCCGGCTCTGGTGGCGGGCTTGGTGGCGCTGCTAATCGTGCGGTTTCGGCGACCGCCAGGTCCGTCTCGCAACGCGATGGTCGCTGTGACCGTGCTGGTCGCCTACTTCCTGCTGGTCGGCATCGCCCTCAACCAGTTCCGCAACACGTTCGACACCCGGCTCGTCTACCTGGGCTCGATCCTGGTGCTGCTCGCGGTCGCCGAGCTCTGCGGTCCCTACCGGCCCACCAGACTGGTCGCTGCCGTCATCGGCGTCGCTTTCGTCTTCTCGCTCTGCGCCAACATCGCCGAACTTGGCGACAGCGCCCAACTCTGGCGTTCCCAATCCGCCACGATTCGCGCCAAGCTGGCAGCGGTCGAGCTTGCCGGCGATGTGGCGTCGCCGGTGTTGGTGGAGGACCCGCCCGGGGCGATGACCTTCAACGTCGAAACGGCCGATCAGCTCAAGACCGATTTTGGCCTGCCCGCTTACTCCGAAGCCGAGCTGAAGGAAGCTTCGCCGGGCGACCGCCAGATCGCGGACGAAGAGCTCGGCCGCATCCTCGAAGTCGAGCCCCGCTCCGGCGGCCCACTCGTGTCATCGGCGGTTAACGGCGAGGTCGTCGCGCGAACCGTCTCGAGCGGCAAGGTGACGCGGCGGGGCCCGTGCGTGGTGCTCTTGCCCGCGGGGGGCAAGGCCGACGCGGTCCTGCAGCTTCCTCCGGGCGGAATGTCGTATGCCTCGTCGACCCCGGTGGATGTTGCGCTGGGCAGATTCGCCGACACCCTGACCGTCCCGCTATCGCGGAGGAGCGGCGTGACCACCGTGCCGATCCCCGCCGACGACAGCGGCGTGCCCTGGCACGCCGGCATAACGGCGAGCGCTCGCACCGTCGTGTGTCCGGCCGCTGAGCCGGTCTAGACTGCCCGCCGCATGGGCGCCAGGGACACGAGGCCGGAGCGAATCGATCCGAGCCCGCAGGTCAATCCGCTGAACACGATCGATGCGCTGGTCGGGCGCTTTACCGGCTGGACGCGTCGGGTCGGCGAGGTGCGGGTCGCCTACGCGGTGCTGGGGCTGACCTTCGCCGTCGCAGCGGTCCTGATCCTAGCCTGGGGAACCGGCCAGACCTTCATCAACGACGAGTGGAACTACCTCGTCGTCTACCGGGGCTTTGCCCTGGAAACGCTGTTCGCGCCCCAGAACGGCCACCTCGTCGTCCTTCCGCGACTGATCTACAAGGGGATGTTCGCCACCGTTGGCACCAGCTCCCACTTCCCCTACCAGGTCATGACCGTCCTTCTCCACCTGATCGTGGCTGCGATCTTCTTCCAGCTCGTGCGCAGGCGCCTGCAGCTCGCCGTCGCGGTGGCGCTGACCATGCTGGTCGCCCTCTTCGGAGTCTGCTGGGACACGCTGATGGGCGCCTACGAGTTGCCGAATTTGACCGGGATGGCGGGAGGGTTGGGCATGCTGCTGGCGCTGCAGCGCCGCAGCCGTGGTGGCGACATTGCCGCCTGCTTGCTGCTTGCGGTCTCGCTGGCCTCCTTCAGCGTCGGCATCGCCTTTGCCCTGGGGGCGCTGCTCTCGATCTGGCTCGGAGGACGGACGCAATGGCGGCGCGCCTGGGTCGTGCTCGGTCCCGCCGCCCTCTACGCGGCCTGGTTCATCTGGGCGCGCAAGTTCGGCCAGTCGGAGGTCTCGGCCGAATCGGTCAGCGCCGTCCTCAGCGGCAGCGCCGACCAGCTGGCGGCGATCTGCGCCGCGATCACCGGACTTTTCCGCGTGCCCGGCAGCATCGGCCTGCCGGTCGTGCTCGAAATTCGTCCCGACTGGGGCTATCCCCTGGCCCTGGTCTTTTCCGGGCTGATCGCCCTCTACGTCCGCCGCGCGCCCCGCTCGATTTATTTCTGGACGGTCCTCGCCACCCTCGTCATCTACCTCGCCCTGGTCGCTGCCGGCCTCAGTCCCGCTCGCGCGCCGAACTCGGGCCGCTATGTCTACCTGGGTGGCATCCTCACCCTGCTGCTCGTCGCCGAGCTGGCAAGGGAGATCGAGTGGTCGACGGCAGTGGGGGTGGTCGCCTTCGTCCTCTTCGGTTTCTCGCTGATGGCGAACGTCGCCGATTTTCGCGCCGGCGGGCAGCTCTTCCGGGCGGAGGGGGAAACCAATCGGGCGACCCTTGCCGCACTCGAGCTGAGTCGCGGGCACGTTGACCGTTTTCGCGTCGTCGAGGATGAAAAAACCGCCCATTCGCACGCGGACATGCTCTTCCCCGTCTGGGCGTATTACGAAGCCGCGGAAAAGTTCGGCTCTCCCGCCTACAGCCTTGCGCAGCTGGAAGCGACCGGCGAGCAGGCGCGCGAAGCGGCGGACGAACAGCTGGTCAGGGACTACGAAATCGCCGCCGCGTCCGTCGCGAGCCCGAGGTTCGACCGCGGCGGTCCGGCCCCGAAACTCCTGGCCGCGACGGGGGGCATGTCCAGGCCGGCCCAGTCGTGTCTACGTCTCATCTCCGACCGCGGGAAGGCGGGGTCCTTCCAAATCGAGCTGCCGCCCGGTGGCTTCAGCTACAAGACCGCCCCCGGCGCGGAGGTCGAACTGAAAGTGGCACGGTTCGGCGAACTCTTCGCCACCGCCCTACCGCCGACTACGGGATCAGCGGAAGTCTCCATCCCGACCGATGCCAGCGATGTCCCATGGCGAGCAGAGCTTGACACCGCCGCAAAGACGATCGTCTGCCCTCGATAGGTTCAAGCGGGTAGCGCTCTCGACGCCGCTGCTCGGTGCGGCGGTCGCGTTGCTCACATGGTCGTTCTTCGGCTTGGCGCCGTCGGCGGGCATCGATCCCTCCTGGGTGGAGGGCCTTTACATGGCCGCCGACCGGGGCCTGGACTTCGGCACCCAGATCGTCTTCAGCTTCGGCCCGCTGGGCTTCCTTGATTTCCCCGGCGCCTTTGTGATCGACCTCGGGCGGCTGGCTTTCGCCTGGTCGGCGCTCGTTCACCTGTCCTTCTGCGTTGCCCTGCTGTGGGCCTCGCGCCGTGCCTTCGGCCTGCTCGTCGGACTGGCGATCACGCTCTTCGCAGCGGCAATGCCGTCTTCGGATCCGATCCTGCTCGCCGCGGCTGTGCTCGCCGCGGCTGCCCTGCTCGACGAATGGAGCTCTCGCCTGCGGCTCGCTTTTGCGCTGGGCTCTGGAGCGCTCGCCGGGATGCAATTGCTCGGCTCGCTGCGCGCTGGACCGGTCCTGGTGGTGATGGCACTTGCGGTCGTGCTCGGGTTGCCGGGCCGCCGCCGCACCCTTCCCGCTTTTACCGCTTCGTTGGTCGTCTCGTTCCTCGTCTTCTGGCTTGCCACCGGCCAGGGACTCGGCAATCTCGATGACTACGCGCTCAACACGGCCAGCGTGCTGAGCGGCTACTCGTCTTCGATGGTCTACGTCCTGCCCGGCAGCTGGTGGCAGTTCCCCGCCTTCGTCGTCGGTACCTCGACTCTGGCAGCACTTGCCGTCGCGGCTGGCTGGCGCTGGGACGCCCCGCGGCGCATCGGCCTGCTGGTGATGGTCGCGGCGGTCGCCTTCCTCATGTTCAAGCACTCGGTCGTACGCTCGTCGCCGGGCAGCGCCGGGGTATGCCTGGCAGCTCTGCTCGCGATCGGACTGGCCCTGGCTCCCCATGTCCGGCGCTCGCTCGCGGTCGGGGCGATCGCCGTCCTCACTGGTCTCGCCTACATCGGCAACCAGGAAGGCTTCAGTCCGGTTACCTTCGACTTCAAGGCCCGCGCTGAGAGCTTCATCACCCAACTGAAGTACATGGCGAAACCCAGCGGTCTCGCCGAACAGCAGCTGGCGGGTCGCGAGGCGATGCAGGCCTACTATGCCCTGACGCCAAGGCAGCTCGCCCTGCTGCGCTCCGGAACCGTCCACGTAGCCACGCTGGAAGCGGGTGTGGCCTATGCCTACGGGCTCGACTGGGACCCGTTGCCGGTCTTCCAGCAGTACACCGCCTACACCGAGCGGCTGGACGAGCTCAACGCCGCCAAGCTCGAATCGAGCTCGGCGCCGGACCGGATCCTCTGGGAGAACGCCCCCGCGGTCGACCCCACTTTCGTCAGCGTGCGGCCGTACCCCGGCACGATCGACGAACGCGTGCCCGCCTGGGACTCGCCCGCGGAGATCGTCCAGATGCTCTGTCGCTACCGGGTCGAGGATTGGGACGACCGCTGGGCCGTCCTCCGCCACAGTCCGGATCGCTGTGGCTCCGAACGGCCGCTGCGGTCGGTCACCGTCGCTGCCGGCGAGCGGGTCACCCTGCCGGCGACCAAACACGATGAGGCCCTTCTCGTCCGCGTCGATGGACTCGGCGTCTCCGGCCTCGAACGCCTGCGCGCCTTTCTCTTCCGCGCGGCCAGGCGGCACGCCATCCTCGATCGCCACACCTGGAACGTGATCCCGGGAACCGCCGGTGACGGCCTGCTGCTGCGGATTCCCGCCTGGGCCGACTACCCGGGTCACTACGCCCTCGATAGCGACACGACGGCGATCGGCTTCGAAGCCGAAGACGCCTCGCTGACCTTTGGGCCTAGCGATCTAACCCTCCACTTCAGCGCCTTGCCGCTCGATGCACCGGCGATCCTGCCGGTCGCAGGCGCTCAGAAGCGCCGCGTGCAGCGTTCGATTCGGTGAACGTTGCCGCTCGCAGCCTTGACGCAGCGGACCAGCTTCTGCTTGCGGGCAGCCGAGCCGGTCACCTCGAACGAGCGGTGGACCTCGCGTTTGATCTGCGTGCTCATCCCCTCCAGCGACTTGCCGATCTGGTCCAGGCCGGTCGAGTGGATCGCCTCGTTCGTCGTGTCCAGAACGGGCTTGACGATGAAGAGATAGGCGAGGAAGAGGATGCCGGCGGTGACCGCAAGCCGGATAATGCCCGAAGTCACGTTGCCGAAGAGGTTGCGCAGGAGGTCCATGAGGCTGGCCGCACACTATCCTGCGACCCGTGGCGAAGGACACCGAGAAGCTGATCCGCCAGCTCTCGCTGATCTCGTTCCTGATGGCTCAGGGGAGGCCGGTTTCGGCACTCGAGATCAAGCGCGAGGTAGAGGGCTACAGCGACATGAACGACGACGCGTTCGCGCGGCGCTTCTACGCGGACCGGGCCGAGCTGGAGAGCCTCGGCATCGAGCTCGGGGTCGAGAAGCCGGGTGAGGGCTTCTTCGAGGCGGAGCTCTACTCGCTGCCGCCGGAGAACTTCTATCTCGACGCGATCAAGTTCTCCGACGACGAGCTGGCGGCGATGAGCACAGCCCTGATGCTGCTCTCCGAAGGGGAATTCGCCTACGCCGAGCCGTTGCGCCTGGCCTTGCAGCAGGTTGCCTGGGGACATCCGAACCCGCTCAAGGAGGGCGAGCGCGCACCGGTTGAGATGGCGATGACGGCATCCGCCGGCGGCCGCGAGCTCTCCCAGCGCCTCTCCAAGATCGAGACCGCGATCTCGCGCCGCAAGACGGTCGAGTTCACCTATTACACGATGGAGCGCGACGAGACGACGAAGCGCAAAGTCGACCCCTTCCACCTGGTCTTCCGCGGCGGCCAGTTCTACTTGATCGGCTACGCCCACGAGCGCGAGGCAGCGCGGGTCTTCCGCCTCTCGCGGATCCAGGGCAAGGTCGGCTACGCCTCCAAGGCCGAGCATGACTTCTCCCCCCCGGAGGACTTCGACCGCCGCGATTACGGCCACCGCGCCGACTGGCAGCTGGGGGAGATCCGCGACCGCGCCCAGATCTTCGTCCGCGACCGCATCGCCTGGCTGATCGAGCGCGACTTCGGCGACTACGGCGAGCTGCGCGCGGCGAAGAAGTCCGACGGCGCGCCGGGGAAAGGCTCCGTGTTCGAGACCGACTACGCCTCCGCCCGCGAGTTGATCGCCTGGGTCTTGCGCTGGCGCCAGAACGCCCAGGTGCTCGGTCCGGATGAGCTGCGAGACGAGGCCGAGAGCCGCCTCGGCCTGCTCCACGAGCGCCACCACAATGGCTTCCAGCCCGCTGAGATCGTCGATCGCCCGCTGCGCGAGGCTCCCCGCCGCGCGCGGGCAAACGGCCGCGGCGAGGCGGCGATCCGGCCCGAGCGCTTCGCCCGCCTGGTCACCCTCGCCGGCCTGCTGATCGAATCGGCAAAGGGGGAGGAGCGGCTGCGCGTCAGCGAGCTGCGCCAGCGGCTCGAACTGACCGACGAAGAGCTGCAGGAGGACATCGACCTGCTCAACGTCGTCAACTTCGGCGGCGGCACCTACGTCCTCTACGCGGAAGTCCAGGGCGATGAGATCGAGGTCGACTCCCAGCCCTACGGCGACAACTTCGCCCGCCCGGCACGCCTATTGCCGCTCGAGGCCAAGGCGCTGGTCGCGGCGATTGATCTCTTCGGCGACCACCTGCCGCAGGGCGGGCTGCAGAGTGCCCGCACCAAGATCGTCGCCGCGCTTGGCCACGATCCCTCCGAGGAGGGATTGGAGATCGCCTCCAGCAGCGGCGGAGATGCCGAGGTGGCGCGCACGGTCAACGAGGCGATTGGCTCAAGCCGCGTGCTCGAACTCCAGTACTACAAGGAGAACGAGGACCAGTTCACCAAACGCGCCGTCGAGCCCTACCGCCTCGAGAACGGTCGCGAGGGCTGGTACGTCGAGTGCTACGACCTGACCAAAGACGGCATCCGCCACTTCAAGCTCGACCGGATCAAGGAGGCCGTCCTCTCCGCTGAGACTTTTGTGCCGCGGCCCGAGGTCGAGGAGCTGGCCGGGGTCGAGGGCTGGATGACCCACGGTGAGGTGCCGACCGCCAGCGTCGCCCGCGTCTGGGTCTCGCCCGAGCGGGCCCGCTGGCTGCGCGAGGAGCGCACCGTGGTCGAGGAGCTGGCCGACGGCGCCGTCGTCGTCGAGTTGCCCTACGCCGGAACCTCTTGGCTCGTGCGCGAGATCCTCCGCGGCGCCGGCGACCTCGTCGTCCTCGAGCCCGAGGACGCCCGCGAGGCGATCGCCAAAGAGGTCGGCGACTGACGAATCCGTCTCAACCCGCGTATATCGCGGGTTGAGACGGATTCGGCGGCGGACAGAGCAGTGGATCAGGCTCCGGGACACGACGAGATCTTGCGGATCGTCGCTCCCAACCCGGGGCCGATGACGCTGGAAGGGACGAACACCTACCTCTATGGATCCGATCCCTGCACGGTGATCGACCCAGGGCCGGAGGACCGCGGTCACCTGCAGGCGGTGAGGGAGGCAGCGGAGGACCGGGGCGGAGTGGGCCTGATCCTCCTCACTCATGGTCACGGCGATCACGCGGACGGCGCCCTGAGGCTGGCCGCTGACGTCGCCAATCACAAACTGGGCCCACCGGTGATGCCGCCCCGAATCGTGCCGGATGACGGTGAGGAGCACGGCGGTCTGCGCGCCATCGCCACCCCGGGCCATGCCCCCGACCACGTCTGCCTGATGACGGGCGACGGGGTCTGCTTCAGCGGTGACCTCGTCCTTGGCACCGGCTCGACCTTCGTGCCCCCCGACGGTGGTTCGCTCGCGGCCTATATGGAATCGCTGCGCCGCATGCAAAAGGAGCCGATCGAGCTAATCTGCCCCGGCCACGGCCCCTGGGTCATCGAGCCGGCGGCAAAGCTGGCCGAGTACGTCGCGCACCGCGAGATGCGCGAGCGCCGCCTGCTCGCCGCCCTCGAGCGCGGCGAGCGCTCCCGCGACGCTCTTCTCGACGAGGCCTGGAGCGATGTCCCCGCCGAGATGCGCGAGGCCGCGGCGATGGTCATGCAGGCCCACCTCGACAAGCTCGGGGCGGAAGGGCGCTTCTCCGGCGAACTCTCGCCTTAGACGATTCCCCCGCTTCCGGTGCGCCTTATCCCCCTATAGGGAGGAAAAGGCGCACCGGAAGAGAATTCGTCCTGGCTAGGCGGCCAGTAGGCTTGTTTGATGACGCGCCGAGGCGCAACGCGAGCAGGGCTGGTGGTCGGCTTGGCCGGAACCGGCATCGCTGCCGCCGCGACCGCGGCCGCTTGGCACTGGCTGGCGCGGCGGCCGCTGCCAAAGCAGAAGGGCACGATCGCGCTCGACGGTCTCGATGGGCCGGTGCGGATTCGCCGCGATCGCTGGGGTGTGCCTCATGTCAAGGCGGATCACGCCCGCGACCTCTGGTTCGCCGAGGGCTTCTGCCACGGCCAGGACCGGCTCTGGCAGCTCGACTTCTACCGCCGCGTGGTCACCGGTCGGGTGGCCGAGATGGCTGGCCCGGAGGGCCTGCCGATCGACCGCCTGATGCGCACGCTGGGGATTCGCCGCACGGCCGAACGCGAGGCGGCGAACCTCGATCCGGAGCTGCTGGCCCTGCTGGAGCGCTTCTGCGAGGGGGTCAACTCCGCGGCGACCGAGGCCAAGGCGATGCCCTTCGAGATGCAGCTGCTGCGGCTCGAGTGGAAGCCCTGGCGCCCGGTCGACATCCTCAGCCTCGGCAAGCTGCTCGCCTTCGGCCTTTCGACCAACTGGGAGCGCGAGCTGCTGCGGGCCGACATGACTCGGGCGCTTGGGCCGGAGTTGGCGGCCCGCCTCGACCCCGGCTACCCCGCCGACAATCCGATCGTCACCCAGGAAGCCTGGTCGGGGGAGGGACTGCCGATCGTCGAGCAGATCGACGCGGTGCGTCGCTCGATCGGTCTCGCCGCCGAGGCGAGCGGCTCCAACAACTGGGCGGTCTCCGGCAGGCTCAGCGCCAGCGGCAAGCCGCTGATCGCCGGCGACCCCCACCTGCCGCCGAGCATGCCAGGCATCTGGTACCAGGTCGGACTCACGCTCGGCGACCGTTTCGTGCGCGGCGCCTCGCTGCCGGGCATGCCGGGCGTCTACATGGGTCAGAACAACGACGTCTGCTGGACCTTCACAAACGTGATGGCCGACGTCGAGGATCTCTTCGTCGAGCGCCTCGACGGTGACCGCTACCTCTTCGAGGATGAGTGGCGCCCGCTCGAAGTCGTGCGCGAGGAGATCCCGGTCAAGGGCCGCGACGCACCCGAGGTGCTCGACGTCCGCATCACCCACCACGGGCCGATCGTCAACGAGGCGCTTGGCGCCGACGCGGCGGAGCCGCTGGCGCTGCGCTGGCAGACGCTCGACCAGCCGACCGCGTTTGCCGGCATGTTCGACTTGCACGGGATCCGCTCCGGGCCCGAGCTCGTCGCCAGCCTCGCGGAGCACAGCTCACCGGCCTCCAACCTGATCTGGGCCGACCGCCATGGCTCGATCGGCTACAAGCTGATCGGCCGCCTGCCGCTGCGCAAGGGAGGTTGCCCCGACCTGCCGAAGCCGGGCTGGACCGGGGAGTTCGAGTGGGACGGCGTGATCTCGTACGAGGAACTGCCGGAGACGGTCGACCCCGAGAGCGGCTTCCTCGTCACCGCCAACAACCGCATCGTCGGCGACGACTATCCCCATCACATCACCAGCGAGTGGCTGGACGGCTTCCGTGCCGAGCGGATCGAGCAGCTGCTGCGGGCAAGCGACGAACACGACGTCGACGGCTTCGAGGCGATGCAGTCGGACAACCTCTCACTGCCGGGCCTCGAGGCGGCGCGGCGATTGAGTCGCCTGAAGCCGCAGGGGCAGCGCGAGCGCAGTGCGCTGGAGCGGCTGCGCAGCTGGGACGGCAGGCTCGACCCGGACTCGATCGCCGGCACGATCTACCAGGCCTTCCTCTTGCGGCTGGCGCGCGAGGTCGCTCGCGCCGCGATCGGCGACCGCGACCTCAGCGAGCGCTGGCTCGACCGCGCCGACAACGGCTTCACGCCGCACGTCACTTCGCCCTGGCGCTGGCATTCGCACCTGATGAAGCTTTGGGAGGAAGGCGACGAGGAGCTGATCGGCAGGCCCTGGGACGACCTCGTGCTCGAAGCCTTGAGCGGCGCCCTCGACGATCTCAGCGACCGCTTCGGCGTCGACGCCGAGGGCTGGCGCTGGGGACACGTGCACGAGATGGAGTTCCCCCACCCCCTGGGCGAGGCCAACCCGTTGCTGCGGCGCCTGCTCAACCGTCGCCTCAAGGCGGGCGGCGCCCAGGAGACGGTGAGCCAGATCGCCTACGACCCCAACGACCCTTACAAAGCCGTCTGGGCGCCGAGCTGGCGCATGGTCGCCGAACCGACCGCCCCCGAGCGCTCGCGCTGGCAGATGTTCACCGGCCAGTCCGGCCATCCCGCCAGCCGCCACTACGATGACCTGCAAGCCGACTGGCTGCACGGCCGCACCCAGCCGATGGCCGGCGAGGGCCCCTGGCGCGAGCTCGACCTCGTACCCGCCTAGAGCCAGAACTGCATCAACTTCTCTGCCTGCCGAGCGTAAAAGTTGATGCAGTTCCAGTTTGGTGGCGGCCGAATCGATTGACGGCTGCAATGGTTGGACGGGTATGCGCCTGCTTCGTCCAGCCGTCGCGGCTCTCGTGCTGCTCGGTCTCCTCGCCGCGCCGGCGGCAGCTCGGACCGTCCACTTCGGTGGGCGCGCCGTCGACGTGCCGTCCCACTGGCCCGTCTACCGCTTGGCCGAGCACCCGCGCATGTGCGTGCGGCTCGACCGCCAGGCGGTCTACCTGGGCACGCCCGGCGCCGGCCAGCGCTGTCCCGCCGAGGCGATCGGACGCAAGCGGGCAATCCTGGTCGAACCTCGGTCTCAGGCGAGTGCACGGGCCGGAGCGAGCGCCGTTGCGCCGCCGCCGCCCGTATCAGCGCCGGAAGCGTTCACCGGCCTCGGCTTCGACGCCTGCGCGGCACCTTCGTCGCGGATGATGACCGCCTGGGCGGCCTCGCCCTACCGCGGGATCGGCGTCTACATCGGTGGCACCAATCGTGCTTGCTCACAGCCCAACCTGACCTCGGCCTGGGTCAGCGAACAGGTCGCCGCGGGCTGGCACCTGATCCCGACCTACGTCGGCCTGCAGGCCACGACCAGCGCCTGCAGCAGCTGCGCCAAGGTGAGCTCCAGCCTTTCCAAAGCGACGGTGCAGGGCGCCGAAGAGGCCCGCGACGCGGTCGAAGAGGCGGCGGCGATCGGAATGGGCCCCGGCAGCCCGATCTATTTCGACATGGAGGCCTACACCCGCACTTCCAGCGCAACCGCATCCACGCTCACCTTCCTCTCCTCGTGGACCGATCAGCTGCACGCCCTCGGCTACGTCTCCGGCGTCTACAGCTCCAGCGCCTCTGGGATCGCCGACCTCGGTCGCGCGATCGGCGGCAGCTACACGCTTCCCGACCACGTCTGGACCGCCAACTGGAATGACCAGCAGAACACGCTCGATCCCTACCTGCCCTCGACTGCCTGGGCGTCGCACCAGCGCATCCACCAGTACCGGGGTGGTCACAACGAGAGCTACGGCCTGACCACGATCAACATCGACAACAACTTCATCGACGGGGCTACAGTGGGCGCCTCGGTAGCCGCTCCCGAGTTGCCCCCGCTTACCGTCAAGCACGTGCGCGCCACTGGTGGCGCCGTCCGCGTCTGGGTCCGCTGCGGCTGGCCGGAAGGCGAAAGCTGCCCGGGTCAGATCATCCTGCGCACCCACGCGAGGTTGCCGGCACGCGCCCGGCGCGGCGTGCCGACCCGAGTCGTCCGCCTCAACGTCAGCCACCGCACTTTCCGCCTCGCCGGTGGCAAGGCGCACACCTTCCGGGTGCCGCTCGACTCGCGCGGCCAGCCGCTGCTGCGCCTCCGCGGCTCGCTCAAAGTGCAGTTGCTGGTGGCGATTCCCGACGCCCGCACGGTGCGGGCGATCAAGCTCAGTCGCTAGAGCTGGCCAGCCACTCGGCGCCGTTGCCAGTCACGGTAGTGACCAGCTCGACGATCGGCGCCGCTGCCTTCTCTGGAGAGCCGGCGTCGAAGGGGGGCTGCGGGTCGTACTCGATCCCGAGCTGGATCGCCTGCGCGACCTCCGGAGCGGTCTCGCGCCCGACCAGATGCAGCGCCATGTCGATCCCGGCCGAGACGCCGGCGGCGGTGACGACCTTGCCGTCCTCGACATAGCGCCCGCCGACGGGGTCGGCGCCGAGCTCGCGCAGCTGCTCGAGGAAGAGCCAGTGAGAGATCGCCCGCTTGCCGTCGAGCAATCCGGCGGCCGCGAGCACCAGCGAGCCAGTGCAGACGGAGGTCGTCCATTTGGTCCCCTCGTCGATCCGGCGCAGCCACGACAGCACCACCTCGTCCTGCAGCAGCGGCCGGTTTCCATCGCCCCCGGGCACCAGGACGATGTCCGCCTCGGTCACCTCCTCGAGCGAGTGGTCGACGCTCAGCCCCAGCGCCCCGCTGTCGGTTCGCACCATTCCCTTCTCGGGGCCGACGAACATGACCTCCCAGCCGGGGACCGAGCGAAACACCTCATAGGGTCCGATCGCGTCGAGGGCGGTGAGCTTCTCGAAGATCAGGATCGCGACTCGCATCGCTCTCGATCCTACGGTGTTTCGGCTTCCGCGCCGGTTGCTCGGCTCAGGTCCAGGTGGCTAGAGGCAGGTTGTCCAGGATGGTGCGATCCGCGGGTGGGGGGCTGTCGTATTTGGGCTTGCGCCGCCATATGAGCGACGCTACAGATTGATTCCCGTCGGGTGGTGCGCGCACAAATGACAAAGCTCCAACGCGCCCCACGCGAAAATCAGGCAGGCTCCCCTCGGTGAGTCGCCGCGACAAGATCAGGCTGAGCGAGGCCGAGTTGCT
Source organism: Solirubrobacterales bacterium (assembly GCA_033856195.1). Taxonomy (GTDB): domain Bacteria; phylum Actinomycetota; class Thermoleophilia; order Solirubrobacterales; family 70-9; genus VRUE01. The sequence continues at coordinate 121,520 of JAWVFL010000067.1, read as the reverse complement.
CGAGCTTCTCGATGCCGAGCGGATCGCCGTCGTCTCCAGTCTCGGGCCGCGCGGATGGCCGCACTCGATGCCGCTGTGGTTCGTGCCGCGCGGGGGCGAGGTCTGGATCTGGACCTACGCGAAATCGCAGAAGGTCCGCAACCTGGAACGCGACCCCCGTGCCACCGTGCTGGTCGAGACCGGGCACGAGTACGGCGAGCTGCGCGGGGCGATGATCGAAGCCGAAGCGGAGCTGCATCGCGACGCCGAGGCCGTGCTCGGCTTTGCCGAAGAGCTGACGCTCCGCTACGCCGAGGGGATCTCCACGGTCGAGGGCGACGCCAAGGCCGCGCTCGAGGCGCAGGCTCCGAAGCGGGTCGCGATCCACTTCAAGCCGGTGAGAACCGCTACCTGGGATCACCGCAAGCTGGGCGGAACCTACTGACCCGTTAACGTCCTGGCGCTACCGACGTCGGCTTGGCGTGTTAGGAAGTGACCTGCACGCGCACCGCCGCCCATACGCACCGAGTTGAGACCCTTCAAGACCACCGTCCTCCTGCTGGCGCTCGTCGTCGCCCTGCTCGCTCCTGCCGCGGCGCAGGCGCTGCCGCCCAGCTTCTTCGGCATCGCGCCGCAGACGGCGCTGACCGACAAGGACGCCACCTACATGAAAGCCGGCAGAATCGGCAGTGTCCGCTGGCCGGTCAACTGGGCGCTCGTACAGTCGACGGCGAAGGGGGGCTACGACTGGAGCAGCGTCGATCCGGCGCTCGAGGTGGCGGCGCGGCGCGGCCTGAAGTTCCTGCCCTTCCTCTACGGAACGCCCCGCTGGATCGCCAGCAAGCCGACCACCCTGCCGGTCGACAGCGGCCGTGCCCGCAAGGCCTGGCTCGCCTTCGTCGACGCGGCGGTCAAGCGCTACGGCCCCGGCGGCGAATTCTGGAACGAGCACGCGCCAAGCCAGACGGCGGTCAACTACGTGCCCGCGATTCCGCGCCCGACGCCGATTCGCACTTGGCAGGTCTGGAACGAGGCGAACTTCTTCTACTTCGCCTACCCGGTCTCGCCGAGCCGCTACGCGCGCCTGCTGAAGCTGACCTACATGACGATCAAGGCCGATGACCCGATCGCCAAAGTCGTCCTCTCCGGCCTCTTCGGCAATCCCGATGAGGGCGGCAAGCGCGGCATGGACGCGACCAAGTTCCTCGACGCCGTCTACAGCGTGCCTGGCATCAAGCGCTATTTCGACGCGGTCGCCCTGCATCCCTACGCCTTCCACGTCGAGGACCTCGAAGAACTGACCGAGGAACTGCGCGAAGTCGTCCTCGAAAATCACGATCCCAGCGCCGCCCTCTACATCACCGAGATGGGCTGGGGCTCGCAAAACGACCCCAACGTCGTCGCCTTCGAGCAGGGCATCCAGGGCCAGGCGCGCGAATTGCGCAGGTCCTACGCCTACCTGATCGCCAACCGCCACCGGCTCAACCTCGAGGGCGCCTACTGGTACTCGTGGAAGGACAATCCCGAATACACGGCTTGCAGCTTCTGCGACTCGGTCGGCCTCTTCCGCGCCGGCAAGGGCTTCAGGCCGAAGCCCGCCTGGCGCTCCTTCATCGCCCTGACCGGCGGGCGGGCGCGGCCCTAGCTCATCGCTTCGCCGGCGGGCGGGCCTTGCGGCCTGCCCGCCAGGTGCCGCGCGGGCGCGCCGTCGGCAGGCCGTCGCGGCGGTAGTCGCCACGGCTCAGATGGTGCTCGAGGAAGACGTAGAGGACGATGAAGAGGTAGCGACTGCCCATCTCGTTGAGCGACAGCTTCGAGACGCCGGCCTTGCGGTTGGTCCAGGAGATCGGCACGATGCCGTAGCTGTAGCCGCGCACCACCGCCTTTAGCGGCAGCTCGACGGTGAGGTTGAAGTGGTGTGAGAGGAAGGGCTGGACGTTTTCGATCACCTCGCGGCGGTAGGCCTTGAAGGCGTTCGTCGTGTCGTTGTAGCCGTGGCGGAAGAGCAGGCGGATGCCGAAGTTGACGATCCGGTTCATGATCAGCTTCGAGCGCGGGTAGTCGAGCACGGTCGAGCCGTGCACGAAGCGTGAGCCGAAGGCGCACTCGTAGCCCTCTTCGAGCAGGCGCTGGTAGGAGACGAGGTCCCCTGGGCTGTCCGATCCGTCGGCCATCACGATCGCGACGGCGTCTCCTTCGAACGCCTCCAGCCCCGCCCGCACCGCGAAGCCGAACCCGTTGCGGTAGGGGGAGGGAAGGCAGCGCACCTGCGGGTGCTCGGCGCCGATGCCCTCGACGACCGCGGCGGTCCTGTCGGTGCTGGAATCGTCGACCACGATCACCTCGTGGTCGATTCCTTCGCGCGTGAGGGTCGAGACGAGGCCCTCGACGGTCTCGGCGACCGTCTCCTCCTCGTTATGGGCGGGGATGACGACCGAGAGCTTCATGCGGGCGCGGAGATCCAGCGCTCGGCGTTTGCCTCGTAGATCTCGCGCAGAATCGTCTCGAGGTCGCGCTGGGGCCGCCAGCCGCCGTACTCGGAGCCGAACTCGTCGAGGTCGCTGATCCACCAGCGGTGGTCGCCGATCCGCGCCTCCTCGCTCATCTCCCAGCCCAGCTCGCGTCCGGCGATTCGCTCGCAGATCTCGATCGCCTCCAGCATCGAGCAGGCGTTGCCGCGGCCGCCGCCGATGTTGTAGACCGCGGCGGCACTCGGCTTGCCGTGGAAGAGGAGGAAGGCATCGACGAGATCGGCGCTGTGCAGGTTGTCGCGCACCTGCTTGCCGTCGTAGCCCAAGACGGTGTAGGGGTCGCCGGTGACGGTGCACTTCATCAGGTAGGCGAGGAAGCCGTGCAGCTGGGCGCCGGCGTGGTTGGGACCGGTGAGGCAGCCGGCGCGGAAGCAGACCGTGGGCATGTCGAAGTAGCGCCCGTACTCCTGGACGAGCAGATCGGCGGCCGCCTTGGAGGCGCCGAAGAGCGAGTGCAGGGTGGAGTCGATCGACATCGTCGTGTCGATGCCGCCGAACCACTCGTGGTCCTCGGGCAGCTCCAGGCGGGTCTCGAGGTCCTCCAACGGCAGGCGGTTCGGGGTGTCGCCGTAGACCTTGTTGGTCGAGGTGAAGACGAAGGTGGCGCTCGGGCAGTGCTTCCGGGTCGCCTCGAGCAGGTTGAGCGTGCCGTTGGCATTGATGCCGAAGTCGGCTTGGGGGTCGCTCGCCGCCCAGTCGTGTGAGGGCTGAGCCGCGGTGTGGACGACGAGCTCGATCTGCTCGCCGGCCTCGGCGAAGATCCGGTCGATGCCGCCGGCGTCGCGGATGTCGAGGTCGGCGGTGCGGAACTCGCTCAGCTCGCTGTTGAGCCGCTCGGTGACGTGCGCGGTGGAAGCCTCGGGGCCGAAGAGCTCGGCCCGCGTGTCGTTCTCGATCCCGACCACGTCGTAGCCGGCCTCGACCAGCCTGGTCGCCGACTCGGAGCCGATCAGGCCCCCGGAACCCGTGACTATCGCCTTTGGCATCGCTTTCTGGTGCCCCCTTTGGCTATCGTTCGAAACCAAGTGCCACGCGCAACTCGTCCTCGTGCTCTGTCGACCAGGCGAGCAGGTCGACGAGGACGTCACGCGCCCCGCGGCGCGGGCGCCACGAGGTTAGAGAATGCAGCCGCCCGCAGTCGCTCAGGTAGACCGGAACGTCGCCCGGGCGGGTCTCGACCTCGGTCCCGATCGGCACCTCGTTGCCGGTCAGCTCGCGGCAGAGCGCGGTCGTCTCCAGCAGCGAGAGGCTGCACTCGCGGCCGCCGCCGACGTTGGCGACGGCGCCGCTCCAGCGCTCGGGGTTTGCCAGCTGCTCATCGACGAGGTCGATCAGGTCGTCGACGTGGAGCAGGTCGCGCACCTGCTTGCCCGAGCCGCCGTAGCCGATGTAGGTCAGCGGCCGGCCGAAGAGATGGCTGAGCAGCCACCAGGAGAAGACGCCCTGGTCGACCTTGCCCATCTGCCAGGGCCCGGCGATCACGCCGCAGCGGTTGGTCACAGCGCGCAGGCCGAAGGCGTCGGCGTACTCCTCGATCAGCAACTCGGCCGAGAGCTTGGTCGCGCCGTAGAGGGTGCGTGCTCCCGCCATCGGGAACTCCTCCGAGATCCCGACCGGGCCGGCGCCGGTGACCGGTTGAGACTCGGCGAGCTCGAAGCGGGTTGCCTCCTCCTCCAGCACCAGCTCCAGCTGCGGGGCCACCGGGTAGACGCGGCTGGTCGAGAGGAAGACGACGAACGCCTCCTCGGCCCGCGCCCGCTCGAGGCAGTTGAAGGCGCCGAGCAGGTTGGTCTGGACCGAGTAGGAGGTGTCGGCGAAGCCGGCCAGGACGGAGGGCTCGGCCGAGCACTCGACCATCGCGTCGAAGGGCCCGGCCGCGGCCAGGTCGGAGGGCTCGCGCACGTCGCCGTGGACGAATTCGACGCCGGCGTCGCGCAGCCGGGCCAGGTTCAGCTCCGAGCCGCGCCGCATCAGGTTGTCGAGGGCGACGATTTTCCAGTCCGGGTGGCGCCCGGCGAGGGCGACGACGAGGTTGCCGCCGACGAAGCCGGCGCCCCCTGTGACCAGGACGCGCACAGCTCAGCGGCGGCCGATCACCAGGAACTGCTTGCCGAGCAGCTTCCAGGCGAGCGGCATCTTCAGGTACAGGCCGGTGAGGGGCTGCGAGGGGGGCAGGATGCCCCGGAACGAGTAGGGCAGGTAGCGGGGGATGACCCGCTCGGGCTCGAAGCCGGCCGCGTAGAGGTGCTCGGCGATGGCGACGTGGGTGAGCGCGACGTAGTGGTCGGCGCAGTCCCAGTACTCCTTCGCGCAGTAGCGGTAGTTCGGCCCCATGATCGCGATCCGCCCGCCGGGCTTCATCGCCTCCCGCATCTTTTCGAGGAACTGGGCGATCGCCTCCTGGTCGTGCAGGTGCTCGAGGAAGTTGGAGGCGTAGACGCCGTCGAAGTGCCCGTCGGGGAGGTCGGCGTCCATGATGCTCGCGGTGACGACTTTGACGCCGGCGGTCTGCTCGGCCTCGGAGTAGGCGACCTCGTCGACCGCCCAGCGCTCCGCCGCCGGGATCGAGCCGATGAACTCGCCGCGGCCGGCGGCCGGGTCGAGCACTATCTGGGGCGAGCCCATCAGGCCATGGACGTGGGGAGCGATGGCTTCCCAGACCCGCAGGCGGGCAGCCTGGTCGATATCGCGAAAGCGGTATGCGTAGAGGCGTTCGAAGTTCATCTTTTGCCGCGGCCGGCCCCTGCCGGCTGCGCCAGACTACATGTGGCCGCCCCGGTAGCGTGCCACCGTCGCCCTCAGCCTCTCCGGCAGGATCGGCCAGGCAATCTTCAGGGCGGCCGGCAGCTCCGGACGCATTACCAACGCTCCGAGGCCGGCCCAGACGGCCCCGGTAAGGCCGAGTCGCAGCAGGAGCCCGGCGACCGATTCCGGCACGGGCAGGAGATAACCGGCCGCGGCCGCTATCGCGCCAACCACGAGCGCCCGTGCAACCGGTGCCCCGGCCGTGCGCATCTCGCGATCGGCGTGGAGGCCAAGGATCCCCACGGTCGCCACCGCGCTGGCGCTGAGGGCGATGCCGACTCCGGCCGTATCCAGGCCCGGAATGGCCACGGCACTTACGCCGGCCAACACGACCGCCGAGCCGCCCACGGCGATGAACGGTCCCCGGGCACGGCCCTCCGATAGCGCCAGCCCCGTCATCGCGGGAATCGCGCTAGCACTCAGCAGCATCCCCGGAGCCGCCGTCAGGACGAGGTCGACGGTCGGCAGCCAGCGGTCACCGAGCAGGACCGTCACCAGCGCGTGCGAGGCACCGGCGAGCAGCGCAAGCGGCAGGCTCGCCAGCGCGGCCGAGAGCACCGTTGCCCGGGCGGCCCGGCGTGGCCGTTCGGCCGCCGACCGCGCCAGAGCCGGGAAGGAAACCCGCTGGACCGCGGAAGCGAGAGCGGTGGGGACGGTGAAGAGGCGTTCGGCCATGGCGTAGAAGCCGGTTACCGAAGTGCCGCCGATCGCGCTAACCAAGGTGACGAAGCCCAGCCCCTTGGCGAGGGTGCCGAGGCGCAGGCCGCTTGCCCGCAGGCCGAAATGAGCCAGCGGGCGCACCGGCGCGAAGTCGAAGCTGAGACCCGGCGCGGCACCCCCGAGCGATCTGGCAACACCGGCACCCGCCAGGGCGGCCAGTGGGATCGCGCCGGCCAGGCTGAAGGCCCCGAGGCCGGCCAGTGCCGCCGCGAGCGCGAAGACGTTGAACCCGAGCGTCTCCGCCGTCTCGACCGCGGCAACCCGGCCGAAGTTGAGATGCCGCTCGAGCATCACCATCGGCACGGCGCGGATCGCGTAGATCGGGATCGCCAGCGTGGCGACGGCGGTGACCTTCAGCGCTTCACCCTCGAGACCGAGTGCCGGCAGGCCGGCGAAGGCGAGGGCGGTGGCAGCCGCCGCGAAGCCGAGGCCGGTGACGAAGAGGAAGCCCGTCACCGAGCGCTGCTGCGCAGCAGCTGGATCGTCGCTCAGCCGGATCAACGCCGCGCTCAGCCCCACTCCGCTGGCCGCCTGCGCCAGTGCCTGCGCCGCCGCCGCGATCGCGAAGAGCCCGTAGTCCGCCGGCGAGAGCAGCCGCGCAAGGACGAGGGTCACGCCAGCCGTGAGTAGCTGCAGGCTGAGCGTGCGCCCAACGAGGATCGCGACCCCGCGTGCCGCGGTGACGTTCAGTGGCGGGGTTGCCTCGTCGCTCACGGTCAACTTCCCGCCCCGGCCGCTCGCCGGGCCGCCATCAGCTCAGTGCCGGCGAGGCCCGGAAGGAGGCGACCGTGCGCTCGATGCCCTCTTCCAGCGGCATGCGAGCTCTGAAGCCGATCAGCTCTTGTGCCCTGCTGACGTCGAGGTAGCGAACCGGCTGGCCGTCGGGCCGCGAAGTGTCCCAGACGGCCTCGCCGGCGAACCCGGTCGCAGCCGCGACGAGCGCTGCCAGATCGCGGATCTTGGTCTCGATACCGGTGCCGACGTTGAAGGGCTCCGAGAAGTCGGCGTGCTCGGCGGCCAGCAGCAGTGCCCGCGCGGCGTCGTCGACGTAGAGGAACTCGCGCGAGGGCTCACCGGTGCCCCAGAGGACCACCTCGGAATCGCCATGCTCCGTGGCGGCAACGTACTTGTGGATCATCGCCGCGATCACGTGCGAGTCCTCGAGGTCGAAGTTGTCGTCGGGCCCGTAGAGATTGGCGATCACGGGCACGCAGGAGTCGAGCCCGTACTGGCGCCGGTAGGAGTCGGAGAGGACGATCAGCATCTTCTTGGCGAGGCCGTAGGGAGCGTTTGACTCCTCCGGGAAGCCGCTCCAGAGGTCGTCCTCCTTGAACGGGACAGGGGTGTGCTTCGGGTACGCGCAGACCGAACAGGCCGCGACCAGCTTGTCGATACCCAGCTCCCGGCAGGCCTCGAACACGTTGAGGCCCATCGCCATGTTGTCGCGCACCAGCGGCGCCGGGTTGCGGCGGTTGTAGCCGATGCCGCCCACGTTGGCGGCAAGGTGGAGGACGACCTCCGCTCCGGACAGCGCCTCGCGGCAGGCGACGGGATCGGTGAGGTCGTGCTCGGCCGAGCGCGACACGCGCACCTCGGCGCCGAGCTCGCCCAATAGGCGAACCGTGGGCTTGCCGAGAAAGCCGGCGCCACCGGTGACGACGACGTTCCTGCCCCGCCAGAAGTCGGCTTGCGGCTCCCGCTCGGCCACTCAGGTCACCTTCCCGGCCAGCTGATCTTCCAGCGCGGTGACGTCGGCGTCGACCATCAGCTCAATCAGCTCGCGGAAGCGGACCTTGGGCTCCCAGCCGAGCTTCTCCTTCGCCTTGCTCGGGTCGCCGAGCAGCGAGTCGACCTCGGCGGGCCGGAAGTAACGCGAATCGATCTCGACGTGCTCGTCTGGGTCGAGGCCGGCGTGTGAGAAGGCGACCTCGAGCGCCTCGCGCACGGAGTGCTTCTCACCGGTGGCGATCACGTAGTCGTCGGGCTCGTCTGCCTGCAGCATCATCCACATCGCCTCGACGAAGTCTGGCGCATATCCCCAGTCCCGCTCCGCGTCGAGGTTGCCCATGTAGAGCTTGTCCTGTAGGCCCGCCTTGATCCGGGCGACCGCGCGGGTGATCTTGCGGGTGACGAAGGTCTCGCCGCGCCGCGGCGACTCGTGGTTGAAGAGGATTCCGTTGACGGCGAACATGCCGTAGGCCTCGCGGTAGTTGATCGCCGCCCAGTAGGCGGCCACCTTGGCAACGGCGTAGGGACTGCGGGGATGGAATGGCGTGGACTCGTTCTGGGGGGGCGGTGAGGCGCCGAACATCTCCGAGGAAGAGGCCTGGTAAAAGCGCGTCTTCACCTCCGACTCGCGGATCGCCTCGAGCAGGCGCAGGGTCCCGGCGCCGGTGACGTCGAAGGTGTACTCGGGGATGTCGAAGGAGACGCGCACGTGGCTCTGCGCCCCGAGGTGGTAGATCTCAGCCGGCTGCAGCTTGTAGATCAGGCGCGTGAGGGCGACCGGGTCGCTGAGGTCGCCGTAGTGGGCGAAGAGGTGGGCCTCGGGGTCATGCGGATCGCGGTAGAGGTGCTCGATTCGCCCCGTGTTGAAGCTCGAGGAGCGACGGATGATGCCGTGCACCTCATAGCCCTTGGCTAGCAGCAGGTCGGCCAGGTAGGAGCCGTCCTGACCGGTCAGGCCGGTGATCAGGGCGCGCTTGCTCGTCTCACTTCCCATTGGCTGCGCTGATCCTTTCAGAAGGCCGGAAGAGGCCGTTCACCTGCAGCAGCTCGCCGCTCTCGGGGTCGACGAACTCGGGCTCGAGATGCGTCGGATGGAAGCCGCGGCTGCGCATTAGCTCAATCATCTCCCCAATCAGCAGCTGGCCCTCATACAGCGGGGTGAGAGAGAGCTCCAGCTCCACGGCGGCGCAACCGGGTAGGACAGCCGAGGCGCCGGCGATTACTTCGTGCTCGAATCCCTGTGTGTCCACCTTGAGATAGGCGTGCCTGGTGGCTGCGGAAAAGCCGGCGAGCTCGTCGTCGAGCCTCGCAATCTGGATCTTCTCAGTGCGCTCGTAGCGCGAGTCGGTGACGGCCAGCTGGTGCGCCTTCGCCATCGCCAACAGCGAGCTGCTGAAGCCGTCGTTGCCGGAGACGTTGATCTCGGCTGTTCCGGCGCGGCCACCCGCGGCGCGGTTGTGGCATGCCCAGGAGGGATCGCCGGCCGCAGCGGAGAGAAGCCGCTCGAACTGCCTGGCGACCGGCTCGAAGGAGGCGATCTCACCCTTGTAGCGACTGGCTCGCAGGGCCGTGCCGTACTCACCGGCGTGCGCGCCAACATCGATAACCAGGTCCACGCCGCCGTTTCGCAGAATTGCCTCCCTCGTCCCCGCCAGTGTGTTGCGGTGCCTGCCGGCATGTACGTCCAGCCGCGTGAGGGTGCGCTTGAGCAGCGACTTCACTCGATCCGATGGCGAGCGTTTCGACATCCCTATATCCGCCTCAGCCGTTGCTTGACCAAGCGCATCGCGCGCGGGAAGAGCCGCGTCAGCCAGAACGAGATCCGATGGCGCTCGAGAATTGAGGGCATGAACCGGAGGCCAGTTGCCGCGGCCGCAGAGGCGTCCTTGTAGCGCCCCTCACTCAGGGCCTCCTCGATCTCTTCGGAGACCTCGTAGCGGCCGGCCAGTGCCAGCGCCGCTCCGGCCTGTTGGAACATGCCGTGCTTCAGGTAGATGTTGTGCCGCTCGAGGGCGATGTCGCGCTTCGGCACCTCACCGCTCTTGGTGCCGTCGTAGATCTCGAGCAAGGCCAGCGTGCGCGGGGTGTAGCGGGAGGGAACGCCGGCCTCGAGCAGCCGCAACGAGAGGTCGAGGTCCATCTCCATGTGAAAGTCCTCGTCGAGATTGCCCACCTTCTCGAGTGCCCAGCGGGCGAACATCGTGCCCGGGGCGATGAGCCCGATGTTGTTGAAGTCGAGTGCCTCGCGCGAGGCCTTTTCCGGCGGCCGGATCACATGGCGGTGGCCGCGCCGGTCGACGTCGAGGTCTCCATAGACCCAGCCCAGTGCTGTGTCCTGGCGGAAGAAAGAGGCGGCGTGCTCTACCGAGTCGGGGTAGAGCACGTCGTCGGCGTTGAGCCAGACGATCAAGTCCCCGGTCGACTGCTTGAAGATCGCCTTGTTCATCGCGTCGCACTGGCCGCGATCGGGCTCGGAGATCCAGCGGATGTGGCCGTGCTCGCCGAGGACGTCGAGGGCGCCGTTGGTCGAGCCTCCATCGACGACGACGTGCTCGATGCGCGGGTACGCCTGTGCCTGCACGCTCTCGATGCAGCGAGCGAGCTTGTCGAGCGGCGGGTCGAGCGCCGCGGTGACCACGGAGACGAGCGGGAGGTCTGAAGGTTGGCTCATGGCAGCGGCCATCTTTTCAGGCGCCGTGGCCGCCGCTGCGCAAGGCGAGCGCCTGACGCAGGCTCAGCTCGGTCACGGTGTCCGGCGCGAGCTCGTGTGCGGGGAGGCCACTCCCGTCCCGCCATCCCCTGAGTCTGCCGCGCGCCCCGGCGAGCGTGCGGTCACGCACGAGCTGTCCGGTGCAGACGACCAGCTCACGGCCGAGGGCTTGCAGGGCGGTCGAGGGTCGCGACATGACGCCGTAGCGGCGCAAGAGGTAGCCGCGGCTCCAGCCGGTCATCGCGTACTTGCGGGCGCTGCGTGCGCCGAGGGTCAGCGAGTAGCCGTGGATCGCGCGCGCCCGCGGCGAAAGCACGCAGCGCGCCCCCTCGGCCCGCATTCTCAGGGCGAGGTCGACGTCCTCGTAGTAGAGGAAGATGCGCTCGTCGAAGCCGCCGACCGCGTTGAAGGCGTCCCGATCGTAGAGGGCCGCACCGCCGGTTGGGCCCAGCGGGTGGGCCGCGTTCTCGACCCGATCGGCGGGCGCCCCGCAGAGGTAATCGAACGCCATCAGCGTCTGGTCGACCGTGACCCCGGCCGAGTCGATGCGCCCGGGGTCCCTTTCGCTGAGCAGGACGGCCGCGACCATCTCTGCTCCACCGCTGTCGACGGCAAGGCTCGCGATCATCTCCGGCTCGGCAACGGCGTCGTCGTTGAGCAGGACGATCGGTCCCTCGCCGGCCTCGCGTATGACGCGGTTGAGGGCGTTGCCGAAGCCGAGGTTGCGGCCAAAGCCGACCCGCGTAACCGCCGGGAAACGCTCGTTGAGCAGGGCTGCACTGCCTTCCCCCTCGCCGTTGTCCGCGACTACGACATGGGGCACGTGCGTCTGGTGTTCGAGCGACTCGAGGCAGCGCCGCAGGTTCTCCCCACCGTTCAGCGTGGGGATGTAGACCGTTGGGGTCCGGGGGGTCATCGCGCGGATCCTGGCAGGACCGAGCGGACCATTCCCAGCACCCGGCCCATCTCGGCGCGTGCGATCACTGCGGCCAATGCAAGCCAGGCAAGGCCACTCGCGCACAGAGCTATCAGCAATCCCAAGGCGTCGTTGGAGACCGGCAGCAGCTGTCCAGCGGCGATGGCCACCGCGGTGATCGCCACGACCTTGGCGACCGTCACGGCCCCCGCCCTGACCTCGGGCTCCACGGCACGCAGCAGAATCGCGGCCGCGGCTGCCGACCCAACCGACATCGCGATGCCGATCCCAGTCTCGTCGAGGGCTCCCATCAGCGCCGCCGCCAGGGCAAAGCCGATGAGGAGCTCCACGCTTATGGCCAGCACCAGTGGGTTGGGCTTCCCCTCGGCAAGGCAGTAGCTGTTGATCGGCGAGGCGATGCTCGCTCCCAACAGCATCGCCAGCGAACCGAAGATCACAATGTCGGTGGTGGGACGCCATTCGGGGCCGAGCACGACCTCGACCAGCGGCTGGATCGCGCCGGAGACAACTGCCAGCGGCAGCCCGCAGACGAGGGCGATCTGACCGAGCATGCGGGCGGTACGGAGTGGCCGTTCCTCGCCGGATTGGCTCAGGGTCGGCAGCATGACCCGGGCGACGGCGGCCGCAAGCGCGGTCGGGAACGAGAACAGGCGCTTGGCCATCGCGTAAAAGCCCGCCATCGGGGCACCGCCGATGGCGCCGATCAGGGCCACGTAGCCGAGGTCGCGACCGAGGTAGAGCACGCCGAGGACGCTCACCCGGCTGCCAAAGCCGATCAGGGGCTTGACCCGCGACAGCTCGAACCGCGGTAGGCGGACCGCCGACGGGGAGAGCCAGGCGACGCCTGCGCCCAGGACCGCCCCAATCGGGACTGCTCCGGCGAGGCTGAACACACCTAGCCCGGCAAGGGCCGCAGCCAGAGCGAAGAGGTTGAAGCCAACAGTGTCTGCCGCCTCGACTGCGGCCACTCGGCCAAAGCGCAGCTCGCGATCGAACATCGCCATCGGCACCGCCCGCGCTGCGTAGATCGGTAGGGCGACCAGCGTCGTAGCGATGACCTGGAGCACCTTGCTCGAGGCATCAAGCGCCGGCAGAATCGCGAAGGCGAGCAGGAAGAAGGCGAGCACGATCGCAGAGGTGACCGCAAGAAGGAAGCCGATTGTCGCGCGTTGCAACTCGGGCGCGGGCGTCTCCTGCATGCGCACCAGTGCCGCCGGAAGTCCCAGCTCGGCGAGGTTCTGGCCGACGAGCTGTACCGAGAGCGCAATCGCGAAGAGTCCGTAGTCCGCCGGCGAGAGCAGCCGCGCGAGCACCACGGTGACACCCGCGGTGAGCAACTGGAAGCCGAGGGTTCGCCCGACCAGGACCGAGACCCCTCGCGCGGCGGATTGACCGAGGGCCGCCCCGTCCGGCGGCGCCGCCGCCTCGAAGTTCTCTATCTGTGGATCCCGCTCGGCTATTGGAGCGCTGGTGGATTCGTGAGGCCGTACACCTTCAGGTGCGGCCCGTTCGCACCGCGGCGCTGGACTTCGTAGATCGCCGTAGCGCCCTGGCGCGAGCCGATCAGGAATTCGGTTCCCTTGGCTATGGATCCGGAGTTGTCGACATTGCGGCGGATCGCGTCCCAGTCGAAGCCGGCCTCCCCGAGCAGAACGTGAACGATGCTGTGCTTCTGGATGGGATCGTGGCGGATGAGGAGGAGGTCGAGCCGGTCGCCGCGGAAGAGGCGATTGTCGTCTTTCTTGGGAAGGCCCACTATTGGCGCGATCTGAACCGACCAGGTGCTTTGGGCGAGGCCGCGGTAGGGCAGCCGCGCAGCGTAGAGCTGGCGGTAGAAACCCGACTCTCCGGAGAGGATCTGCAGTACGGGGCGCGATTCCGGGTCACCACGGGTGATCACGAAAAGGTCCGGCTTGGCCCCTCCCCATCTGGCGATCGCGAATTCCCTCGTCGTGCCCGGCGGCGGGGGTGAGAGCGGTGCGAGAAAGCTTTCGGACTTGCCGTCGACACTCCAGGTCGGGGTTACGGTGACCGAGAGATTCTGCGGAAGTTGTTCGAAGGAGAAGAGCGCCTCGGCTCGCCACGGTGGCCAGGCGTTGACGTCGAAGTCCGAACTGGCCACGTCCCCTGGAATTCGGAGCGTTTCCAGGCGCTCGGCCTCGGAGAGGGGGCGGCCGGGCGTATAGGCGTACAGGTTGGCGCGATGGCCCTGACCGCTTACCCACTGCAATGCCTCGTTGTCGCTGGGACGGTCGCTATTGGTCATCAGGGCGTTGGCCCTCGCGATCGGCTCCGGCAGTCGCTGTGAAGAGATCAGTGGGTACGGTTCTGGCAGCAGCGGCTGGATCAACAGCCCGGAGACGAGCAGGAGCGCAACGATTCCAGCTCCCAGCAGGACCAGTCCCTTGGTCACCCTTTTGTCGAAGCCCCTGCGCTGCCCAGCGCTCGTAGGTTCGGTCGTCGGAGCGCTCGGCGCCACGGCTCGTCCCATCATGCGGCGGATTCTGCCCCATGCTCGTCCGGTCAGGCCCGGCGGCTCGGCTGGGTCTTCGGCGATTGCGCCGACGATGAGAAGAAGCGGAACCACCAGCAGCCAGTCGAGCTGCTGGGTCCAGAGGTTCGTATAGAGACCGAAGATGGCCAGATAGAGGAGATAGGCCGCGGCCATGCTCCAGCGGAAGGACCGGGTCCGGATCGCCATCGCGAACGCACCGGCCGAGATGAATCCCGTTGCGGCCATACCCGGAATCAGCGCGACGAAGCCCCCATCCGCCCAGAGTGGCCCGGCCACGGTGCTGGTAACCCAAGGAGGAGTGATGGTCCCCGAGACATCGGAGACATTGCGGGCGCCGTGGAAGATGATGTCGAGGCCGATCGCGTCGAACGCACCGCCCCCGAACGCTTCTCCAGTCGGAAAGTGGCCGACGACCCCCTGAAGCGCGAGGAAGTTGGTGGTTATCGCCAGGTAAATGGGCACGAGTGGCTGAAGGAAGAACGGCGTGCCGGGCAGGATTTCTCCGAACAATTCGAACTCGAACGGGTTGTAGGGGTTCTGGCGCGTGCGCAGGTAGAAGCCGAAGACGACGGCCGCGAACGCAAGCAGGCCTCCGGCTATGAACATCCACTTGCGCGGCCTTCCCCAGTAGAGCCAGCGCGCGGCGATCGCGACTATGACTGGCAGGAGCAGGCTGCCGCGACCAGCTTGAAGGGCGAATCCCCCCAGGGCGGCAAGGGCGATCAGCAGCTCGAATCGGGACTCCCGGCTGAGCAGTCGTCGAGGCCGGACCAAGGCGACGATCGCGGCGACGGTAAGCCCGTCGGTGAGGATGATCGTTGGGCCTCCTTGGCTGAAGCGGAGGGCGCCGCCGCCGGGGGAGAGGAGTGGGACCCCGCCGATTTTGGCGAATTGATGCGCGAGCTCGAGCAGGCCGACCACGAGCAGGACAAGCAGGACCCGCCGGTAGGTGCGGCTCTCTTGCGGCATGTGAGCAGCTTCGGCCCGCCGTGCCCGGCCCAGCGCCAGTCCCTCGCCGATCAGGCCTCCGGCAACGAAAGCCACGGGGACCATTGCGACGACCGCGATCACGGTCGTCGACCATTCCTGCTGGCCGTTGAGCAGGCGGTACTGGCTGAGCAGCGCGGCGAAGATCCAGGCGGCCGTGAAGGTCAGCAGGGGCGAAAGCGGCGTGCTGTTGAGCCGGATGACGCGCTTCATCGCGCTTTCACCGAACCCTCTCGGTAACCGCGAGCGTAGCCGGCGCGGGTCATCGCCAGCCAGACCCGCTCGCGCACGCCGGCGGGCATCGGCAGGCGCCCGACCGCGCCCAGCAGTGGCTCCGCGGCGCTGACCGCGGACCAAGCCAGTCCGTTTGGCGGCCGCACTCCGGGATGGGGCCGATCGGGCCGCAGGCGGTTGTAGAGGGCGGCGGAGTGACCCACGGCGACCGAGCGGTGCAGGGATTGCGCCGGCGTCGTCGGGTGGTCGTGGAGAACGAGTAGCTCCGGGTGGTAGTCGAGCTCGAGGCGGGCGTCGGCGAGGCGCACGCCGAGCTCGGTGTCCTCGACCGCAGCGGTGGGGAAGCGAACGTCGAAGCCGCCGACCTGCTCGAAGATCTCCCGCTTGATCGAGGCGTGGGAGCTGTAGAAGTAGTTGCTCGCGTCGACCGGACCGGGATCGAGCGCGGTGTAGTGGAATTGGGGACCGCCGTTCTCGAGCCAGCGCATGAACGGGGTCACGGGTTTGCGCGGGGTCCAGGTGATCCGGCCGAGCACGCCATAGGCGGGTTCGGGCCGCGCCGCGTGCAGGTCGAGGTGGGCACGCAGCAGTCCTTGATCTGCCGGTTCGGTGTCGTCACCGAGGAAGAGCAGGATTTCTCCAGTGGCCGCGGCTGCGCCGGCGTTGCGTGCCGCTGCCGGTCCTCCGTCCGGCTGCTCGAGCAGCCGGATCGGCAGTGCGGTTCCCGCCCGCCCTTGCACCTGCTCGACGGTGCCGTCGCTCGAGCCGTTGTCGATCACGATCGCCTCCAGCTTCGCGCCGCCCGTCTGCTGGGATTCGAGCGCGTCGAGTGTCCGCGCCAGAGCTTCGGCGCGGTCCTTGGTTGGTATGACGACGGAGAGTGAGTTCATCGGGCGCCGCCCGCTCTAAGGCGCCGGGAGAGCCTAAGTAGCGGAGCGGCGATTGGCATCGCCCAGCCGTGGTGGAGGCGAATGTAGCGCTCGACCGAGCGCAGGCGGATCGTCTGTTGCTCGCGCCGATCGATCTGGACGAAGGCCTCGGCGCCGGCGTGTCCGACGTGTGCCGAGCCGGCGATGAGGTTGTGATAGCCAGCATCGTGCAGGCGCTTGGCCAGGTCGACGTCCTCGTACCAGAGGAAGAAGCCCTCGTCGAAGCCGCCCATCTCTTCCCAGGTGTTGCGCTGGACGACGAAGCAGGCGCCTGAAGGCTGGCCGACCCCGGCCACCTCGCCCGGCGCCGGGCTCGGCTGGGGTCGCTCGCCGAAGGAGCCGACCAAGATCCGCACCAGAATCGTCGCCGTCCCAGGCAACGCCGCGTGGTACCGATCGGTGTCGCCGCCGAAGACCGGGCCGACCATGCCGACCTTCGACTCGTCCTTTGCCACCGCGGCGAGCGCCGCCAGCGCGCCGGGCTCGGGCAACACGTCGGCATTGCTGACGCAGACCAGCTCGCCGCTTCCCCCGCGCAGCGCGCGGTTGGCCGCCCGCCCATAGCCAAGGTTCTCGTCGCTCAAATCGAGTCGCACCTCCTCCGGACAACTTTCGCGCAGCAACTGGCGCTGCTCGGGTCGCGAATCGTTGTCGATGATCGTCACCTGTGCCGTGACCCCTTCAGAGGCCAGATAGGCGCGTGCCGCCGCCAGCGCCGCCGCGGCTGTGTTCCAGTTGACGATCGCGACATCGATTGCGGGCGAAGGGGCATCCGGGCTCATCGTCGGCGCGACGATAGCCTTCCCGCGACGTGCAAGACCTCAAAGGCCTGATCCTCTCCGGCGGGGCCGGGACGCGCCTGCGCCCGATCACGCATACCTCAGCCAAGCAACTGGTCCCGGTTGCCAACAAGCCCGTGCTCTTCTACGGGATCGAGGCTCTGGTCGACGCCGGGGTGACCGAGATCGGGATCATCATCGCGCCGGAGACCGGCGATGAGATCCGCGAGGCGGCCGGCGACGGCTCCGCCTTCGGCGCCCAGATCACCTACATCGTCCAAGACAAGCCCGCTGGGCTCGCCCACGCGGTCCTCACCGCGGAGGAGTTCATCGATGGCTCGCCCTTCGTCATGTACCTCGGCGACAACCTGCTCGCCGACGGGCTGCGCGGACTCGTCGCCACCTTCCGCGCCGAGGAACCGGATGCGCTGATCCTGCTCACCCCGGTCGACGACCCCCAGTCCTACGGCGTCGCCGAGCTGGACGGAGAGCGGATCGTGCGCCTGATCGAGAAGCCCGAAGATCCGCCCTCGAACCTCGCCTTGGTCGGCGTCTACCTCTTCGCGCCGCCGATCTTCGACGCCGCCCGCGCGCTCGAGCCCTCCTGGCGGGGTGAGCTGGAGATCACAGAGGCGATCCAGAGCTTGATCGAGCAGGGCAAGAACGTGAGGTCCGAGGTCGTCAGCGGCTGGTGGAAGGACACCGGCCAGCTCGCCGACATGCTCGAGGCCAACCGATTGGTGCTGGAGGAGATCGAGACCAAGATCGAGGGAGAGGTCGACGATGCCTCGCGGGTCGAGGGTCGTGTCGTCGTCGAGCCCGGTGCGGTGCTGAAAGGCTCGGTCGTGCGCGGCCCCGCTGTGATCGGCGCCGGTGCCCGCATCGAGGACGCCTACATCGGCCCCTATACCTCGATCGGCGACGACGTCTGCGTGCGCCGCTCCGAAGTCGAGCACTCGATCATCCTGGCCGGCTCCGTAGTCGAGGATCTGGGCACGCGCATGGAGGCGAGCCTGCTCGGCCGCGAAGTGAAGCTGACCCGCAGCGATGGCATGCCGAAGACGCTGCGCATGCTGGTCGGCGACAAGTCGGAGATCAAGATCATCTGATGGGCGTACGGCGATGAAGGTCCTCGTAACCGGCGCCGGCGGCATGCTCGGTCGCGACGTCGTGCTGGCCGCGGGCAACGCCGGTCACGATGTCGTTGGCTTCGGCCACACCGAGCTCGACGTCTCAGACGCCGGTGCGGTCGCGGCCAAGTTCCAGCTGGAGCGGCCCGACGTGGTGATCAACTGCGCCGCTTGGACTGACGTCGATGGCGCCGAGGAGGCCGAGGAGGCAGCAACCGCGGTCAATGGCAAGGCCGCCGGAGACGCTGCCGCCGCTGCCGCCGCGGTCGGCGCCAGCGTCGTCTACGTCTCCAGCGACTACGTCTTCGACGGCGCCAAGGGCGCGCCCTACGTCGAGACCGACCAGACCGCGCCGCTCTCGGCCTATGGACGCAGCAAGCTTGCCGGCGAGGAGGCCACCGCGGCCGCCAACAAGCGCCACTTCGTGGTTCGCTCCTCCTGGCTCTTCGGCATCGGCGGCTCCAACTTCGTCGAGACGATGCTGCGGTTGGCTTCAACCCAGAACGAGGTGCTCGTCGTACGCGACCAGGTCGGCTCGCCGACCTATACCTGGCACCTTGCCTACGGCATCGTCCGCTTGATCGAGGGGATCGAGTTCGGCATCCACCACATGGCCGCGGGAGGCGCCTGCTCCTGGTACGACTTCGCCCGCGAGATCTTCGATCAGGCCAAAGTCGAGTGCCTGGTCCTCTCCGCCACCACCGACATGCTTGGACGCCCCGCGCCCCGCCCTCCTTATTCGGCGCTGGACAGCCAGCGCGAGCACGCAATCACGCTGCCGGCCTGGCGCGACGGTCTCGCCGCCTATCTCTCGCAGCGTTCCGCCGAGCGCGAGGCGGCCGCATGAAGCTGCTCGTCACCGGCGCCGCCGGCTTCATCGGCTCCACCTATGTGCGCCTGGTCTCCGCCGAGCACGAGGTGCGCGTGCTCGACAAGCTCACCTATGCGGGCCGGCGCGAGAACCTGCCCGAGGGAACCGACCTCGTCGTCGGCGCGATCGAGGACCCGAAGATCGTGCGCGAGGCGATGGAGGGCTGCGACGCGGTGGTCAACTTCGCCGCCGAGTCCCACGTCGACCGCTCGATCGACGACCAGGACGCTTTCGCCCGCACCCACGTCATCGGCACCGGCAACCTACTCGACGCTGCCCGCGAGCTGGGTGTGGGTCGCTACCTGCAGGTCTCCACCGACGAGGTCTACGGCTCGATCGAGTCGGGCTCCTTCACCGAGTCCTCGCCGCTCGACCCCTCCTCGCCCTACTCGGCGACCAAGGCCGCCGGTGACCTGCTCGTCACCGCCCACTTCCACACCTACGGACTCGAGACGGTGATCTGCCGCGGTTCCAACAACTACGGCCCGCGCCAGTATCCGGAGAAGCTGATCCCACTGATGGTGCTGAACGCCGTGCACGGCGACTCGCTGCCGATCTATGGCGACGGCCGCCAGGTGCGCAACTGGCTCTACGTCGAGGACTTCTGCCGTGGCATCCACACGGTGCTGGAGCAGGGCCAGCCCGGCGAGGCGTACAACGTCGGTGGCCCCGACGAGTGCGAGAACATCGACGTCGTCAAGCGGGTGATCGAGCTGACTGGCGGCGACGAGTCGCTGATCGAATACGTCAAGGACCGCCCGGGCCATGATCGCCGCTATTCGTTGGGCAGTGACAAGATCCGCGAGCGGCTCGGCTGGGAGGCACAGGTGCGCTTTGCCGAGGGCCTCGAGCGCACCGTGCAGTGGTACCGCGAGAACGAGGGCTGGTGGGGGCCGATCCGCTCCGGGGAGTACCGCGAGTACTACGAGAAGCAGTACGGCAAGACGCTCGGCTGATGCTGGAGCGCTTGCCGACCAAGCTCGAGGGGGTCGTCCTACTCGAGCCAACCGTCCACGGTGACGCGCGCGGCTTCATGGTCGAGACCTACCGCCGCGACCTCTGGGCCGAGCACGGCGTCGCGGTCGAGTTCGTCCAGCACAACCACTCGCGCTCCTCCAAAGGCACCCTGCGCGGCCTGCACTTCCAGACCGAGCCCGGCCAGGCGAAGCTGGTCCGTTGTCCGCGCGGCAAGATCTTCGACGTCGCCGTCGACCTGCGCCGCGGCTCGTCCACCTACGGCGAGTGGGAGGGATATGAGCTCGACGACGAGGCACACCGCCAGCTCTTCATCCCGGTCGGCTTCGGCCACGGCTTCGCGGTGCTGAGTGAGACGGCCGATGTCACCTACCTCTGCTCCAGCACCTATGACCCCGCCACGGAGTCCGGGATCGCTTGGGACGACCCCGGCGTGGGCGTCGAGTGGCCCGTCGAGCACCCGTTGCTCTCCGAGCGCGACAAGACCGCGCCCGCCCTCGCCGAGGTCGGCGAGACCCTGCCCTTCTGAATCGCGTCTTTCGTCACGCTCTCGTCCGGCGCCCGGCTCGATCCGCGCACCACGGTTGCGCCCTGGTCCCGCAGGATTTCCGCCATGACCCACGCGACCGCCATAGACATGTCCGCCACATGGCCTAATGTCACCCACATGTCCAAGATGATCCAGATCCGCAACGTGCCTGACGAGGTCCACAGGACTCTCAAGATGCGCGCCGCCGCAGAGGGCCTTTCCCTCTCCGACTACATAAAGCGCGACCTCGAAGAGCTTGCGCAGCAGGCGACAATCGAGGAAGTCTTCGCTCGCGCCCGGGCGCGAGGCGACTCCGGCGTCACCGCCGAGGAGATCGTCGCCGTGCAGCGCGAGCTCCGCGGAGAGTAGGCGACCCTCGTGCCCGTCGTAGACGCCTCGGTCCTCGTCACGGTCCTGGCAGGCCGGGAGTACGTTGGCTGGGCCGAGAGGCAGCTTTCGGCCGGTGGCATGCGACAAGCTCTCTGGGCGCCGTACCTGATCGACGCCGAGGTCGGCCATTCCCTTCGACGCTTGGTCGCGACCGGGAACCTAGGCGAGGATCGCGCCGCCACCGGGCTCCGCGATCTGGCGGGGTTGCCGCTGCGCCGCATCGTCCACGCCGGCCTGCTCGACCGAGCCTGGCAGCTGCGTCACAACCTCAGCTTCTACGACGGTCTTTACGTGGCGCTCGCCGAGCAGCTCGGCACTCCCCTGCTCACCCTCGACGCCCGGCTCGCCAGGGCGGCTGCCGCGACCGCTGGGATCGATGTAGTGACCGCGTCCTAGCGGCTGCGCACGGCGGTGATCGCGAGGCTGGTCGCCAACTTTGCGCCGATACCGGCGTAGACCGCCGCGTTGACCAGCGGGTTGTGCTCGGCTGCATCGAAGCGGCGGTAGAAGCGGCCCATGCCGCGGTGGAAGGCGATCTCCTGTTTGGGCGCCCGCCGCTTGCCGCTGGATCCGCCCTTGACGTGCAGCGCCACTCCGGCTGGCTCATAGAAGACCTTCCAGCCGGCTTGCCAGAAACGCCGGCACCAGTCGAGGTCCTCCATGTAGAGCCAGTAGCCCTCGTCGAGCAGCCCGACCTCGCGCACCGCCTCGGCGCGGCAGAGCATGAAGGCGCCGTTGACCGCATCGACCTCGCCGGCGTCGTCGTCGCCGAGGTGCGTCGCCCGGTACTGGCTCAGGGTCCCCCCAGCGCCGTCGTTGCGGCCGACACCGGCGAAGTGGGCGAGGGCGCTGAGCGGGGTGGGAAAGGAGCGCTTGCAGGCGTGGTCCAGCTCCCCCGACTCGGTCACCAGCTTGCAGCCAACCATGCCGATCCGCTCGTCGGAGCGCAGCCGCGCCAGGGCGGCGTCGAGCGTGCCCGCGTAGACCTCGGTGTCCGGGTTGAGCAAGAGCACGGCGCTTGCCTCGTCCTCGCGCAGGACGACGTTGTTGGCGGCTGAGAAGCCGATGTTCTCCCTGCGGATCAATCGCACCGCGGGAAACTCACGCTCGACCATGTCGGGAGTCGAGTCCATGCTGCCGCTGTCGACCACCGTCACCCGCATCGTCCCCTTCGCCGGGTGCTCCGCCAGCGAGCGCAGGCAGCGGCGCAGCAGCTCTTCGGCGCCGTGGCTGACGATGACGACCTCGAGGTCGAGCGGGACGGACATGGCTTGATTCTCTAGTAGGCGCCTTCGCCGCGGACGATCGCCCGCGGCGTGCGCAACAGGATCGCCAGGTCGCCGGCGACCGAGAGGTTGTCGAGGTAGTCGCGCTCCATCGCCAGCCGCTCCTCGAAGGTGAGGTCGCCGCGGCCGTAGACCTGCATCGGTCCGGTCAGGCCCGGCTTGATGGCGAGGCGGATGCGCTGGCGCTCGTCGTAGAGGGCGACCACGGCCTCCTCCTCGGGGCGCGGGCCGACCAGCGACATATCGCCCTTGAGCACGTTGATCAGCTGCGGCAGCTCGTCGAGGCTGGTCCGCCGCAGCAGCTTTCCGGCACGGGTGATGCGCGGGTCGTCCTGGATCTTGAAGGCCGGCTCATCGAGCTTCTCCAGGTCGACCAGCTCCGCCAGCCGCTCCTCGGCGTCGGCGACCATGGTGCGGAACTTCAGCATCGTGAACGGCCGCCCGTCCTTGCCCGCGCGTTTCTGGCGGAAAAAGACAGGCAGGCCGGAGTCGAGCACGATGAAGAGCGCGATCGCGACCAGCAGCGGCGAGAGGATCGTCAGCATCAGACCCGAGACGAGCAGGTCCAGGCCGCGCTTCAGCGCCAGGGTCGAGCGTGGGGGATCGGAGAAGCGGAAATCGAGCACGGGAAGCTCGGCCAGCCGGTTGAGCTCGATCCCCGGCCCCAGCAGTCCGTAGTGCTTGGGCAGGAAGGTGAGGCCGAGGCCGGCCGCCTTGCACTCCTCGATCAGGTGCTCGACGT
This sequence comes from Solirubrobacterales bacterium, assembly GCA_033856195.1. Classification (GTDB taxonomy): domain Bacteria; phylum Actinomycetota; class Thermoleophilia; order Solirubrobacterales; family 70-9; genus VRUE01. Next base: position 98,743 of record JAWVFL010000067.1, on the reverse strand, counting down.
CGCGCTCGCCCATCTCCTGCTCGGCGAGGACAACGCGCTCGACGTCGTGCTCCCGAGCCACCCGCGAGATCTCTTCGATTGAGCCCAGCCGCGGCAGTGAGGCACGGCGGTCCTTGTCGCGCGGCGCCGACAGGTAGCCGACCAATCGCAAGCGTGCCTCCGGGTGCGTGGCGATCCGTCGGCCGACCACATCGGTCAAGGCGGCGGGGCCGATGACGATGCCGATCGCCACGCCGGTGAAGCGCTGCCAGACAAAGCGAAGGACCCCCCGGGCCACGAAGCAGGCCAGCACGGCGCCGATCCCGACGATGATCGCGCTCTTCGCCGAGAGTGGGCCGGCCGGGCTCAGCCAGAGCAGGCCGTCAAGCACGATCGTGCCGAGGGCGCTGGCGGAGATCAGCGAAGGCAGCTCGTCGAGCGTGCTGTGGCGGATGCGGCGGTGGTCGTTGTCGTAGAGCCCGTGCAGCTTCAGCACGAGCAGCCAGGCCGGCGTGAAGAGGATCGCCCAGAAGAGCTTGGCCACATCGGTCGTCGAGGTGACCGCGGTGGCGACGCAGAGAGCAGCGAAGATCGCCACCCAGTCCCCCGCCGCGAGCAGGCGCCGCAGCATCGCGCCGCGCCGGCGCGAGCCGCTGGGCCCGGTGAGCCCCAGCCGGCTCGCCATCTCGGTTGGCGCCCGCGACGGCCCCTCGCGTGTAGCCGGCGGCGGGGTGCCGCTACGCGTCTCCCCAGTCGTCTTTGCGCTCATCAGCAAGTCCATTCCCCGCGCAGGCATTCGGCGCGGGGATTGAGCTCACGCGCATGTTCGAGGTCGGCCTTGGCAGCTGCATCCTCGCCCGCCTCGTGCTCGACCCGCGAGCGCAGGTAATACCACTGCCAGTTGCGATCCTCACGGTCGATCGCGTGGCCGAAGTGGACGATCGCCCCGCCGTAGTCGCCCTGGCGCTCCGCGAGCAGGCCGAGCTGGACGTAGGGCGATGCGGCCCAGGGCTCGATCGATCGCGCCGTGCTGGCGTGATCAGTGGCGGCGCCGAAGTCTTCGCTGGCCGCGGCGCTCTGACTGGCGTCGATCTCGCGCTGGACAAGCAGCGGCCCGACCAGGGCGATCGCCGAAATCCAGGCCAGGACGACGACGGCTACGGTTAGCCCGAAGCGCCGCCCCTCGGCGTCCGTATCGCCCGGGCGGCGCGGATCGGTGGCGATCTGGTTGCAGCGCGCGGCGACGACCACCCCCGCGGCGAGGAAGAAGACCGCGCCTAGCGCGGCGATCTCCCAGAACCAGTCGAATGCCGCGCCGACGGCGAACGCGAGCATTGCGGCGAGCAGCACCGCGTAGCGGTCGCGCTGGGGCTCCGCGGCAGCGCGCCAGGCGGCAAAGGCACACCAGAGCAGCCAGCCGACCAGGCCGAGGACGAGCAGGCCACCGACGATCCCCAGCTCGGTGAATGCCTCGAGGTAGACGGAGTGCGCGTCGTGAACGGGCAATTCGATCGAGCGCAGTTGCTCCCAGGAAAACTGGTAAGTGCCGGCTCCATGGCCAAGGATCGGCTTTTCGTCGAAGGCTTCGACCGCGACCTTGTAGAAGTCGTAGCGCCCCGCCCCCGAGAGCTGCGCGAAGTGCTCCTTGGGGTCGTTTGGGAACTGGATGTCGGGGCTCGAGAACTGGTCCCATGCCCGCCCGCCGACCGCAACCACGGCGACGACCGCGAGCAGCGTGCCGGCAAGGGCGATTCCCTTCAGGGCGGTCGGGTTGCGGGAGATCCGCAGTACCCGCCCGCTCAGCCGTCCCTCGCGTCGCTCCTCCCAGCGCAGGGCTGCGAAGAGCAGCAGCGAGAGGGCGATCCCCGCAAGCAGGATCAAGAGCACCGTTACGCCTTGGTCGATCGTCGCCTGGTTGGCGATGTTGTCGGCGAGGCTGTGCCGCGCTTGCACCGCCAGTACCGCAGGAACCGTCCCGAGCACCCCGATCGCCAAGGTGGCCAGCAGCCAGAGACGGTCCCTTGAGAGCGCGACCAAACAACCCGAGGCGACGAGCAGGGAGAGCAGGCCGCCGCGCGAGTAGGTGAAGTAGAGGGCGAGCAGCGAGACGGGGATCGCGGCGACCGAAAGCCATCGCAGCGCCGCCGAGGCGGCGCGCCGGCTGGTCCAGAGCAGCAGGGCGACGCCAATGCCGAACAGCGCCCCGTTCGCGTTCCAGTAGCCGAGCGGATACTCGAGCCGCGGCCCATTGTCGAAGGCGCCGGCGATGTTGAATACGTGCGGTAGCAGGCGGCTGCCGAGCCCGAGGACGGCGACCAGCGCCGCCGCAATTGCCAAGCCTTCAGCGAAACGTTGGCGCCTTTCGTCGGTTTGGGCGATCAGGAACGCGGCAAGGAAGAACCCGAGGTAGACCGCCACGCGGTCTGCCTCGATCACGCTCAGCTCAACCGACCCCGACCAGAGGGATGAGATTGCACACAGAAGCGACAGACAGACGATCAGTCCGCCTGCCCAGTACAGCGGTCGCTCTGGCCTCACGGCCGAGCCTGCGCCAAAGACCAGCAGGGCAACGACGACCAGCCACACGGCAAGGCCGGCTATGTGACGCCCGCTCACATCGAATCCGCCCCCAGCCAGGGCCAGACCCACAATCAGGGCGACCGGTGCAAGCAACGCCGCCGTTTGCTCTAACCTTGCGCGCCATGAATGCCGGGAAGCGCCATCGCTTGGTCCCGAACTTGGGCCGACCTGCTTTCGCGTTGATGTCAGTGATTGCTCTGCTGGCATTGGCTTGCTTCCCTGTGCTCGCTCACGCCGAAAGCTCCAGTGGCGTCCAGTACGACGACTCGCTTCCCGAACTTCCTAAAGGCAAGAACACTCCCACGCACCCCCAAAACCCGGCAAAGGCCTCAAAGACCGGAAACGGTGGCGGAACGGTGCCGTCCAGCCGGAAGGACTCGGAAGCGTCGAAGGAAGGCGATGGTTCTGAAGAAGGCGATTCATCGAAGGTAAGTGGCGTGGCAGCGGGCCACGACGGTGGCACGGGGCAGAGTAGCCCAGGCGGCAGCGCCAACGGCGGGGCAAACAAGGGTGTGCATCCCGGCGGCCAGACCGCTTCCGGCACGCCCACGTCGCAGACGAGCGATGGCGGCGGCTCTTCGCCGCTGGTCCCGATCCTGATCGCGATTGCCGCTCTCGCCGCCATCTCGGTGGCTGTGGTCATGATCAGGCAGCGCCGTCAGGGTCGCGGATCGACTGCAACTGCCTCCCCCGAGGCAAACTGACCATGGCCAACGAGCGGGAGCGCCCATTGGGGCGAGTGCGTGCGTGGGTGGCCGCGATTGTGGTCTCCGTTGCGGGGCTGGGAGCGCTTGCCCCAGCGGCAGGCGCTGTTCCCGGCGACTTTTGGGGTGTCTCGCCGCAGGCGGTACCGAGCGTCGAACAGTTCCAGCGCCTGCGCACCGGCGGCGTCGACAGCGTGCGGATCCCGATCTCTTGGGCTGCGGCCCAGCCGGCGAGCGCCGCCGAAGCCCACTTCACCGCTCCCGACCAGCTCATTGCCGGCGCGACGGCTGCGGGGATCAAGGTGCTGCCCTTCGTCTACGACGCTCCCTCCTGGGCGGTCACGTCGGCCGTGGTCCCTAACTCGGGTGGTCAGTCGAAGGCGCCGAAGACATTGCCGGTCAAGACCGCCGGTCAACGCACCGCGTGGGCCAACTTCCTCAAGCTGGTCGTGGCGCGCTATGGCCCCGGGGGCGCCTTCTGGGCGGCTAATCCAGCTCTGCTGGAAACTCCGGTCCGGACCTGGCAGATCTGGAACGAGGAGAACTTCAAGTACTTCGTCGTGCGGCCCAGCCCGTCCGATTACGGCAAGCTCGTCAACGTCTCCTACACGGCGATCAAGAGCCTCGACCCGGGCGCCAAGCTGATTCTCGGCGGCATGTTCGCTCGCCCGCGCGAGGCCGAATTCAAAAGGAAGCCGGCCCAGGCCTTCTTTGCCACGGACTTCCTCGACCGGATGTATAGCTCGACGCCCGGGATCAAGAGCAAATTCAGCGGTGTCGCTCTGCATCCGTACACGACCGACTATCGCCAGCTCACTCCCGACATCGAGGAGTTCCGGGCGGTCCTTGCCGGCAATCACGATGCCGGCAAGGGGCTTTGGATCACCGAGATCGGCTGGAGCTCGCAGCCGCGAGCGGGGCATGACGGCTTCGCTAAGGGCCCAATGGGCCAGGCCACCCAGCTGAAAGGCGCCTTCAATCTGTTTAAGCGCAACCAGGTCAGATGGCATCTGAAACAGATCTACTGGTTCTCGGTGGACGATCAACCCGGCATCTGCAACTTCTGCGACGGCACCGGTCTCTTCGGCGAAGGCTTCACACCGAAGAAGTCCTGGTTCGCCTACGTCAAGTTCGCCGGCGGCAGTCCCGGCTGATCTGCGCTCCGCGATAGCGGCCGCGTAAGATCAGTGGGTTGGCCGCCGATGCGAAGAAGAGCGCGGGATCTGATCCGCTGACGCCGTTCAGCCCTGCCGTCAGGCGCTGGTTCGAGTCATCCTTCGAGGGACCGACCCCAGCCCAGGTTGGCGGCTGGGAGGCGATCTCCAGTGGTGCCAACGCGCTGATCTGCGCCCCCACGGGCTCGGGCAAGACGCTTGCCAGCTTCCTCTGGGGCATTGACAAGCTCTCGCGAGAGACCAATCGCGGCAACGGCGTCCGCCTCGTCTACGTCTCCCCGCTGAAGGCGCTCTCCTACGACATCGAGCGCAACCTGCGCGCGCCGTTGCGAGGGATCGGCGCCGACATCTCGGTCGGCCTTCGTACTGGGGACACACCGCAAAAAGAGCGCCGGGCGATGCAGAAAAAACCGCCCGACATCCTCATCACCACCCCCGAGTCGCTCTACCTGATGCTCTCTTCCGGGGTCCGCGAGATCTTTGCCACTACAGAGGCGATCATCGTCGATGAGATTCATGCTGTGGCCCAATCGAAGCGGGGTTCCCACCTCGCATTGAGCTTGGAGAGGCTCGAGTGGTTGGTGGGGGACCTGGGGGAGGGGTCTCCAGAGCAACAGCGGGGAGGCTCTGGAGACCCCTCCCCCAGGTCCCGGGTCCAGCGGATCGGGCTCTCCGCAACCCAGCGGCCGTTGGAGCGGATTGCTCAGTTTCTGGTTGGCCCAAAGCGCGAGTGCAAGATCGTTGATGCCGGTATTGCTAAGGAGCTTGATCTGGAGATCGTCGTGCCGGTGGAGGACATGGCGGAACCCGGAGCTCCTGCCTTCCCGAACGAGGACGGGGTTCCAGCGGATGGAGAGCCCCTAGCTCATGTGCGATCGATCTGGCCCGCGATCTACCCGGAGCTTTTGAAGCTGGTCAAGGAACACACTTCGACGATCATCTTCGTCAACAACCGCCGAGCCGCCGAGCGCCTCGCCAAGCGCCTGAACGAGCTCGCGAACGGGGAAGGAGAGCAGGAGCTGCCTGCAACTGAGCACGCGGGAGCGGATGGGTCTGGTCCGGCGGGAACTCCTCGCGATAGCGAGCCCGACGGATCAGACCCATCCGCTCCCCTCGAGATCGCTCGGGCCCATCACGGCTCCCTCAGCCATGAGGAGCGCACCGTGGTCGAGGAGCTGCTCAAGTCGGGGCAGTTGCCGTGCTTGGTCGCGACCTCGTCGCTGGAGCTGGGTATCGACATGGGCGCCGTCGACCTAGTGATTCAGGTCGAGTCGCCGAAGTCGGTGAGTCGGGGCTTGCAGCGCGTGGGCCGGGCCGGGCACTCGTTGGGGGAGGTGTCCCGGGGACGGATCTTCCCCAAGTTCCGCGCCGATCTGCTCGAGTGCACCGTCGTCGCCAAGCGCATGCGCGAAGGGGCGATCGAGGAGACGGTTATCCCGCAGAATCCACTCGACGTGCTCGCCCAGCAGCTCGTCGCGATGGCCGCCCTCGACGAGTGGGAGATCGACGAGGTCGAGCGCCTCGTCACCGCCTCGCAGCCCTTCCACGAGCTATCGCGTGAGCAGCTGGAGAACGTCCTCGACATGCTCGACGGCCGCTATCCCTCCGATCGCTTCGCCGAGCTGCGCCCGCGCATCGTCTGGGACCGCACCGCCGGGACAATGCACGGCCGCAAAGGCGCCCGCTCGCTTGTCGTCACCAACGCCGGCACGATCCCCGACCGCGGCCTCTACGGCGTTCACCTGCCCGACGGCCGCCGAGTCGGCGAGCTCGACGAGGAGATGGTCTATGAGGCCCGCCCGGGCCAGACTTTCCTGCTCGGTGCCACCACCTGGCGCATCGAGGAGATCACCCGCGACCGCGTCATCGTCACCCCGGCACCCGGTGTCCCAGGCGCCGTTCCCTTCTGGAAGGGAGACGGAATCGGTCGCCCCGCCGAGCTGGGCAAGGCGATCGGCGCCTTCGCCCGCGAGGCGGTCTCGCGCGAGCCCAAGGAGCTGGCGGCCGAGTACGACCTCGACCGCCGTGCCGCCGAGAACCTGGTCGCCTACCTGCGCGAGCAGCAAACCGCGACACGTGTTGTCCCTTCCGACGAGACGATCGTGGTCGAGCGCTTCCGCGACGAGATCGGCGATTGGCGCCTCTGCATCCTCTCTCCCTACGGCGGCCGTGTACACGCCGCCTGGGGCCTGGCGCTCGCGGCCAAGATCCGCGCCGAGCGCGACCTCGAGGCCGACGCGATCTGGTCCGACGACGGCATCGTCATCCACCTCCCCGATGCCGACGAGCCGCCGCCGGCCGACCTCGTCCTGATCGAGCCCGACGAGATCGAGGACCTCGTCGTCGGCGAGCTTGCCGGCTCCGCGCTCTTCGGCTCCCACTTCCGCGAGAACGCCGCCCGCTCGCTGCTCCTTCCCCGTGCCTATCCGGGCAAGCGAACGCCGCTCTGGCAGCAGCGGCTGAAGTCGCAGAGCCTGCTCGAGGTGGCGCGTGACTTCCCCCGCTTCCCGGTCGTGCTGGAGACATACCGCGAGGTGCTGCGCGACGTACTCGACCTACCGTCCCTCGCCGAGCTGCTGCGCGACCTGCACTCGCGCCGCATCAGCCTGGTCGAGGTCGAGACGCCGACCGCTTCGCCCTTCGCCTCCTCGCTGCTCTTCGACTACGTCGCCACCTACATGTATGAGGGGGACACCCCGAACGCCGAGCGGCGCGCGGCGGCGTTGGCGCTCGACCGTGATCTCCTGCGTGAGCTGCTCGGCCAGGAGGAGCTGCGCGAGCTGATCGATCCGGAGGCGCTGGAGGAGGTAGAGGCCCAGCTCCAGCACCGCACCGAGGCGGGACGGGCAGGCGATCGCGACGCCCTGCAGCAGGTACTGCGCAACGTCGGCGATCTGACTGCCACCGAGTGCGAGGAACGCGTCGCCGAGGGCTACTCGGCCGCATCGATGCTGGAGAAGCTGGTCGACGAGCGCCGCGCCGCGCTGGTGCGCATCAACGGCGAGGAGCGCTACATCGCAGCCGAGGATGCCGGCGTCTTTCGCGACGCGCTGGGAGTGCCGCCTCCGGCCGGCTTGCCGGAGAGCTTCCTCGAAGAGCACCCGAACCCGCTCGTCACCCTGGTGCGCCGCTACGCCCGCACCCACGGCCCGTTCCCGACCGTGCAACTGGCATCGCGCTACGGAGTCGATCCGACCCCCGCCCTTCGCGAGCTGGAGCGCTCCGGCGTGCTCGTTCGCGGCGAGCTGCTGCCTGGTGGCAGCGAGCGGGAGTGGTGCGACGCCGACGTGCTGCGCCGCGTGCGGCGCTCCAGCCTGGCCCACCTGCGGCGCGAGGTCGAGCCGGCTGGCCGCGACCGCTTTGCCCGTTTCCTGCCGAGCTGGCAGAACGTCGATGCCCATCGCGCGGCCGGCGCCGGCCCCGACCGCCTGCGCGAGGCGCTGGTGCCGCTGCAGGGCATCGTCCTCACGCCGAAAGTCTGGGAGGCCGATGTGTTGCCGCGCCGCCTCGGCGCCTACTCGCCCACCTGGCTCGACGAGCTCTGCACCAGCGGCGAAGTCGTTTGGATCGGCGCCGGCGCTCGTGGCCGCAGTGACGGTCGCGTCGCCCTCTACTTCCGCGACGACGTCCGTCTCGCGGGCCCACCGCCGACCAACGTGAAGTTGGAGAAGCCGGAGGGAGAGGTCCACGAGGCGATCCGCGAGCGCCTGGCCGCCGGCCCCGCCTTCTGGCTCGACCTGGTGACCGATCTCGACCATCCGGCGGAGGAGCTGCACGGCGCCCTCTGGGATCTCGCCTGGTCCGGCGAAGTGAGCAACGACGCCTTCTCGCCACTGCGTACGCCGCGCTTGCGAGCGGCGCTCCCGCCCGAGCAGCGCGGCCGTCGCTTTGCTCGCCGCAGGGCCGCCGGCGCCGCGGTGCAGGGCCGCTGGTCGTTGACCGCGCCGCTCTTCGAGAACGCTCCCGCCGCCGGCCCGCGCCTGCGCGCCCAGGCCGAGCTGATGCTGGAGCGTTACGGCATCGTCACCCGCGAGACGGTCCTGGCCGAGGGCATTCCCGGCGGCTTCTCCACTCTCTACGCCGAGCTCGGAAACCTCGAGTTGCTCGGCACCGCTCGCCGCGGCTACTTCGTCGAGGGCCTCGGTGGCGCTCAGTTCGCCCTGCCCGGCGCGGTCGAGCGACTGCGCTCTCTGCCATTCGAGGACGGCTCGTTCCTGCTCCTCTCCGCCGTTGATCCGGCCAATCCCTACGGAGCCTCGCTGCCGTGGCCGAAACCGGCGGCCAACGAGCGTCGCCGGCCGGCCCGCGCACCCGGGGCCTATCTCCTGATGCGCGATGGCGCCCCCGTGCTCTACGTCGAGCGCGGCGGCCGCGGCATCCTCCGGCTAGCCGAGATGAGCGAGGAGGAGCTGGCAAGCGCCGTGCAGGCCCTCGCGCTAGCAGTCAGCGACGGCCGCCTGCCCAAACTGGCGATCGAGCGGTTCGACGGCGACCCCGTAATCGGCTCCGGCCAGGAGGACCTCCTGCTCGGCGCCGGTTTCAGCCGCGGCCCCCGCAAGCTGACCCTCGCCGCCCGCTGAGCGTCGCCAAGCGCGATAATCGACGGGATGGCAGATCGTGAGGAGGGGTCGGGGCCGGTCGAGCTGCTACGCAGCGTGCCGCTGTTCTCCGACCTCGAGGCGGCGGAGCTGGAGCGCTTCTCGCGAGTTGCGGTCGCCCGCTCCTTCCCGGCGGGGACCCGTGTCTTCCACGAGGGCGACCATTCCGACGCCTGCTACATCGTTCGCGACGGCAGCTTCCGGGTTACTCGCGAGCACTCCGACGGGCGGGCGATCACGCTGGCGACGCTCGGCGCCGGAGACATCTTCGGCGAGCTGGCGATGCTCGACGGCGAGGTTCGCTCGGCCAGCGTCGAAGCGCTCAGCGACGGTGAGCTGCTGGCCCTGCCGGCCGGCGAGGTGCGGTCGCTGCTCGCTCGTCATCCTGGGATCACCGTCAAGCTGATCGCGGCCCTGGTGCGCCGCCTGCGCACCGCCAACGAGCGGATCTCGCGCCAGTCATTCCAGACCGTGCCCAGCCGCGTCGCCGGCGTGCTCTCCCAGCTGGTCTCCGAGGAGTCGCCTCGCGAGGGCGAGGGAGGAGAGCTGACGATCCGCATGAACCAGGCTGACCTGGCCCAGCTGGCCGGCACCTCGCGCGAGAGCGTCAGCCGCTTCCTCGCCGATCTCGAGCGGGCGGGAGTCGTCCGCCCCGGCCGCGGCCGCGTCACCGTGCTCGCGCCCGAGAAGCTGCGCAACTACATCTTTTAGGCAGCGAGCCGGCGCTCAGCAGCTGTTCGGCTGCGGATCGGATGAATCCTTGGCGGCGTCGTCATCGCCACCGCCGCAGTCGATCGCCTTGTCGCGCTGGCCGTCGATCGCTTCGATCGAGTCGTTGCCGCCCTTGCCGACGAAGGTGTCGGCGCCAAGGTGGCCGAAGAGGCTGTTGGCGCCGTTGTCGCCGATCAGCACATCGGGGCCGTCGGAGCCCTCGAGGTCCTCGTTGTCGCCGAGCACCTTGTCCGGGCTGCCGCAGCCGCCGGGAGCACCGGTGCCGTTGAGCTCGACCCGCATGTTCGCGTTGGAGCGGCCGTAGGAGACCGTGTCCTCGCCGGGCCCGCCGCTGTAGGTATGGCCCTGGCAGACCTCGACCGAGGAGACGAGCAGGTCATTGCCCGGACCGCCGCTGAGTTGATCGGCATTGGGATCGGCGTAGAGCACGTCGCTGCCGCCGTTGCCGATCAAGGTGTCGTTGCCATTGTCAGGACCGTTGTAGTTCTCGCCGGCTTCCAGCACGTCGTCGCCGACGCCGCCGCTGAGCGTGTCGGAGCCGGCGTTGCCGTTGGCGCGCGCCTTGACCCCGGCGGGCACGCTGTCGCTGATGCTGATCGAGTCATCGCCGCCACCACCGGTGATGACCAAGAGGCCGGTCGCGGTGCTGGTCGGGCAGGAGACCGTCGCGATCAAGCTGCTTGCGGTGGAAGACTGGCAGCCTTCGCCGGAGACGATCGGGCCGTTTTCGGAGACCGTCCAAGTGCCATTGTTGAAGTAGACGTGGATGTCGTTGGCGCGCTCGTCCCCCTGCACGATCAGGCTGCTGCCGTCGAGACCCTGGTTGAGGATCACGAAGGTGCCGCTGCCGGGCGGGCTCTCTTCGGCGCCGCAGGAGTGCTCGGTGGCAAAGCCATCGCATTCGTCGTTGCCGGCGCCGCCGAACGCTTCGTCGGGACCACCCATGGCGTCGAGGTCGTCGTTGCCGACACCGCCGTCGATGCGGTTGAACTCACTATTGCCGACGATGGCATCCCCCTGCGGCGAGCCGACGACGTCCTCGAAGCCCTGCATCGTGTCGTGCCCGTCGCCTTTCGAGAGGCCGCTGGATAGATCGACGATCACGCCGCTGCGGGTGGCGCTGGCGTAGGAGACGATGTCGCCGGCGCCGGGACCCCCGTCCAGCGTGTCCTCGCCGCTGTCGCCGCGGACGACGTCACCGTCGCCGTCACCGCCGCTGGCGTGGTCGCTGCCGGCGCCGCCGTAGACGAAGTCGTTTCCGCCGCCACCGTCGAGCTTGGAATCGTCGCCTGGCCCACCGTCCACCTGATCGGCGCCGGGACCGCCGTCGATCTCGTCGTTGCCCTTGTCGCCCATCAGCATGTCGTTGCCGCCACCGCCGTTCTCGTCATCGCTGCCCTTGTCGCCGTTGACGAAGTCGTCTCCCCCGGCGCCAATCAGGTTGTCGGGCCCTTTGGCGCCGAGCAGCCTGTCGTCGCCGCTGCCGCCGACGAGGCTGTCCTTGCCCTTGGCGCCGCTGAGGTCGTCATTGCCACTGCCGCCGTCGAGATGGTCGGAGCCGGTGTCGCCGGCGAGATGGTCGTCGCCGCCTTCGCCGTAGAGGGCATCGAAGCCGCGTCCGCCATAGAGCTTGTCGTCGCCGGGGCCACCGCAGATCTTGTCGTTGCCGTTCGACCCGCCGCTGATGCGATCGTTGCCGCCACCGCCGTAGATCACGTCGCTCGCCCCTTTGCCGACGAGCACGTCATTGCCGGCGGTGCCGACGATCGTCGCGTGCTTGCCGCCGCAGCGGGCGGCGCTGGCGCCGGCGGCAAAGGCAAGCAGGAGGAGCGCCGTGCAGATAAGGGCAGCGGCGAAGGTCATGCGGGAGCGTTCGGGGCGGTCTTGCCTCACGCCCTCCCATCGACCCGTTCCTCGCCCACCTATAACCCTGGTTGGACAAATGTCCACCAGGCCCGCTCGCGGCCTGGTCAGATACGCTCGCTGCCCGATGCGCGGCGGTATCTACGTACTCAACTTCTACTCGCCGATTTTCGTCGACCAGCTCAAGCGCGGTCGCAAGACGGCGACGATCAGGCTTGGCGACAAGAGCAACAAGTACGAGCGCGGCCAAGTCGTCTGGATCACGGTCGGCTTTCGCCACAGCCCGCGCGAGAAGATCTTCACCGCTGTGATCGACGACGTCGAGGTGAAGCGGATCTCCGAACTCTCGCCGCGCGACATCGAGCACGACAATCCCGAGTTCCGTCGCCTCGAGGAGGAGATCAAGTTCCTCGAACAGATCTATGGGCGGCCGGTCGCGCCCGATGAATCCGTCACCGTGATCCGCTTCTCGCAGATAGTCGAGCCTCCCGGCGCGCACTTCGGCAATGGCGAGACTCCCCACCACAATTGATCGCGCGGCCTTTTCGGCGCGTATCTAGATTCATGGCCGACTACAAGTTCCTCACCACCTGGCTGCTGGAGGCGCCCCGCGAGCAGGTCTTCGAGGCGATCTATGACCAGGCGAACTGGCCGCGGTGGTGGCGCGGGGTGGAGGAGGCCGAGGAAATCCGTCCGGGTGAGGATGGTGGCGTCGGCACCGTTGCCCGCATGGCCTGGAAGAGCTTGCTGCCCTACCGGGTGGAGTTCGAGGTGACGACGACCCGGATTGAGCGTCCGCACCTGCTCGAGGGCGACGCGGTCGGCGAGCTGAGCGGCGTCGGCCGCTGGCGCCTCTATGAGCAAGAGGGCGCCACCGCCGTCCTCTACGAGTGGAACGTGGCAACCAGCAAGGCCTGGATGAACCTGTTGGCTCCCATCGCACGGCCGATCTTCAAGTGGAATCACGACTGGGTGATGGCTCGCGGCGGCGAGGGAATCGCCCAATTGCTGGGCTGTCGCCTGCTCGCCAACGGCTGACTCGCCACGGAGCGGCGCGCCCCGCTATCTTTCAGCGCTGGCACTCTCACCTGCAGAGTGCCAATCCAGTTCGAACTTCTGAACCACCCCTGACCCAATGATGGAGGTATACGGATGAAGCTGAAGCCCCTCGGGGACCGGCTGATCGTGAAGCCGATCGAAGAGGAGGAGACGACCGCGAGCGGAATCGTCCTTCCCGATACGGCCAAGGAGAAGCCCCAAAAGGGCAAGGTCGTCGCCGTCGGCGATGGCGCGATCAACGAGGACGGCACTCGCCGCCCGCTCGACGTGAGCGAGGGCGACGAGGTCCTCTACTCCAAATACGGCGGCACCGAGGTCACCGTCGAGGACGAGGAGCTGCTCGTGCTGCGCGAGTCAGACGTCCTCGCCAAGCTCGGCTAGCCGACCGCCAACCAGGACTTAGAAGAACCAAGGAGGACTGAAAACAGATGGCTCACAAGGAGCTGAAGTACAGAGAGGATGCACGGGGGGCCCTACAGGCCGGCGTCGACGCTGTTGCCGACGCGGTCAAGGTCACCCTCGGGCCGAAGGGCCGCTACGTCGTGCTCGACAAGAAGTTCGGCGCGCCGACGATCACCAACGACGGCGTCACCATCGCCCGCGAGATCGAGGTCGAGGACGTCTTCGAGAACCAGGGCGCCCAGCTCGTCCGCGAGGTCGCCACGGCGACCAACGACGTCGCCGGCGACGGCACCACGACGGCGACGCTGCTGGCCCAGATCATCGTTCGCCAGGGACTCAAGAACGTCGCCGCCGGCGCCAACCCGCTGGCCTTGCGCCGCGGGATCGAGACCGCCGTCGAAAACGTGGTCGAGACCCTGCGCGAGAAGCAGTCCAAGGAGGTCGCCGGCAAGGAGCAGATCGCCCGTGTCGCCGCTATTTCCGCCGGTGACGATGAGATCGGCAACGTGATCGCCGACGCGATCGAGAAGGTCGGCAAGGACGGCGTGGTCAACGTCGAGGAAGGCCAGACCTTCGGCATGGAGCTGGAGTTCACCGAGGGGATGCAGTTCGACAAGGGCTACATCTCGCCGTACATGGTCACCGACCAGGACCGCATGGAGGCGGTGCTGGAGGACCCCTACATCCTCATCGCCAACCAGAAAATCGGCTCCGTGCGGGACATCCTGCCGATACTGGAGCAGGTGATGCAGGGTGGCAAGCCGCTGCTGATCATCGCCGAGGACGTCGAGGGCGAGTGCCTCGCGACCCTCGTCGTCAACAAGCTGCGCGGCACCTTCACCGGCGTCGCCGTCAAGGCTCCCGGCTTCGGCGACCGCCGCAAGCGGATGCTCGAGGACATCGCGATCCTCACCGGCGGTGAGGTGATCACCGAGGAGATGGGCCTCAAACTCGAGAACACCCAGCTCTCCCAGCTCGGCAAAGCCCGTCGCGTCGTCATCTCCAAGGACACGACGACGATCATCGACGGCGCCGGTGAGCCCGACGCCATCAAGGGCCGGATCAACCAGATCAAAAACGAAGTCGAGAACACCGACTCCGATTTCGATCGCGAGAAGCTCCAGGAGCGTCTCGCCAAGCTGGCCGGTGGTGTCGCCGTGGTCAAGGTAGGCGCCGCCACCGAGACCGAGATGAAGGAGAAGAAGCACCGCGTCGAGGATGCGCTGCAGGCGACCCGCGCCGCGCTCGAGGAGGGCGTCGTGCCGGGCGGTGGCGTTGCCCTGCTCAACGCCCAGGCCAGTCTCGACCCCGACACACTCTCCGACCCCGACGAGGCGACCGGAGCTCGGATCGTCTATCGGGCGCTGGAGGAGCCGGTTCGTCAAATCGCCGAGAACTCCGGTGAGGAGGGCTCGGTCGTGGTCAACAAGGTCCGCGACCTGAAGGCCGGCGAAGGCCTCAACGCGGCAACCGGTGAGTACGGCGACCTGATCGCCGCCGGTGTGATCGACCCGACCAAGGTGACACGCTCGGCGCTGGAGAACGCGGCGTCGATCGCCAAGAACATCCTCGTCACCGAGGCGATCATCGCCGAGCCGCCCGAGAAGGAAGGCGCCGGCGGTGGCGGAATGCCCGGTGGTATGCCCGACATGGGCGGGATGATGTAGCCACGCCTCTCCAGGCGTATCCTCGCCTCAACAGGCGAGTGACTTTCGAGGGGCCCGGCAATTTTGCCGGGCCCCTCTTTTATTTGGCCTTCGCGGTTTTGGGGGGTGGCGGAGGCAACGGCGGCAGCAGTCCGGCGTTGTATTCGGCGTATTGGAGGAAGCTGGGGCGGCGGATCTTGAGGCGCAGGGTGTTCGTCGTGCGCGGGTACAGCCGCAGGTCGTAGGGATTTGCGCCGGGGCCGAAGCCGTTGTAGTAGACGAACATGCGGATGCGTGGGTGCTTGACGGTCCAGGCGATCAGCTGTTTGACGAAGCGGGGTTCGTCTTTGCCGGAGACTGCCCACTCGGTGATCGCGAGCGGCTTTCCCTTCCACTGCTTGCCGGCGTAGAAGCGGTTGAGGTCTTTCCAGACCGGATATTCGGAGTAGAAGTCGGTGCCGGCCCAGTCGACCCAGCGGGCGCCCGGCCAGTAGTTGCCCGGGAAGTTGCCTTTTACCCGCGGGGAGCCGCCCGGGAGCGGGCTCCAGACGATGCTCACCGGCGCGGCAGGCAGGCTGGTCGGGTTCGGGCCTTTGGTGCGGTTGAGCGGCGGCAGGCCGATTTCGGCAAGGGTCGCGTTGATCCCTTCCAGGGTCTGGCCGCCGCGGGTGATCGCGACGATGCGGCGGAACGCCTGCTTGTACCAGCCGGTGGTGTGTTCGCCGCCCTTCTGGGCGCCGTCGCAGTTGAGCGCCGACCAGGCGTTAAGGCAGCGATTTGGCTCGCCCAGCGGTCTGATGTAGGCGGGCAGCGCGTGTTTGGCGAAGAAGTCGTTGAGCTGCAGCAGGTAGTCATCGCCGGCCCCGAGGGCGATTTGCTCGGGAGTGATCAGCTCGCCCAGCGTCTGGTCATCGATGGTGGAGATGGCCAGGATCGGCCGGGTCGCGGTTTCGCGCCAGCGTTCGTAGGCCTGGTTGAGGCTGTTTCCCCAGGGATGGAAGGTCTCCATCAGCGCCGGGTGCTTGGTGAGCAGTTCGGTGAATTCGTTGAACTGCTGGGTCGTCCCCTGGTCGCTGGCGCCGAAGAGGACGCTGGGCTTTGGCGGGACGAGGGTGAGTGCGCGGGCTTGGCTGCTGAAGATCGCGGCCAGCACCACCGCCAGCACCACCGCCTGTTTAATGCCCCTCCAGTACATCGCCCATCCTTCTTGGCTCGACTCCAAGCTCCTCCGCATCGGCGGTGCCGCGCTCGCTGACCATCGGGACCTCCATCAGCTCCGCCTCCTCCCAGGTTGCAAACACGGCCTCGCCGAAAAGGGAGCGGACCGCGATCAAGCCCGAACGCACGAGGGGGAGGGGAAGATGGACGAGCGGCCGCGGGCGGCCGGCGATCCGGCTGACCAGATCGGACATCTCGTCGTAGCTGAGGATCTCGGGCCCGGCCAGCTCGTAGCGCGGGCGTTCGCTCCGCTCCAAGGAGGCGACTACACAACGTGCCGCGTCGTTGGCCCAGATCGGCTCGAAGCGGGCCCGGCCGCCGCCGGAGACGGGCAGAACTGGCAGAAACGAGAAGCGGCGCAGCAGCGTTACCCAGGGGTCTGAGCGGTCATAGACGATCGAAGGCGCAAAGATCGTCGTCTGCAGCGAAGAGGAAGCAACGGCCTGCTCGGCCAGCCACTTGGCTCGGAAGAAACGGGTCCGCTGGGCGACCGAGGCGTTGAGGGCGCTGAAGAAGACGAAGCGCTTGACGCCGCTGCGCTCGGCCGCGCGCAGCAGCCGCACTGTCGCCAGTCCATTCAGCTCCTCGATCCGCCGCGGCGGCTGGTCGCGAATCGTCGCCGCCAAGTGGATGACGGTGTCGACCCCGCGCAGTGCCTGGCGCACCAGATAGGGATCGGACATCCCGCCCAGGTCTCCGAGCGCGATCTGCACGTCGACCCGCCGTGCGCCGAGCCGCCGCGGCTCGCGTACCAGGCAGCGCACGTCTTCGCCACGCTCGAGCAGCAGCGGCAGCAGCCGCGATCCAACGCTTCCGGTCGCCCCTGTTAGCAGCAGCATCGAGCGCCGATGCTAGTGGGGAAGCGTCATCCGCCGCGCAATCCGTAAAATATGCGTCCGCGCTTTAGCGGGGGCCACGAGCCTCTGGCGGCACCGAAACGACGACTCAGGAGATAAGCCTCGAATGACCTACGTCATCGCCGAGCCATGCATCGGCCAGAAGGACAACTCGTGTGTCGAGGTCTGTCCCGTCGACTGCATCCACCCGACGCCGGACGAGCCCGACTACGACTCGGTTGAGATGCTCTACATCGATCCGGACGAGTGCATCGACTGCGATGCCTGCGTCGAGGCCTGCCCGGTGGACGCCTGTTTTGCCGAGGACCAGCTCCCGGCCGAGTGGGCAAAGTACGCCGAGATAAACGCCGAGTACTACAAGAGCAAGACCAGCGCCTAAAAAGCCGTTAATTAGGTACCTACACGTACCAAACTAATGACACAGAGACTTACTGTGTGGCAAGGAAGTGGTTTTTCCGCCACTTTGCAGCAAGTCTGACGTGGAAGTTGTCACCCACGCCCATTCTCGGGGCAGTGGACCATTTTTTAGCTTTAACATCGCTCATGCGTCGGGTCGCCCGCTAGGTCGTCAGCATGAGACTTCCTGGCACTTGGGACCCGGTGCTTGCTCGATGGACTGGGAGGGCGGCGCTGTCTTGGCCGCCCTCCTAGCTGTCATAAGTCGAGCGTGACACTGTTGCCTAAGCCTCACTGGTGGCAAGGCGCTCGCCGGGAGGACGGCCGGAGCGGCTGCGCTCGAAGCCCATCGCGGCGATCACCGTTGAGGTACCGGCCTCTTCTGACTCGAGCAGCCGGGCAGCGCTCTTCGTCTCGATCTCCTCGACGCGCGCGTAGGAGGCGGCTTGCTCGTCGGCGACTTCGCGACGCCCCCGCTGGTCGAGGTTGACCGAGCGCCAGCTCATCCAGATGTTCTCGTCGGCATCCATCCTTCCCGCGCGCAGGGAGGCCAGGCCCTCGGCCATGATCGCCTGCAGGATCAAAGCGGCAAACTCGCGTTTTGTCTCGGCCGGCAGCTCGCGCGCTTCCTCGTCGCTGATGAAGGGCCTGGCGACCGCCCGGTAGAAGTGCTCGGTTGCGCCCCGCCTTTGCTCGGTGCCGACGAATTCGATGCAGCCGGAGTCGAATAGTTCTTTGACGTGGTGGCCGACCTTGCTGACGCCCTCGCCGATCATTTTGGCGATTTCGTTGGGGCTGGCCGTGCCTTCGTTGAGGATCGAAAGGGCGTCGATCCTGATCCTGTGGCCGACGGCGTAGGCCACCGCGTCCTCGATGCTTCTTCTTTGCCCATTTGCGGTCGTCGCCACGGCTGATCCTCCAGTCAAGAGCTATCCGATTGCTAAAGCGGGCCGGAGGATAAGCAAGTTTCCCTGATTGGCGACGGTGCCACTCAGCTGTACCTTAATACTTAATTTTTTCTTAGTATTCCCTCCCGACCCCGATCAGACGGGCTGGAGAAGGGAAGGGAGGTGACCGGGATGACGATCAGCAAAGTGACCGCTGTCATGCCAAGCGTGCAAGTGTTCAAGCACAACTAGGAGGCGCCGGGTCGGGTCGGCCTACCGCGAAAGAGGGGGCCGGCCCGCTCGCGCTACTGGACGACGGGGAGCGGCGTGCCACTGACCGGCGGCGCTTCGGCCGCCGCTGGTGCTGCCTGCAGAACCGGCAGCTCCTGTGGCGTGGCCGCGACGATGCCGCGGGCGGCTTGGCGAATCGCCTGCGCCGCCGGGGAATCCGGTTCGGCGGTGACCAGGGGCACTCCGTTGTCGGCATGCTCGCGCAAGGCCTCTGAGAGCGGCACCTTGCCGAGCAGGGGGATATCGAGTTCGTCGGCGAGCAGCTGCCCACCGCCCTCGCCGAAGATCGTGAAGCGCTCGCCGTCTGGGGTCGTGAATCCCGACATGTTCTCGATCGCCCCGAGCAGCTCGAGATCGAACTTTGAGGCCATCTCGGCGCCCCGCTTGGCGACAGACTGCGCTGCGGGCTGGGGGGTCGTGACGATGACGAACTTGGCCTGGGGCAGCAGTTGGGCCAGCGTCATCGAGACGTCGCCTGTCCCCGGCGGCAGGTCGAGCAGCAGGTACTCCAACTCACCCCAAGCGACGTCCTCGAGGAACTGCTGGATCGCCTTGTGCAGCATCGGCCCGCGCCAGACGACGGCGGAGTTGTCCTCGACGAAGAAGCCGATCGACATGACTTTGACTCCGCTGGGGGCGTCCAGCGGCAGGATTTTGCGCTCGGCGTTGACCTCGGGCTTGTCATTGACCCCGAGCATGCGCGGGATCGAGTAGCCGTAGACGTCGCAGTCGAGTGCACCGGCCGGATGGCCTTCGGCGGTAAGCGCCGCGGCCAGGTTGGCGGTCATCGTCGACTTGCCGACGCCACCCTTGCCGGAGGCGACGCAGATCACGTTTTTCACCTGTGCCAGAGCGCCCGCCGGCAGCTTGCCGCGACCGAGCGTCTGCTGCAGGCTGGATTTCTCCTCGTCGGAGAGAACGTCGAAGCCGACCGCGACCTCGGTCACGCCCTCGAGCTCGGAGACCTGCTTGGCGACCGCCTGTTCGAAGTGCGAGCGGATCGGGCAGCCCGCTGTGGTGAGCGAGACGACGACCTCGACGCGACCCCCCTCGCGAACGTCTATCGAGCGAACCATTCCCAGCTCGACGATCGAGCGGCGCAGCTCGGGATCGATCACGGCTCGCAGCTTCTCGGTTATCTGATCCTGCGTTGGAAGTGGCATCGAGACCATTCTCGCAAAGGCATGGCGGCGGCAGCGGTGGGCCTCTCGAGCCGCGCCGGGGGAGAGATCGACTCGCCGTGGTCTTAGGCCCAACATGCTGTCGAGCGGAGGAGGGGCTATGTCGGGTACTCGGGGCGGCTTTGGCCGCATCGTGGCAATGGGGATCGCGTTGGCGCTTGCGCTGCTCCTGCTGGCGGCCAAGGAGGCGACAGCGGGCAAGTACTCGGTCGCACAGTGCGGCTGGCACATCAATGCCGACGCGGGCTGGGCCGACAGCACGGGCGGCGCGAAGTTCCGGCCCGATGCGTACTGCGCGACGCCGCCCGGCGCCGACCCCTTCGACGGCGCTCACCTGAAGAGCTTCACGCGCGATGGCCAGGGAACGGTTTCGGGAACCCGCTATGCCCGCTGGCGCTGGGAGGCCCCCGAAGGGACAGGCATCACGCGCGTGAGCGGCACCTGGTGGCACGCCATGCACGACGGAATCGAGCAGCGCATCGGCGTCGCCAACTGGAGCGGCGGTTTCGATGTCTTCGCCGCCGCGGCCATTACCGACGTGACGCCTCGCGAGTTCGTCGTCGGTTTCTCCACACCGATGCCCGCGCTCGAGGACCGGCTGCTCTGCGCCAAGGCCGAAAGCAAGTGGTGCAATCTCGATCCGGGCTCCTGGTCGGCGATCCGCGCCCTGACGATCACGATCGAAGACAACTTTCTTCCTGTCTTCTCGCTCGGCGGCGACATCCTTGCCGGCGGCTGGCTGCGCGGCGAGCGCAAGCTCGGATACAGCGCCCTGGACGGGGGAGCGGGGCTGAAGAGAACCGAAGCCTTGATCGACGGCCATCCCGTGGCCGCGCACGATCATCCGTGCAACGTCGTGTCGATCAGCGGCGAGTGGCGAGCGACGACGATGCGGCCCTGTCCCACGACCCGCGTCGGCTACTACCCGATCTCGACCACGGGGTTCAGCGACGGCCCCCACAGCGTCAGCCACTGTGCCACCGACTTTGCCGGGAATGTGAACTGCGTGCCGGGGCAAACGATCCTGATCGACAACAACCCGCCCGCTCATCCCCGCGAGCTCACCCTCGCCGGCGGGGACGTATGGCGGCGAACGAATGACTTCGATCCCAGCTGGATCAATCCGGACCAGGGTCCCGCGAGCCCGATCGGCGGCGCTTCCTGGCGCATCACCGGTCCGGCCGGCTACGACAGCGGGGCAAAGTTCGTCGCCGGGCACGACCTTCATGGACTCCAAAACCTCTTCGTCCCGCGCGCCGGCGTTTACTCGCTCGGCATCTGGCTGCGGGATGAGGCGGGTAACGAGACCGCGTCCTCGGCCGCTTCGCTGCCGCTGCGCTTCGACGACGTGCCCCCAGGCGTCGCCTTCGAGCCAGCGACCGCCGGGGACGCGGTTCCGACCCAGATCGCGGCACGGGTCAGCGACGTTCATTCCGGCCCGGCCAGCGGAGAGATCCACTACCGGCGCCTTGGCAGCGAACAGTGGACCGAGCTGCCGGCGAAGCTCCAGCGAGGCGAGTCCGCTGACAGCGCCGCGCTTCTCGCCCGTCTGCCCACCGACTTGGGTCCCGGGACCTATGTGTTTCGCGCCGATGCCGTGGATGCGGCGGGTAACGCCGCAAGCACCACGCGCCGGGCAGATGGCACCGAGATGACCGTGCGCAAGGTGCCGGGGAGTCCCGTCGCCGGCGTCAAGCGAGCCGAGGCGGCGCGAGCCAAGGCGCGCGTATTCGCGCGGCTTCGTTGGCGCGGCCGCAGCGGAACTGAGTTGACGGTGCCGTTCCGCGTCGTCGCCCGTCTCACTGGCCGGCTCCTCGACGCCGACGGCGCCGGGCTGGCCGGTCGCGCGCTGCGGATCGTCTCTCGGCCTTCCCGCGGTGCGCTTGGCCGTGTGAAGGTGAACGCCGTGCAGACGGGTCCGCACGGTGGCTTCCAGCTGCGCCTTCCGGCTGGCACCTCACGCCGGATCGCCGTGGCCTTTCCAGGTGACACGCGGCTCGAGGCCGCCGAGCGGAGCCCGCTGACGCTACGGGTTCGAAGCGGCGTCGAGCTCCACGTCGCACCGCGCGAGCTGCACACTGGAGGGGCAGTGCATTTCAGCGGTCGCGTGCGCAGCCTCGGCGCGCCGCTGCCCCGCCGGGGCAAGCTAGTTGCGATCCAGTACTACGAGTCCGCCGCGAAGCGCTGGCGCCCGGTGCTGGTTGCGCGCAGCGATCACGCCGGTCGCTTTCACGCCGCCTACCGATTTCGTTACATCAGCGGCTCCGCCAGCATCAAGCTCCGAGCCGTAGTCCTCGCTGAGGAGCATTGGCCCTATGCGCCGGGTGCTTCCAGGCCGATTGTCGTTCGCGTAACCGGGTAATGTGAGGCGCGATGTCGCAGGCCACCCTTCACACGAGCGCCGGCGTGATCGTGCTCGAGCTGCACGACGACGACGCGCCCAAGACGGTCGAGAACTTCCGCAAACTCTCGGCCGACCGTTTCTACGACGAATTGGTCTTCCACCGGGTGATCCCGGATTTCATGATCCAGGGAGGCTGCCCCGAGGGAACCGGCCGCGGCGGCCCCGGCTACACGTTCGAGGACGAGTTCAACGATCACAAGGTGGAGCGGGGTGCGCTGGCGATGGCCAACGCCGGCCCCAACACCAACGGCTCGCAGTTCTTCATCGTCACCACTGCCTCTGCACCGTGGCTTGACGGCAAGCACACGGTCTTCGGCCGCGTTGTCGACGGCATGGACGTCGTCGACGCGATCGAGTCGACCGAGGCCGACGCCTCCGATCGTCCGCTCGAAGCGCAGACGATCGAACGGGTCGAGCTGTCCGAGTAGCTAGGTCGCCGGTGGCAGGTCCGCGGCCGGCTCGTCTCCGCCGCGTCTTTCACGACGGCGCCGGATCGCCTCGCCCGGGCGCCAGAGGCTGACCAGGCCGGCGACCAGTGTGACGAGAAAGATCTGGCCGGCCATCATCTCCAGGCCTGCGATCAACCGCCCCGGCTGACCGCCGGGAACCAGGTTGCCGTAGCCGGTCGTGGTCAGGGTCGTGTAGCTGAAGAAGAGGAAGTCCGAGTTGGCGGGGTCCGGGTGGCCTTCGAAGAACGGGCCTCCCTGGACCCGCTCGATCACGCCGTAGAGGAAGGTGAAGAGGATGCCCAGCACCGCGTAGACGCTGAGCGCGCCGAGGATCGTGCGCGAGCCCACCTCCGGGGCCATGACGACCCGGCGCAGGACCGCCCCCATCGCCACGGCCAGCAGCGAAACTTGGATCAGCGTCGCGAGGTTGAGCCAGTCGTGGTTGCCGGCGGCAGCCCCGACGGCGGCAAGTGCCACGGTCAGCGCCGATAGCACCAGGGCGATGCGCACGAGCCGACCCCGCGCGTGCGAGCTGGTCAGCGCCACCATCGAGGTCGCGCTCGTCGCCACAGTAAGGACTACCGAGGTCCAGCCGCGATTGTCCAGCAGCGAGGCCAGCACATAGGTGACCAGGACCAGAACGAAGACCAGCCCAAAGGCGTCGGTGACGCGCTCCGCTCGCTGCAGCCATCGCTCACGCCTGCGCGCCCGGCGCGATGCCGTCTCCATCTCCGCACGTTCGGTCGTTGCGCGAGGTTTCCTGTCCCATGGCGTAATTTGGCGCCAGCGGGTCCATTTGGAAACCTCTGTAGAGAGCACCAAATTCGGGTATTCACGACGTACCAAAAGGAAACCTTTGAGCGATTTGCTTTAGGGTGACTAAATGACGGATCCCCGAACGTCGCAGTGTCCTGAGAGATTTTTCATCTCTCACGGCCCCGATGGGGCGGGAGTGGCCGCTGAGCTCGCCGTATACCTGCGGGGTGAGTGCAGAAAAAGCGCAGTAAGAGCCTCATCCGAAGTCTCCCTGGGCATTGAGTGGAATCACGCTGTCTTCTCCGCGCTCGCTGCGGCGGAAGGTGTCGTGCTCTTGATCGGCTCGGAACCGTCCGAGGTGGAGCGCTTCGAGTGGAGCGCAGCCCTGCAGGCCTATTGGCAAGGGAAAGACAAGCGAATCGTGCCGATCCTTCTTGGCGCCGCCAGCGAGCCCCCTTTCCTACGCGGGCTTTCAGCAGTGCGCGTTGATCCTGCCCACCCCTCGGATGAGGTGGCATTTGCCAAAGTTTTTGAACTGCTCGCCCACCCGAAGGTCGGCTTTGAGGACACGATTTCCGGCGTGTCGCAGCCATGGCTTCATTTGTTGCACGACGATCCGGACAGCCGCGCGCAACTGATGCGACGTCTGGATGCGACCATCGCGGCCCTCTCAGGGGACCAGCCCGACGAGGACGAGTTGCGCGAGCACCGTGCAGCCCTCGAGCAGTCTTGCCAGGTGCAGTCCGACCCAAAGGGCTTAGCCCTTGCGAATCTCAACATCGGGCTGATCGATCTGCAGCTACACGACCACACCAACGCCCTCAAGCGCCTTGGAAAGGCTCTGCACATATGTGAGGCGGCTGACGCGGAGGGATATCCCAATCGGGTCTCGATTCTGCTGCCGTTGGCTGAAACTCTTGCGGAGCTCAAGCAGTTCAATGAGGCCTTGGACGCCTTGAAGCAGGCGGCCACGATTCGTGCAGAGGAGGATGGCGGCGAGTCCCCGGCCGTCGTTGGGATCAAGCAAGAACTCGGTTCGCTTCTAGTGCGTGCCGGCCGCCATCAAGAGGCCGAGCAGATTCTCGAGCACACCCTCTTGGTTAACCGGCGGGAGCTCGGCTCTAAACACCCGCGGGTTGAGGCCAACGAACTCTGGCTTTCGCTGGCGAAGGAACAACTTCAGGATGGGGCCACTTTGGCTGAGGCGGCGGAGCCCGTGACGACCGTCATGCAGCTGCTTGGCTTGGGTTACACGCTTACTGAGCTGAGCGACCTTGAAGGGGCCACCGTGGCGCTGAGGCGCGCCGTGTCGATAGCAGAGAGGTCGCCGGGAGTGAAAACCGCGATTAAGGCGGGATGTTGGTTCTACCTAGGGGTGGTCTTGCACAAGAGTGGAGATTGGGAGGGGGCGGTGGATGCGCTGCGGACTGCAGCCAAAGAAAACCGCGCTGCGGGCATCTCCGAGGGATGGGCTGCGTCAATGTACTACTTGGGAATCGCGCTTCGTTCACAGGGAATGCTTGACGAGGCCGAGAGTGTGTTGAGCGAGGTGCTTGAGGCGGCGAAGGAGATCTACGGGCCTCGGCGACGAGAGGTTGCCGAAAACCTCTACAACCTCGGCTTGGTTGCCCGAGATCGAGGCGATCTGCAGGTAGCCTCAGACCGGATTCACGAGGCTATTCAGATTGGCGCTGAGGCAGTCGGCTACGACGATCCCCGGGTGACCAAGTACCAGCGTGCACTGGCTCGGCTCGAGCGTGCGTCTGTCTGACTTCAGCGACGTATGGAGACAACCGATATCTACGCTTGGGGGGAGATCCCTGCTGCCGACGTCTCGGTTTTTCTCAACTGTCCGTTCGATAGCGAGTACGAGCCGCTGCTCAACGCGATCCTGCTCGCAGTCCTCAGCTGTGGCTTCGTGCCGCGGATCGCGACCGAGACCGGCTCAACGGCTGTTTCCCGCATCGACCGCATCTGCGCTGCCTTGCACGGCAGCCGCTTTTCAATCCACGATCTCAGTAGGTGCCGTGGCGAGGGCGACCACAATCTAGCCCGCTTCAATATGCCGCTGGAGCTCGGCATCGCAATGGGGCGTCGTTACGCAACCCAGGGGGGAGACGGACAGGCACATGACTGGCTTGTCCTCGTGCCTGACGATCATGCGTACGCCCCTTTCATATCCAATCTCGCAGGCTTCGACCCTGGGACGCATGAGGAGACAGCCGAGACGATTGTCCCCGCGATTATGGCCTGGCTGTTGACGCGTAAAGATTCCCCCGGAGTTCGTTCGGACATCACGCCGGAAAGGGTGCTCGCCAGTCTGCCACGGCTCTATGCGGCCATGGAGCAACTCAGTGTGCGCTGGGCGAACGCTTCACCGCCATGGCCCGCGCGGGTCGCCGAGGCCCGCTCGATTCTGCCGACGGTTTGACTAGGGCCTTCTGCGTGAACAGCTAGCGGAGGGGGAGGGATTCGAACCCTCGAGACGCCGTTAGACGCCTGCCGGTTTTCAAGACCGGTGCATTCAACCGCTCTGCCACCCCTCCGGGGAGTAGGCGATCCGTCGATGCTAGACGCGACGGCCCACGACTGCGAACGCTCAAGATGATTGTATTGTCTGCAATGCGTCGATTGCTCATACTTGCCTCGGCGATGGTCTTCTTTGACGTCGTCTTCTTCTCGGCTATCGCGCCGCTGCTCCCCGACTACGTCTCAGATCTCGGGTTGAGCAAGGCCCAGGCCGGGGTGCTGTCAGCTTCTTACGCGGCCGGGACACTCGTCTTCGCCTTGCCGGCCGGCTTGCTTGCGGCAAGTTTCGGCCCCCGGCGCACGGTGATCGTGGGCCTGCTTCTGCTCGGCGTCTCCAGTGTCGCTTTTGGGTTCGCCAAGGAGTTCCTGCTCCTCGACGCCGCGCGCTTCATCCAGGGTGGCGCAGGCGCGTTGATCTGGTCCGGTGCGCTTACCTGGCTGATCAGCGTTTCGCCGCCGGAGCGTCGCGGCTCGATCATCGGCACGGCTCTTGGGACCGCGGTGGCTGGTGCTCTGCTCGGCCCCGTGCTGGGTGCGCTCGCCGCCACAATCGGCACCGAACTTGTCTTCAGCGCGGTGCTGGGAGTGGCAATCGCGCTTGCCGTCTTCGCCGCTCGCCTGCCGGAGGCCGAGGCGCCGGAACGCCAGGACCTGCACGAGGTTGCCGAGACGATGTTCAG
This sequence comes from Solirubrobacterales bacterium, assembly GCA_033856195.1. Lineage (GTDB taxonomy): Bacteria > Actinomycetota > Thermoleophilia > Solirubrobacterales > 70-9 > VRUE01. The sequence continues at coordinate 72,357 of JAWVFL010000067.1, read as the reverse complement.
CCGCCCGATCGTGATGGCGACGACCTTCGTCGCCATTCCCTCGGTGATGTTCGGTGCAGTCGAGGTTTTGGTGCCACTGCAGATCGCCGATCTCGGTGGAGGTCACGCGCTGATCGCAGGCGGCTTCATCGCGGGCGCCGCCCTCGAGGCTGTTCTGGCGCCGATTGCCGGGCGCTTCTCCGATAGAGCGGGACGGCGCCTTCCCTTCGTGGTCGGTCTCAGCATTTGCGCCGTAGCAATGGCGGCAGTGGCAATTGGAGAGGCGATGGGCGTAGTGATGGCCGGCTTGATCTTGACCTCGCTCGGTGGAGGCATTTGCTTCACGCCAGCATTGACCATGCTCTCCGAGACGGCCGAGACCAGTCAGCTGCATCAGGGGTTCGCTGCCGGCCTCTCCAATATGGCCTGGGCCGCGGGACAGGTCGTGGGTGGACTTGCCGGTGGTGGCGCCGCCAGCGTGGCGGGCAACGCGGCGCCGAGCCTGGCGATCATCGTGCTGCTGCTTGGAACGGTCCTTTATGCGTTTCATGCATTGGCGCCACCGGCCATCCCCGCGGTTGAGGGCTGACCGGACTAGGCTCCCGGAGCATGTCTTCAGCGAGCGGCGAGGGCGAGTGACTGCTGCCTGGCGCAACTGGGCCGGGGATCAGGTCTGCACGCCTGTCGAGCGGTTGCGGCCCGCAAGTCGCGAGGAGCTCTCCGAGTGCATCGTCACTGCGGCCGTGGCGGGCCGCAAGATCAGCGTCGCGGCGAGCGGCCATTCCTTCACCGAGACGGCGATGACCGAGGGCACGATGATCGACGCCGGACAGCTGAGCGGCGTGATCGACGCAGATCGCTCTTCAGGCCTGGTCAAGGTCGGAGCCGGAACGGTGCTCGCCGACCTGAACGAGCAGCTGCACGGCTTGGGCCTGGCGATGGAGAACCTCGGCGACATCGACCGCCAGACGATCGCCGGCGCGATTTCGACCGGGACCCACGGGACTGGGGCCAAGCTGCGCAACATCTCCTCGCAGGTCGTCGCAATGGAGCTGGTCCTCGCCGATGGCTCGCTGCGCGAGCTGACGGCGGAGAGCGATCCCGATTTGCTGCGTGCCGCACGGGTCAGCATCGGCGCCCTGGGCGCGATCTGCTCGGTGACCCTGCGCTGCACTCCGGCCTTTACTCTGCATCGGGTCGACAGCTCCCATCCGCGTGAGGAGGTACTCGACTCCTTTCAAGAGCGCGCCGACGCCCACGAGCACTTCGAGCTCTTCACCTTTCCTTACGCCGACTCGGCCCTGGTCCTCGAACGCAACCGCACCGGCGGGCCGCCGCGCCCGCGCGGCCGGGCAGCCGCCTTCCTCAACGACATCGTGCTGGAGAACTGGGCGCTGGAGGCGATCTCGGCCGCCGGCAAGGCCGTCCCGAGTGCGATTCCCTCGCTCTCACGGCTCGCCGCCTGGCTCGCCTCCGGCAGCACGGCAATCGATCGCAGCGACCGGATCTTCGCCAACGAGCGCCGGGTCCGCTTCACCGAGATGGAGTACGGCGTGCCGCGCGAGCACGGGCCGGAGGCGGCGAGCCGGGTGATCGAGTGGGTCCGCTCCAACCGCTATCCGGTCTTCTTCCCGATCGAGATGCGCGTCACCGCCGGCGATGACGCGCTGCTCAGTCCCTCGCACGAACGCGACACCGCCTACATCGCCGTGCACCAGTACCGGGGGATGGAGTGGCGCCCGTACTTCGAAGCGGTCGAGGCGATCATGAACGAGTACGGCGGCCGCCCCCACTGGGGCAAGCGCCACTTCCAGACCGCCGCCACCCTTGCCGACCGCTACCCGCGCTGGACTGACTTCCAGGCGGCACGGGACGAGCTCGATCCCGGCCACGCCTTCACCAACGAGTACGCGGAGCGGGTGCTCGGTCCCTAGCTAGAGGAAGGTCTGGCCCTCGCCGCGATAGGTGGGGACGACGTCGACGATCTCATTGCCCTCGACGAGGTGGAGTACGTCGAAGCGCTCGCACAGCTCACCGGCCTTGGCGTGGCGCATGTAGACGCGGTCGCCGACACTCAGATCGCGGGCGGGGGCGCCGCTGAGCGGCGTCTGGACCTCGCCGGCGCCCTCCTCGGAGTCGAGTTCGAGGCCGGGCGGCAGCCAGGGGGAGGGGAGACGCGAGGAGTCGCCCCCGCCGGAGGCGAGGTAGCCGCCGCCAAGTGCGGTTGCGATTCGGTCGCTCGGCTTGCGCACGATCGGCAGGACGAAGCCGGCCGCGGGAGTGAGGCTGAAGCGGCTGTAGCTGTCGAAGAGGGTGGGGGCGTAGAAGCCCGAGCCCGCGGCGATCTCGGTGACCGCGTCCTCGGCCCCGGTCAGCTCGAGGCTGCCGGTGCCGCCGCCGTTGACGATCGGCAGCTCGGCGAACTCGCGGATCGCGGTGACGACAGCGGCGCGCCGCGCGGCCAGCTCGGCGGCCGAACGACGCTGCATCGCACGGATCGCCGCGCCGCGCAGCCGTCGGCCCGGCGGGCGGTCGCCGACGCCGGCGATCTGGCCCTCGTAAGCCATCAGCGCGGCCAGCTCGACCTGGCCGCGTCGCTCGATCTCCCGGGCCAGCTCAACTGCCTGCTCGACCGTGTGCACGGGCGAGCGCTTCGGACCCACCTTGATCCGCCCGCCCAACGCCCACCAGCCGGCATCGAGCTCGATGCAGACCCGCACCGGTGCCGCCCCCCCGCCCAGAACTGACTCGATCGCATCGAGGTGCTCGATGCAGTCGACCATCACGATCGGAGCGTCGCCGGGGTTGGCGACCGAGCGCAGCGCGAGTTCCTCGAGCGCGCCCGTGTCCGCCGTCGGGTAGGCGAGCAGCAGGTTCTCGAAGCCTTCCTTGGCCAGCCAGAGCGTCTCCGGCAGGGTGAAGGTCATCAGCCCGGCAAAGTGCTCGTCGCGCGCAAGAATCCGCTCCAACAGCGCCCGACAGCGCAGCGACTTGCTTGCGACCCGAATCGGCTTCGTACCGGCCCGCGCCAGCATCGCGTCCGAGTTGGACCACATCGCTTCGAGGTCGACGAAGGCAAACGGTGCCTCGACCTCCGCGAAGATCGCCTCGAATTCCGCGTGCGAGCGGCCGGACACGACCACGAGACTAACCGCGCCGTACCCCGTGAGTTCCTACAATCGAGCCGAATGCCCGGAGAGGTGGCCGAGTGGCTGAAGGCACTCGCCTGCTAAGCGAGTAGGGGGCGCAAGCTCTCTCGAGGGTTCGAATCCCTCCCTCTCCGCTTATTTCCCCCTGAGACCCTGCTTCATTCGCTTGAGTCTCTCTATAGGTTTGAATCCGCCCTTCAGCTTCACGCGAACGAAGAGCGAGGCGACGATCGCGACCAGCAGCGACGCACCAATGAGGGTCGCGAGCTGCCGGTCGGTGAAGTCGAACAGGCCGATCGCGGTTACCAATGCGGCGAAGACGACGAAGGGTGCGCCGTAGATCTGGAGGTTGGCCAGAGCCTCTGCCTGCTGTTGCTCGCTGTAGGTGGCTAGGTCGCCCTCGAGATCGGTGAAGAGCCTCTCGGTGCCAAGCTCGTTGCGGAGCCGTTTGAGCATGGCTTGCGGAATTCCACTGCTAATGGCGAGCTGTGACCACCAGAGGACGTTGCGAAATTTGAGCCAGCTGTGGCGGAGGGCTTGCACCTCGGGATCGAGCGGGTTTCCGATTGCGGCGAGCTTGCGCTGGAACTCCTCCAAGCTGTCGTGCTGTAGCAGGCCGAAGACGATGCTTTCGGCCCAATAGGAGCGGAGGTTGCGTGCATATTCTCCGTCGATGGCCTCGGAAAGCGTGAAGGTCGCGTTGCGACCCAAAAGCAGGCTTGTCGTCACCGCGACGCGGTCGGTCTGACGTCTTTCGTGCTCGCTTGCATCGAGGTCCTCCTCGCCGGGCGGTTTCACCTTGTACCAGCGCTTGGCCAAGGCCCGTCGCCATTCCCCCTCCTCTCTGCTGTTTGCTCGACAATCGGTTGGGCACTGCGCCATCAGCACGCTGTAGAGGCTTCGCTCGAGGTTGGGGTCTGGGTCGCCGAAGACGCTCTCGACCAACGCCCGGATCGGTCTTTGGACGGCGAGGCTCGTCCTGTCGTCCCCCCGCACCAGGTCCAACTTGGACCATGCGCGGTAATGGCGGAACGGTGATGAGACCGCCCTCGCCCATTCGAGCGTGTCTGGTGCATCAGCCTCTTCACAGGGCTGCAGCGACAAGTGGATGAGTCCGAAGGTGCAGCCGATCTCGAGGGGGCTGGTGAGGCGCTCGAGCAGGTCCACGCGAGCGACGCGAGTGGGCCTTCCCTTGCGCACGGCGAATTCGAGGTGCATTTCGCTGGGACAGCAGAGCCAACGACCACCCCGTGCATTCTCATGCGGAAAGAGGACCTGCTCCACGTGATCGTTGAAATAGGACCAGCCACCGTCGCGGGGCATGCGCTTGAAAGGGGGTTCCGAAGTCGAGTTGTTGTTTATCTCGACTGGCAGGCCATCGGTCCCCGCGCCGGCGGCCCCCTTCCAGGGGTGCCAACACAGGTCGTTGTCCGGAGGCGTGCGGGACTCGAGGCGAACCACCAGCACTGCCAGGCGTCGCAATTCGGTTCGGCCACTCAAGCCTTTTATTCCAGCCGGAGCTGGTTTCCTTCTGCTGGGCCGAGTACTTCAGCGTCGCGCGCGAAGAACGATGCGGCCGCCGCGGGCGGGGATCATCGTCACGTTGCGGTGCAGGGCGCGCTCGGGCTCCGGCTCGGCGGCTTCGAGGTCGAGGCGGCGGGCAGTCGCCTCGAGGACTACGCGCATCTCGGCCATCGCCAGGGCGGCGCCGAGGCAGCGGCGGATGCCGCCACCGAAGGGGATCCACTCATACGTCCCTGGCTTGCGGCCGAGCCAGCGCTCCGGGCGGAACTCGAAGGGCTCGGGGTAGAGATCCTCGCGGTGGTGGACGAGCAGGATGCTCATCCCGATCGGAGTGTCGGCGGATACGCCGTAGGGGCCGAGCCGCCAGGGGACTGTCACCCGGCGGCCGATGAACGGAACGACTGGGCGGGAGCGCATGCTCTCGACGATCGTCGCCTCTACCTGCTCGGCGGAGTTGCCGCCGTTGCGCGTTGCCTCGCGCAGAGCCTCGTGGGCATCCGGGTTGCGCACCAGGCGCTCCCAGGTCCAGGACAGCGAGTTGGCTGTCGTCTCATGGCCGGCGAGGACCAGGGTGAGCAGCTCGTCGCGGACTTCTTTGTCGTCCATCGCCTCGCCCTCCTCGGTGTGTGCCTGCAGGAGCAGGGAGAGGATGTCGCGGCGCTCGGCGAGGTGCTCGTCGGCGCGGCGGGCCCGGATCACCGCGTAGGTCGGCCGGTCGAGCAGGGTAACCGCAAGCTTGATGATTCCCACCGCGTCTTCGCGACCGATGTTGAGCAGTTCGCCAGCCTGGCCGAGCCGCGAGGTCGAGGCGTTGACCAGGCGCTTGATGGTCGAGCGCATCCGGTCCTCGGGAGTGCCGCGCTCGGGTTTCCCCTCGATGCCGAAGATCCCCGCCATGATCACGTCGAGCGTTATCGCCTGCATGCGCGGCGCCAGCGCGAAGGGCCGGTTCAGCGGCCAGCGGTCGAGCTCGCGTTCGGTCGCCGTCGCGATCATCTCCGTGTAGCGCTCGATCGCCTCGCCGTGGAAGGGAGGCAGCAGCAGCTTGCGCTGGCGCATGTGGCGCTCGCCGAGCGAGGTGAGCACGGAGCCGGTGCCGAGAATCGGCCGCAGCGGTGACTCGCCGGTCAACGAGGGCGTCAGCTCGGGTTTGGCGGTGAAGAGCGAGCGGACGTGATCGGGGTGGCTGGTGACGACCGGCCCGCCTGGGAGCGCGGTTCGCATGCGAAAGGTCTCGCCGATCCGCCGTCGGGTGCCGAAGACGTACTCGATCTGACGCTGGCTGAAGCGCAGCATCTGGGCGACGCGAGGCAGGGGTACCGCTGGGGGCTTGCCGAGCTCGCCGAGCTCGGCTGGCTCGATCGGTCCCGCCGGAGAGGGAGGCGCTGTGCCGACAAGGTCCGGGAAAGCTGGTTCCTCGGTGTCCGCGGGACGCTCGGCGACGCTGCTCACCCAATCATTGTCACAGAGATCGGTGTCGACGTCGCGGGTAGGCGGGGTGCGATGCGTCACGCTCTACAGTCATACGAATGCAGCACGGAAGGCGCACGAAGATCATCGCGACGGTCGGTCCCGCGAGCTGGGAGCCCGAGACGCTGACCCGTTTGATCGATGCCGGCGTCGACGTCTTCCGCCTCAACTTCTCCCACGCCGACCGCGACCGCCACGCGCGCACGGTCGAGGCGATCCGCGGCGCCGCCGAACGTGCCGGCCAGGAGGTGGCTGTGCTCGGTGACCTGCCCGGCCCGAAGCTGCGGATCGGCGAGCTGCGCGGCGACGTCGCCGAGCTGGAGACCGGCATGCACGTGAGGTTGACGCCGCAGGAGGTGGAGGGGGATCGGGAAACGATCCCGGTCACCTGGCCCGGGGTGACCTCGCTGCGCGAGGACGAACCGGTCTACCTCGCCGATGGCTCGATCCGTCTCCGGGTGCGCGGTCCCGAAGACGGCGGCGTTGACTGCGAGGTCGAGGTCGGCGGCACGCTCTCCTCGCACAAGGGGCTGAACGTGCCGGGAATCAGCACTCCCGCCGCAACCTTGGTCGACCTCGGCTGGGTCGAGTTCGCGGTCGAGCAGGGCATCGATCTGCTCGCGGTCTCATTCGTCTCGACGGCAGCGGACTTGGAGCCGGTCAGCGAGCGGCTGCGGGCGCTCGATTCCGACATCCCGCTGATCGCCAAGATCGAGAAGCAGCAGGCGGCGGAGAACGCCGAGGAGATCGTCGCTGCCGCGACCGGCGGAATCATGGTCGCCCGCGGCGACCTTGGCATCGAGCTGCCGCTCGCGCGTGTGCCGGTCGTGCAGAAGCGGCTGATCCGCGGCGCCGGCAGGCGCTCGAAGCCGGCGATCACGGCAACCCAGATGCTCGCCTCGATGGTGGTCGCCCGGCGGCCGACCAGGGCTGAGGTGACCGACGTCGCCAATGCGATCTACGACGGCACCGATGCGGTGATGCTCTCCGAGGAGACGGCGGTCGGCCAGCATCCGATCGAGGCGGTGCGGGTGATGGACCAGATCGCCCGGGCGACCGAGCCCGACCTGCCGTACGGCGATTGGCTCTTCAGCAGGACCGACCAGGCGACGCAGGACGTCGCCGACTCGGTTGCGCAGGGGGCGGTCGGCGCGGTCTACCGGCTGGGATTGGCGGCCCTCGTGGTGCCGACGACCAGCGGTCGCACGGCGCGGCTCGTCTCTGCCCACCGGCCCAACGTGCCGGTGCTCGCGGTCTCGCCGCGGATCGAGACGGTGCGGCGACTGAAGCTGCTCTTCGGCGTCACCGCCGTGCTCAACGAGCACGAGACGGATGTGCGCAGCCTGCTCGACGACTGCGCGGTGCTGGCTGCGAAACACGGCATCGCCTCGTCCGGCGACTTGATCGCGATCACTGCGGGACTACCGGAGCAGGAGCTGGGTACGAACCTCTTCGAGGTTCACCGCGTGCCATGATCCCGGGCCCGATGAGCCAGGAGCGGGGCCCAATTCGAGTAGAGCGCGACGACGCCGGCCTGGCGGTGATGACGCTCGACAGCCCGCCGCTGAACCTCTTCGACCGCAGCATGTTCGAGGGCCTGCAGGCGGGGATCGCCGCGGTCGAGGACGACCTGCCGCGAGCGCTGCTGATCCGTGCTGAAGGACGGGCGGTCTCCGGTGGCGTCAACGTCGCCGAGTTCGACGGCCTCACGCCGGAGCGAGCAAGCGGTCTCTGGAACGAGCTGATCGGCGCGGTCGAGCGGGTGGAAGGTCTGCCGCTGCCGGTTGTCTTCGCCGCCCACGCACTGACCCTGACCGCAGCTTTCGAGCTGGCGCTCGGCTGCGACCTGATCCTCGCCGCCCGCTCGGCCAAGTTTGGGCTGGTCGAGAAAGTGGTTGGTCTGACCCCGTCGATGGGCGGCACCCAGCGGCTCGCCGAGCGGGCCGGCAGCGGCCGCGCTCGCGAGCTGGTGATGACCGGCGAGCTATTCGGCGCCGAGGAGCTGGCCGGCTGGGGAGTCGTCAACCGGGTCTTTGACGACGGGGGATTCGACGAGCGGGCTCGGGCCTTTGCGACAGAGCTGGCCGCCGGCCCGACCAAGGCGCACGCGATGACGAAGCTGATCCTGCGTCGCTTCCGCGAGGGCGGCATCCCCGCCGCCGACGAGGCGATCCGCACCGAAGCGGGCGACCTCTTCGCCACCGAGGACCTGCAACGGGCGGTCAAGACCTTCCTCGAGCACGGCGGGCCTGGGCACGCGACCTTCGAGGGCCGCTGAGCGTTCCGGTGCGCCTTATGCGGCCCTATGCGGGCATAAGGCGCACCGGAACGGGATAGGGTCTCGCCGATGACCGACTTCGACGCAATCGCCCAGGGCATGACCCAGGCCGTGCCGTTTGCCGGATACCTGGGCCTCGAGATCACCAGCGTCGCTCCGGGCGAGGCCGTCGTCTTGCTGCCCGAGCGCGCCGAGCTGACCAACCACGTCGGCTCCCAACACGCCGGCGCCCTCTTCACTGCCGCCGAGACAGCATCCGGAGCCGCCTTCGTCGGCGCCTTCGCCGAGCGCATGGGCGACGTCACGCCGCTCGCCCGCAGCGCCGAGATCTCCTACGAAAAGATCGCCAAGGGACCGATCGAGGCCAAGGCCAGGCTGGGCGTCGACGGCAACGAGGCCCTCGCCACCCTCGACACCGAGGGCAAGGTCGTCTTCCCCTGCGAGATCGAGCTGACCGACGCCGCCGGCCAACGCGTAGCAACCGCTACCGTCCAATGGCACGTGCGGCTGAACAAGCCCACCAAGCCCGAAGCGGCCTAACCACGCCCCCAAGTCCCTAGAATCGCCCTCCGGGCCACCGGCCCAACCCCGCGCCTGTAGCTCAGTTGGATAGAGCGTCGGTCTACGAAACCGAAGGTCACAGGTTCGAATCCTGTCAGGCGCGTTCCTCGCTGTTCCTCTGAAGCCCGCGCATTTCCCGGTGCAGAGCCGATTGCGCCGGTTCCTCTCGAATCGACGTTCCGCGCTCCTCCTCGGCGTTCCTGGCGGTTCCAGAGCAACGTGGTCGCATCTTGGTCTCATTTCGCCGGGCCAAATAGGGTCCAGCGCATGGCAGACGCGGCTGAGGCCAAAGCACGCAAGGCAATTCGCAAAGCGCAGGCCGATTTCGAGCGCTCCCAGGAGCGACACGAGCAGATTCGCGAGAAGCGCCGCGAGAGCTTCGAGCAGGCCCAGGCGGCCGGCCTGTCGACGCGCGAAATAGCGGAGGAGACGGGCCTGCACTTCACGCGAGTCGCGAGGATCATCCAGGCGAAGCCATGAGGTGTCGCTAGGTAGCAACGGTCCTTGCTACCATCGGCTCGTCCGAACAAAAAGTGGCCCCGGCGAGCGGTGGAACGCCCCCGGGGCCGTGGCACAGGAGGTACTAGCTCCCATGCACGACGAAGATATCCGGCGGCGCGTTCTGACGACCGCCCAAGAGGACGAGATCATCCAGCGCTCGGTCCTCACCGAAGTCCTGGTCCTGCACCCTGCGCAGCTGACGATCTTGGAGCTGGCCTTGCGGGTTGAGGCCGACCAGCGAAGTTGCGAACAGGATGCGGTGGAGCGCGCTGTCCGAGAACTGGCCCGCGACGGGCTCATCACCTGCGACTGTCGCCGCCTCGCGCCCAGCAGGGCCGCTGTGCGCTTTGACGAGCTGCTCGGGGGCGTCAATTGAGTGCCGTGGCCCAGCGCTTCGGCGCCAACTTGGCAAGCGCCCGCGAGCGCACCGGCATCACCCAGGAGGAGTTGAGCTTCCGCGCCTCGCTGCACCGCACCGAGATCGGCCTGCTTGAGCGCGGCGATCGCATGCCCCGAATCGACACCCTTGCGAAGCTCGCCGGCGCCCTGGGAGTGCCCACGTCCAGCTTGCTCGACGGCATCGACTGGCAGCCGGGCGAGTTCACGCGCGGCGGCTTTCGGTCGCCGGATGAGACCAAGCAATGAAACCAAGAACAAAAAGAGACCAACCAAACCCAAAAGCAAGAAGGCAAAAGAAGAAGCAAGCCAACGAAGAACGAAGCCAAAACCAAAAGCCAAGAGAAGCAAGAAGAAGGACCCAAAGAAGCAGGCAAAGGAAGAACTCAAACAGCAACAACCCAACCGCCGACACACTACGAATCCCGCGATTCGTGCCTGGGCCGCAGTTTGGTGATCCCAAACATCAGGAAGGCCCTGGCGTGATCGCGCTGGCGACTCCGGCCGTGCCTCCGGCGGCCGATTGTGGCACGGCTCCGCCGTGCGGAGGCCGCCTGTATGGAGGCCCGGCGAGAGGTCTGACCTTCGGTCTTTTGCCGAACAAGTGGATCAAGCAAAGGCTCTTCCGGCACCAAGGGAGCATGGAGAGAAATGCCACGCCAATCACCTTTTTCACCGAGCGCAGCCTCGCTGCCTATCTCGCCGTCTCAGATCGCACGATTCGCAACTGGATCAGGAGAGGGGAGCTGCCCTCCTACAAGCTCGGAGCGGCAAGGCGGATCGATCCCTCAGACGTGGACACCTTCCTCGCCCAGAGAAGGGATGAAGCGAAGTGAGACGCCGCGAGGCTCCGACCAAGCGGCGTAATCCTTCCGGGGAAACGGTCTGGGTGGCGAGATACACCGGCCGCGACGGCAAGCGCCACATCGCCAAACCCCACTGGAACGGCGGCAAGGGAACGTTCAGTTTGAAGCGAGAAGCCCAGCAGGCGATCGACGAGGCCTATGGACTCTCGGATCGACCCGACACCCTGGGCGAGTACTTCGCCACCTGGCCGACCCACCACCCTCGCTCAGAACGGACCAACGAGACCAACGAGCACCGCATCAGCCGCGTCCTCGAGGTCGAGGTGGAGGGCATTCCGCTGAAGCAATGGCCAATGCGCGAGCTGCGCCGACGCCACGCCCTTGCCCTGGTCGACCACATGCTGCGGGTCCAAGGCAGAGCGACCACCGGCGTTGTCGGCATCCTGCGCTCGCTCTCGGCAATGGCCGAGGACGCGATCACCGACGAAGTGGCCGACCTCAACCCGTTCAAGGGAGTCCGGGTCAGATCCAACGATCCGAGGGCAAAGAAGAAGCGAAGGCCGATCCGGGTCTTCAGCTTTGAGCAGATGCACGCCTTCGCCAAGGCTGCCGGTCGCTACGAGGCAATGGTCCGCGTCTTCACCGACACCGGCATGAGGCTAGGGGAGGTGCTTCCCCTTCGGGTCGAGGACTTCGACGGCGAGACGCTGAAGGTCAGGCGCACCGCCCACGAGGGCACAATCCTCGACGGCACCAAGACCGACCACGGCGAGCACGACGCCGGGAGGACCGTCCCCGTTCCAGCGACCTTGGCCTGGATGATCGAAGCCCAGATCCAGCTAAACGGCGAGGACTGCGAGCTGCTCTTCACGACTCCAACCGGCCGCATGTGGCGCGAGCGCAACTTCTATCGCGACCTCTGGAAACCGACCCAGCGCGCCTCCGGCCTAGACATCCGCCCCCACGAGTGCCGCCACTCCTACGTGACGCACCTCCGCGCCGCCGGCATTAACGACGCCGATCTGGCCGAGATCGCAGGGCATCGCGTCGAGACGATGCTGGCGCGGTATACCCACGCCGTGGGCAAGAGCTTTGAAGCCGTGCGCGTTGCGATTCCGTGATGCTTGCTTGGAGACATCCCAAGCAACCTTTCCCCGCGCGGGGCTCATCCCAAGGAAAGTGCCGAAACCTTTGGTAGCGTCAATGACTACCAACGTAAGCAAGGGAAGAGATTGGCCTCCGCAGATTCAATGACTACCTCCGGAACACGAACTGGGCACTTTTCCAAGGTTCCCTCGGATCGGGGCGGATACAGCACCTTCATCCCGAAGCCGCTGCCACCTGATCCACCGCTGAAAATTGACCCAGACCTCCAGCGTCTTCTAGACCAAGCCAATCAGGCCTTGGGCAGGCTGGACGGAATCACCTTGCTCCTTCCCGACCCCGATCAGTTTCTTTATAGCTATATCCGCAAGGAGGCAGTTCTTTCTTCCCAGATCGAGGGCACTCAGTCGTCGCTTTCTGACCTGCTCCTCTTCGAGCACGATGTCGCGCCCAGCGTCCCCATAGAGGACGTCAAAGAGACCACGAACTACATCGCTGCCGTCAATCTGGGTCTATCGAGTATGAGAGAGGGCCTGCCTCTCAGTCTTCGAGTCTTGAAGGACGCGCATTCAGAGCTTCTTCGAGGTACGCGGGGCGGCAGCACTGATCCTGGCGAATTTCGCCGGATCCAAAACTGGCTCGGAGGATCCTCGCCCGAGACTGCGCGATACGTTCCTCCTCCGCCACAGCATGTGCCGGATGCGATGGCGGATTTGGAGAAGTTCCTCCACGGAGATCCAGTGGCGACGCCAATCTTGATTCGAGCTGCACTGGCCCATGCCCAGTTCGAGACCATCCATCCATTTCTCGACGGCAACGGTCGTCTCGGGCGTTTGCTGGTCACCCTGCTTCTTTGTACCGAGACCGGCGACGGCGAAGGTCGAGTCTTGAGCCGGCCATTGCTGTATCTAAGTCTGCATTTGAAGACGCATCGCGAGGTCTACTACGAACGTCTCCAAGCGATTAGAACCGAGGGCGATTGGGAGGCTTGGCTTCGCTTCTTCTTGGAGGGCGTCATTTCAGTTGCATCTCTCGCGACCGAGACTACGAAACGAATCGTTGAGCTAATTGAGCGGGATCGTCAGCGCATCCACGGTCTTGGCCGGGCAGCCGGGTCCGCCCTATTGGTCTTTGACCACGCGGTGCGAGAGGTCATCCTGCGCATCCCCACCACCACGCAGCGTCTGCCTATCAGCGAGCCGACCGTGGCAGGAGCCATTGGACATCTTGAGCAGCTAGGCATTCTTCGCGAGATCACGGGAAAGCCCCGGAACAAGATCTTTACCTACGACAACTACCTCTCGATCTTGAGTGAGGGAACCGAGCCTTTGTAACCCAATAGCCATGATCATTGAGTGCGTAGCGGCCGGTCAGATTCGTAGGTTGAGGTCATGAATTGCCAATTGCTTTATGCGAGTCAGATCAACTGGGCTCCCATTTTGCTCGCTCCCCTTGTATTGGTTGCCTGGCTAGTGATCATGAGGTGGTGGATTAACTCGCTGATTCATCCCGGTCCCCTTAGGCAGAGCGTTCGCCTTCAACGCTTCCAATGGGAAGCTCGTCTGAAGAGGCGGTCTCGAATGCGCGCAGCGGTGGCGCGCTCGGATGTTCGAGCGAAAGAACGGAATGAGCTCGATCTTCCCTCGGATGAGCACGTGTTGTGGGCCTCCTTCTGGATGGTCGAGATCTACCTAGCCACTCATACCCCAGATTTGAAGAAGGGGTTTGCACGTCTGGGCTGGACCGAGGATGTCCCCGGGCTTGGCTCGATTGATGCTGAGAAGTGGCTGGATGATGCACGGACGGGTCATGGCCTGTCGTGGACTCGGCTGGGCTTTTTCCGCCCTCGTGGCTCTGCTCTCTTTCCAACCGCAACGCCTATCGAGCTTTCGAAGTCGTTTGCCTTCTTGAGTGCTGCGCTTGTCCAGATGGGCCCGGGTGTTACTGCCCTGATTACGAACTTTGCGTTGGCCGAAGATGAGCAAGGTTGCCTTGAGAAAGCTCTGCGCGAAGCGCCGTCTGCCAGAGGAGAGCCGGTAGGGGCAGTCGGATATCGGATTCTGTCTCCCGAGGTAGTAAGGGCGGAGCGGGTGGCCGCGGAAAGGGAGAGGATCAGAAATGAGGCGGCTTCGTGGATTCGAGAAAATCTGCCAGGGGCTTTTTCAGCGAGCAGGGAAGATCCCCCTACCTGGGATCTGATCACCACTGAGAAGGAAGATTTGATCAAGGACCTTCGAGGCCCTTTTGGTTGGCAGGACATTTTGGGGTTTCGAGGTGCCAACCAATGGGTCTTTACGGCCGGCGGCAGCAACACGAAACTTGGTATTCCCAACTCGTTCATGGACGAGTCGAATCCTGCCCCAACCTTCTTCGGCTGTTACCAGGATTTGATTGACGGACTCGGGAAGGGACACGATGACTCGGTCTACTCGCTTGTGCAAAGTCTTGATGATGACCTTGAGTATCTTTTGCCATTGTGGGCCACCGTTCGTGCGGTGGAGGGCTATGACCGAGCCTTGTCTATTGCCCGTGACCAGCAGCTGCCGAGCCGCGCTGGCTACGGCGCAACCCGTTCTCAACTAAGGCGCAGTCGGGAGGTGATCCTCCCGACTGCGCGCGACCTAGTGACGCTAGAGGGGCTAGGCAATTGGCTTGGGGATGAGCAGGTCAAAAAGTGGTTTCAGAGAGGGTCCGCTGGCCTCAAGCCGTCCAAGCCATCCCGCGAATCCAGCAACGTCGCGATGACTACCTGGCTGATCCAAAGGCTCGCTGATGAAAGTTCGCTCGTGAGACAAAGGGCGGACAACGATACGAAGTCTTTGCAGGCTTACAGCGAGACGCTCGTTGCCTCATCGAATCTTCGTCTTCAACTCACGGTGCTCGCCTTCTCGGCGGTAGTGGCGGCGCTCACGGTTGTAACGGTCATTTGGCGATAGGGGACGGGTCCGATAGCTCTACAGGTGCCCCCCGTGTGTGGGCGCCTGCCCCTACCGACGATCGCTAGGCGTCCTTCAGGTCGCATCCAGGTTTCAAGATCGCCCTAAACGGCTTGGTAGAGCGGTGTCTGGCTGGTCTACGAAACCGAAGGTCACAGGTTCGAATCCTGTCAGGCGCGCTAAGTCGCTCTTTCGAGCCCGCGGCATCGTGGACTGGCTTGATCGAAAGAGTATTGTTGGCTAATCACCGTGCCTACAGTGGTTCTACGCTGCTCTTGTTGGATCGTCACCTGACTGGAAAATTCGAATTCGATGAGTTCGGCAATCCGAAATCCGGTAGCGCCGGCCGCTACGGTTGGCTGGGTAAGTTCGCGCGTCGTACCGAATTGCCTTCAGGCGTCGTCCTAATGGGGGTCCGAAGCTATGTCCCGGCGCTCGGGCGATTCATCTCACCTGTCCCCGTGATAGGTGGCTCAGCGAACGCATACGACTATGCCGATCAGGATCCGGTCAACGCGTTCGACCTGGAAGGGACCTGCTCGACGAAAAAAGCGTGTGCGGCTGCCAAGAAGAGGGCGAAGGCCACGGTGAATCGTGCGACAGGTCGTATCAGAGCACGCATGCGGGAGATTCGGGCAGATAGAGCGCAAAGGTCTACGACCATGATCGGACCGGGGGGCATGAAGTGGTTTCCTTGGGAAAGGAAGTGAACAAAGCGTTGAATAAGGCCACGGACGCCGTTGTCGGCATTTTCAGAAAGGGGTGCGGGGTCATAGGAGGAGCTATAGGAGCAGCAGGGACTGCCGCTTGGGGGGTCGGAAAGGCGCTAATAATCACTGGGGAAGAAGAAAAGGTAGCGCTCGGCGGGATTCTCCAAGGATTTGGAAGCGTTCTCGGGGTCATCTCCACAGGTTTTTTCGTCGGTGAACGACTCGGGGTATGCTGAGTAACCTGCGATCGTGAAACCCTGTCGCGAAGACCCTGCAACAATGGGACGGTCTATGAAGTTGCTTCAGATACTCGCGCTCGCGCTTTCAGCTGCTTGTCTGATTTTTAGCGGCTTGGCCTTGATTCAGGGCGAATTCGGTTCTGCGGCGCTCGGCGTCTTCGTGTCAGCCTGCGCACTGATTACCAACTTCGGGAATGGCCTGCTAGACCGCTTTGGAGTCGGAAAAGCTAGAAAGGCCGGCCGCGGTCCGCAATAGCCATTCCGAGGCGCCGCCGGGGCACGCGCTCCCCGACCTACCCGCAAAACCGGCACCGCGAGAGCGGCAGTCAAGGGCGCGAAGCGCTCGACCCCGAAGGGGTTGACGGCCGCGAGCGCGGTGCTTCAATCGAACGGGTCGGGAAGCCTACCGACCAAGCCCGATTCTCTCCAGCGACCGCGCTAGCTGTAGTTCCCAGCAACGTTCGTCAGCCTTGACGCGGGCGGTTGGTGGCCGAGGCTGCCGTGTGGTCTTCGCCAGTTTGTAGCGCTCGAGCCAGGAAGGCAGCGCCGCGGTGCGCTCTGCGCTTGTGGGAAAGACCCGCCCGTAGGTCCACTCGCGCAGCATCGTCTGGATGAAGCGCCCTGCCTTCCCATTCGTGCGAGGGCGGTAGGGCTGAGTGCGGAGGTGGCGCAGGCCGAGCTCTCGGCAGGCAACAGCGTGAACCGAGGAGACGTAGGGCGAGCCGTTGTCGGTCATCACCCTCTGGACCGAGATCCCATGTGAGGCGAAGAAGAAACCGCGCGATGCAGGAAGCCAGCGGCGGTCTCGCCGCGCTCGTTGGCAAGAACCTCGGCGTAGGCCAGGCGCGAATGGTCGTCGATGGCGACATGAACGAACTCCCACCCGACAAGGCGCACCGCCTTGCCGTTGCGATGGGTGCTCAGCTGCCCCCGGCGGTTGCCGGTCACCCGGTGGCAGGGCTTGAGGATGCGACCCAGCTTCTTGACGTCGATGTGGATCAGCTCGCCCGGCTGCTTTCGCTCATAGCGATTGGGAGGCTCGCCCGGCTCCAGCCGGGCTGAGCTTTCCCAGGCCCTCGCGCTTGAGCACAACCGAGACCGTGGAGAGCGGCATCGTGAGCAGCTCGGCGATCTCGGCAACGCCGGCGGCCTCGGCCGCCGCCATTGCCGACCATCCCTCCTTCAGAACCCTCTCGACGACGAGGGCCCTGCCTTTCGGCGTAAAGGCGTGCTCTAGCGTGGACTTGCATCCGGACCTCCTGGGGCTGGTTTGGCTTCGCAGCTCCAGCCTCCAGCGAGGCCCGGATGTCTTCAGTTACTGACGAAGGTGGTGAGGAACTACAGCTAGGTCGCTCTTTCGAGCCCGCGGCACCGTGGACTGGCTTGATCGAAAGAGTATTGTTGGCTAATCACCGTGCCTACAGTGGTTCTACGCTGCTCTTGGTGGATCGTCACAGTGCAGCTGCCTCGATGAGGGTCGCCTTGGCCAAGTCAGCGCTTCCCTCTTTGGCACTCGTACTGGCCCTCTTCGCTGGTTGTGGCGGTGGCTCCGATTCTGCGGGGTCTTCCTCTGCGGGACTGCCGAAGACGATCACGATCGGGGCTGCGATTGCCAAGAGTGGATACCTCGCTCCCTACGACGCCAGCGTCGCGGCCGTCGAACAGCTCGTCGATGAAACCAATGCCAGGGGCGGTGTCGGCGGCAGCAAGCTCAGGGTTGTCCAGGTCGACAACCGCTCTGATCCTCAGCAGGCGCCAGTCGCGGCGCAGGAGGCGGTTGAAGAGGGAGCCGATGTGCTGCTCTTCAGCGGCGAGGCGTTCACGGCTGCCGCTGCGGCGCCGGTGGCCGAAGAAAACGACCAGCTCAACTTCACCCTTTCTGTAAACGAGCCCGGTTTTGGCCCCCCGACTACTGGCCGCCTCTCCTTCACCGCCTACCCCAGCGTGCTCAGCGAGGCGAGTGCCGACGCCACCTTCCTGCAAGCGAGGGGGATCGAGCGACCCTTTCTCCTCCGGGACACGGCGATTATCTACGGCAAGGCTGACTGCTCCGGCTTTCAGCAGGCGTGGGAGCACCTCGGTGGCGCCATTGCGGGTTCCGCCGATTTCAAGAATGAAGACGCGTCGATCGCCAGCCAGGTCAGCCAGCTGAAGAAATCCGACGCCGATGCCGTGATGGTCTGCTCTTACCCGCCGGGAGGCGCCGCCGCGATCAAGCAGATCCGCGCCGCCGGCATCGACCTTCCGATCATGGCGGCCGGGACCTTCGACGGCACCTACTGGCTCAAGGGCATCTCCAACACCGAGGACATCTACGTCGCTTTGAACGGATCTGCCTACGATCCTCCCGACCGGGCGTCGGCGAAGCTGTTCAAGAAGCTCGAAAGCGCCGGTGTTGAAACCGACGTGTCCAGCGTTCTTCTCTCCGCTTACGCCGCAGGTCAGCTGATGATCGAGGCAATCGAGGAAACGGGCAGCCTCGACGGCAACGCCCTCGCCGACGCGCTGGAGGCCAAACCCCACCAGACCGTGATCGGCAAGATCGCCTACACCAAGGATGACCATTACCCAAGCGGCAGCTGGCCGATCTATGTGTTCTCCGACGGCAAGCCGAAACTGGTGACCGAAGTAACGCCGCACTTCCTTCCCGAATATGGCGTTTAGATCGAAGGTATCCTCGGTGCTCGCATGGTCAAGCCCACCCAACCTGGTCGGGGCCGGCCCAAGCGATCCTCCGATATCCCCCTTGCTGGCAGTCGCAGGCTTGATCGCAGCAGCGACGTGCCGCTCTACTTCCAGCTCGCCGCGGCCCTGAAGGTAATGCTGGAGGTCGGGGCCTGGCAGGCGGGGGCACGCTTTGCCTCCGAGCGCGAGATCGAAGAAGAGTTTGGGGTCTCACGTGCGGTGATCAGGCCGGCACTCGATCTCCTCGTCGGCGATGGAGCCATCGTCAGGGTCAAGGGATCGGGTGCCTTCGTGGCCCCTGCGCGGCACGAGGTCCACGTGACCGGACTTGTCCGACTGTCGCTCGAGGGCTTCGCCGATCGGGCGATCACCGTGCTCAGCGCGCGCAAGCGCCGCCCCGATCGCACCGTCTCGCACTTCCTCGAGATCGAGGACCGGCGCACCCCGATTGCGCATGTGACTGCCGTCGTCGACGTCGACCAGCCGTCCGTCTTCATCATCGACTCCTACTCGTCGGTTGCCCAGGTGCCCTGGCTGCTGTCCATTGCCGAAGCGCTCGAGGCAGGTTCGAAGCCACCCAAGCCCAGCAAGCTTGACCTGACCCGCGCTACGGTCTCGATCGAGCACACCTTCTTCGGTGAGTGGGGGTCTTCCCAGGTCGGCGCCGCGGCCGGCGATCCGGCCCTGATGGGGCGCTTCGTCCAGTTCGGTCGGATTAAAGGATCGAAGCGGGAGCGCCCACTCGAGTTCGCCCGCCTCGTCTACCGAGCCGACAGCGCTGAGCTGGCCTTCGAGCTCAGCTGATCCGGGCGCCCAGCCAGTGCCTGCCGAACGAACTCCGCAAACCCTTCTCGATAGGCGAGCGTGAAGCGGTCGGCGAGGGTGCTGACGTCGGCATCCAGGGCGAGTGGCAGCTCGGGCGGCTCGATTGCCGCCATGACAGTGCGGTCCTCGGCGTAGAGGCGTTCCTCGGACTCGATCGCCTCCTCCAGGCTGAGCTCGTCGAAGTCCTCGCTCAATCCCTCGATCCAGTAGTGCGCCGATTCGCTCGCGCTGATCGCCCGCGCCGCGTGCAGTAGGCAGCGTTCGCCTTTCACCATGAACATCCGAATCGAGGTGAAGTTGGGCGCGATCACATGGTTGTGGCCTTCTCGCAGCGAGTCCCACGTCCCGTCTCCGCCCCCGCCGGTTGTCATCTCGCGGCGCATCGTCACTTCGAATCCGTCGCGCTTGACCCGAAGTGGCTCGACTACCTCCGTGACCACGCCGAGCGTCGCCCGGTGCACGAAGGCAAAATGGGCGATGTCGCGGAAGTTCTCGATCGTCACACCCAGGCCGACCGGCAGCTCGAACGGCATTCCGTTGCCCCACCGCCATTGATCGGGGTCGAACCAGGTCACGTTCGGTGGCTCGCCAAGCGGCTCCTCGAGCACCGTCCAGACCAGTCCCCATTGCGCCCGCGCCGGGAAGGCCGAGATCTGCGCGCGCGGCGGAATCTGACTCTGGTCGGCCAGCGACGGGATCCGTGTGCAGGCGCCGTCGCGGCCGTCCCACTCCCAGCCGTGGTACGGGCACTGGACGCCTTCCCCCCTGACCTCACCCATCGAGAGCGAGGCGCCACGGTGCGCGCAACGGTCGGCGACCACCGCCGGTACGCCGCTCTCGGTCAGGAAGACCGCGAGGGCTTCATCAAGCAGGACCGCTCGCTGCGGACCATGCTCGAGATCTTGGATTCTCGCCACTGGCTGCCAGCAGCGGCGCAGCGCCCGCGAGACTTCCTCGCTGCTCGGGGCTCGATTCAGGTGCTCTTCGCTCATTTCTTCCTCCGCTCGGGGGTCTGTTCGTTCATTGTTGGCCGCCCATGTAGGCGCGCAGCAGATCGGGGTCGCCCTGCAGCTCCTCGCGCCCGCCCTGGGCGTGGACCCTGCCGCCGCCGAGCACCAAGCAGCGATCGCAGAAGTCGATCGTCCGCGTCGCGTTCTGCTCGACCAGCAGCATCGTCGTTCCTTCCTCGCGCAGGTCCTCCAGCAGCTCGTAGATCAGGTCGATCGTCTTCGGCGCCAGTCCAAACGATGGCTCGTCGAGGATCAACATCTTGGGCCGACCGAGTAGAGCGCGGGCGATTGCCAGCTGCTGTTGCTCACCGCCCGAAAGGCGGTCGGCGTGCTCCCCTGCTCGGGCGCGCAGGACCGGGAAGCGCTCCAGCGTCTGCTCCATCGCGCTGGCCCCCTCGCCGTTGCTCCGCTCGCCCAGCCGCAGGTTCTCCGCCACCGTCAGCGTCTTGAAGACGTGGCGGCCTTCCGGGACGAGGGCGATCCCGAGCCGCGCGATCTGCTCGGGCGCCATTCCGTTCAGAAGGCGGCCATCGAACAGCACTTCGCCCGAGCTCGGCCGGACTAGGCCGCAGACCGCCCGCAGCACAGAGCTCTTGCCGGCCCCGTTCGGTCCGATCATTCCCACGACTTCTCCGCGCGCGAGGCTGAGATCGACCCCCTGCACCACCTCGACGCCATCGTAGGCAACCGTTATCTCGCGCAGCTCAAGCACTTGCCGTCGCCATGTAGGAGCTGCCGAGATAGGCCTCAACCACCGCCGGGTCGGCCTGGATCTCCGCCGCTGAACCGACCCGCAAGGTGACCCCGTCGTCGAGCACCTGCACCCGCGGGCAGAGGCTCATCACCACGCTCATCTCATGCTCGATCAGGAGGATCCCGCAGCCGAAGTCCTCGAGCACGTCCCGCAGGAGCGCGACCAGCTCCTCGCCCTCGACCTCGTTCAGCCCGGCGGCGGGCTCGTCGAGCAGCAAGTAGCGGGGCCGGAGGGCGAGGGCGCGGGCGATTCCCAGCAGGCGCTGGCTCGCCGGCGACAGGGAGCCCGCCCGCAGCGCCGCCTGCTCATGCATGCCGAGCCGAGTCAGCACGTCGGCCGCGGCCGTGACCGCGCGGCCCTTGCCGACGCCCACTCCCATCGCGCCGACCGCGACGCTCTCCAGGCAGCTCAGGTGCGGGAAGGGAAGGGCCGCTTGGAAGGTGCGACTCAGGCCGGCGCGGGCAAGGTGGTTTGGGGCGCGGCGGCTGACGTCGGCGCCGTCGAGGTTGATCGTTCCTGCGTCGGGCGCTCGGAATCCGCTGAGGACGTTGACGAGCGTCGTCTTGCCGGCGCCGTTCGGCCCGATCAGGCCCAGCGCCTCGCCGCGCCGCAGTGTCAGGTCGACTCCCCTCAACACCTGCAGGCCACCGAACGCCACCGAAATCCGCTCGGCGCGCAGGACACCGCTCCCGGGCGACTCGATCTTCGTCATCTCGCCGGCGCCCACCGCTGCGGGCCTTGTGGGCGGACGCATTGCGCGCAGCCGCCGCACCCAGGTCAGCTCGCCCGCCTCGCGGCCTTGGCTCAACCCGTTTGGCACCGCGACCATCGTCAACAGCAGGATCAGGCCAACTCCGACCGCGGCCAGCCCCGGCGTCTCACCGATCGACAAGCCACCAAACAGATGAGCGCCACCTTCGAAGCTCCGCAGAACCTCGTTCACGCTCGCCACCCCGATCGCTCCCAGCACCGCCCCGAAGACGCTGCGGGCGCCACCGAGCACCAGCATCGTCACGGTGGTCACCGTTGCGCCAAAGTAGAAGGTGGTCGGGTTGAGAACGCCCGACTGATGCGCCGCCAGCGCTCCGCCAAGCCCGCACAGCATCCCGCTGAGCGCAAACGCGATCAGCCGCTCCCGGGTCACGCTGATCCCGAGTGAACGCGCGGCCACCTCGTCCTCGCGGGTTGCCTGCAGGCGGTAGCCGCTCGCCGACCATTTGTAGGCGAGCGCCATCACGACGGCTACGGCCGCCCAAAGTCCGGCGGACCCGATGCCGGTCGTCCTCGGAATGCTGACCAGCCCGCTGCTCCCGCCCGTCATCGCGTCCCAGTTGGCGAGCACGTTGTAGACGACGATCAGGAAGGCGAAGGTCGAGATCGGGATCGCCAGAGTCGAGGTCCGCATCAGCGGCAGGCCGACCACCGCTGCCAGCAGACCGCACAATCCGGCGGCGATCAGGGTCGAGAGCAGCGGGCTTAGCTGGGCCGCGGCGATCAGGTGGGGGAGGGCCGGTGTCTGCAGGGTGGCGAAGGCAGCCGGCAATGTGAGCAGCCCCGCGACGTAGGCGCCGGCGCTTGCGAAGCCGAGCTGGCCGAATGAATAGACGCCGCTGTTGCCAATGAAGACCTGCAGGCCCAGGACGACGATCAGGTTGCAGAGGATCATCGTCACGGTGCTCTGCAGGGAGCGCGTGCCGCTGGCGCCGATCGCCACGGCGAGCGCGACCAGCGCGAGCGGAACCAGCAGCGAGACGGCAAGCGAGGAGCGTGATCGCAGTTGCCAGCCGCTCACACCCGCGCCTCTCCGGTCGCGGCGCCGAGCAGGCCCCGCGGCCTGAAGATCAGGATCGCAATCGGCAGGCTGAAGACGATCGCGTCGCGGAAGGGCGCCAGGTCCTCCGGCAGGTAGGCGCCGAGCAGGGAGGAGGCGATGCCGAGCAGCAGGCCGCCGAGCACTGCGCCGATCATTCTGCCGAAGCCCCCGATCACCACAGCCACGAACCCGACCAGAACTGGCGTCAGGCCCATCGTCGGCGAGACCTGTCCGGTCTGCATCACCAAGAGCACCCCAACCACCGCCGCAAGCACGCCGCTTATCGCGAAGGAGAGCGCGATCACCCGGTCCGCCCGCACCCCGAGCAGCCGCGCCATCTCGAAGTTCTCTGCTGCCGCCCGCATCGCCAGGCCGGCGCGGGTCCGATAGAGCAACCAGCTGAGGCCGCCGAGGACGATTGCTGTCAGTCCGATCGTGAGGAACTCCAGGTTCGGCACCGAGACCGCCCCGAGCTCTGTCGATTCGCTGATCAGGGCCGGTGCCGCTACCGACTGTGAGCGAGCGTCTACCGTCGCGATGACGACGTTCTGCAGGATCGTCGCCACCGCCAGCGAGGTGACGAGCTGAGCCGACAGGTCCGCCTCGCGAACCGGCCGGAAGGCGACCCGCTCGGCAAAGACAGCGACCAGAACCCCGGTCACCAGGGCGCCGCCCACCGCGGCGCCGAAGGGGAGTCCCGCGAGTGCGTAGAGAGCGTAGGCGGCGAGCATGATGAACTCGCCGTGGGCGAAGTTCATCATCCCCATCACGGTGTAGATCACCGTGACCCCGAGCGCGATCAGCGCATAGAGGCTGCCGAGCGCCAGCGCGTCAATCAGGTTCTGCGCCAGCTCGGTAATGACAATGAAAAAAGATTACCTGAGCAACACCAAGTCGCAAACGTAATCCTGCGGGCCAGAAAGCCTCGGGGTGTGAGCTAAGACGCTGCGAAGGTGGCCGGGCGCGGGCCGATCCGACTGCCGCGGTCGAGGTCTCCGATCGCTGCCATCTCCCGGTGGGAGAGCTCGAAGTCGAAGAGGTCGATGTTCTCGCGAATCCGCTCCGGCGTCACCGACTTGGGGATGACGACGTTGCCGAGCTGCAGGTGCCAGCGCAGGATCACCTGGGCCGGTGTCTTGCCATGGCTCTCGGCCAGCCGGACGATCGTCATGTCATCGAGCAGCTCGCCCTGCGCGAGCGGGCTCCAGGCCTCGGTGGCTATGCCATGCGCAACGTGCCAGGCGCGCAGGTCGGCCTGCTGGAAGTGGGGGTGCAGCTCGACCTGGTTGATCGTCGGCCGGGTCTCGGTCTCCCGCTCCAGCAGTTCGAGGTCCTCGATGCGGAAGTTGGAGACGCCAATCGTGCGCGCCGCCTCCTCGCCGTGGATCAGTTCGAAGGCCCGCCAGGTTTCGACGAACCGGCCCTCGCCCGGGACGGGCCAGTGGATCAGGTAGAGATCCACGTGGTCGAGCCCGAGCCGGTCAAGGCTCTCCTCGAAGGCCATCAAGGCCGAGTCGTGACCCTGCTGCGAGTTCCAGAGCTTGGTGGTTACGAAGTAGTCCTCGCGGCACAGGCCCGAGGCAGCGAGCGCCGCGCCGACCTCCTTCTCGTTGCCGTAGGCGGCCGCGGTGTCGATGTGCCGGTAGCCGGCGTCGAGCGCCAGCTCGACGGTGCTCTGGGTCTTCTCCCGCGTCACCTGGAAGACGCCGAAGCCGAGTTGCGGTATCTCGATGCCGTCGTGGAGGCGGAGGCTGGGAACCGTCATCTGGGCCGTATCCATTGTTGTCATGATAGCTATGTCGCTGTCATGAACAGTAAAGATTTCGATAATTACTCAGCAAATCTACGAGCGCCGAGGAACGGGCGGTCAGGTTTGCTCGGCTTCCTCGGCCAGGGCGCGGCGAAGCGTCTCGTCGAAGGGCTCGGGGAAGATGCCAAACAGGTCGCCGCCCGACGGATCGGTGATGATCGTCGGCGTGGTCAGTCCCTCGACCAGCGGCCGCGCGACCTTGACGTCGACCGGCGTGACCAGGCCGAGCCAGAGGGCCGAGAGCCACGGCGTGATGAATGGGAATGGAACCTTGGGCCGAGGCTGCTTTTCCAGCGCGATCGCCATGCGGTCCATCATCTCCGAGTAGGAGAGCACGTCGGGGCCGCCGATCTGCACCTCGCGTCCCTCGCAGTCCGGGATTTCGGGAGCGCGCCGCAGATACTCGACGACGGCGTCGATGCCGATCGGCTGGGTTGGCGTGCGCAGCCAGGAGGGCGTGATCATCACCGGTAGGCGGCTGACCAGGTAGCGCAGAGCCCGGTAGGACTCGCTGCCTGCCCCGACGACCATGGCCGCACGAAAGTAGGTCAGCGGCGGGCCCTCGGCGGCGAGGACACGAGCAGTCTCGTGGCGGCTGCTCAGGTGAGACGACTTGCTCTCGTCACCGAGGCCGCCCAGGTAGATGACTCGCTTTACCCCTTCGCGTTTGGCCATGCGGGCGAAGTTGAGGGCGCCAATCTGCTCTCGCTCGGCATATCCCGCACCTCCCGCCATGGCGTGGACAAGAAAGTAGGCGACCTCTACGTCTTGTGCCGCCCCCACGAGCGACTCGCTGTCGGTGATGTCGCCGACGTGGAGGTCCAGACCGGCTGCATCCAAAGCACCAGCCCGCGAACGGTTGCGGACCAGGCATCGAGCCGTCACGTTTCGCTCTGCCAGCGATGTGGCAAGACGGCTGCCGATGAACCCCGTGGCGCCGGCGATGAGAGCGCTTGGCGCGATCTCCACAGGGTAGCCCTACCCGGTCGGACTGCCAGACTGAAACCGTGTCAGTGCGTATCCTCGAACGGAGCCAGCGAGTCGAGGTGCCGGTGGAGCAAGCGTTTGAGTTCTACGGCGACGCCCTCAACCTCGAGCCGCTAACGCCTCCCTGGCTGCACTTTGAAGTGACCACGCCCGAACTGAGCGCCTTTGAGGCTGGCACACTGCTCGACTACAGGCTGAAGTTGCACCGCGTACCGATTCGCTGGCGCACCAGGATCGAGATCTGGGAACCGCCCGTGCGCTTTGTCGACACCCAGGTCAGAGGCCCGTATTCGCTCTGGGAGCACACTCACATCTTCGAGCCAACCGACGATGGCGCGACGGTGATCCACGATCGCGTCCGCTATCGGATCCCCTTCGGACCGATCGGCGCACTCGCCGATCGTCTCTTCGTGCGGCGCGATCTGAGGCGGATCTTCGACTTTCGTGCTGACGCCGTCGCCGAGCGCCTCGTGCCGGAGTAGCGAAGGGCCGGCGTCCCTCCACCAGAACGCGTTAGGGTGGCTCGCATGGCTGTCAAGCTCCACCGCTGTTCCACGATGTGGGTCAAGATCGACGCTCATCCCTGTTGGCGGGTGCAGAAGGCTCTCGACGAGCAGGGAATCGAGTACGAGGTTGTAAAGGGTCCGCTGCGATCAGGCAAGCGCGACGAGCTCGAGCAGCTTTCCGGACAGCGCAAGTACCCGGCGATCGAGCTCGAGGATGGCCGGGTCTACCGCGACGAATCGAAGGACATGGCGGCTCGGATCCGCGCCGGCAAGGTCTTCGACGCCTAGGCCGTTCGTCGCGTGAGCAAGCTCAGGTTTCAGATCTCGGTCTCGCTCGACGGCTTCGTCGCCGGGCCGAACCCGAGCGAGGAGCACCCATTGGGCGAAGGTGGCGCGGCGCTTCACCAGTGGGCGCTCAAGCTGGCCGCTTGGCGCAAGCCGCATGGGCGAGAGGGCGGCGAGGTCAATGCCAGCAGCGCGATCATGGAGGAGGGGCTGGACAACGTCGGCGCGACGATCATGGGCCGCAAGATGTTCGGCGGCGACCCCGGTCCCTGGGGAGAGGATCCCTGGGAGGGTTGGTGGGGCGATGATCCGCCCTTTCACCACCCGGTCTTCGTGCTCACCCACCACGAGCGCGAGCCGCTGTCCAAGGAAGGCGACAACAGCTTCACCTTCGTCACCGACGGGATCGAGTCGGCGCTCGAGCAGGCACGCGCGGCCGCCGGCGAGAAGGACGTCGCGATCGCCGGTGGCGCCGAAGCCGCCCAGCAGTACCTGGCGGCCGGGCTGATAGACGAGGCGCTGCTCAACGTGGTGCCCGTCCTGCTCGGGGACGGCACGCGCCTGTTCGAGAACTTCGGCGATGCCGAGGTCGGACTGGAGCAGGTGCAGGTGGTCGAGGCACCCGACGTAGCGCACCTCAGGTACCGGGTCTCCGCCTAGACCTCGATCCAGGTCCCCTTCGGGCCCAGGTTGCGGATCGGGGTCCCGCCGACCTGGCTCTCGCAGCCCCAGGACTCGTGGATGTGGCCGCAGACCGCCAGGCGCGGGGCCTTCTGCTCGATTGCCCGCAGCAGAGCCGGGCTGCCGAAGTGGTCGCCGGAGCCGTTGGCGTCGCAGTGTCCCTGCGGCGGCGAGTGGAGGACGAGGACTGCTCCCTCGGGGCAAGCATCGAGCATCGATGTCGCGGTCTCGTCGTCGAGGTCGAAGCTCCACTCCCACGGCGTGACCGGCACGCCGGCCCCGAGGCCGTAGAACTCGACGCCGTCGATCGCGGTGCCGTCGCCGTGCAGGACGGTGGCGGAGCTCCAGGCTCCGGCCGCCTCGCGCAGCGCCTCGTCGGTCTCGTTGTTGCCGGGCACGAGCACCGTCGGCGTCTCTATTCCGGCCAGGGCCTCGATCGTCTCGCCCAGTCCCTCGTGCACCGAGGCGAAGTCGCCGGCGCCGATCACCACGTCGGCCTCGGCCGACATCGCGACCAGCTCGGCAGCCTGGCCGAGGTCACGATGGAGGTCGCTGAAGGCGAGCAGCTTCACGCGCCGAAATCTAGCTGGCGCCACCCGGCGTCGCTCGCGTCTGTAACATCGTCCGCAGACAAAAAGCTTCAGACCTGTGACATTCAGCGCGCAACGGTTGCGGCGAGCCGAGGCACGATGGAGGCATAGAGACGATGAGAGTGAATTGGACAGACGACCGCTTGGAGGAACGCCTCGTCGGCATCAACGAGCGTTTCGACCGCATCGACCGGCAGCTCGAGTCGATTAGCGGTC
This sequence comes from Solirubrobacterales bacterium, assembly GCA_033856195.1. Taxonomy (GTDB): domain Bacteria; phylum Actinomycetota; class Thermoleophilia; order Solirubrobacterales; family 70-9; genus VRUE01. The sequence goes on along the minus strand of JAWVFL010000067.1, from coordinate 44,542 downwards.
GCCTCGATGCGTTGCTGCTCGCGCTGACTTACGTGGGTGGTGGCCTCATCGCCGCGCTCGCGACCGCGGTCGCTGCGCTGATCGCGACTTAGCCCGAGTGCTGTTCAAACCTCGGCGGGCAATATGGGCGTAGGTAGTCGCCGTCCAGGCCGGCGATGTCGGCGGCGGTCGGCGCGCGTGCCGCCGGCTCTTCGTCGCCGTCTTCTTCGACGCGCTTCAGCTTAGGGCGCCGGCTCTGACTCCTCCACCTTCCCCGCCGGCTCAAGACCAGCGCCACGACCGAAGGCGACGACCATCACTCCGGCGAAGATCATCGCGACGAGGATCAGCTTCTTGTTGGAGCCGCCGGTTTCGTCCATGGCGATCGGTTTGCCGCTGGGACGCCAAATCCTCCCGCCCTGGCGGTTCGATAACCTCGCCCGCGCTCATGCCCGACGTCTTCTGGATCGGCCTCGTCCTTGCTGGCGCAATCTTTCTGATCGGCGTCATCTCCGGCCTGCGCTCGCGCACGACCAGCGTTCTCACCGGCGCTGCGGTTGGCGCTTATCTCGGCGTGATGCTGGCCTTCCCGCTGCTGGCCATCGGCCTCGCCACCAGCTAGCGGCGATCAGGTCTCGGCTGTCTGCGGGCGCCGCACCTCGTGACGGCCCTCGCCGTAGAGGCGGGTCTCGTAAGCGATCATCGTCCAGATCAGGACATTGGCGAAAGCGAGCGCAGCCAGCGCCGGCACCTCCGTCGCCACCGGCACCAGGATCAGCAGCGCGATCGCGAGCAGCAGGCGCTGGCGGTTGATCGTATGGATGTGGCGGTAGCGGAAGGCGACGTGGCCCAGCAGATAGACGGCGAGACCGCCGAGCAGCGCGAAGGCAGGCACGGCGTCCAGATGGCCGTCGAAGTGGCCGATTGTCTTCTTCAGGCCGAGGGCGACGAGCACGATTCCCGCCACCATCACCAGGTGGAGGTACGAGTAGGAGTCGCGCGCCATCTCGTTCTGCGTCTTACCGATCTTCGCCTCCGCCAGCCGTTTCCCAGCGACGATCGCGACGATGTCGAAGTAGATCCACCACATCGCCGCGGTGAGGGCGACGCCAAGGACGCCCGCCGTGCCGATGCCGAGCGTCAGCGTGTGGGAGGCGCCGACGCCGATTGCAACGATCGACTCGCCGAGGGCGATGATCACGATCAGCCCGTGGCGCTCGGCGAAATGCCCGGGGACCAATTTCCAGCCCTCGGATCCGAAGAAGTAGGGCCCAGCCATGTCGAGGAAGAGGGCGAGTGCCCAGAGCGCGCCCTGCGCAAGGCCGTCGAAGAGAGAGGCTGCGGCGAGGAGCACGACGGCAACCGCCGTGCTTGCGCCAAGGCCGAGCACCGAGTGGCGCAACGCGTCGTCCTCAGGGCTGGCGAGCATGAAGAGAGCGATCTGCGCGGAACGAACCACGCCGTAGATCAGCGCAAAGGCGAGGGCCAGGCTGCCAAACGCTTCCGGTACGCAGAGCGAAACGAGCAGCAGCGCCGCCATCGCCCCGAACATGACCAGCCGCACCGCGCCCTCCTCGGGGTCGATCACGCTGGTCAGCCAGGAGTAGCCGGTCCAGGCCCACCAAAGCATCCCCAGCACCAGCAGACCCTGCGCCAGCCCCGACCAGGTGGGGTGGTGCGACATCAGCGCTGTGCACTGAGTGATCGCCAGTACGAAGACCAGGTCGAAGAAGAGCTCGAGGGGCGTCACCCGCTCGCCTTCGCGCAGGGTGGCGCCAAGGCGGGAAGAGCGCACTTCGTCGCCGGCGGCCATCGCGGGCATCTTGACAGCGGCCCTCGTTCCGGTGCGCCTTTTCCTCCTTATAGGGGGATAAAGCGCACCGGAAGTGCGGTCAGGCTAGGCGTCTTCGGCGTTGTATTGGGTGAGCAGCCGCTCCTCCTCGTCCCGCTTGGGGAAGGCGAAGAAGACGAGGGCGCCACCGAGCAGGATCGCGGCGATGCCGGCGGCATAGGCCCACTCATCGCCCTGTAGGAAGGAGGTCTTGGCGGCGGCGATGATCTGTTCGCTGTGCCTGGGGTACTGCGCGGCGACGTCAGCGGCGCTGGAGAAGGACTTGGTCAGCTCGCCCTGGACGTTTTCCGTGACCCTGCTCGATTCACCCGACGAAGCGATCGCGGCGCTGGCGGCGGCGGCGTAACCCGCGGTGAGCAGGGCGCCGAAGATCGACTGCATGATCGCCCCGCCGAGGTCGCGCTGCAGGTCGGCCGTTCCCGAGGCCATCCCGGCCCGCTTGACCGGTACCGAGCCGGTCAGTGAATGCGAGGCGGGCGTGCCGGCGAAGCCGACGCCGATGCCGATGAAGGCATAGCCGAGGCCGACCTTCCAGTAGTCGATGTTGTCTTTCCAGAGCAGCAGCATGGTGAGGAAGCCGAGCACGCAGAAGACGTAGCCGACCAGCAGCGTGAATCGGGCGCCACGGGTCTCGACCAGCTTCGCCGAGCGGGGCGCGACGATCACCATCAGCAGCGCCGCCGGCAGGATCGCCAGGCCCGAGTCGAGGGTCGAGTAGGCGAGCACGTTTTGGAGGAACTGCTGGCCGATGAACATCGCCCCCATCAGCGAGCCGAAGACGATGATCCCGGCACAGGCAGCGACCCAGAAGATCCGCCGCCTCGCCACCTCGAGGTCATACAGCGGCGAGCGCACGCGGCGCTGGCGCAGGACGAAGGCGCCGGTCGCAGCGAGGGCGACGATGCCGAGCCCGATCGCCAGCGCACCCTTGCCGGGCACGGGCGCCAGGTTGATCCCCAGCACCAGCGCCGCCACGAGCAGGATCGAGAGGATGCCGCCGAGGTTGTCGACTGGCTCGCTGGTCTCGTTGACGTGGGCCGGGACGTAGCGCCAGGCGAGGTAGAGGGCGAGCGTGGCGAGGGGCAGGGTGACAAGGAAGACCGAGCCCCAGTCGAACTGCTCGAGCAGGGCACCGGAGAGCAGCGGGCCGAGCGAGGCGATCGCGCCGCCGATCGCCGACCAGAGCGCGATCGAGCGGGTGCGGTCGTTGCCCGACCATAGGGCGGTGATCAGTGCCAGGGTGGTCGGGAAGGCCATCCCGGCGGCGACCCCGCCGAGCACGCGGGCGACGAAGAGGACGCCGATCGAGGGGGCCAAGCCGGCCAGCAGCGAGGCGGGGATCGTCAGTCCCATGCCGAGCAGCAGCATCATCTTGCGCCCGTAGCGGTCGCCGAGCGCACCGAGGTAGAGCACCGAGGTCGCCAGCCCCAGCGAGTAGCCGACGGCGACGAGGTTGAGGGTCGTCTGGCCGGCGTTGAAGGCCTTGCCGATGTCGGGCAGGGCCACGTTGGCAACAGCGAGATTGAGGTTGGCTACCGCGGCGACCAGGATCAGCGCGGTGAGGACGAGTCCAGCGCGCTTGGGGCTGCTCGGCTCCATATGCGCAGGCAACCTATCCCAGCATGACGGCGCTCCGCTCGGGGCGTGTCTGAGCTTAGGGGGGCCACATGGACCCTTAAGCTCAGACACGCCTGGGAGATAGTGTGCTGCGTCGATGGCGGACGAGCGCAAGCGGCCCGAGGCGCCGCGCAGCGAGAAAGTCCTGCCCGGCGTCTGGCGGCTGCGGCTGGCGCTGCCCTGGCCGGGGGTGCCCCATGGCAACGTCTGGGCCATCGAGGCCGATGGCGGAATCGTCCTCTTCGACACCGGCATCGGCGGCAAGGGCCGGATGCGCCAGTTCGACCTCGCGCTCGCCCAGGCGGGCTTCGGCCTCGAGGACGTGAAGCTGCTCGTCTGCACCCACTCCCACACCGACCACTACGGCCACGCGGCGCCGATCGTCGAGGGCGCGGGCTGTGAGCTCTGGATGCACCCCGCCTGGGAACACGTGCGCCTGCTCGCCGACGATCCGGCGGCGGCGCTCGAGCAGCGGCTCGAGGTGGCGCGGCAGAGCGGCGTCCCGGTGGCCGGGCTCGAACGCTACCGCGAGGCTCGCAAAGACAGTGACGACAACGGCATCGACGCGATCATCGAGCCGGACCGCGACCTGCTGCCTGGAGTCGAGGTGGAGACCGACCTCGGCACCTGGCAGGTGTATGAGACGCCCGGTCACGCGCCCTCCCACGTCGTCCTCCACCAGCCCGAGCGCAAACTGATGATCTCCGGCGACCACCTGCTGGGCCGCACCGTTCTCTTCTTCGACCACGGTCACAGCCCCGACCCGGTCGGCGAATTTCTCGGCAGCCTCGACCGTGTCGAGCCGCTCGAAGTCGGCCTCTGTCTACCCGGGCACGGTCGTCCCTTCCGCGATCCGCAGGCCAAGATCGACGAGGCGCGCAGGCAGGTCGGCGAGCTTTTGGAAAAGACTCGCGACGCTTTGGCGGAGGGGGAGAGGACGGGGTTTGAGATCGTCGCCGAGATCGTCGGTGCCGAGAACGTGAATACGCCCGTCAGCGCCTGGGTCTTGCAGATAGTGCTTTCTTGCCTCGATCACATGGCCATCCTCGGTGAAGTGCTCAAGGTGGAAGGAACCGACCCCCAGCGCTGGCGCCTGGCCTAGCGCGCCCGTTCGGCTCGGTAGGCTGCCCCGCTAATGGCCAGCTTCACTCTTACCCGCGAGATCGCCGCATCGCCGGAGACCGTGTTCGCGGTGCTCACGGATCATCGGAAGTACTCCGAGCTGACGCCGTTGCGGAAGTCTGAGCTGGAGCGGGAAGGGGAGACCGATCCGAATGGGGTCGGCGCTATTCGCAAGCTGACCGTGGCGGGACCGCCGATGCGGGAGGAAGTGATCGCTTTTGAGGCTCCGAGTCGGTTTTCGTACACCGTTCTCTCTGGGTTGCCTGTTCGCGATCATGTCGGGACGGTTGAGCTGACGGCTGAGAACGGTGGGACGAAGATGGTCTACGCGGTTCGCACCCAGCCGACCCTGCCGGTCGTCGGCTTCGCCGTCGTCGCCGGAATCAAGCAGGCGATCAAAGGTCTGATCGACGGGGTCGCCAAGGAGTCCGAACGGCGCGCCGTGGCGGGGGTTGAGCTGCGCCGCTAAAACACTCCTCGCCGGGTCTGTGGGCGCAGGCGGAGCACTACTGGGAAGGAGCGGCACAGGCTGGCCATCGGGCTGATCGCTGTCTTCGGGGCCGGTGTGCTCGCCTACGAGTTGCTCAAGCGTCCCGGCGACATCCATAACTCCAATGCGACCTTCGTGACGCAGAAGCCCCCGAAGCCGGAGGCGAAGGCCTTCAACTAGCCGGTCCTCGGGCTCGACCCGGCCCGCACCCGCTACTCAAGCGCGCCGTTTCCCCCGCGATCGTCGCCCCGAAGGCTAAGGAGCGAGGCCGCCGGGGGGCGGGGGCGGCGCGACCGGCGGGTTCGGGGCAAAAGCCGGGAAAACCGGGTGGTGGATAGCGGCGCTTAGGGCCGCGAGGCTGGCGGGGTAGTTCTGGATCCGGTAGGCGCTGGCCGAGCCGAAGTCCTGGTAGTAGATGAGCATCTTGGTCCGCTTGTGGCGCCTCACCCAGGTCATCAGCCTGGTCATGTAGGCGGGATCGTCGCCGCCCGAGACGCCGAACTCGGGGAGTGAGAAGGGCTTCTCGGAAAAGCGGTTGTAGAGGCCGGTGAGCGCTTTCCAGTCCTGGTTGTCGGAGTAGAAGTCGGTGCCGACCCAATCGACGTAGTCGTCGCCGGGATAGAAGTGCTTGGGCCGGTTCTGCGGGACCGTGGGCGACCCAGCGGGCAGGGTGCTCCAGAGCACTGCGACAGGAGCCCGCGGCAGGCCGTTGCCTCCCGCACGCAGCGGCGCCAGGCCGGCTTCGCCGAGCCGCGCGTCGATCTTCGCCCGGCTGCCGCCACCGTGCACGATCACGTAGATGCGGCGGAAGGCGAGGCGGTACCAGCGCGGCTTGTGGGCGGTGTCGCGCAGGGCGCCGGCGCAGTCGTAGGAGGAGTAGACGTTGAGGCAGCGGTTCGGCTCGCCCAGTGGGCGTATGTAGGCGGCCATTTTCTTCTCCCAGAACAGCCGGTTGAGCCGGATCAGGTATTCGTCGCCGTAGCCCTGGGCGATCGCTCGCGGGCTGATCAGCTCGTGCCCGTCGTTGTTGTCGGCGGTCGTCAGGTGCAGCACGGGGCGGGCCCGGGCCGCCTGCCAGCGTTCGATCGACTCGGGAAAGTCCGAGCCCCAGGTGCGGAAGCTCTCGATCAGCGCGGGATGCTTGTTCAGCGCCTCACTGAACTGGCCGAAGTCGGCCGAGTCGCCGGTGTCGCTGACGCCGAAGAAGATCTTCTTGCCCTTGGGCAGCAGCGCGCCGGCTTCAGCGCCGGCGGCGATCGAAAAGCAGAGCGCCGCCGTGGCCAGAGCCACGAGGACAACTCGCGTTCGCGTCAAGGTCATCATCCGAGCCTCATTCGACCGCCGGGGCGCACGTCCCTCCCTGCCAGCGGAACGGATATCGGAGGTGTTGTGACACCGGCCCGCCGGCGGGGGAGATCGTGTGGAGGTAGAACACCCCCCGCTGGCGTTCAGCGCGGCGTACGGCTGGCGACGATCTGAAGGACCTCGGGCGCGTACTTGGCGACGAAGCTGGGACCGATGCCGCGGATTGCGCCGAGGCCCGTCTCGTCGGCGGGCCGGACCGTGGCGATCGCGGTCAAGGTCGAGTTGTGCGCCACCGTGTAGGCCGGTTTGCCCGAGGCGGCCTTAAGCCGCCAGGCCTTCAGCTCCTCGAACAGCGGCGCGTCGGCCTCGGCCAGCTCGGCCGGTGGGGCGGCGGATGCCTTCGCGCGAGGGGCTCGCTTGATCACGATCGTCTCCGGATCGGGCAGCCAGCGCAGCGAGTCGCAGACGTCGCAGCAGCGCCCCAGCGGCCGGCCGGCCTCGCGGTCGCCGAAGTGGTCGAGGATGCTGCGGCGCCGGCAGCGCTCGCCATAGATGAAGGCCTTGATCGTGTGGTAGTCGCGCCAGCCGCGCTCGCGGGCGATCGCCAGCTCGGGATCGCGTTGCTCGATGAAGCGCACCAGCCGGCCGAGGTCGGCCTTCATCGCCAGCAGCACGGCCTTCGCCGGCAGCCCATCCCGGCCGCCGCGCCCGGCCTCCTGGTAGTAGGCCTCGAGGCTGGTCGGGATCGCCATGTGCCAGACCGAGCGCACGTCGGCCTTGTCGACGCCCATACCGAAGGCGTTGGTGGCGACGATGACTTCCGCGTCGCCTTCCATGAAGCGGCGCTGGGTCGTGGTCCGGTCATCGGACTCCATGCCGGCGTGGTAGGCCAGCGCTCGCAAGCCGGATTCCCGCAGGGCCTGGGCCACCTCGTCGGTGTCGCGCCGGGTGCCGCAGTAGACGATGGCCGGGCGGTTCTCGGGGTCGGCGAGACCGCCTTCCAGCAGCGCCAGCCGCCGTGCCTTGGAGCCCTTGCCCTCGAGCTGGACGACGTCGAAGGAGAGGTTGGGGCGGTCGAAGCCGGAGCGCACCTGCAAGGGGCTCTTCAGCCCGAAGCGGGAGACGATCTCCGCCGCCACTGCCTTGGTCGCGGTCGCCGTGCAGGCCATCACCGGGGGCCGGCCGAGTCGCTCGGCGATCTCCGGCAGTCGCAGGTAGTCGGGGCGGAAGTCGTGACCCCATTCCGAGACGCAGTGCGCCTCGTCGACGGCAAGCAGGTCGATCCGGCGCTGGGCCAGCGCCTCGAGGAAGACTGGGGAGGCGAATCGCTCCGGCGAGCAGTAGACGATCCGCGCGCTGCCGTCGCGCACCTGGTCGAGGGCTTCGCGGGCGCCTTCGGCACTCATCCCGGAGGAGATCATCGCCACCGGGTGTCCGGCGGCGGTGAGCCGGCGCCACTGGTCCTGCATCAGCGCGATCAGCGGGCTGACCACGATCGTCAGGTCCTCCGTCGCCAGCCCGGGCAGCTGGTAGCAGAGGCTCTTGCCGCCGCCGGTCGGCATCACGATCAGCGAGTCGCGCCCTTCCAGGCCCGCCTCCACCGCCTCCCGCTGTCCGGGCCGCCAGCTCTCGAAGCCGAGCTCGCCGAGAAGCTGGTCGGCCCTGTTCCCTGTCACGACTGTCATTGCGACCAGGCTATGGGTATCAGCCGACGATCTGGACGGAGACCTGTGACAACTCCTCGGCGAGAGCGTCGATTTCCTGTGCCTAACGGGGTTAGCCCGGCAACCAGGGCTCGTGCCAGTGGGTGATACCGCGGGTCAGCTTGTCCGCCTCGGGCGGCCCCCAGGTGCCGGGCTCATACGGATGCACCGGCCCCGGATCGTCGAGCAGCGGCTGCACGATCCGCCAGGTCTCTTCGACCGTGTCCTGGCGGGTGAAGAGCTGGTGGCGGCCGGCGATCGCGTCGCCGAGCAGCCGCTCGTAGGGCTCGGGATCCTCGCCGGGCGTTTTCTCGAAGAGGACCTCGAGATCGGCCGGCTCGAACGCCTCTTCTCCCGCCCGCTTGGCGAAGAGGCGCATGCGCGCCCCGGGTTCGGGCTCGATTCGCACCGTCATCCGGTTCGGGTCCGGCCGCTTGCCGGGGCCGACGCCCATTGGTGGTGGCCGCCTGAAGACGACACTCACCTCGCTTGACTTGGCCGGCATGCACTTGCCGGCGCGGATGAAGAAGGGAACCCCGTGCCAGCGCCAGTTGTCGACCTCCAGCTCGAGCGCGGCGAAGGTCTCCGTGGTCGAGTCCGCCGCCACGTCCTTGACGTCGCAGAAGCCGTTGTACTGGCCGCGCACGTAGTGCTTCGGGTCCGCCGTGCGAGTCGCCTTGAAGAATTCGAGCTTCTTGTCGCGGATCGAATCGTGGTGGTTGCCGGTCGGCGGGCCCATACCGACCAGGGCCAGCACCTGCAGGGCGTGGTTCTGGATCACGTCCCGCATCGCCCCGACGGCGTCGTAGAAGCGGCCCCGGTCATCGACGCCGAAGTCCTCGGCGATCGTCAACTGCACGTGGGAGACGTGCTGGCGGTTCCAGACTGGCTCCAGCACCGAGTTGGCGAAGCGCAGGTAGGTGATGTCCATCACCGGCTCCTTGCCGAGGTAGTGGTCGATGCGCAGGATCTGCTCCTCGTCGAGGACCTCGCAGAGTTCGGCATTGAGGGCTCGCGCCGATTCGAGGTCGTGGCCGAAGGGCTTCTCGATCACGACGTGGGCGTTCTCGGTCAGCCCAGCGTCGGCGAGCCCATGGACCACGGTGGCGAACAGCGACGGCGGGATCTCCAGGTAGAAGACCGGCCGCTTCGCCTCGCCAATGGCGTCTGCCACACGCTGGAAGGTCTCGGCGTCCGCGTAGTCCCCCTGGACGTAAGCGAGCCGTTCCGCGAGGCGGTTGAAGACGTTCTCGTCGTGATCGCTGACGGTCGCCGCGATCGAGTCGTGGGCGTGCTTGCGCAGCTGCTCCGTATCCCAATCGTCGATCGCGACGCCGACGATCGGGCAGTCGAGCATGCCCCGCGCCTCCAGCCGGTAGAGCGCCCGAAAGGTCATCTTCTTCGCCAGGTCGCCGCTGATCCCGAAGATCGTCAGGACGTCGGCGGTGCGGTCGGCGTCGGCCTTGGCCATCGCCCGCCAGGCTACCCGTTGGCCCTCTGGCCAAGCGTCGCCCGGCTCGCGTAGGGTTAGGCCATGGAGCTGGGAATGGTGGGGCTCGGCCGCATGGGGGCCAACATGGCCCGCAGGCTGATGCGCGACGGCCACCGCCTTGTCGTCTACGACGTCAACCCCGACGCTGTCTCCGAGCTGGCCGGGGAGGGCGCCGATGGCGCCTCGTCCCTGCAGGATCTTGCCTCGAAGCTGAGCGCGCCGCGCTCGGTCTGGGTGATGGTGCCGGCGGGCGAGATCACCGAGAAGACGATCGAGGACGTCGCCGCCGCGCTGGAGTCCGGCGACGCGATCGTCGACGGCGGCAACTCCTACTACCGTGACGACATCCGCCGCGCCGGCATCTTGCGCGAGCAGGGTGTCGACTTCGTCGACTGCGGCACCAGCGGTGGCGTCTTCGGCCTCGAGCGTGGCTACTGCCTGATGATCGGCGGGCCCGACGGCGCGGTCGAGCGGCTCGACCCGGTCTTCGCCTCGCTCGCGCCTGGGGTCGAGTCGGCCGAGCGCACGCCGGGACGCTCAGGCGATCCCGGCCCGGCCGAGAACGGCTACCTGCACTGCGGCCCCAACGGCGCCGGCCACTTCGTGAAGATGGTCCACAACGGCATCGAGTACGGCCTAATGGCGGCCTACGCGGAGGGGCTCAACATCCTCAAGAATGCCAACGCCGGCAAGGTCCAGCGCGAGGCCGATGCCGAGACCGCGCCGCTGGAGCAGCCCGAGTACTACCAGTACGACCTCGACCTGCCCGAGGTGGCCGAGGTCTGGCGCCGGGGCAGCGTGATCGGCTCCTGGCTGCTCGACCTGACCGCCGCCTCGATGCAGGAATCGCCCGACCTCGCCGATTTCGCCGGGCGCGTCTCGGACTCCGGCGAGGGCCGCTGGACCTCGATCGCGGCGATCGACGAGGGCGTGCCGGCGCCGGTCCTTACGACCGCGCTATACGAGCGCTTCGCCTCGCGCGGCCTTGACGACTTTGCCGACAAAGTGCTCTCGGCGATGCGCAAGCAGTTCGGCGGCCACGACGAGAAGCCGTCCTAGGCGCGGCAGCCATGGCGATCGAGCTCGAGGTCTGCGCCGACGAAAAGGCGGCGGCGCGCCGTGCCGCCGAGTTAATCGCGGCGGTCGGTGCAGCCGCGGTCGCCGAGCGCAACATCTTCTCGCTGGCGATGAGCGGCGGTCGCACCCCCTGGGCGATGCTGGCGATGCTCGGCGAAGACGAGCAGATGCCCTGGCCCGAGACCGAGCTGTTCCAGGTCGACGAGCGAATCGCCTCGCCCGGCAGCGAGGATCGCAACCTCACCCACATGGTGCTCGGTCTCTCGATGGACCACCAGTCGGCGCTGCGCCCGATGCCGGTAACCCAGCGCGATCTCGATGGTGCGGCGCGCGACTACGAAAACACGCTTCCCGACCCGCTCGACTGTGTTCATCTTGGCCTCGGCCCCGACGGCCACACCGCCTCGCTGGTGCCGGGCGACCCGGTCCTCGAGGTCACCGACCGCCGCGTCGCCCTCACCGAGACCGCCTACCAGGGCTATCGCCGTATGACCCTCACCTATCCAGCTCTCAACACGGCTCGCCAGATCATCTGGCTCGTCACCGGCCCGAAAAAGGTCGAGCCCCTGACCAAGCTCCTCGCCGGCGATACCTCGATCCCGGCCGGCCGGGTTGAGAACCCGAACATGACCGTGGTTGCCGACCAGGCCGCCGTAGGCCAGTAGCTACTCGGCGATAGCCAGTTTGGCTTTCAGCTGCTTGAGGCGGAGGAGGCGGTGGTCGTCTTCGCCGACCATCCGCTTCAACCAAGCCTCGACATCCTCGATCTTGAGATCGTCGGCTGCGATGAGCATCTGTTCAATGTCCAGCCAGTCCTTTGGTCGGTCGAACATGGCCTTGCAGATCGCAAGGTGCTCGGGGGCGAGGATTGGCACGGTCGCGTGAGCGAAAGGGACGCGTCGGACTTCCTTGCGCATCTCCTCGTGAATCTCGTCGTTGGCGAAGAAGAGGTCTATGGGGTTGTCGTCCCACCATAGGCGGCACTGTCCGTCTCGTTCGAGGGCGGCCGGGTCGAGATCCTGGGTTGCGATACCCAGCGGCGCGAGCGTCTCTGTCACCTCCTGCCAACGGTGGGCCGATACGAAGACATTGACATCGACGTCGATGGTCGTCCGAGGCTCGGCGTAATAGGCAAGAGCAAGGGCGCCGCCGATCGCGTGCGGGATTTTGGCCGCGCGGAGCTGCTCGTGGATCGCGATCACCTTGTCCGGCAGCGAGACATTGGGTTTGGAAGTTGCTTTGGCCACGGCTGCAATCCTCATGCGGGGGTCGAACGCAATTTCGGAAACCGAAGCGGCTTGCCCTTGCGGCCCGCCGATGGGAGGGCGTCGGCCAGAAGCAGCAGTTCCTCGAGGGTTTTGCCTCGCTGTTTCGGCGTAGCGGCGATCCACTCCGCGGCTGAGCGGGAGGCGCTGGGACTGGTGGCGGGTTCCGTCCATCCATCCCCTAGCGCATCGACGAGGAGCTGGCGTAGCTTGGGATCGAGCGTTCGACCCTTGGCGAGTTCGGCGATCAGGTTTCGTGCCGCTGTATCGGCCGGCGCGGTCGCGACCGGTGCTCCGGCCCTCCTGGCCGCGTCTCGCAGCTCCTGCGGGGTTGGCGGTTTTGCGGACTTTTCACGCGCTTTCTCGATCACCTCGTCGGTCAGCTCCCTGAACGTGGCCAGGGTGCGACTTCGGGGCCCTCTGGGAGTGCTGAAGGACTCGCGCACCTCAAAAGCACCTTGCTTGGTCGAAACAACGAAAGCCATAGTGGGGTTATCCTACCACTATCTCCCACTTCCTCCCACGACTCTCCAATTCGATCTCCAGCAGACCGATGCCGCGAGCAGTGCAGAGGAGGTCACGCCCAGCGGAGATCAAAGGGCCGAGCTAGGCTGGCCGGACTACCGATCGCGGGGCACGCGGCTGTCCGAGACTGGCTTAGGGAGATGCGATCGCGACGGCGTGGTTGGCGACGATCCGGTTGTCGGGGTCGTAGCGGCGCTTCACGTCGGCCAGGCGGGCGCAGACCTCGGGGGAAAGAATCGCGTCGGCGTCGCTGGGGCGCTCGGCGAAGTTGAAGTAGCCGCCCTCGACCGCCCAGGGGCTCATCGCCTCGGTGACGCGGTCGAGGTGAGCATCGATCGCTTCGCCCAGCTCCGGCGTCATCAGCATGCCGACGCCGAAGAGGGCGAAGTCGGCGTCGAGATGGGTTAGGGCGCCGCCGTTCTCGTCGGGACGGCCAAGCGCTCCGCCGAGATGGCGCAGCTCGGTGAGCAGCAACGGCGTGTTCGACTCCGACCCGGCCACGCCGGCGAAGGTCTCGATCGCCTCGTCGGGAAGCTCGCGGAGCAGGGCGTGATGACCCATGCCGGGCACCGGGTTCTCCGGGTCCATGTGGATCCGGCAGAGACCCTCGCTCGGGATCTGACCCCAGGTATCCATGATCGTCTCGCCAAGCTCGCGCAGCGGTGCCACCGTCGCTTCGCCGTCAGCCCGGCTGCCGATGCAGGCGCCGTCGATCGTCAGCAGCGGGCGGCCGCGGATCGGCTCGGGGACGTCGGGGAGCGGGGGCGGGGTGATGAAACGGACGACCGAGGTGACGTCGTCGGAGACGCCGGCGGCCCAGTCACGGTAAACGCGGACCGCCTCGGCGCCGAGCTCGGCCGGGAAGACGAGTGCGCCGGCGTAGATCTCGGAGATCGGGACCAGGTCGAGCTGCAGGGCGGTGACGATCGCGTAGCCGCCACCGCCGCCGCGCAGTGCCCAGAAGAGGTCCGGCTCGTTCTCGGCGTCGACTGTCCGCGGCTCGCCGTCGGCGCCGACCAGCTCGATCGCGCGCACCCTGTTGCAGGCGAAGCCGTAGCGCCGGCCGAGCCAGCTGAGGCCGCCGCCGAGGGTGTAGCCGGTGACGCCGACGTCCGGCGAGGACCCCGGCATCGAGCTCATGCCATGGGCCTGTGCCGCTTCGCTCAGCTCTACTACCAGGACGCCGGCCTCGACCCGCGCCGTCTGCGCGTCCGGGTCGACCTCGATCCCCCGCATCCGCTCGGTCTTGAGCAGGATCGTCGCCTCCAGCGAACCGAGAGCGACGGCGCCGTGGCCGGTCCCCTGACCGGCGACCCTGAGGTCGTTGTCGGCCGCGAATCGCACCGTCTTTGCGACGTCGTCAGCGCTCTCGGCGAAGGCGACGGCCTCCGGGCGCTGGTCGGCGGCAAGGTTCCATGCCGCACGCGCCTGATCCCAGTCGGGGTCGCTCGGCGTGGCAATGCGGCCGGCGATGGCCAGCCCGGTGAAGTCACTCATTTGGGTCTCCTCGAAGTCAGCTCAGGGTCAAGCGTTCGACGGCGCCTCCGGCCCCCACCAGCACCGCGCTCACCATATCCGGCGGAAAGAGGCCATGAGCAGCAACGCCTGGATCTGCCTCCAGGCGGGCGGCGAGTGCGGCGGGATCGCCGATCTCACCCCGGTAGTCGGCGACGAGGCCGGCGTCGGGGCTGAGCGATGTGTCGCCGCGCAGCTCGACGGCCGAGCCCAGGCGCTTGAGCGTCGAGGCGATCCCAAATTCGAAGAGCTCGAGGGGCACGGGGGCGCTGAGCGAGTCGACCGGCTTGCTCGAGTCGGCGATGACGACGAAGCGCTCGGCAGCCGCGGCGACGATCTTCTCGCGCAGGTGAGCGCCGCCACCGCCCTTGATCAGCCAGCCGTCCGGCGTCACCTGGTCGGTGCCGTCGATCGCGATGTCGAGCTTCTCCAGCTTGCTGAACTCCTCGACTGGAATTCCCAGCTGCCGCGCCTGCTCCTCGGTGGCGACCGAGGTGGCAACGCAGCGGATCCCGCTGACGCCGCGAGCGGCAATGGCAGGCAGAAGGTGGGCCACGGTGGATCCAGTGCCGAGGCCCACGGTCATCCCGTCCTCGACCAGCTCCGCCGCCGCCTCGGCGGCGATGCGCTTCTCGGCGTCGGCGTCGGTCACCGGGCGGGACTCTATGCTCGCGACGAGATGGACGCGCGCATCTGGTTGACGGGCGAGGGCGGCGAGCCAAGATCGGTGGCGCTCTCTGCTGAGCGCACCGTGGTCGGGCGCGATCCCGAGGCCGAGATCCACATCGACGACGAGGCGGTCTCCTGGAACCACCTCGAGATCGAGAACCGCGGCGGCATGCTGATGGCGACTGACCTCGACAGCCGCAACGGCACCGCGCTCAACGGCGAGGCGCTCGACCGGCCGCGGCGCCTGCGCGCCGGCGACACGCTGATCGTCGGCGGTCACCGCCTCGAAGTCTCCGATCCGATTCCAGGGCGAGCCGGCGGCACCGTGGCCGCCAGCGGCCCCGGCGTCGCGTTGACCGAAGAGGAGCGGGCGACGGCATCAGCGCTGGTTGCTCCCTACCGCAGCGAGGGCGCCTTCGCGGGCCGGCCGGCCACCCGCGCCGAGATCGCCGAGGTGCTGCACGTCAGCGAGCGCACCGCCCAGCGCCGCCTCGACGCGCTCGCCGCCAAGCTCGAGGTCCCGGGCGAGTCCGGCCGCGAGCGCCCGCGCCTGATCGCCGCCCGCGTGATCGAGCTCGGCCTCGACCGCTGACCCAGACCGGGCCAAAGCCGGCTCGATCGGTGACGCCGGCGTCGTTGGCGCGTACGCCTCGCGAGCGGAGCATCGGTTGTGCAAATGCAACCGACCCGAAAGGGAATCCAATGCTCAACCGTTCGATCTACACAGCGCTCCTCGTCCTCCTCGCCCTCGCGATCCCGGCAACGGCCTCCGCCGCTTCCTCGCGAACCGGCGCAGTGGTCTTCTCACAGGCAAAAAGCGAGGAAGGCGGCGTCGTCAAAGGCGGTCTCTACGCTGCCAAGGAAGGGCGCCTCAACCAGCTCACCGAAGACGCGGCCGACAGCGAACCGGACTTCTCCGCCGACGGACGCAAGATCGCCTTCGTCCGCAGCGATGACGTCTGGGCGATGCGCGCCGACGGCACCGGCCAGCACAAGCTGACCGCCGGGCCCGAGGTCGACAGCCGGCCCCAGTTCTCGCCCGATGCCCGCTACGTCGTCTTCGAGCGCGCGGCAAGCGAGGGCAGCCTGCGTGACCTCTACCGCGTCAATCTCGGCGGCAGCGCCCGACCGCTCGCCAGCGGCGCCTACGACGAGCATGAAGCCTCGTTCTCCCCGGACGGACGAGCGATCGTCTTCGTCCGCAGCATTCCCGAGACCGGCGGCGGCTTCGCCGACGACGTCTTTTCGGTGCGGCCTTCCGGGGCCGGCCTGGCGCGCCTGAGCAAGACCGGTCACATCGACGAGTTCTCGCCCCGCTACTTCAATGGCGGGATCGTCTTCAGTCGCGGCCAGAGCGGCGAAGGCCCGGGTGCCTACGCCGACATCTTCACCATGCGCCGCAACGGCAGCAGCGTGCGCGTCCAGGTCGCCGGCGCCGGCTCCTCGTTCGTCGAAGACGTCGCGCCGGGAGCGCAGCTGCTGCTCTTCCGCCGCGATCAGGGCCTCTGGGTGAAGAAGATCGGTCCCGGCCGTGCCCACAAGCTGAGCGAGGTCGCCGACAACTCGTCGACCAACTCGGTCTTCTCCTCCGACGGCCGCCGCGTGGCGGCGTTCATCGCCACCGAAGAAGCCGAGACGCTCTCCGCGATCGACGTTTCCAGCCGCCGCAGCGCCGACCTGGCGCAGGGCTTCTCCTTGGAAAGCGGCTCGGTCGCCTCGAGTATCGGCCCGGTGATTACCTGGCAGCCGATGCCGACGCGAATCCGCTGACTAACCCAGCCTCCGCTGTTCCTTTGCCCCGGTATTTCGGGCGAAGGAACAGCGGAGCGGGTTGTTTGGCTGGGCCTGGCGATATAACCGCCGCGTGGGAGACCCAGCAATCGGATCGACACTCGCCGGCTACCGGATCGACTCGCTGATCGCCCGCGGCGGCATGGGCGTCGTCTACCGGGCCACCCAGCTGGCCCTGGACCGGCCGGTGGCGCTCAAGGTGATCGCCGGCGAGCTCGCCGACGATGAGAAGTTCCGTCGCCGCTTTCTCAGCGAGTCCCGCCTCGCCGCCCGCCTCGAGCATCCCAGCGTGGTGCCGGTCTACGACGCCCGCGAGGAAGACGGCGAGCTGATCGTCTCGATGCGCCTGATCGAGGGTGGCGACCTGCGCAAGCTGATCGACCGCGAAGGGCCGCTCGAGCCGGGGAGGGCGGTCCACCTGCTCGGCCAGGTAGCCGAAGCCCTCGATGCCGCTCACGCCGCCGGCATCGTCCATCGCGACGTCAAGCCGCACAACATCTTGGTCGAAGGCGAGCGCGCCTATCTCTCCGACTTCGGCCTCGCCAAGGCCTACGCGGAGACGGGGTCGGGAGCCGGCGCCTCGATCGTCGGCACGGTCGAGTACATGGCGCCTGAGCAGTGGCGCGGTGAGCGGGTCGGGCCCGAGGCCGACGTCTACGCGCTTGGCTGCGTGCTCTACGAGGCCCTGACCGGGATCGTCCCCTACGCACGCAAGGAGGCCGACACCGAGCCGGAGATCCCGAAGGGGATCGACGCGGTGATCGAACGCGCGGTCTCGAAGGACCCGGCGGACCGCTACCGCTCGGCCGGGGCGCTGCTCGCGGCCGCGAGCGAGCGGGAGGGCGCGACGCCGGCGGCGACGGGGGTGCTCTCGGCTCGCGACGAGCAGGCGACGCAGCGAATCGGCGGTCCACCGAAACGACGCCGGCGCCTCGCGGCGAAGACGAAGCAGTGGCTCGGCGCGGGAGTCGCCGTGGCCGCCGGCGCGGTCGCGCTGGCTTTCATCCTGCTCGGCGGCAACAGCGTTTCCGTCTCCGCGCCGATCGCGGTGGGCGAGGGCCCGCTGCGGCTTGCCACCGGGGCGGGCGCGGTATGGGTGACCAGCGGGCGCGACGGCACCCTGACGCGGATCGACCCAGAGGAGCAGGCGGTCGTAGGCAAGCCGGAGCGCCTGACTGCCGGTGTCTCGGGCGTGGCGGTCGGTGGCGGCTCCGTCTGGGTGTCCAATCCGCGCCGCGGTGAGGTCCTGCGCGTCGATCCCGTCAGCGGCCGCGTACTCGACCGGATCGAGGTGGGAGGAAGCCCTGGGCCCTTGGCCTTCGGCGGGGGCCGCGTCTGGGTCGCCGATGAAGGCGGCGCCGGCGTGACCGCGATCAACGCCCGTGGCGCGCGCATCGTCAAGCGTGGCCTCGCCCCGCACGCGGCGCCGCTCCGACTCGCCGTCGGCGCCGGCGGCCTCTGGGTAAGCAGCGCCTCGACCGCCACGGTGCGCCGGATCGACCTCGGCACGATGTCGGTCGATCCGCCGATCCTCGCCGGTCGCGGTCCCGCCGGCGTCACGGTCGGCCACGGCTTGGTCTGGGTCGCCAACAGTCGCTCGACGACCGTCACCCGCGTCGATCCGGCGACGCACTCGACACTTGGCGATCCGATCGAGGTTGGCAAACGGCCTGGCGGAATCGACGCCGGGACCAGCGCCGTCTGGGTCGCCAGCGCCGGCGACGATTCGGTCAGCCGCATCGACCTGGCCAGCGGCGAGGTGATCGGCGGCCCGATCGGCGTTGGCAACGAGCCGGGCGCGGTCGTCGTCGGCGAAGAAGCCGTCTGGGTAGCTAACAACGGCGACGGCACACTGACCCGGATCGAACCGTAGGCCGATCCCGGCAGGGGTGGAACGTCTTGTACTTTTTCGTCGTGAGCTCGAGGCGCCAGCCGGCGACTCTCCACCGAAAAAGTTAAGTGGAACCCCTGCCGGGATCGGCCCCCGAATAGGATCGACCCAGTGACCCGCGACATCGACCAGCTCGCGATCAACACGATTCGCACCCTCTCCATCGACGCGATCCAGAAGGCCAATTCCGGCCACCCGGGCACGCCGATGGCGCTGGCCCCACTCGCCTACACGCTCTGGCAGCGCTTCCTGCGCTTCGACCCCGCCGACCCGATCTGGCCCGGGCGCGATCGCTTCGTCCTCTCTGCCGGTCACGCCTCGATGTTGCTCTACTCGCTGCTCTACCTGGCTGGAGTAAAAGCCGTCGAACCCGACTACGAGGTCGTCGGGGACCCGGCCGTCTCGCTCGACGACATCAAGCACTTCCGCCAGCTCGACTCGCGCGCACCCGGCCATCCCGAGTACCGCTGGACCTCAGGTGTCGAGACGACCACCGGGCCGCTCGGCCAGGGAATCGCCACCTCGGTCGGCATGGCGATCGCCAGCAAGTGGCAGGGCGCCCGCTACAACCGGCCCGGCTTCGAGCTCTTCGACTTCGACGTCTACGCGATCGCCGGCGACGGCTGCCTGATGGAGGGGGTCTCCAGCGAAGCCGCCTCGATCGCCGGCCACCTGAAGCTCGACAACCTCTGCTGGGTCTACGACAACAATCACATCACGATCGACGGCAAGACCCACCTTGCCTATGACGACGACGTCGCCGCCCGCTTCATGGGCTACGGCTGGAACGTCACCAGGGTGGGGGACGCCAACGACACCGACCTGATCGCGACCGCCTTCGAGGAGTTCAAGGGCGAGGAAGGTCGGCCGACGCTGATCATCGTCGACAGCCACATCGGCTGGGGCTCGCCGCACAAGGTCGACACCCCTGCCGCTCACGGGGAGCCGCTGGGGGAGGAGGAGGTACGCGAGACCAAGCGCGCCTACGACTGGCCCGAGGAAGCCCAGTTCCTCGTCCCCGACGGGGTGCGCGAGCGCTTCGCCGAGGGCATCGGCAAGCGCGGGGCGGAGCTCAGCGCCGCCTGGAAGGAGCTACTCGGCTCCTACTCAAAAGAGAACGGCGACCTCGCTGCCGAGATCGAGACGCAGCAGAAGCGCGAGCTGCCTGCCGGCTGGGATGCCGATATCCCCAGCTTCGATCCCGATGAGAAGGGGATTGCCACCCGCAAGGCCTCGCAGCAGGTCGAGAACGCGATCGCCGAGCGCCTGCCCTGGCTGCTCGCCGGCTCCGCCGACCTCACCGACTCGACCTCGGTACGGCTCAACTTCGACGGCGCCGAGGACTTCGAGCCGGAGGCCTACGCGGGTCGCCAGCTCCACTTCGGCATCCGCGAGCACGAGTCGGCGGCGATCTCCAACGGCCTCTCGCTCTCCAAGCTGCGCCCGCTCTGGTCGACCTACCTGACCTTCTCCGACTACGCCCGCCCGGCGATCCGCCTCTCGGCGCTGATGGAGCTGCCGGTGATCCACCTCTTCACCCACGACTCGATCGGCCTCGGCGAGGACGGCCCGACCCACCAGCCGGTCGAGCAGCTCGCCTCGCTGCGGGCGATCCCCGGCCTCGACGTGATCCGCCCCGCCGACGCCAACGAGGTCGCCGAGGCCTGGCGGGCTGCGATCGACCGCACCCACCAGCCGGTCGCCTTGGTCCTCACGCGCCAGAACGTGCCGGTCTTCGACCGTTCCAAGTACGCCTCGGCCGAGGGCCTGCGCCGCGGCGGCTACGTTCTCGCCGACGCCGAGGGTGGTGATCCACAGGTGATCCTGATCGCGACCGGCAGCGAGGTGGCACTGGCCCTTACGGCGTATGAGGAGCTGAAGGGTGAAGGCGTTCGCGCGCGTGTTGTGAGCATGCCCTGCTGCGAGCTCTTCGATCGCCAGGACCAGGCCTACCGCGACGAGATCCTGCCGCCGGCCGTCACGGCTCGGGTCTCGGTCGAGGAGGCCTCGACGCTGGGCTGGGATCGCTACGTTGGAACCGACGGCGTCAAGATCGGGATGCACACCTTCGGCACCTCGGCGCCGTTGAAAGACGTCCAAACCAAGTTCGGCTTCACCCCCGACCGGGTGGCCGAAGCCGCAAAGGAGTTGCTCTCATGAAGCCGACCGCCGAATTGCACGAGCTGGGCCAGAGTCTCTGGCTCGACAACATCACCCGGCCGATGCTGGCCGAGGGGGTCTTGAAGGGCTATATCGAGGAGCTCTCTATCACCGGCCTGACCTCCAACCCGACGATCTTCGACAAGGCGATCTCGGGCGGAGACGCCTACGACGAGCAGATCGCCCAGCTCAGCACCGGCACGGTTCCCGAGGACGGGATCGGCGCCACTCCCACCGAGAGGATCTTCTTCGAGCTGGCGCTTGCCGATCTGCGCGACGCCACCGACCTCTTCGCCGCCGTGCACGAGCGCACCGACGGCGTCGACGGCTTTGCCTCGCTCGAGGTCTCGCCCCTGATCGCCGACGACGCCGAGGCGACGATCGAGGAGGCGGCCGAGCTCCACGCCAAAGCCGAGCGCGACAACCTCTTCATCAAGATTCCCGGCACCGAGGCCGGACGCAAGGCGATCGAGGAGTCGATCTTCGCCGGTATCCCGATCAACGTCACCCTGCTGTTCGACGACAAGCAGTACCTGGCCGCCGCCGACGCCTATATGCGGGGCATAGAACGCCGGATCGAGGCCGGTCTCAACGCCAACGTCGCCTCGGTGGCCTCGATCTTCATGAGCCGCTGGGACGTCGCCGTCTCCGGCGAGGTGCCCGACGAGCTGCACAACCGCCTCGGTCTGGCGATCGGCTTCCGCGCCTACCGCGCTTACCGGGACCTGCTCGACTCGCCGCGCATGCAGCGGTTGATGAACGAGGGGGCGCGGCCGCAACGCCTGCTCTGGGCCAGCACCGGCACCAAGGACCCGGAGGCGTCCGACGTCCTCTACGTCGAGGGCTTCGCCTCGCCGTTCACGGTCAACACGATGCCGGAGCCGACCCTGCACGCCTTTGCCGACCACGGCGAGGTCGGCGAGCTGGTGCCGGCGGACGGCGGCGACTGCGAGCAGGTGCTGACGCAGTTCGCGAACGCCGGGATCGACGTCGACGCGCTTGCCGAGCGGTTGCAGGACGAGGGCAAGGCGAGCTTCGCCAAGTCGTGGGACGAGATGCTGAAGTCGATCGAGTCGCAGGTCGGGGCGCGCGCGTGACAGAAGCGCCCGCGCTGCGCCAGCGGCCCGCCTGGCAGGCGCTCGAAAAGCATTTCGCTCAGATAGAGGGCGGGCACCTGCGCGACCTCTTCGCCGCCGACCCGGCTCGCGGCGAGAGACTGATCGCAGACGGAGGCGGCCTGCACCTCGACTTCTCCAAGAACCGGATCACCGACGAGACCGTGATGCTGCTTGGCCGGCTGGCAAAGGAGTGCGGCGTCGAGCGGCGGCGCGAAGCGATGTTCGCCGGCGAGCACATCAACGTCTCCGAGGACCGCGCCGTCCTGCACGTGGCTCTGCGCATGCCGCGCGGGCGCTCGCTGGTCGTCGACGGAGTCGACGTGGTCAAGGAGGTGCACGAGACGCTCGACCGCATGGCCGCCTTCGTCGAGCGCGTCCACACGGGCGAGTGGCGCGGTCACACCGGCAAGCCGATCCGCAACGTCGTCAACGTCGGCATCGGCGGCTCCGACCTCGGCCCGGTGATGGCGTATGAGGCGCTGCGCCACTTCAGCCGCCGCGAGATGACCTTCCGCTTCGTCTCCAACGTCGACGGCACCGACTTCGCCGAGTCCACTCGCGACCTCGATCCCGAGGAGACGCTCTTCGTCATCTCCTCGAAGACCTTCACCACGCTGGAGACGATGACCAACGCCCGCACCGCCCGCGAGTGGTCGCTGGCCGGCCTCGGCGGCGACGAGTCGGCGGTCGCCAAGCACTTCGTCGCCGTCTCGACCAACGCCGAGGAGGTCTCGAAGTTCGGCATCGACACCGAGAACATGTTCGGCTTCTGGGAGTGGGTGGGGGGCCGCTACTCGATGGATTCGGCGATCGGCCTCTCGACCATGCTGGCGATCGGTCCGGCCCGCTTCGAGGAGATGCTCGCCGGCTTCCACGCCATGGACGAGCACTTCCGCGAGGCGCCGCTGGCCGAGAACCTGCCGGTGCTGATAGGACTGCTCTCGGTCTGGTACGGCGATTTCTTCGGCGCCCAGACCTGCGGCGTCTTCCCTTACGACCAGTACCTGCACCGCTTTCCGGCTTACCTGCAGCAGCTGACGATGGAGTCCAACGGCAAGCACGTCACGCTCGAGGGCGCCCGGGTCGACTACGACACCGGCGCGATCTTCTGGGGGGAGCCGGGCACCAACGGCCAGCACTCCTTCTACCAGCTGATCCACCAGGGCACGCGGCTGATCCCCTGCGACTTCATCGGCTTCCTCCACTCCAACAATCCGCTCGGCGAGCACCACGACCTGCTGATGTCCAACGTCTTCGCCCAGAGCGAGGCGCTCGCCTTCGGCAAGACGGCCGAGCAGGTCCGCGCCGAGGGCACGCCGGAGGAGGTCGTCCCGCACCGGGTGATGGAGGGCAACCGTCCGTCCAACACGATCCTGGCCGAGCGGCTCGACCCGCACACGCTTGGCGCCCTGGTCGCCCTCTACGAGCACAGCGTCTTCACTCAGGGAGCGATCTGGGAGATCGACTCCTTCGACCAGTGGGGAGTCGAGCTGGGCAAGGCCCTGGCGGTGGCAATCATCCCCGAGCTGCAGGCCGACGATGAGCCGAAGCTCGCCCACGACAGCTCCACCAACGCGCTGATCCGGCGCTACCGCAGCGCCCGCCGCGGGGAGTAGGCTCGCCGCATGCCCTGGCTCGACCCGCTCCCCCTGGCGGCGTCGGCGTCGAATCTGCTCGCGGCGCGCGAGCAGATGGCCTTCACCCTCGGTTTTCACATCGTCCTGTCCTGCTTGGGCGTCGCCCTGCCGGCGACGATCCTGGTCGCCAACTACATCGGCCTCAAGCGCGGCGACGACGCGGCGATGGAGCTGGCACGGCGCTGGTCGAAGGCGATGGCGGTCACCTTCGCCGTCGGCGCCGTCACCGGCACCGTGCTCAGCTTCGAGTTCGGCCTGCTCTGGCCGCACTTCATGGACCGCTTCGGCGCCGCTTTCGGCATCGCTTTCGCGATCGAGGGGATCTTCTTCTTCGTCGAGGCGATCTTCCTGGCGATATACATCTACGGCTGGAAGCGGCTCGGCGGCTGGGCCCACTTCTGGTCGGGCATGCCGATGGTGATCACCGGCATCGGCGGCGCTTTCTCGGTCGTCGCCGCCAACGCCTGGATGAACCAGCCGCAGGGCTTCACCCTCGATGCGGCGGGGAAGATCGTCGACACCAACCCCGGGCAGGTGCTCTTCAATCCGGCCACCGGCTACGAGGTGCCGCACATGATCCTCGCCGCCTACATGGTCACCGGCTTCCTGGTCGCCTCGATCTACGCGGTCGGGATGCTGAAGGGACGGCGCGACCGCCTGCACCGGCTCGGCCTGCTGATCCCGCTCACCATCGCCTGCATCGCCACTCCGATCCAGCTCTTCGTCGGCGACACCGCGGCGCGCGAAGTGGCAGACCACCAGCCCGCCAAGTTCGCCGGCTTCGAGTGCATCCAGAAAACCGGCACCCACCAGACCGAGTACGTCGGCGGCATCTGCACCAACGACGGCGTCAAGGGTGCGATCGGCATCCCCGATCTCGACTCGTTCCTGGTTGGCTTCAGCGCCGACACCAAGGTGACCGGGCTCGAGGACATACCCGCCGACGAGCGCCCACCCGCGAACACGCTGCTGCACCTCGCCTTCGACGCGATGGTGGGGATCGGCACCGCCCTGCTCGCGCTCGGCGCCTGGCTCGCCTTCGTCTGGTGGCGGCGGCGCGACATTCCACACACCCCCTGGTTCCTGCGCGCGGTGGCGGTCTCCGGGGCGGGGGCGATCCTCGCCCTCTGGTGCGGCTGGATCGTCACCGAGGTCGGTCGCCAGCCCTGGATCGTGCAGGGCTACATGCGCACTTCCGAAGCGGTCACCGACGCCGACGGGATCTGGTTCAGCTTCGCCCTCGTGCTGCTGCTCTACGCGGCGATCGGGACGACCGCGATCCTGATCCTGCGGGCTATGTCGCGCCGCTGGCGTGAGGGCGGCGCGGACGTTGACGGCGACACGCCCTATGCGCCACCAACGGAGGCCAGCGCATGAAGCGGAACCAATCGTTCCGGTGTTCCTTTGCGTTGCATAGTCGGGCAAAGGAACAGGGGAGGAGTGGTTCGTGACCAGAGCCGACGTCTGCGCGGTCATCCTCTGGGCCGGCGCCACCTTCTATGCGCTCTTCGGCGGCGCCGACTTCGGTGGCGGCTTCTGGGACCTCGTCGCCGGTGGCGCCGAGCGTGGCGAGCGGCCGCGGGCCCTGATCCAGCGCTCGCTCACCCCTGTCTGGGAGGCCAACCACGTCTGGCTCATCTTCATCTTGGTCGTCCTCTGGACCGCCTTCCCGCCGGCCTTCAGCGCGGTGATGACGACGCTCTACGCGCCGATCGCGCTGGCCGCCCTCGGCATCGTCCTGCGCGGCTCGGGATTCGCCTTTCGCAAGTCGATCGAGGGTCTCTCGGGACGCCGTGCCGCCGGCGCCACCTTCGCGATCTCCTCGCTGCTGACCCCCTTCTTCATGGGCACGGTCGTCGGTGCGGTCGCCGCCGGCAACGTGCCGGCCGACGGCAACGGCGCCGCTTTCTCGAGCTGGCTCCAACCTCTTCCCCTGCTGACCGGGGCGATGTTCGTCGCCAGCGGCGCCTACCTGGCGGCCGTCTTCCTGATCGGCGACGCGAGCCACGGGGGCGACGAGGAGATGCAGGGCTACTTTGCTCGCCGCGCCCTCGCCGCCGCGGCGGTTGCCGGTGTCGCCGCTGCCTTCGGCCTGGTCGAGCTGCACGCCGAAGCCCGCTACGTCTTCGACCGGCTGATCGACCAGGGTCTGCCGCTGGTGATCCTTTCCGCCTTCTGTGGCATCGGCGCCCTCGGGATCCTGCTCGCGACCGCCCGCCGTTCCAGCGCTCCCCCCTGGACGCTGCGCCCGCTGGCCGGCGGGGCGGTGATCGCCGTGATCTGGGGCTGGGGCGTCGCCCAGTTCCCATACCTCCTGCCGACCTCGTTGAAGATCTCCCAGGCGGCGGCGCCGCCCGACACCCTCGCCGCGGTGATCATCGTCTTCATCGCCGCCGGCATCCTCGTCCTGCCGGCGCTCGGCCTGCTCTACTGGCTTTCCCATAAGGAGCTGCTCGGTGAGTGAGCCGAGCGCGGCTCGCGCCGTCCTCTTCGACATCGACGGAACCCTTCTCGTCACCGGCGGAGCGGGGGGCGTTGCCTGGCAGCGCGCCTTCGAGGAGCTCCACGGCGTCGAAGCCAACGTCGCCGAGCACACCGACGCCGGCATGACCGACCCCGAGATCGCCGCGATCGTCTTCGGTGAGGTGATCGGCCGCGAGGGCACGCAGGCAGAGCGCTCGAAAGCGATCGGCTGCTACCTCAAGCATCTCCCCGACGCCGTTGCCGAATCGAGCGGGTACCGCGTCATGCCGGGCATCGAGGATCTCCTCGATCGCCTGATCGACGCCGGCACGCTGCTCGGTCTCGTCACGGGCAACATCGAGGCGGCGGCCCACATCAAGCTCTCCCGCGCCCGCCTCAACCGCTTCTTCAGCTTCGGCGGCTACGGCTCCGACTCGGCCGATCGCACCGAGGTGACCAAGGCCGCCCTCGGCCGAGGGGCGCTGGTATCCGGCGGCACGCTCGCCGACGGGGCCTGCATCGCCGTCGGCGACACCCCGCGGGACGTCGCGGCCGGCCACGGCGCCGGCATCGCCGTGGTCGGCGTGGCCACCGGCAGCTACAGCGCCGAGCAGCTGCGCGACGCCGGCGCCGACTACGCGCTGGCGACGGTCCAGAGCGGCTTCCCGCTGTAGAAGCCGATCGAGTTATTCCCATATTTGGCAAAAACTCCCGGTTGCCTCGGCCCTCTCTGTAGGCTGAGCGGCCGGTCCCAAATAAAGCACTGACGTAGGGCGCTTCCGAAAGTGGCGCAGGGAAAAGTGTGGCTCTTCACGGACGCAGAGCATTGGGACTGTCGCTGGCCTGCTTTGGCCTTTTCTTTTTCGCCGCGCCGATCTCGCGGGCCGCGGCCGAATTCGAAATCCCGCCGGGAGGTTTCTCCGCGGCGCTGCTCGACGGCGAAGGAAATCCCCTCCAGCTCGCGGGCTCCCATCCCGACCGGCTGGAGATCGACTTTGCGCTGAACCTCGGCGAAACGACGGCGCGGGACCTCGCCTTCGAACTGCCGCCCGGACTTGGCGTGAACGCCGCGGCGGTTCCGGCCTGCTCGCGGGAGCTGGTCGCGGCCGAAGAAGAATGCCCCGCCGAGAGCAGGGTGGGAAGCCTCGAACTCGTGCTTTCGGGCGGCTCGAAATTGACGCTGCCCCTCTTCGAGCTGGAATCCGCCGCGGGCGAACCGGTCGCGATCGGCAGCCAGACCTCCTTCGACTCGCCGGTGCGCTCCGAACTGCGTTCTGGGGATTTCGGAATCACCTTCGAGATCGACGACCTCCCGGACGAACCGATCTCCGAAGGCCACCTGGCGCTCTGGGGCATCCCGGCCGATCACCAGGAAGGCACGTCGATCCCCCGCCGTGCTCTGCTCAGCGCCCCCTCCAGCTGCGGGCCGCTCAGCTTTGGCTTCCGCGCCAGATCGAGGGAAGAAGGCGCGGAGTGGCTGACCGCCAGCTCCAGCACCCCGGCCTTGAGCGGATGCGAAAGCCTCGCCTTCGAGCCGGGCGTCGGCCTCCAGCTGAGCGATCCGGTGGTCGACTCGCCGACGGGCTTGCGGCTGGAGATGACCTTGCCCGAAGTGACCGATCCGAGCCTCCGGGCGCAGGCGCAGATCCGTACCGCGACGATCCAGATGCCGAGCGGGCTCGCCTTCTCGCCCGGCGGGGCCGCCTCTCTGACCGCCTGCAGCGACGCGCAGCTCGGCGCCGGCAGCACCGGTGATGCGCACTGCCCGGCCTCCTCCCGGGTGGGATCGGTCGAACTGCTCTCGCCGGCGATCGCGGGTTCGGTGACCGGCACGATCTACCTGGGTGAGGAAAGGCCAGGCCAGCGATTCCGCGTCTTCGTGGTCGCGCGGGCGGCCGGCTCGACCCTCAAGTTCGTCGGGGCGCTCGGCGTAGCTCAGGGTGACGGCCGGCTGTCCGCGACCCTGCGGGATCTCCCTCCGCTCTCGATCAGCCGCATCGCGATGAGCTTCGACTCAGGGCCCGGGGCGATGTTCGCCTCGCCGCTTACCTGTGGCGAGATCGACGCTGTCGGCCGTTTCGAGCCCTACGGCGGCGGGCCCACGAAGGAAGCCGCCGCCACGGCGACGATCGGGGCGGCTCCAGCGGGGCCGGCATGCGCCGGCGGGCCGCCGTTCTCGCCTCAGTTGCTCACTGCCAGCTCGACGCTCAGTGCCGGACGGTCGACGACCTTCTCCTCCACGGTCAGTCGCCGGCAGGGAGAACAGCTTCCCGCCAGGCTCTCGGTGGTCCTGCCGGCCGGGCTCACGGCGCGGCTGGGCGCCGTCCAGGTCTGTCCCGCGCCGAGCGTCGCCTCGGCCTCTTGTCCGCCCGCCAGCCGGATCGGCGGTCTCCTCGCCCAGATCGGCTCGGGGCCCAGCAGCGTGACGCTGCACGGCGGCCTCTACCTCACCGCCGGCTACCGCCGCGCTCCCTTCGGGATGCTGATCGCGCTGCCGGGGGCGATCGGCCCCTTCGACCTCGGCACCATCTCGTTGCGGGGCGCAGCCGAGCTGGACCAGCGCACCGGCCGACTGACGATCTCGACCGACCGCCTGCCGTCATCCGTTGAAGGCGTCTCGGTGCGTTTCCAGCGGATCGGCCTGGAGATGGACCGGCCGGGATTCGTCCACAACCCGACGTCCTGCGCGCCCACCGATACGAAGGCGACGATAGAAGCGCAGAGCGGCGCCACGGCGACCGTCAGCAGCCCCTTTGCGGCACGCGCCTGCGGCAGGCTCCGGTTCGCGCCGGCGACCAGGATGACCCTGCTGGGCAGCCGGCAGCTGCATCGCGGCGGTAGGCCGAGCCTGCGCACGACCGTTCGCGTCCCTGCTGGAAACGCCGCCCTGCGCTCGATGAAGATGTCTCTCCCCCCGGAGCTGGAATTCACCATCGGCGGGCTGAGGGAAATCTGCTCGCGCCACGACGCGGCCGCGGGCGAATGCCCGGCGGGTTCGCGCATCGGCAGGATCGAAGCGCGGACCGCGCTGCTCTCCGAGCCGCTGCGGGGCGCGATCTACGCGGCGCAGCCAAACGGCCGCGGCCTGCCCGACATCTCGGCAAGCCTCGCCGCGGCCGGCATCCGGATGGGGCTGAGGGGGGAGACGACGAATCGGGATGGAAACGTGACGTTCTCCCTGGCTGGCCTGCCCGACGTGCCGATCTCGTCCCTCTCGATGCAGCTGGCCGGGGCAGGGGGCGGGGTGTTCTCTCTCGCGACGGCGCCGTGTGCCGGAGGCGACGCCCGGCGGTTGGAGTCGAGGATCGCGGCTAGGGCCCAGAACGGGGCACGGCGAGCCCTCCATGTGCGGATCGGGATGAAGGTCAGGTGCGGGTCCGCGGCCGCTCGCTGACGGCGATGCGCTCGGCCGCGACCGAGCGCATCGCGGGTGCGACGACCAGGCACTCCCGCCTGGTCGTTGCCGTCTGGATCGCTCTCGTCGCCGCACTCGCGATCCAGGGTCGCGACGCGGAAAACGAGCTCGCCATCCATCCGGTGCTGGTCGATGGCAGCAGCAGCCAGCGCGCCCACGAGATTTCGCTGCGCGAGTTCGGCAGCGACTACCCGATGATCGTGCTGCTCCGCGGTCCGCAACGGGCGATCGAACGCCAGGGGGACAGGCTGGCGGCGCGGCTCGCGAAGCTGCCACGCACGCTGGTCGCCTCCCCGTGGGTGGAAGGAGCGACGATCGACGGGCTCAATCCGAGGCCAGGCGTCGGCGCCCTGTTGGTGCGCACGGCCAGTCGGGAAGGCGACACGATCTCGGGCCTGGTCCCACCGATCGAACGGCAGGTCGACGCGACGGTGAGAGCGCCGGTGCGCGCCAGCATCGCGGGCCTGCCGGTGATCATCGACTCGGCCCGCCACGCGAACAGCAACGCATCCTCGCTCGGTGAGCTGATCGCCGTACCGGTGCTGCTCTTCGTGCTGCTTTTCGTCTTTCGCTCGGTCCTGGCCGCGATCACGCCCTTGCTGATCGGAGGAACGGTGGTGATCGCGACCCGGGGCATTCTCACGCTGCTCTCGGGCGCATTCGAGGTCGACCTCTTCGGGCTGGTCGTCAGCGCGATGATGGGACTCGCGCTCGGCATCGACTATTCGCTGCTCGTCGTCTCCCGCTTCCGCGAAGAGCGCGAGCAGCGCGATCATGCCGATGCGATCGAGACGACGCTCAGCGCCACCGCGCGCTCGATCCTGCCCGCCGGCGGCGCCCTTCTGCTGGCGATGCTGATCGTGCCGGTCCTCCTGCCCGGGGTGCTCGTCCGATCGGTGGCGCTCGGCGTCGGGATCGCCACCATTCTCAGCATGTTCGCGGCCTTCTGCATCGTGCCCGCGCTGCTTACCCTCTACGGCCGCCACCTCGACCGTTGGTCGTTGCCACGTCGCCGCCGCGCCTCCGGTGGCGTTGCCCTGGCCTGGAGCCGGGGCCTGAGGAAGCGCCCCGGGGTGGCCCTCGCGTTCATCTTCGGGCTCCTGCTCCTCTCCGCTCTCGCCTTCAACCTCCACTCGGGCGCCGGCAGCGTCGCCATGCTTCCCACCGCCGACCCCGGCCGCCTCCAGCAGGAAGCCGTCGAACGGGCCCTTGGGCCGGGCTGGGTGGCGCCGATCGAAGTCGTGGTCGACGGCCGCGGTCAGCCCGTCACCTCGCCGGCACGCCTGCGCGCCCTGGCCGCGTTCCAGCGTCGCGTCGAAGCCGATCCGGACGTGGCGAGCACGGCAGGCCTGGCTGCGGTGACGCGGGGCAGCGGGAAACTGACCGGTCTTGGCGCCACGCTGATACGCCAGGAACGCGGCATGGACCGTCTCCAGTCGGGCATCGCCAAAGCGGCCGGCGGCGCCGCCAAGACCAGTGCGGGTTTTAGCAGTGCCGCGGCGGGCTCGCGCCAGCTCGGTTCGGGCGCGGAGGCCGCAAACGCGGGCGCGGGATCGCTGACCGCCGGGCTGCGGCAGACGAGCGCGGGCTCGGCGCGCTTGGTGCGCGGGCTCGGTCGCGCGAGCGAAGGCAGCGGTCAGGTTGCGCGGGGGACGCAGGAGGCCAGCAGCGGTGCCGGCCGGCTCGCCGATGGGCTCGCAAAAGCGCAGGAGAAGACCGGCGAAATCCAGGGCAACGCCAGGCTCTTCAAGAACGCGATGCGCTCGGGCGAAGCTCGCCTGGGCGAAGTGCAAGCCCCGCTCAATGACACCGAAGAACAGCTGGCGGCGGCACGGCAGTCGCTGCAGCGGATGTCCAGCGGACGCAGCGACCCGGAATACGCAGCCGCGCTCGCCGCCGTGGAAGCCGCGAGCCGGCGCCTCACCGGTACGGATCCGGGCACCGGGGAACCGGTCGATCCGGCTTACAGCGGAGTGAAAGCAAGCGTGGAAGGGGCCGATGGCCAGTTCGAAGTCGGCACGTACCTGGCGGAAAGGCTCGACCAGAACGGACGCCAGGCGGCCACCGGCATCGCCAAGCTCGCGCGCGGCTCCGAACGCCTCGATCGTGGGCTCCAGCGCCTCTCCGCCGGCGGTCGCCAGCTCTCGGACGCGGTTGCGGCTCTGACCCAAGGAGGTCAGCGGCTCTCGCCGGCGCTGCAGCAACTCAGCCAGGGGGCGGCGCATCTCACCAGCGGTCTCGGCCTGCTCGCCGCCGGAGGCGATCGCCTTACATCCGGCCTGGAAACCGGCGCAAGCCGCTCGCGGGCACTGCCGTTCGGGCTTCATCGAATCGTCAACGGGCTGCAGGACCAGCGCGGGGCCGAAGGCGAATCGGCGAGCGATCTGGTGCGCCGCTCCCCGGGGCTCTTCCGCTCCGCCTACTTCGTCCTTGCGACCCTCGACGGGAGTCGCCCCGGTCAGCGCGCGAGGGTCGGCACCCTGGTCAACATCGACCGCGGCGGCACCGACGCGCGCCTGCTCGTCATACCGCGTGTCGAGCCGACCTCCGACCAGGCGAAGGAGCTGATCGAGCGCCTCGATGTCGATGGAGCCCGCCTGGCCCACGAGACCGGCGCCGAGGTGCTGGTCGGCGGCGTCACGGCGGGCGATGTCGCGATCAACGGGGAGTTCCGCGCGCAGACGCCGCTCATCCGCCTCGCCCTCTCGCTGGTCAGCCTGATCATCCTGGTTCCGCTGCTGCGATCGCTGATCATCCCGCTGCTGACCGTGCTGATCAACCTGGTCACCGTCAGCGCGACCTTCGGCCTGCTCTCCCTGCTCTTCAACGGCTCCCTGTTCGGCGGGCCGGGATACGTCGACGCGCTCATCGTTCCCGAGATCGTCATCGTGATCTTCGCCCTCGCGATCGACTACGAGGTGTTCATCTTCGCCCGCATCCGCGAGGAGTACCTGCGGACCGGTTCCACGACCGAGGCCATAGCCGGGGGACTCGACCGCAGCGCCCATGTCGTAACCGGCGCCGCGATCATCATGATCACGGTCTTCCTCGCCTTCGCCGTGTCGGACTTCATCACGGTTCGCAACTTCGGCACGGCGCAGGCGATCGCGGTCTTCATCGATGCCTTCATCGTCCGGCTGGTCGTAGTGCCCGCTCTGATGCTCTGGCTCGGCGACCGCTGCTGGTGGATGCCGCGCTGGCTCAGCTGGAGCCGAACACCAGGCAGACGCTCCGTCTCACCGCAGGAGTGAGGCTGAAGCGCGTAGCGGGCCGCCCGCTTCGCCCGCCGTCGCTGACCCCCGGTCGCGCCCGGACCACGTCGAGCGCCTCGAGGGCGTCGAGGTGCCGGCGCAGGGTCTGGTAGCTGGCGGGTCCCCGCTCGGCAAGCTCGGAGACGGTGGCATCGGAGACCTCGCAGAGAGTGCGCAGGATCTGCAGGCGCACGGGTTCCGCGATGACGGCCAACCAGCTCGGCCCACCCGCCACCGGCGCAGACGCTGCCGGAGATGCACTCATCCTGCCGATCCTCCCGAGATCGCGAACGACGTGGCAAAAAACTAGCCCGTTTATTACCGGCGTGGGCTTAGCTTCGGTTAAGCGAGGCTGCAGCGCGCCTGATAGATCGAGAGGAACCCGCTCTCGAAGCCGCGCCGCGCCATGCGCAGGTACAGGCGCCAGACCCGGACGCGTTCCGGCCCGGCCAGGCACACCGCCTCGTCGAGGTTCTGGTCGAGCCGCCGCGCCCAGTGACGGAGCGTTTCGGCGTAGTCGTCGCCGAATCCCTCGACGTGATGGATCATGAAGCCCGCCCGCTCCAGCGCCAAGAGCACGCGCGAGAGGTGCAGCGGTTCGGCATCGGGGAAGACGTAGCGCTCGGAGAAGGGGCCGGCCTCGGGATCGGTATGGCGCAGGCGAGCGATGCCGTGGTTGAGCAGGCGCCCGCCCGGCTCCAAGAGCCCAGCCAGAGCGCGGGCATAGACGTCGATCTGCGATTCGCCGACGTGCTCGACCATGCCGATGCTGGCGATTGCGTCGAAGCGCTCGCCGGCGAGGTCGCGGTAGTCCATGACGCGGATCTCGACCCGGTCGGCGACGCCGGCGGTCTCGGCCCGTTCGCGGGCCCGTTCGGCCTGGGGCGGTGAGAGGGTGATGCCCAGGACGCTCGCTCCGTGCCGGGTTGCGGCCCAGAGCGGGAAGCTGCCCCAGCCGCAGCCGACGTCGAGCACCCGGTCACCCTCTTTCAGCGCCAGCTTGCGGGCGACCATCTCGAGCTTCTCCTCCTGGGCCGCCTCGAGCGTCTCGGCCCCGCGCGAGAAGATCGCGCAGCTGTAGGTCGTCGACTCGTCGAGGAAGAGCGAGAAGAACTCGTTGGAGACGTCGTAGTGGTGGCGCACCGCCTCGGCATCGCGCTCCTTGCTGTGGCGGGCGCCACTCGGGCGCAGCTCGGCGGCGGGACGGCGGGGCGGGCGGCTAAGCCCGGCGGCGCGCACCGCGCCGACCAGCAGCCTCGCCTTGTCACCGCCATCCAGCGCCGGTGGCTGCCAGGCGTCGAGCAGCTCGATCACCGCGTCGATGTCGTCCACCTCGATGTCGCCGCTGACGTAGGCGCGGCCCAGCCCGAGCTGGCCGGGAGCGCGCAGCGCGTGCGCGGCAGCTCGCGGTGAGCGCACGTAGAAGGTCGGGCCGGCGCCGTCGGTGGGGGCGAGGCGCGTCCCGTCCCAAAACTCGACCGCGAAGGGCCGGCTGGGGATGCGTCCCTCGATCTCGCGGCGCAGTGGGGCAGTGCTGGAGAAGGCCAAGGCGGGCATGACTTTACCTTTCCCTGGTCTCCAGACCGTATGATCGCCAAACCGAATGACGAGCAGCGGCGTTCTTCCCTCAGATATTCAGCCGGTCGCCAACGAGACGCGCGATCGCATCATCACCGGCCTGGTAACCCTGGTCCCCTTCGTCGCGATCGGGCTCGCCGGCTGGCAGGTCTGGGGCAGGGCGCTGCACTGGAGCGACGTCTTCCTCTTCCTCGGCATGTACCTGCTGACGGGGCTGGGGATCACGGTGGGGTTCCACCGCCACCTCACCCACCGCAGCTTCAAGGCGAAGAAGTGGCTGCACGGCCTGCTCGCGATTCTCGGCTCGGCGGCGATCGAGGGCCCGGTGATCTCCTGGGTCGCCGACCACCGCAAGCACCACGCCTTCTCCGACGAAGAAGGGGACCCGCACAGCCCGCACGTCGATCATGGCCACGGCTGGAGCGGCGCCATGCGCGGCCTCTTCCACGCCCACATGGGCTGGCTCTTCGTCCACACCCAGCGCGGCAACAAGGAACGCTTCGCGCCGGACCTGATCAAAGACCCCGTGATCAACTGGGTCGACCGGACATTCCTGACCTGGGCGATCGGCGGCCTCTTTCTCCCCTTCGCGCTGGGCTGGGTCATCGGCGGCACTCTCTTCGCCGCCTTCACGGGACTGCTCTGGGGCGGCCTCGTCCGCGTCTTCGTCCTCCACCACTTCACCTACAGCATCAACTCGCTCTGCCACGTCTTCGGCAACCGCGACTTCGAGACGACGGACGAGTCGCGCAACCTGGCGCTGATCGCGATCCCGACCTTCGGCGAGGCCTGGCACAACAACCACCACGCCTTCCCCACCTCCGCCACCCACGGCCTCGGCCGCTGGCAGTTCGACCTCTCGGCCGTTGTGATCGACTCCCTGGAGAAGCTGGGCCTGGTCTGGGATGTGGTCCGCGTCTCCCCCGAGCGCATGGCGGCGAAAGCCGCTTCCTAGGGCACTTCGTCCGACTCGTACCAGTCGATCCAGGCGTTGCATGCCTGGCCGAACGGCACGATGCGGTGCGGCGCGGCGGGCACCGCGATCAGCTCCCCCAAGCTCGCCTTGCCTGAGTAACCCGTCAGGCGCTGCAGCGCGCTTGGCTCCGCGGCGGCGACCGTGAAGCGGATCGGCTTGCCGCCTCCGCGGATCTCCCCGGCGGGCCAAAACTGGCCCTCGTTGGCGAGGCTGATCGTGTTTGGCCGCTGACCGTCGAGCGCCGCCGGCAGCGGTTGGTGGAGGCCGGGGGCGGTGAGGGTCAGGTCGAAGGGGGAGAAGTACTGGATCGAGAGACGCCAGCGGCCGTTGGGCAGGCGCAGAGGCTGGCTGGTGCTCTCTCCCGGCTCCAGGCCTACGCTCGGGCTCCAACGTGCTTTGCGGCCGATCACCGCGCCCGGGAAGAGCGAGGCGCGGCCAGGGTTGGCGGTGAGGATGCGGATCTCCGGCGAGGCGCAGTCGGCGTACGCCGCCGGTTCGGTTCCCTCGAGCAGTACGTGGCGATTTTCGGGCGGGGCGCCGGTGCGCTTCCAGAGGATGTAGGACGGGGTGGCGGCGACCCGCTTGAAGCCCGAGGGCGCTTCGCTGTTCCAGGCGGCGTGGCCGGTGATCACGTAGGGGAAGCGGCCCAGCGTGCCGTGGGAGAAGGAGTCGAAGTCGATCGGGCTGTAGGCATCGCCGGTGTCGAAGGGCTTTTCCGGGCTGGGTGAGACGTCGGCATCGGGGAACTCGACCAGCGGCACGTGCGTATCGGCGCCCATCAGCTCGTAGGCGGCATAGCGGTCCTGGCCCGCGTAGAGGACCGGTTCGCCGCGCAGGATCGGCATCAACGCCTGTAGCTCGGACCCGTGTCCCGGCGGCCCGACCGGCGCGTCGCGCAACGCCAGCCAGCTCGAGTACACGGCCCCCGCGACGAACGCCACCGCCACCACGGCCCACCCCGCTCGCAGCCCCCCGGCTGAGTTCGCCTTTGTTCGTCCTATTGGCGAAGAAGTGCGAACTCGACCGGGGCCGAGCTCGAAGAGGAGCGGCCGGATCGCGATCAGCATCGCCAGGGGGGCGGCGATCATCAGCGCCTTGGCCTGCGAGTACTCGCCGCTGCCGGCCAGCGAGGCGAGGTAGAGGACGGTGCAGGCGGCGAGCGCGACGGGCACCGCGTAGTCGCGGCGCCGCAGCCACCAGACGCCGCCGAGCAGCACGGCGATCGCCGCAATCGTGGTCGCCAGGCCGGTCAGCTCAGCGCCGCCCGCGGCGTTGAGCCTGTAGTTGGACGCGGGCCAGACGCCCAGTGCCTCGATCGGCGAGACCGGTCCGTAGGTGTTCGTGCCGGCGACCCGGTTGAAGCCGTGGATGAAGGCATAGGGGCCGACGACTGTCAGCATCGCGAGGGCGCCGAGCACCGCGATGATCAGCAGCGTCGCCGGTTGGCGCAGAGTCCTCAGCCAGGCGCGCGGCGCAAGCGCACGGCGCAACTGCGGCACGGTGAGTGCCCAGAGGACGAAGATCAGCAGCGGCCAGGCGAGCCCCGCGAAGCTGTAGGAGAAGAAGATGCCCGCGACCAGGGTCAGGCCAACGACTGCCGAGCCGACCGCCGGCGGCCCCGCTTGTGGTGCTCCTTCGCTGCGGTCAGCCGCTCGCCGCCGCCGGTCGAGGTCATGGAGGAAGACCGCGAAGGCGAGGACGAAGAGCGCCTCGCCGGTCTCCT
Source organism: Solirubrobacterales bacterium (assembly GCA_033856195.1). Classification (GTDB taxonomy): domain Bacteria; phylum Actinomycetota; class Thermoleophilia; order Solirubrobacterales; family 70-9; genus VRUE01. The sequence continues at coordinate 7,928 of JAWVFL010000067.1, read as the reverse complement.
TGAAGGCCCCCTGAGCGAAGTAGGAGGCACCGAGGTAGGGGATCGCGACGAGCGCCGCGGCGAGTATCTGGCGAGCCCGGCCAAGATCGTGGAGCGCGGTCAGAGCGGTCAGCGCCGTGAGGATCCCGATCGCGAAGATCTCGCCGACGAAGGCCTGGCCGAGGCCGATTCCCGGCGCGGCCGCAACCGCCGCCGCCAGCGCGTGCGGTCCCAGCGGGTAGCCGGCTTCCGGCGCCGGCCCGAGGCCGCTGCGCAGCCACTCGGCCCAGGCCAGGTGCAGGCCTAGGTCATTGTTGAAGCCGACCCCGATGATCCCCCAGCGGCCGCTGATCGCGAATGGGATCGAGAAAACCACGGCGACGATCACGGCGAGCATCAGCCCCTCGCGAAGCCGGGCCATGTCCAGGTCTCCGTGGCGTTGCCACCAGATCACGGCCACGGCCGCCAGCACGAGCGCGACCAGGCCAAGCGTCGCGCTCGTCGCGTGCCCCGGTGCCCGCGCGAGGAATCCGGTGACCGTGAGCACCGCGCCGAAGCCGACCGCAGGCGCCAACCAGCAGCGCGAATCACCCCCGCCCGTGAGGCCGAGGATCGCGCGTCCAGCCAGCAGCGAGGCGACGCAGATCAGCGCCGCCGAGGCGTAGGTCCCGATCATCAGGGGCGGAAACTATGGCAGCGGGCGCAGCCGCCGCCGCCTCGGCTCAATACTTCTCGGCTGCGCGCTCCAGGGTCGCCCGCAGGTTCTGCCCGCGAAGCGGCTTGTCGTGCCCCGTGCAGACGACCGCGGGTTCCAGCGCGGCCAGCTTACGCACTGACTCTTTCGCCTTTGCGTGGTCCCAGCCCCAGGCCGGATGGGGAACGCTCGCCTCTCCCGCAGGCAGGGGCTGCCCGAGCCGGGTTGAGTCGACCAGGTAGATGACGTCACTGACGATCGCCAGCCGGTCGCTCTCGCGCCAGAGGCCGATCAAGCCGGGTGCGTGCCCGGGAAAATGGATCACGCGAAAGCCCGCGACCTCGTCTCCCTCAGAGACGGTCCCGTCGATCCTCACCGCGCCGTCGTCCCAGCGACGCAGGAGCACCGGGTAGATCCAGCGCGCCGGTATGGGCAGCTGCGAGATGTCGAGGTAGGGCCACAGCACGGCGTCGCTTTCGGCTTCGACGACCTCGTCGGGATGGCAGTAGACGGGAGCGTCCAGCGAAGGCGCGGTACCGCGGTGATCGGCGTGAGCGTGCCCGAGCACGATCCGTTTCAGCCCGCCGAGCTGCTCGGCCGCGGCGCGCGTCTTCTTCACCATCGCCTTGGTGCCGGCGTCGAACTGCACGACGCCGTCCCCATCCTCGAGGAAGTAGATGTTCATTGCCTTGCGGGCGTCCCCCCGCAGCAACCAAACCCCGTCGGCGACCCTCTCCATGATGAGATCAGCCTAATGCCCGTTATCTGGAAGGTGGGAATGGCCGTACTGATCGCCTGTCTGATCGCATCGATGGCGATCGCGATCGTTCGCCTGGCCACGACGCCGACCGAAATCCTCGGCGACGGCTTCCGCGGCCTCCCAGTTCGCGCCCACGAGTCCCGTTAGTATCGGCCGCGTTCAGCGACCGAGCAGAGGAGGCGGCGTGTTCACTCGCATCGTGGTTGGAACGGACGGGTCCGATACGGCCGCCGAGGCGGTCCGTCAGGCCGTCGACCTCGCCAAACTCGCCAACGCCCAGCTCAGCATCGTCAGCGCTTACGAGCCTGTGCCCAAGCGCCGCGTCGAGGGCGAGGCGCTGGATGCGCCGGCCGATGTCCAGTACGAGATCGGCCCTCGCGAGGACGTCAACCTCGTGCTCGACGCCGCCGCGGCGGCGGCCCGCAAGGAGGGAATCGAGGTGCAGACGCACCCGGTCGAGGCCGATCCCGCCGAGGCGATCCTCAACGTCGCCGAAGAGACGAAAGCCGATCTGATCGTGGTCGGCAACAAGGGCATGACCGGGGCGCGGCGCTTCCTGCTGGGCAGCGTCCCCAACAACGTCTCCCATCACGCGCCATGCAGCGTGATCATCGTTAGAACCACCTAGCCGGCGGCTTCAGTTGCCAGCCCGGCGTCGATCAGGCCGGCGCCCTGGTGGGTCTCGGGCTGGCCGAGGTCGCGTGCGGTCCGGCGCAGGCGCTGGGTGATCGCGGCCACGCGGCCCGGTTTCCGCTTGCGCTCGACCGTGCCGCTGGCGAGCACCATCGCCGCGACTGCGGAGACGTGTGCCGCCGACATCGAGGTGCCGATGTAGTTGCCGGGCTCGGCGAAACGGCGGGTTGTGCCGGCCTTCAGGGTCACCTGGTAGATCGAGCGGGTCGAGATCGAAGCGCAGCCCGGCGCGGGCGGCCCGCCACCCGGGGCGATCAGGTCGACGTCGCGGCCGGCAAGCGAGTAGCCACCCAGGCAGCCCCCCTCGGTGCTGCCGCCGACGCCGATCACGTGCGGACCGGTCGCGGGAGGGGCGACGCATGCCTCCGAGCCGAGGTTGCCGACCGAGGCGACCGCGACGACGCCGCGGTGGTAGGCAAGCCGCAGCGCTTCGTCGACCCCGGGCACGTCGCGGGCGCAGCCGAAGTTGAAGCTCATGTTGATCACGTCGGCGCCTTTGGCGACGGCGAAGCGGATGCCCTTGGCGATCTGGTCGGCGCGACCGCGACCGTGGGCGTCGAGGACCCGCACCGGCATCAGCTTCGCCCGGAAGGCGAGCCCAGTTAGGCCGATCCCGTTGTTCGTCTTCTCGGCGATCGTGCCGGCGACGTGGGTGCCGTGGCCGTTTTCGTCCAGCGGCAGGCGGTCGTCGTCGACGAAGTCATAGCCCTTGGCGAACTGGCCGGAGGTGAAGTCGGGGCTGCGCCGGAAGCGCTTGCCCTGGGCGCGGTAGGCGATGCCGGTGTCGAGCACGGCGACGGTCGCCCCTTCGGCACCGGGATGGCCGGCGGCTTCGAGGTGTTCCCAGGCACCGACCGCGTCGATCCCGCCTGGCGATACCGGCACGAGCGGTGTCGCGACGCCCTCCCAGGGCAGGAAGTTCCACTGCTTGGCGACCCAGCCGCCGGGCGGCCCCGGCGGCCCGCTGATCGGACCGGGGTCGTCGGGAACCGAGCTGGTCGGTTCCTCCGGCGTCGCCGAGGCGGTGGCGATGTAGTTCGGGGTCGCGTATTCGACCGCCGCGTTGCCTCGCAGCGCCGCTGCGGCCTCGCGAACCCCCGCGCGTGGCGGCAGCGCAACGGTCTGGGCTCGGTCGGCCCCGGCGAGCTTGACGATCAGCTGGTGTGGCGCGAAGCCATGCGCGGCGGCGATGCGGGCGGCGGCGTGGGCGGGCGTGGGACCCAGCACTAGCGCCGCGAACAGGGTCGCAGCGGCGGTCGGAAGGCGTCGGTTCATCTTGCGTCTGGGCTCGCGAATCCCTGCATTCGAGCGAGCTCTCCCCTAACACGTGCCCGCTGGCGAAGTTGTAGTGCCACATACTCCCGTATGTATGTCGGCTGGCGCCAAAGAGGGCTTCGCTGAGCGAATGATGGCGCTCGCGATCGAGCGCGCTCGCGAGGCGGACCGGCACGGCGACGTCCCGATCGGCGCCGTGATCGCCCGCGGCGAGGAGGTGCTTGCGGCGGCCGGCAACGAGCGCGAGCTGCGCGCCGACCCGACCGCCCACGCCGAGATCCTCGCCATCCGCGCCGCCGCCGAGGCGCTGGGCGGCTGGCGCCTCCCGGATACGACCCTCTACGTGACGCTCGAGCCCTGTGCGATGTGCGCCGGTGCGATCGTCCTTGCCCGCATCCCCGCAGTCGTCTTCGGCGCCCCCGATCCGAAGGCCGGCGCCGCCGGCAGCGTCCTCGACGTCCTCGCCGAGCCCGCCCTCAACCATCGTCCCGAAGTGACGGGCGGCGTCCTCGAGCCCGAGTGCGCATCGCTGCTGCGCGAGTTCTTCGTGGCACGGCGGAGCGGAGAGGGTGGGATTCGAACCCACGAGGCGGGTTAACCCCGCCCACGCGATTTCCAGTCGCGCTCCTTAAGCCACTCGGACACCTCTCCGTGGGTGAATCAAGGGTATTGCTTGCCCGGAGCGAGCGGTCAGGCGACGGCGGTTTGCGCTACTGCTTGCGGAGCGGGAAGCGGCAGCACGATCGCCTCGGCCTCGGGGATCGGCGTCGCCGGGCGGCGGCCGCGCAGGCGCTCGTGGCTGCAGACGACGTAGCACCACTCCATCAGGTGCATGCGCGAGGCGGAGTCGATTTCGGTGATTGTCGCGCCGACCAGATGGCGTCCGTCTACCTCCCGGCAGGAGCGCACCTCGACCTGCGCCGCGACCTCGTGCGACTCGCCCGCCGCATCGTGGAGCTGGAGCAGGATCGCCGGCTTGGCGCCGACCTCGAGCGGCGCGTCGAGCACGAGCCCGACCCCAGCGGCGCTGGCGTCGATCAGGCGGCCGGTGACGTGGCCGTCCGCCGAGTAGCACTCTGCCGGCGCGTCGCCCTCGAAGCGGTAGACGAGGCGGCGCTGATGGCGCCGGCCGACGGCGAAGAGGGTGCGGAAGATGCGGCGCAGCTCGATCAGGCCGAGCAGGGGCACGACGACGGCCGCCACACCCGGCAGGTCGTGCAGTGGGCCGACGCCGGCGAGATCGAGCAGGCGCAGCACGGTTCCGGCACCGACCAGCACCGCGCATGCCAGCACCAGGTGCAGCTTGCGGAGCGACTCGATGCCGCCCCCGCCGTCGCCCTGCTTCGGGGTTACCTTGAAGGCCGTGTGGCTGGGCCAGACGATGCAGCGCAGCGCCCGCGTGTAGATCTCCATCGTCAGCAGCTCGTAGTGGGCGGTCTCGCCGATCTTCATGTAGCCGCGGGCGAGGGCGGCGCCGGCACCGAGGTTGAGCGTCACGTAGGGCAGCCAGAGGGCGGCCAGCGCCGGCACGCTGATCTTCATCGGCAGCTCGCCAGTCCAGAGCACCAGGCCCAGCGTCAGCATCAGCAGCAGCCGCATCGGCGGCGCCAGGTAGGCGAAGAGGCTGGCGAAGTAGGAGAGGCGCTGCAGCGGGCGCAGCTCTTTGGCGCGCAGGGGAGACTCCGGCAGGGTGAAGACGGCGAGGTTGCCGCGCGCCCAGCGGTCGCGTTGCAGCAGGTAGCTGTCGAGGTTGTGCGGCGCCAGGCCCTGGACCAGCACCTCGTCGTGGTAGCGGTTCTTCCAACCGTGGCGCAGCATGCGGATAGTCGTGTGGAAGTCCTCGGCGATCGTCTCGGTGGCGACGCCGCCGATGTCGAGTAGCGCCTGGCGGCGAATGAGCGCCGCCGATCCGCACCAGTAGGCGGCTCCGTGCCGGTCCTTGCCGGGGCAGACGACGCGATAGAAGAGCGATTGCTCGTGGCGGCCGACCACGTAGTGCTGCACGGAGTCGTGGTTGAAGAAGTCGTGCGGGCTCTGCACCAGCGCCATCCGCTCGTCGTCGAAGTAGCCGACCATCGCGTCGAGCGCATCCGGCATCGGCACGTGGTCGGCGTCGAGCATCAGCACCAGCTCGCCCTCGGTGCGGGAGAGCGCCGCGTTGATGTTGCCTGCCTTGGCGTGCGAGTTGTCCGGCCTGGTCAGGTAGCGCGCGCCGGCCACCTTCGCCAGCTCCTCCATCTCCGGCCGCCGCCCGTCGTCGAGCAGGTAGGTCGTGTGGGGGTAGCTGAGCGCACGGCAGCCGGCCAGGGTGGCCGCCACCACTTCGGCCGGCTCGTCGTAGGTGCAGACGTAGACGTCGACCGCGCGCCCCGGCGTCGCGTCGGGTCGCACCGCCGGCGGCCGCGACCACGAGAACCAGGCCAGCGTGCCCAGCGCCCAGATCCCATAGATCTCGGTGACCAGCAGCATCCCGAAGGCGATAGGACTGGCCCCTTCGCCGCTCCAGCCGATCCGCCAGGCCAGGTAGCCGACCCCCCAAAGCAGGGCGACGATCGCCAGCGCCCGCAGCAGCAGCTGATGGCGATCGAAGAACAGCCCCATGCGGGTTTGCGCGCTGCCTTGCATGCCGAATCCATCGACGCATACGCCCGGGTTCTTGAGTTCCGCCACCCCGCTTCCGCGCGCCAGAGCGGCCCGCCCCTAAAATCAGTCCCCGACTGAGTCCCGGAGGGGTGCCGGAGTGGTTGAACGGGGCAGTCTCGAAAACTGTTGGCGTCGCAAGGCGCTCGTGGGTTCGAATCCCACCCCCTCCGCTTTGTAGAGCCCAATCCGGCATCGGGCGCCGGATTGCGCGGTTTCGTGCCTGATTCGCGTCGAGGTCAGCTCGGGTCAGGAAAAGTCAGAAAAGGGCTCTTTTCAGGGGTCGTCTTTCCCTTTTCTTTCCCTCCCGATGGAGTCCGAGCCCGAGCGGCCGGCTGGACACCCACACGGCCATGCCCACGTCCCAGCCACCTCCTACCCTCTCAAGGGAACCATCGCCGGGGTCAGGGTTCGGGACCAGGCCGGCGGGGACGGTACGGCCAGTCAATGCGGCCTCTGGCTCGGGCGACGGTGATCCGATCGCACTGCGAGCGATCTAAGAGGTTGTCGCCAAATCTGCGCCCGGAGCCGATCACTGGCCGGTTGCTTCGCCCTGGAGGGTCGCTGCGACGAAGGCGCTCTTGCCCTCGGTGTACGCCTCGCGGTCTTCGCGGTGGCGTTCGGCGAGCTCGCGCTTGAGGTGGCGTACCGGCTCGCGGTATCGGGCGCGGCGCGGAGGTGATCGCGAAACGCCAGCTCGTCGCGGTAGCGCTCGGACCCCACCGGGACGAGTGCAGGTGATGGGTGCGGCGGGCCGGGTGAGGCTTGCAGAACCAGTGCATCTGCTCGGGGAGGTACGGGGCATAGAGATAGCCGAGGTCGGCGAGCGGCCCGAAGCACGCGCGCGCTGTCCCGAGGTCGCTTACGCCGGCGAGGATGTCGATGATCGGCTTGGCTTCCAGGCCCGGCACCGCCGTGCTGTCGACGTGGGTGGATGCCGCCGCAGACCCACTCGCCGATCGCCTCCTCCAGCGCCGCACGCTCCTGCTCGAATCGAGCCAGCCAGCCAGGGTCGTGGGGCACGAGCTGGACGGGTTCCTCGGCATTCGATGCATCGGAGGAACGCGAGGCGAGCAGGAGCTCCACGACCAGCACATCGCGCCAGGCGCCGTCAAGCTTCCCGTGGCGGCGATGTACGCCGACCGTCTGAAAGCCGCAGCGCTCGACGAGGCGGACACACGCGAGGTTGTCGGTAAAGACCTTGCCGATCATCTTGTGAAAGCCGCTCTGCTCGGCCGCATCGACGAGCGCCTCGGTCAGCGCCGTGCCGACCCGTGCACGCGCGCCCGGGTCGCCACGTAGACGCTGCACTCGCCGATGCTGACGTAGCAGGGGCGAGGCTGTAGGAGGCAAGGCCGGCCCAGCCGATGATGCCCTCGCCGCCGTCGCTGACCAAGAAAGGGAAGCGAGTGTCACCGATCCTCGCCTCGAAGTCTGCGGCGGATCGGGGCTCGGTCTCGAACGTCGACGTGCGTTCGGCGATCGCCGCGTTGTAGATCACACACATCGCCTCGGCGTCCTCGGCAACTGCACGGCGCACAGCCTGTTTGCTCATGTCGGGGATTCTCGACGGACGGCCACCGTCAGGCAATGGCCGATTGGCCAAAGCGCTTATCCGGCGGTGAGGGCTTGAGCGCGCCAAGGGGACAGGCCCGATTGTGGCGGAGGACTTTCCCTGCTCTTCTAGTGAGTACCGCGTGCGGAGGAGTCCTGGACTGGCTTTGAGGGTCGTTCCATCAACGCGCCAGCAGCAACCAGCCGCTCGTATAGGGATCGCTCCATGCGCTGCTGACGCGCCAGATAGTCGGTTCCCTTGTTCAGCTCGCCCATTAGCTCGGCCGCCCGTTCCCGGCGAAGCTTTCCTCCCAGCGCAAGTGGTCGACCTTG
>JAWVFL010000066.1:0-29076 GCA_033856195.1 Solirubrobacterales bacterium | reverse complement strand
TTTGGGCTGTGATGGTTGCGAGAACTGCCACTCGGGCTTTGGGTTGCAGGCGCGGGGGTCCTGGCGGGGGGGGTGGGGGGCCGGCGGGCGGGCCACGGTCCGTCCTCGCCCCCCCCCCCCCCGCGCCACCCGCGCGCCACACCCCCATAGCCCGAGCAGCAGTCCTCGCAACCTTCGTAGCCCTAATCGTCCACACGATGGCCTACGCCGGCTTTTTCGAGGACCCCATCACCTGGGTGCTACTCGCTGTCGGTGCCTCCTTGGCAGCCGCAGATAGGGTCAGCGCGTGTCGGGATACCTCCGCCGCCTAGCGACGACCGGCGCCGCCTACACGGCGGCGAGCATCGTCTCGAAGCTGATCGCGGTAGCGCTGCTGCCGCTCTACACGCGCTACCTCACGACCGAAGACTACGGCGCCGCCGAGGTGATGTTCGCCGCGGTGGTCTCGGCCAGCATCATCGTCCGACTCGGCCTGATCGAGGCCGTGCTGCGCTTCTACTACAAGGAGGGCGAGGACCCGGCGCGCGTCGTCTCGACCTCCTTCGCGGCGCTCTTCTGGTTTGCCACGATCGCGGCGCTGGTCGCGCTCCCGTTCGCCACGCCGATCTCCGAAGCGCTGCTCCCCCGCCCGGCGCCGGACCTCGCGCGGATCTCGATCGGCGGCCTCTGGGTGCTGACGATGATCGAGTACCTGCTCACCCTCTTCCGCCTCGAAGAGCGGGCGCGGGCTTTCTTCGTCACCACGATCCTCAACGTGCTGGCTGCGATCGGGCTGACCATCGTCCTCGTCGTCGGTTTCGAAGAGGGGGCGAGGGGGCTGCTGATCGGCAGCTACGCCAGCGGCGCCATCTTCGTCGTCGCCTTGATCTTCGTCCATCGGCAGCGGCTGTCGCTGCGCTTCGAGCGCCCGCTGCTGCGGCGGTTGATGCGCTTCGGCCTGCCGACGATGCCCGCCGAGCTCTCGCTCTACGGGCTCAACTTCGTCGACCGGGTCATCATCGCCCACTCCCTTGGCCTGTCCGAGGCCGGCCTCTACTCGCTGGCGGTCAAGTTCGCCCAGGCGGTCAACGTCCTCGTCCGCGGCTTCCAGCTCGCCTGGCCGCCGCTCGCCTACTCGATCCGCGACGACGGCGATGCCCGCCGAGCCTACGCCGCCGTGGTCACCTGGTTCGTCGCCGGCTGCGCCTTCGTCGTCACCGGGATGTGGCTGCTCTCGCGCTGGATCGTCCGCGCCCTCGCCGCGCCGGAGTTCTTCGACTCCTACGAAGCGATCGGCCTGATCGCCACCGGCGTCACCCTCTACGCCCTCTACATGGTCCTCGTCGTCATCCTCGGCAGAACCGGCCGCACCGAGTTCAACTTCCCCGCGACCGCCGCCGCCCTCGCCGCCAACGTCGCCCTCAACCTGATCCTCGTGCCGCCGCTGGGAATCGTCGGCGCCGGCCTCGCGCTCGTCGCCTCCTACCTCGTCGTGCTGGCCCTGATGTACGGCTTCACCCAGCGCCTTTTCCCTGTGCCCTATGAATGGGGGCGCCTGGCGCGGATAGTTGGGATCTCCGCGGCCCTGGTCGGTCTCGGCGAGCTGCTTCTGCCGACGGACGGCTTCGCAGGCCTCGCGCTGCGGACGGCGTTCTGGCTCGTCTACCCACTCGCCCTGCTCGCGACCGGCTTTTTCACGTCGGCAGAGCGAAGCTGGCTCGCGCGCCTGCGCCACCCTGGCGAGCTGGTCACCGAGCTGCGTACCCTCAACGCGAGGCCGGCCCGCGTCGACGGGACTGTGCCGGAGGCCTACGAGGTCGAGCTGCGAGCCGAGGACACGACGCCGTAGGCGTCGTTACCCGGTTGGCCTGACGATCGCGTCGACGTGATGGAAGACCACAGGCTCACCGCCGCGGGCGCCGATCTTCGCGGAAACCTGATCGCGCATGAAGGAGAGCTTCATCGCTTCCACGATCTCCTCTTCTGTACAGCCCCAAGCAGTCGCGGCGCACTCGATGACGAGGCTCTGAATTCTGCCTACGTAGCGATCGGGGTTGCCGAGGAGTCGCGGCTCGGGCCAGCGCTGCTGCCTCTCGGAGAGATCGTCGTAGAGGAACGTCCCGAGCGGGTTGTTGAACATCAGCACGTTGTCGGCGAGCTCGATCGGCCCACCCTGGTTCTCGTCGAACAGCTTCTCCGAGTAGTCGATGAAGACCACCGTCCGCTGCCGGGCGAGCCAAGGCTCCAGGTCCGCCGCACGCAGCCAGCCGCTGGTCGAGAGGGCGACGGGAAGCGCGCCGATATCGCCTTCGCAGGCGACGACGAAATCAGCGAGTTCAGCGAGGACGGCCTCGGGAAGCTTTGTGCCGAGGGCGGTCTCCCCCTGCTCGGTAGCCCAGCCGGCGAGGCCCTCGGGGGCCACGATCGGCTTCGCCGCATCCCGTGTCACGGTCGTCGACTCTCCGGCCAGCACGCCGGCGACGCCCGTGAGGCTCATCGATCGCATTCCCCCGACGGTGACGACGGCGTTCCCGTGGAGGCGGAAGGAACCCGGGTAATCGAGCGGCAGGAGGGCCGCGCGGCCGATCACGGTTCCGTCCGGGTCGTGCACGAGCTGGAGGTTTGCGGCGACCAGCTCTAGGTGGCCGCCGTCGGCGGCGGCTTCGCGGGTCCCCCCGGCGATCCGATCCAGCAGCTCCATTCCCTCCAGATCGAGCCAGTCATCGGCGCGCACCACCGGCTCCTTGCCGGCTCCGTCGACGTACAGGTCTACGTCCAGGGCGGGGCAAAGCCAGCCGCAGAGCGTCTCCAGCGTCACGGCCTCTTCACCCACCGCCGAGAGCAGCTTGTCCTTGACGCCGTCATCCAGCCGCACCCGAACGAGCGTGCCACCATCGACGAGCTGCTCACCGGGCCCGACCTCGCTCAGGATCGGCCTTTCCGCCACCCCGGCGCGGAAGGTGAACGACCGCGTGTCCGCGAGGGACGCCGAGTAGGGCCGGCTGAGGACTTCCACCCTCGAGCCGAGCATGAAAACGGAGAAGAAGCCGACGCCGTAGCGACCGGTGGGGCGGAAGCCCTGCGAGAGCAGGCCGGGGAACTCGCGGGCGACGGCCCCCGTGCCCCAGAACGAGCTTCCGAAGTCGATCAGCGCCCCGGCCAGCCGTTCCTCGCTCATCCCCACGCCCGTGTCCGCGACCTCGAGCCACCAGCCGCCGGAGCGCTGCGTGAGGCTGACGGAGACCCGACCCCAGCCATCGCCTCGTCCCTCCATGATGCGGCGCGCCCGAACGGCATCGGCTCCGTTCTGGATCAGCTCGCGCAGGGCGACGTGAGGCCGGTCCGGACCGTAGAGCTCGCTGCCGCCGAGCTTGACGACGAGGTCGGCGACGTTGGTCACGCGGATGTCGGTATCGACCGGGATCCAGCCTCGGATGCGGATCAGCCGCGCCAGCCGCCGCGGGTCCTCGACCCCGGCGATGCCCTGGATGGCAAGCCCCTCCATGTTGGAGTCGGCCAGCAGCGCCTGTACCTCCCGGATCCACTGATCGGCGCGGCGCAGCACGTCGTGGCATAGCCACCAGGCGTCGGCGTCCTCTGGGCCGAACGGATCCCCGGCAGTGAACTCCAGGTAGGAGCCGTTGAGGTACGGACGCGCCAGCCGCCCCTGGAAGGTCCAGTGGTTGGAGGAGGCCGGTGGCAGCGGTTCCCGCAGGGCGCGGAGGAACTGCGGCGCCCGCGTGGAGTCCAGGTGCAGCGCATCGCAGACGCGCAGGAGGCAGGCGAGTCGCAGCGGATTGGCGGTCCACTCTGAGGGGCACCATGCGGGCGGCCCGAGCGACTGCCCGAAGACGCGTGGCAGCTCCGCCGTCTCCCACCAGTGGCTGTGGGCGATCTGTCCCATCAGCGGGCCGTAGGAGTGGCGCAGCTCTGAATCTTCGATCAGGAACATCTCCCTGCCCGCGGCGGACCAGCTCGTCGAGGCCAGCTCCTCGGCGTGAGCGGCGTGTCGCCGGCGCAGCACCTGCTGCTCGGCCCGCTTCTCGATCTCCCGGGGGGCCGAAGCCAGCTCGTCCTTCAGAGGCGGCCTGCCGAGATGCCGCTCGAGGGCCGCCGTCAGGGCGTCGCTCCATTCCGGCTCCTCGCGCAGGTCGCTCTTCCCGCCGGGGTAGCTGGCAAGGGCAAGCCCGAGATCGTGGAGGAGAATCGCGCCGCCGAGGACGTAGGCGTCGAGTGGGTTCAGGCTCGCCTGTGGCCCTGCGACAGTGTCAGCCAGCTCCCAGAGGGCGTCGAGGTGACTGCCGTCGTGAACGGTGAAGTCAGGAAAGTCGCGGTTGATCTCCCCGGCGAGCAGGTCCGCGTGTTCCTTGAACGAGAGGTAGGAGGCCCTGAGCCGGGCCCGCGCGTCCGTGTAGGGGTCCGAAGACGGAGAGACGAACGCGTCCCGGAGCAGTCGCGATGCCGCCAGGGCGGTCATCGACCGGCCGATGTCTCCTCGCGGTCGGGGGCGAGACCCTGCCCGTGGCCCGGGAACAGCGCTTGCCGCGCGTGGGCGCGGTAGATGCGGGCCGGTCGGGTCGGCAGCACCATCGCGGCAATCGCGCGCACGGCGTAGGACCAGGCAGTGAGAAGGCGGACGGCCAGCGCACTCGCGTGCCCGTGGTGCTTGCGCATGTAGAGGTCACGGTTGCGGTGGAATTCGACGATGCGGGGGAGGCCCTTGGCGAGGTCGGTGGAGAGCTGGTCGTGATGGACCGCCTCAGCCGAGGGGACGAAGAGGCTGTGCCAGCCGGCCTCGGCGAGGCGCTTGGCGAAATCGCACTCGTCGTAGTAGACGAAGAAGTCGGGATCCATGTAGCCGATCGCGGCGGCTGCCTCGCGCTGGACCAGCAACGCGCTCGATTGCGCCCAGTCGACCCGCCGGGTCCGCTCGCCCTTGCTCTGCACGGTCAGCCAGCGGTGCAGGAAGAGCGCCCCGACGAGGGCGGTGCCGACGCCGGGGAAGCGCCAGGCGCATGAGACGGGGTTGCCATCGGAGTCGAGCAGCTGCGGGGTAGCAGCGGCGGCTTTGGGGTCGGCGTCAAGGGCCGCGATCAGGGCCGCCGCAGCCCCGGGTCGCAGCTCCGAGTCCTCGTTGAGCAGCAGGCAGTAGCGCCCCTGCGCCTCGCGCATCAGGGCCGAGTCGTTCTCGGCCTTGCCGGTGCGCCGCTCCAGCGCGATCAGGCGGACGTCACCGCCACGAGCGCGCACGGCGTCCGCTGAGCCGTCGGTGGATGCGTTGTCGAGAACGAGGATCTCCCGCTCGACCCGCTGCGGATGCGTACGCTCGATCGCGTCGAGGCAGGCGAGCAGGTACTCGCGGCCGTTCGTGTTCACGACGCAGTAGGAGAGCGTGGGCGCCACTGCCGCCACGATAATCGCCCGTCATGCGAGTACAGCTCGTCGACCCCCCGGCCTTCACGCCGCCGTACGACCGCGCGCTTGCCGCTGGCCTCGCCCGACGCGGCGCCGAGGTCGAGCTGCTGACCAGCCGCTTCCTCTACGGGCCGGCGCCCGAGCCGCGGGGCTACCGGGTGCGCGAGTGCTTCTACCGGCGCAGCGCGAGCCGTGGTCTGGAGGCGCCGGCGCGGCGCGCCTTCAAGGCCGCCGAGCATCTTCCGGACATGTTGCGGCTGCGCCGCGAGCTGGACGCGGACATCGTCCACTACCAGTGGCTGACGATGCCCTCGCTCGACGCCCACCTGCTGCCGCCAAGGCGCCCCCGGGTCCTTACTGCCCACTACGTCCTGCCCCCAAAAGCCAGTCGCCGTCAGGCCTCGATGGCCAGGAAGCTCTTCGGTCGTATGGACGCCGTCATCGCCCACTCCGAGCACGGCGCCTCGCGCCTGCGCGACGAGGTCGGGATCGATCCGGGCCGGGTTCGCGTCATCCCCCACGGCGCCTTCGACTACCTCACCGACCTACCGCGGGAGAAGCCGCTGCCGCGGGAGCTCGAGGGCGCCGAGGGGCCCGTGGTCCTCTTCTTCGGCTTGCTGCGTCCCTACAAGGGCCTCGACACACTGATCGAGGCCTTCCGCCAAGTGGAAGGCGCCGAGCTCTGGATCGTCGGCAACCCGCGCATGGACGTCGGGCCGCTGCGGGCGCTGGCAGCCGCTGTTCCCGGCCGCGTTCGCTTCGTCACCCGCTTCGTCGAGGACGCCGAGATCCCGGCGATCTTCCGCCGCGCCGACCTCGTCGTCCTGCCCTACCGCGACGCCGAGCATTCCGGCGTCCTCTACACCGGTCTCGCCTTCGGCAAGCCGCTGGTGCTCAGCGCCGTCGGCGGCTTCCCCGAGGTGGCGGCGACGGGCGCCGCGCGGCTGGTCCCACCCGAGGATCCGACTGCGCTGGCGCAAGCCCTCGGCGAGTTGACTGCCGATCCCGCCGCCCGCGAGCGCATGGCAGCGGCAGCCCGAGCGGCGGCAGCCGGCCCCTACTCCTGGGACTCGGTCGCCGCTCAGACGCTCGCCCTCTACGAGGAGCTCCTGGCAGCCCCACCAACCCGCTCCGCTGTGCTTTTGCCCGACATAAGGGGCAAAAGGAACAGCGGAAGCAGATAATCGCCGCGTGCTCGCCTTCCTCTTCTGGCTCAGCGCCGGCCTGATCGTCTACACACACCTCGGTTATCCGCTGCTTCTGCACGTCCTGCTTGCGCTGCGTCGCTCCCCACCGGTGCCATCCGCGTCCTCACAAGACGAGCTGCCACGCGTCTCCCTGATCGTCGCCGCCTACGACGAGGAGGAGGTGATCGAGACGAAGGTCGCCAACGCGCTCGCGCTCGACTACCCGCGCGAGCGCCTGGAGCTGATCGTCGCCTCCGACGGCTCCTACGACGCCACCGCCGAGCGCGCCCGCGCTGCCGGAGCCGACCTCGTCCTGGAGCTTCCCCGCGGCGGCAAGCTCGCCGCACAGAACGCCGCCGCCGAGCGCGCCTCCGGTGAGATCCTCGCCTTCTCCGACGCCAACAGCTCCTGGAACGCCGACGCGCTGCACAAGCTCGTCGCCCCCTTTGCCGACGCCAAGGTCGCCTACGCCTGCGGCCAGGTGCGCTTCCTCGACGCCGACGGCGACAATCTCGAGGGCGCCTACTGGCGCTATGAGATGGCGGTGCGTGAGATGGAGTCCTCGCTGGCGGGAATCACCGCCGGCAATGGGGCGATCTACGCCGTGCGCGCCGACGACTACCTGCCGCTGGCCCCGTCGGGGAGCCACGACCTCTCCTTTCCCTTTGCCCTGGCAAAGCGCGGCAAGCGCTCCCTCTACGTGTCCGCGGCCCAGGCCGAGGAGAAGATGGTGCCGACGATGGAGGGCGAGTTCGCCCGCAAACGGCGGATGATGGTCGGCCTCTGGGACATCGTCGTCGGCGAGCGGATGATCTCCCCGCGCGGCTACTCGTCCCTCTACGCCTTCGAGCTGTTCTCCCACCGCCTGCTGCGCTATCTGACGCCGTTCCTCCACCTGATCGCCTTCCTCACCAACCTCGCCCTGCTCGGCAGCGGCGGCGTCTACGTCGTCACCTACGGGATCCAGCTCGCCCTGATCGCTGCCGCCCTGCTCGGCGGCAGCTTTCCGGTTGGGCCGCTGCGCATCGCCCGCTACTACGCGATGACGACCCTCTCGATCGCCGCCGGCCTATGGGATCGCTTCCGCCGGGGACCGCCCGTTGGGGCCTGGGAGAAGGCGCCGGGAACGCGATGACGCATCGTGACCGGCGCATATCGGCGTCCTCGGTCGCTCGCGTGCAGCACGCCACGCTCCCTGCGTCCTTGATCTGCTTGGTCACGATGCGTCATCGGTAGGCAAATGCCCAGAATTTTGGACATAGCCATTGCAGCGCTCGCCCTCACCGTCCTGTCGCCCGTGTTGCTGCTTGCTGCAATTGCGATCAGGCTGGGAAGCCGCGGTCCGGTGTTCTACCGCCAGCGCCGCGTTGGTCTCAATGGCGAGGAGTTCGAGATGCTGAAGTTGCGCACGATGGTGGAAGGCTCGGATCCGATCGGCGTCGGCACAGTCGTCACCCGCGACGACCCCCGCGTCACCGCCGCCGGCCGCGTACTGCGCCGCACTTCGCTCGATGAGATCCCCAACCTACTCAACGTACTGCGCGGAGAGATGGCGATCGTCGGCCCGCGCCCGACGATCCCCGCCCAGGTGATCGACTACACGCAGCGCCAGCATCGCCGCCACGAGGTCCGCCCCGGCATCACCGGCTGGGCCCAGGTCCAGGGCCGTGCCGGCATCCCCTGGGAGGAGAGAATCGAGCTGGACGTCTGGTATGTAGACCACCGCAGCGCCGCCTTGGACGCCCGCATCCTGCTCAAAACCCTCTGGCTCCTGATCACCGGCCATGGCCTCGCCCCCGACTAATCGGGGTGCAACGTCTTGTCCCCGTGGTGGGGGGACAAGACGTTGCACCTTGGAGCGGGGAGACGCCGTAGGGTTTTCGCCGTGAGCGACCGTCCCGAAGTATCCCTGCGCCCGTTCGAGCCCGGCGATGCCGCCGCTGTGCACCGCTGGTTCAACAACCCGGAGGCGACGGAGACGCTGATGGAGCAGCGGGACGGGTTCTCCGAGGCCGAAGCGGAGGCCTGGGTCGGTCGGGCGATGAACGACACGGGCGAGGACCGTAAGTACGCGATCGTGGTCGAGGGATATGACCAGCCGGTCGGCTTTACGGCCCTTTACGGCCTCTTTCGCCAGACGGCGCCCGAGCTCGGCGCCCTGATCGGCGACGACGTGCGCGGCAAGGGCGTCGGCCGGCGCGCCGAGGCGCTGACCCTGGCCAAGGCCTTCGACGAGTTCGGCGCCCACCGCGTCTACGGTCGCATTCCCGCCCGCAACGAGGTGGCGAAGAAGACGGTCGCCAGCCTGGGCTGGAAGCAGGAGGGGACGATGCGCGCTCACCTGCGCCGAGAGGGCGCACCGGCGGACGACTGCGAGGTCTGGGGCGTCCTCCCGGACGAGTTCCACGCCGCCGCGGCGGACCTGCTGGCGTGAACGAGCCGAGCGCCCGAGCCGAGCTGCTCGAGGATCGCGGGGAAGCCACGGCCAGCGAGGAGTTCTTCCGCTCGCGTCAGTTCCTCGACGCCGAAGGCGTCACCCACACGCTTCGCATCGTCGCCGGCGAGCTGGAGTTGCTGGCGCCGCTGGTCGTCCGCGAGATCGGCGACGGCCCAGAGCGCGACGCGATCTCCCCCTATGGCTACCCCGGCGTCGCATCCGACATCGACCACACTCGGATGGGGTCAATCTCGGATGCGGCCATCGACCCGGGAACGATCGACTTCTCCGCCACCGGCCTGGTCACGATCTTTCTGCGGCACACGCTCGGCGAGCCGCCGCTGCTCGGAGCCAGCGAGCGCAACGTGGTCCAGGTCGCCGACCCGGCGCTGCCGGCGAAGAGCCGGGGCAGCGACCGCAACCAGATCAACAAGAACCTGCGCCGCGGCTACCGGCTGAGCCTCGTCCCCGGTCCCGAGACGAGCGCCGCCGAACGCGCCGGCTTTCTCGCCGCCTATGAGCAGACGATGCGTCGCACCGGCGCCGCCGAGCGCTACTTCTTCGGGGCCGAGTACTTCGAGCGCATCCTCGAATTCCCGCGCACCTGGCTGGCGCTCGCCGGCGCACCCGAGGGCGATGCCGTGGCCGCCGCCTCGATCGCGGCGGAAAGCGACGGCTACCTCCACTACTACCTCAGCGGCAGCGCCAACTCGCACCTCCGCGACTCGCCGATGAAGAACGTCGTCGCCTCGCTGGTCGAGCTCGCCGCCGAGCTGGGGCTGCCGCTCAACCTCGGCGGCGGCATCGCCCGCGGCGACCGTCTCGAGGAGTTCAAGCGCGGCTTCGCCAACCGCGAGCTGCCCTGGCGCACCTCTGAGCTCGTCGCCGACCCCGCCGCCTGTGCCCGGCTCTCGGGCAGCCGCGATGCCGGCGGCTTCTTTCCCGCCTACCGGGCTAGTTGACGGTCGGTTCGACCGGGGTCGGCCCGGTGAACGGGAAGCCTTCGGCGGGCTCCCGGGCACTGCCCCAGGTCTTTTTGCCGAAGTCGCGAATCGCGTCGAGTGTGATCGTGCCCTTGTATTCGTTGCAGCCGATCAGGTTGTGCCACGTCGTCGCCGCGACTTCGTAGGGCATGTTCTCGTTCGGGAAGAGCAGGGTCGCCCCGTAGAGCGAGTCGTAGAGCCCGATCAGTTCCAGCTGCGCGCTCTCGGACAGGTCCGGGGAGTATTGGATCTCCATCCGGCCGTGCTCGAGCGAGTGGACGATGTCGAGTTCCGCCGGCATTTCGCGGTAGGCGCCGTCGGCCTGCTGATAGGGCGGTTCGACGTGATTGCCAGAGGTCGGCGGGTTCGTTTTGTATTCGGGCGTCGCCGCCGTCGGCGGGATGTGTTCGTGGCCCTCTTCGGGGAGGTTGAGGCGAAGGTCGCAGTCTGCCTTTTTCGCCGCCTCTTTCAGGTCGGAGACCTTCACGGGGGCAGGCGTGGTGCCGCTGCGGTCGTCTGGCTGGATTCCATTGGTCGAGCCCGACTGCTGGTTGATGTGCGCGTTGCCGCTGTCGTTCTTGCTGGCGGCCGAGACGATGACGACGACGATCCCGATCAGGACCGCAAGGCCAACCAAGCCGGCGGCCCCGTAGCCGATCATCAGGCGACGTTTCTCCGACCCGGCTTGGTTCTTCTCGCGTTCCTGCCGGGCCTGGCGAAGTCGCTCCCTCTCTTCCTCCCTGCGATTAGCCATTAGCCGCCGCTCAGTTTACTCAGAGAGACCTGGCCAAGTCGTCGCTGTCGTCGTGCCCCCGCTCCCAGGGTCGGGCGGCGCGCAGTGCGCCCAATACCGCTCGCGTCGCCGGCGCGCGGTTGAGCGCGTAGAAGTGGATGCCCGGCGCGCCGCCGAGCAGCAGCTCGGAGCACTGCTGGGCGGCGTAGGCGACGCCCAGCTCGAACTCGGCTTTCTCGTCTCCGCCGGCAGCCGCGAACGCAGCTTCGAGGCGAGGCGGGATCGAGGCGTCGCAGAGATCGCAGATGCGCTTCGTCTGGGCGAAGCTGGCCACCGGGATGACCCCGGCGATGATCGGCACGTCGATCCCGGCCGCGCGGGCGGCCGCGACGAAGTCGAAGTAGACCTGATTGTCGAAGAAGAGCTGTGTGATCAGGAAGGAAGCGCCCGCCTCGACCTTGGTCTTCAGGTAGGCCAGGTCGGTGTCGAGGTCGGGCGCCTCGGGATGGACCTCGGGGAAGCAGGCGCCACCGACGGTGAACTGCCAGCGCGAGCCGATGAAGGCGGCCAGCTCGGCGGCGCTGCCCAGGCCTCCCTCGGGCTGGACGAAGTCCTCCTGGCCCCGCGGGGGGTCGCCGCGCAGCGCGAAGACGTTCTCGATCCCCGCCGCGGCGATCTGGTCCAGCGTCTCGGCCAGGCCCTCGCTCGTCTCGCCGACGCAGCTCAGGTGCGCCATCGTCTCGTAGCCGAGCTCGTCCCTCAGCTCGCGCGTGACCTCGACCGTGCCGTCTCGGGTCGAGCCGCCGGCACCGTAGGTCACCGAGACGAAATCGGGCTCCAGCTCACGCAGCGAGCGTGCCGTGGCAAACAGCTCCGCCCGTGACTCCGCCGTCTTCGGCGGAAAGAACTCGACCGAGAAGGTCGGCGCTTTGGCAGCGATGATCTCGTCTATGCGCACGAGCGCAAGGGTAGCTGCGCCCGTCTCCTGCGGCGGTCTAGCCTCTGAGATGCGGGCAATTCACGGACTTTGCGGGAACGTTTTCGTCGCCCCCCTAGCGCTGCCCTCGGGGTCGCGCTAAGTTCGTCTTGCGACTGGGAGAGACGCGGTCCGCGGAAGCCAAGCGGAGCACGTCTCGGAGGTGGCGCGACGAGCTTCAGCGTGCGAAGGCTACGCACGCGGCAGGCAACCGAGCGTCACCACCGGTCGCATTTTGCGTTGGCTTCGGGGCGTTGGGCACGCGTCTGGCGGCGGGGGACCGGCGCCACGCGGCGTCCTCGCCGGCTTGCGCGGCGCTGCCACGCGGCGCCGACCGCGTCCTTGCCTGGCTTGGTCCCGCGCTCGCCGGCCACGCACCCAACGCCTTCAGACAACGCTGATCTGTCTGAGGGGATTCCTATGTTGAACTCGGTCGGCGAGCTCCTGCCCTCGTTGACCGGCGTGCCGGGACGCAGTGCCGGGAGTCGGGCGTTGTTGGTGCCCCGTGAGTGAGTCCAACAACTAGCCCGCCCACTCCCATAGCCTTTGCGCGATGAGTAGAGAGCTCCGTTATGAGCGCGTCGGTGCTGCGGCCGTGCTCACTATCGACCGGCCGGAGCGGCGCAATGCGATCGACGCTGCGGCGGCGGAGGCGTTCCGCGAGGGGCTGGTGGAGTTCGAGGCCGACGAGGGGGCGCGGGTGCTCGTGCTCACCGGCGCGGGCGGGCAGGCTTTCTGCGCCGGCGCGGACCTGAAAGCGATGGACCTCGACGTCGATCATCCGCACGGGCCGATGGGGCCGACCCGCCTCACCCCGGCGAAGCCGGCGATCGCGGCGGTGGACGGCTGGTGCCTGGCCGGTGGGGTGGAGCTGGCGCTCTGGTGCGACATGCGCATCGCCACCCCGCAGTCGACCTTTGGCCTCTTCGAGCGGCGCTGGGGCGTGCCCCTGGTCGACGGCGGTACCCAGCGGTTGCCGCGCACGATTGGTATGGGCCGCGCCCTCGAGCTGATCCTCACCGGCCGGCCAGTGGAGGCCGAGGAGGCGCACCGCATCGGGCTGGTCAACGAGCTGGTCGAGCCCGGCAAGCACCTGCAGCGAGCGCTCGAGCTGGCCGAGCGGATCGCCGCCTTCCCGCAGGAGACGATGCTGGCCGACCGCCGCGCCGCGATCGAGGGCTTCGGCCTGCCGCTCGCCGAGGGCATCGCGCTCGAGCACCAGCTCGGCCGCGAGGTACTCGACGTCGCCGTCCGCGGCGCAGCCCGCTTTGCTTCAGGCGAAGGACGGCACGGGCAAGGCGTCTAGAGAGATTGGGTAGGGGTGGAGCGTCTTGTACTTTTTCGGCGATTCAATCTCGGAAGACCGCCCAGGCCCCACCGAAAAAGTTAAGCGGAACCCCTACCCAATCTCTCTAGACCCTTCCTCGCGCGTAACGCGCCGCATCTCGTCTTCGGCCTCCTCGGGCCCCAGGTAGGGCATCAGCACGGCGAAGACGAGGTCGGGGAGGATGCGCCGCAGCTCCGGTCCGCGACCGGCGCGGATCTCGTCGAAGATCATCGAGGTGGCGCCGCCGATCGCGAAGCGGGCCGTATCCGCCGGCAGTTCCCCACCCTGGGTGGCGTAGTCACGGCCTTCCTCGAGAAACGGGGTGAAGCGGGCCAGAGCAGCCCGGTAGCGAGCGCGCGCGTCGTCCCCCGCGGCGGTCACCTCGACCATTGCGAGGCGGGCGATGCCCGCCTCGATCGAGAGCAGCCCGACTAGGGCGCCGAGCCCGGCGGCGATCCGCTCCGGCCAGGGATCGCCGGCGGCCGCCTCGAAGGCGCTGGTCACGTGCGCGACCAGCACGTCGAAGACGGCGTCGTAGGCCTCGAGGAAGCAGGCGGCCTTGTCCTCGTACATCTCGTCGAAGGTGTCTCGGGAGAGCCCGGCCACCTCGATCACGTCCTCGACGGTGGTCGCTTCGTAGCCTTTCGCCGCCGCGACGCGCAACATCGCCTCCAAGAGACGCTCTTTCTGAGAGCGCACGAGGTAGGCGCGCGGGAGGCTCTGCGTACCGGACTGTGTTTGCTCCGGCTCCGAAGTCGGAGGCGAATCCATGCGTTCAGAGTAGGGCAGTGTTCTCAAAGTGTCCAACCTGTTTCGCAGCCGAGCGCCCAGCTCTGGCCGCTGTGTCCAAGGCCTCGGGGGCGGCGCCTACACTGCGTCGATGAAGATCGGCATCGTTGGTCTCGGCTACGTCGGCCTGCCGCTCGCCGTCGCCTTTGCCGAGGCTGGGCACGAGGTCGTCGGCCTCGACACCGACCCGCGCAAGGTCGAGGCCCTCAACGCTGGCCGCAGCCACGTCGAGGACGTCGCCGATGCCAGCCTCGCCCCGCTCTCCAGACGCCTGCGGGCGACCGGAAATCAGGCCGATCTGGCCTCCTGCGAAGCAATCGTGATCTGCGTCCCGACCCCGCTCACAGGCTCGCGTGAGCCGGACCTCACCTACCTGCTCGATTCGGCCACCGCCCTCTCGGGCGTGCTTCAACCGGAGCAGCTAGTAGTGCTCGAGTCGACTACCTACCCCGGCACCACGCGCGAGCGCCTGCTGCCGATCCTCGAGGAGTCGGGACTCTCCGCCGGCCGCGACTTCCACCTCGCCTTCTCGCCGGAGCGGATCGATCCCGGCCGCACCGACTACACCGTGCGCACGACGCCGAAGCTCGTCGGCGGCCTCACCCCCGCCTGCGCCGAGCGCGCCCTCGAGCTTTACGGGCTGATCTGCGACGAGGTGATCGTCCTCTCCAGTCCCGAGGCGGCCGAGCTTTCGAAGCTGCTCGAGAACATCTTCCGCTCGGTCAACATCGCCTTGGTCAATGAGCTCGCCCAGCTCTGCGATCGGCTCGAGATCGACGTCTGGGAGGTGGTCGACGCGGCGGCGACCAAGCCGTTCGGTTTCATGCGCTTCGAGCCCGGGCCGGGCATGGGCGGGCACTGCCTGCCGGTGGACCCCTTCTACCTCGCCTTCAAGGCGCGCGAACACGACTTCTACCCGGAGTTCATCGAGCTCGCAGGCAAGGTCAACCAGACCCAGCCCGCCTTCTGCGTGGAGCGGATCGAGCGTGCGCTCAACGGCGCCGGCAAGCCGGTGAACGGCTCGCGGATCCTGCTGCTTGGCGTCAGCTACAAGGCCGGCGTAGGGGACACCCGCGAGTCGCCGGCGCTGAAGATCGCCAGGCGCTTGCGCGACCTCGGCGGCGAGGTCGCCTACCACGACCCCCATGTCCCCGAGCTTCCCGAGCTGGGCCTCGCATCGGTGGAGCTCAAGGGGAGCTTGGCCGGCTGCGATGTGGCGGCGATCGTCACTGCCCACCCCGAGCTCGACTACGCCGACGTGGTCGCCACGGCTCCGCTCGTCGTCGACTTCCGGGGCGTAACGCGCGGCATCGAGGCGAACAACCTCGTCAGGCTCTAGCAGCCTTCATCTCGGTGCCCGCCACCTCGGCGCCGAAGTAGGGCAGCACCGCGAAGTACATGAAGTCGGGCAGCAGCTCGCGGAACCCCGCGTCCTCGCCCGCCGCCAGCTTGGCGTGGACGACGGCGTGCATGCCGGCGACGATGCCCTCGGCGGCGATCGGCGGCGGCGACTCCATGCCGGTCGAGCTGTGACGGGCCGAATCGATGAAATCGGTGATTCTTTTCATCGCTTCGGAGCGAATTTTCAGTGCCTGAGGCCCAGCGGCATGCACCTCGACGATCAGCGCTCTGCCGATCGCCGGATCGGCATCGAGGGCATCGAGGACGGCGCTGATACCGGCCCGCAGCTGGCCTCGCCAGCCCTCCGCGGAGTCCCCCGCGGCGCTCGCGATCGCCTCCATTTTCGCCACGCCGAAGTCGAGCGCGTCCAGGTAGCAGGCGTCCTTGTCGGCGAATTCGTCGTAAAACGCCTGCCGGTAGAGACCCGTGTGATCGAGCACCATACGCACGGATGCGACCTCGTAGCCGCTGCCGCCGACAACCTCGAGCATTCCTTCGAGGATTCGCTGACGCTTCGGGGAACTCACCAGTCTGAGTGTGGGAGCTTCGGGGAAGACCTTCCCCGCTGCGCCGGTCCCCTCTGCCCCTGCCCGGACGTTGGTTGCGGCCTGCTTGCCCATCCGACCTTCCTCTAAATCGATCAAGGGAACGGGTTGTCTGGAATCAGGAACAGTAGCGGTATCTGGTCGATCCGTCCAGCTTGGAAACGGATTCTTATAGGGGTACTCTGGCGTTCGTGCCCGATCGAGCTCCGCAAGCGACAAGGATGCCACCGGGAAGGCATCAACTGCCGCGGGAGTTCATCGCCCAGCACCAGCGGGCCCGCATAATCGCCGCCCTCGCCGAGGAGACCGTCGAGAAGGGCTACCGCGCCGTCACGGTCGCCGACATCGTCCGCCGCGCCGGCATCGCCCGCAACACCTTCTATGAGAATTTCTCCTCCAAGGAGGACTGCTTCCTCGCCGCGTCGGAGTTCGCGGTCAAGGAGGCGCTGCGCCGCGTCGTCGACGCCGCCAGCAAGGTCGACACCTGGCCCGCCCGCGTCAACGCTGGCCTCGCCGCCTTCCTCCACTACGTCGCCAGCGAGCCGGCGCTCGCCCGCACCTGCATCGTCGAGGCGCTCTCGGCGGGCCCGGCCGCGGTCGACCGCTACGAGCGCTCGATCCAGGCCTTCGTGCCGCTCTTCCGCATGGGGCGCAAGGTCTCGGCCAAGGGCGAGGAGCTGCCGACGACGCTCGAGGAGACGATCGTCGGCGGAATCTTCTGGATCCTCTACCAGCGCATCATCATGGGGCAGGCCGAGCAGATCGAGGAGCTGCTGCCGGAGCTGGTCGAGTTCTCCCTCACGCCGTATCTGGGCGCCGAGTCCGCCAAGCGGATCGCCGGCGAAGAAGCACCGACACCCACTGCGGGTTGAGCCAGGGGCAGGGATCGGGGGTCCCATGACCTAGTGCTTGACCTGGAGACTCGCGAGCGCGCCGCCAGTCCCGAGCGCGAGCGCATCGTCGAGGCCCTGATCGAGATCGCCGCCGAGCGCGGCTATGCCGAGACCACGATCGAGCTGATCATCGACCGGGCCGAACTCGACCGGCCCGCCTTCGACCGCCACTTCCGTGGCAAGTACGACTGCTTCCTCTCCGCCTGGCAGGAGATCAACGAGGGTTGCATGAGGGAGATGCTGGAGGCTTACAACAGCCAGGAGAGCTGGCCCGACCGCCTGCGCGCCGTCGCCTGCGAGATCGTCGAGGGCCTGCGCAACGATCCCGGCCGCGCCTCCTTCGCGGTCGAGGTCCTGGCCGCCGGCGACGCCGCCCGCGCCCGCCGCGACATGACGATGCGCGTGATCGCCTCGCTGATCGATGCGGGACGCAACGAGATGGACGATCCGGAGTCGGTTCCGCACACCACCGCCGAGGCCCTCGCCGGGTCCGCTTACGGCCAGGTCTACGCAAAAGTTGTACGGGGCAGTACTGAGGAGCTGCCTGCGCTAGTTTCCCAGCTGATGTCGGCTGCAGTAATGCCGTATCTGGGAATCGAGGCGGGGCTGGCCGAGTTGTCGAGGGGCTTTGACCCGCCAGCGCGATATCGTCGGGGTGTGGCCAAAAAGAAGCCCTCCTCCCGGGAAACGGGTGACCCGGGAGTGTCAGCGGAGGATTACCCGCCTGAGCTTGCCCGCCTGCCTCCTGGCCGGCACGGCTTGCCGCGCGAGTTTGTCATCCACAACCAGCGCGAGCGCCTGATCGCCGGCCTCGCCGAGGCGATCGCCGAAAACGGCTACTCCGGCACGACGATCGCCCACATCACCCGCCACGCCGCCGTCTCACGCCGCACCTTCTACGAGCATTTCTCCAGCAAGGACGAGTGCTTCGTCGCCGCCTACGACACGGTGATGGAGGAGTTGCGCGGTCGCGTCTCCACCGCCTTCGACGGCGAGGACGACTGGCCGCACGCGGTCAAAGCCGGGATCGGCGCGATGCTCGAGTTCCTCGCCGCCGAGCCCCACCTGGCGCGCCTCTGCATGGTTGAGGCCCTGGTCGCCGGCCCGGTCGTGGTCGAGCGCTACGACGCCGCGATCCAGAGCTTCGTTCCCTACTTCCAGACCGGCCGCGAGGGGCGCCCCCCCGAGGTCCTATCCCGCCTCTCGCCGACCACCGAGGAGGCCCTGGTCGGCGGCATGGTCTCGCTGATCTCCCGCCGCATCATCGCCGGCAAAGCCGAAGAGCTGGAGGAGCTGCTCCCGGACCTGGTCGAGTTCACCTTGACCCCATATGTGGGGAGCGCCGAGGCGGCGAAGCTGGCCCACGAGGGGGACTGACGGTCAATCAGCGGGCTCGACCGGGGCAAGTTCCGGCGAGCGCAGTTCCAGCCAGGCCTCGTCCTCGCCGAAGTAGTTGAGCACCGCCAGGTGGGCAAGGTCGGGGAGCAGGCGCTCGACCGTAACTGTGCGGCCGGCGCCGATCTCGGCGGTGATCGCTTCCTCGATCGCGCCGACGACGAACTGGGCGGTGAGCGCCGTCGTCGTCGACCTGGCGCCGGGCTCATCGCGAGCGGAGTCCACGGCTCGGGCGAATCGCTCGATCAGTTGCTGGTGCTTGGCCCAGGTTTGGCCGCGGGCGGCACGCACCTCGATCAGCAGCGCCTTCGCCAGCAGCGGCTGCTCGGCGACGGTGCGCAGCAGCCTGGCGAGGGCGGCGCGGAAGCCCGCCCGCCAGCTCTCGGCCTCGCGGCCCGCCTCGAGCACTTCCGCGCAGAGTCTGTCCGCCGCCATCTCGTAGGCCTGCGCGAAGCAGGCCTCCTTGCCGCCGAAGCGCCGCTGAAAGCGATCGCGGGAGATGCCGCTGCGCTCCAGCACCTCCTGCACCGTGGCTTTGTCGTACCCCCTGGCCCCGACGCTGAGCAGCATCGCTTCCAGCGCTCCCTCGTCCGACGCGCGCTCCGGGATCTCCGCTTCGTCCCATGACCTAACCGCGCGTAGTGTGGGTGGAGCGTCCACTCGGGGTACCTTAGCCCATTTTTGGGAACTCTGACCACTTCATATACTGCCTTCGTACCAATGGGAACGCGCGCTATCCTGACCCCGTGCGTGCATTGCCTGGAAAGGCTTCCCGGCAGCCGCCCGGCCCCGAGCCGGTCAGTCGAGCCGCGGCCGCGGACGATCAGAGGCGCCGGATCCTCGAGGCGACGGCGGACCTCGTGTCCGAGCAGGGCTATGCGGAGACGACGATCGAGCAGATTGTGCGCCGGGCCAGGGTCGGCTACGCGACCTTCTACAGGCACTACGCCGACAAGGACGAGGCCTTCCTCGCCCTGCTCGACGCAGCGATCGAGCGCACCGCTTATGTAGTCGAGGAAGCCTTCGATCGTGAAGACGGCCCTTGGACCGACAAAGTCGGTGCCGGTCTCGGCGCCCTGCTGGAGCTGGCGGCGGCCCACCCTGGCGTGGCGAGAGCCTGCTTGGTCGAGGCGCCGACCGCAGGACCCGAGGCAGCGGCTCGCCACGAGGCGGCGCTGAAGCGCTTCGCGCCGCTGCTGCGCCCCGGCCGGGAGCTCAACCCGCGCAGCGACAAGCTGCCCCAAAGCCTCGAGGAGACACTGGCAGGGGGCGTTCTCTGGGTGATCAACCAGCGCCTGATCGCCGGTGAAGCAGACAAGCTGCGAGCGCTGCTGCCGGAGGCGCTGGAGTTCCTCTTGCGGCCCTACGTCGGCGAGGAAGCGGCGGCCCGCGAGGCCGGGGGAACCAGCCAGGCGACATCTGCCTGAGCGCCTATAGATGGCAAGCGAAGAGCTCGGTCCACTACCCGCTGGCCGCCACGGCTTCAGCCGCGAGCAGGTCGCCCACAACCAGCGCGAGCGCCTGATCGCGGGGCTCGCCAC
Source organism: Solirubrobacterales bacterium (assembly GCA_033856195.1). Taxonomy (GTDB): domain Bacteria; phylum Actinomycetota; class Thermoleophilia; order Solirubrobacterales; family 70-9; genus VRUE01. The sequence goes on along the minus strand of JAWVFL010000066.1, from coordinate 9,475 downwards.
AGCTGTCGCAGCGAAGGGCTACCGCGCCGTCACCATCACCGACATCACCAAAAAGGCGCGGGTCTCCCGCCGCGTTTTCTACGAGAACTTCGAGGGCAAGGAGGAGTGTTTCCTGGCCGCCTTCGAGGTGGTGGTCAGCCACATTCGCGAGCTGGGAGAGGAAGCGATCGCCTCGGCCGATGATTGGCCGCGGAGAGCGATCGCAGCGGCTCACACCGTACTGCTCTTCTTTGCCGAGGAGCCGGATCTGGCGCGGCTCTGCTTGGTCGAGTCTCAGGCAGCGGGCCCGGCCGTGTCCGCTCGCTTCCACGAGGCGGTGCACGAGGTCGTCCCATACCTGGAACAGGGACGCGCCGAGCGAGAGGGTGACCGCGCGCTGCCCCCGACGACCGAGGAGTCGACCCTCGGCGCCCTCGTCCTCCTCGCAGGCCGCAAGGTCGCCGCCGGCGAAGCCGAGCAGCTCGAGGAGCTCCTCCCCGACTTCACCGAATTCATCCTCGCGCCTTATCTCGGGGCCGAGAAAGCGCGCCGCTTGGCTCGGCCTTAGCTCTCGGGCAGGTTCTCCAAGTCCAGCAGGTCCTGCGCGCGACTCTGAGCCTGCTTCATCTCCCGCAGGCGAGCCAGCGAGCAGACCCGCACCGGGATGTCGAGGAGCTCGCTCTCTATCGCATCTTCGGTGGGCTGCGAGTAGCTGGGCACTCCACGCGCACGCTGCAGGACATTGAGCGGGCCGAACTTGGTCGTCGCTGTGACGTTGCCCCCCGCCGAATCACGCCTGCATCGGTCGCGGGGTCGAATTGTCGTCCTCCTACTGTCGGCAGGGTGGATTCCAGCCCCTCCAAGTCCTCGGTGCCGCGAATGAACCCGTGGGCTCCGACGGCCACGCCGCCGATCACGATGAAGTCGACGCGGCGGTTATGCAAAGACTCGAGCAGCGAGCGGAGGTCGAACTCGCTCAACGCGCCGCGACGCCCTTGATGGCGCTCATCTGCTTGGACAGATTGTGAACCCGTGCGAGCCGCTCGTTCATCGGTGCCCGATGGTCAGCCTGAAGCCGGATTGCCCGGCCCTGCTCCAAGTCACGAATATCGCCGCTGAGAACTCTTCTCGCCATTCGGCAAGTCTAGCGACGCGTCTGGGAGCAGACTAACCATTCGGTACCCCTCTATCCCCCCCAGGAACGCCTATGGGAACGCTCTTTTTCTTTTGGGAACTTTCCCTTGACAACCCTTGATCAGGGTGCTTCACTGGCGCTACTTGCCGGTACAGCTAGCACTTTCTAGGAACTAGCTTCACCTCGCAAGCCCATCAAGGGAACGACAAGTACAGGGACATAACCGAGCCTCGCGGAAGCCGCAAAGGGAAGCGGCGGGCAGAGGGGCTCACGGGACAAGGAGAGAGATCTAGATGTTCTCGACGCTACGCACGCGATTTGGCATCCCGGGAGTGATCTCGGTTATCGCCCTAGTCTTCGCAATGTTCGGCGGCGCATACGCCGCCTCGAGTGGTTCTTCAGGCGGCAAGGCGACCGCCTCGGCCAAAGCCAAGAAGGGGCCACGTGGTCCCAAGGGCGCTACCGGGCCGGCTGGGCCGGCAGGGCCCGCGGGTGCCAAGGGTGATGCCGGCGCCAACGGCGCGGCCGGAGGAGTTGGATCCGCAGGGCCAACAGGCGCGACCGGGCTGCAGGGAAACAAAGGCGCGACCGGGGTGACAGGACCGATCGGAGCTACAGGCGCGACCGGCTTCAGCGGCTTCACCGCAACGCTGCCCTCCGGTCAGACCGAGACGGGCACCTGGGAGTACAACGAGTCCAGCGTCACCAATTTCTCACCACTTGTGATGGACGCAATCTCCTTCCCGATCCCTCTGGCGACGGCCGGAAAAAATAAAGCATTCGTGTTCAGCAAGGAAGAGACTGAACTAGAACAATTCGGCAGCAGCGGATGCAGTGGAACCCTCGAAGAGCCAACTGCTCCCAAAGGCGTTCTATGCGTCTACACAGGGGCTGAAGCCTTTGAAAATGCATCAGTAAGCCTGGAAGCGCGAATGCCGCCGATGGAATCCGGGGAACGAGGCTACGGCGTTAGTGGGTCGTTCGTGCGCGGGGTCAATCTCGAAGGCGGAATCTTTCTCAAAGAAGGCGAAGTCGCACTCTTGAGGGAAGCCACTGCCCAGTTCGAAGGCACCTGGGCGGTCACCGCCCCCTAAGCGCAGGAATCAGCTAGGTCATAGGTGGTGGCCGATCCGGCCGCCACCTATCCCAAGTCAAGGCGAGGACATGGGCAAACGGCAAGACAACGAGATCGCGGGACTCATGCTGCACGCGGCACTGCCTTGCGGGCAGCTAAACCACGACCAAGGAGGTATGAAGTGATCGCCCCTAAGACAATCGGCCTCCTGGCCCTGCTCGCCGCCCTGGCCCTTCCCACCGCAGCCCAAGCCGAGCTCGAATTCGTCCCCGGCTCGGCGACCGTCACCGCGCTTAACCCCAATGGCACGGTCGACACCCAAGCCGGATCTCACCCCGACTCCTTCACGGTCGCCTTCGACCTGAGGACAGGCGGAGACGGACACACGATCGGCGGGGAAATGCGCGACACCTTCGTCGAGCTGCCGGCGGGCTTCATCGGCAACCCCCAGGCGGTGCCGCGCTGCTCACGCAGCCAGTTCGAAGGCGCAACGCCGCGCTGCCCGGGCTCCACACAGGTGGGGGTGCTGCGGGCCACCGCCTTCGGCGTCGGACAGGCGATCACCCCGCTCTACAACCTCACGCCTCCCCCGGGAGTCGCGGCCCAGTTCGGCTTCTCGGCCTTCAACTTCGTCCCGCTCCAGAACTTCTCGGCCCTGACCGACAAGGGCTACCGGATCGCCGCCGCTGCTCCCAACCTGCCGCTCGAGATCACCTCGGTCACCGAGACGGTCTGGGGCACTCCCTCGGACAAAAGCCACGACCCGGAACGAACCTGCGCGGATGTGGCCGGCGGAGCGATCCAAGGCTGCTCGGCCCAGGGCCAACGCCCCCCCCTCCTGACCATGCCTGCCTCCTGCGGGGAAACCACCACGACGATCAAGGTCGCCTCCAAACAGGAACCCGATCATTACGTAGAAGAGGTCGTTCCCTTGCGCGATCTCGCCGGGGACCCGACCCCGATCGTCGGCTGCGACGCGGTCCCCTTCAGCCCGCAGATCTCCTCCCAGCCGACGAGCAAGCTCGCTTCCAGTCCATCAGGACTCGACTTCGAGCTGCGGCTGGCGAACCAGGGCCTGCTGGGACAGGGCGCCAACGCTGAAACCGAGCCGCGCAAGGCGGTAGTGACGCTTCCTCTTGGCACGACAGTCAACCCCTCCTTCGCCGAAGGGGCCGCGATCTGCACGCAAGCCCAATACGAATCGGAGCAGCTCGGCACCAAAGCAGGTCAAGGCTGCCCGGAAGCATCGAAGCTCGGCTCGATCCACGTCCTCACCCCACTCTTGGAAGAACCAGTCGAAGGCTCTCTCTATCTGGCCGCTCCATACGACAACCCCTTCGGCTCCCTCACCGCCCTCTACATGATCGGCAGGGCGCAGGAAAGAGGTGTGTTCCTGAAGCAGGCCGGCAAGATCGAGCTGGATCCCACCACGGGTCAGATCACCACCACCTTCGATGACCTGCCGCCGATCCCGTTCTCCTCCTTCAAGCTGCACTTCCGCGAAGGAGCAAGGGCGCCGCTTGCGACCCCGAGTGCATGTGGCGAATACCAGACCCTCGCGAGATTCACCCCCTTCTCGGCCAAAGACGACACAGGAGCCGTCCCTGTCACCGGCTCCTTCCAGATCGAAAAGGGACCGGACGCAGGCCCCTGTCCCTCGGGAGGGCTTCCTCCCTTCAAGCCGTGGTTGATCGCCGGCTCGATCAACAACGCCGCCGGCAGATTCTCCCCCTTCAACGTCCGCCTGTTCAGAACCGACGCCGAACAGGAGATCACCCACTTCTCGATCAAGCTGCCGCCGGGCCTGGTCGCGAAGCTGGCCGGGGTCTCCTTCTGCCCGGAGGCGGGGATCGCCCAAGCGATCGCGAGGACAGGGCAGCACGGGGGACAGGAAGAGATCGAAAGCCCGTCTTGTCCCGCCGCCTCTGAAATCGGCCACTCCCTGGCCGGCTCGGGTGTCGGCAGCGCCCTCGCCTACGTGCCGGGCAAGCTCTACCTCGCCGGCCCCTACCACGGCTCGGCGATATCGCTGGTGGCGATCACCTCCGCAAAGGCGGGCCCCTTCGACCTCGGCACCGTGGTCATACGAAACGCCTTCCGCATCGATCCCGAAACCGGGGAAGTCTTCCTCGACGCTACCGGGACCGACCCGATCCCCCACATCATCAGGGGGGTACCGGTTCACCTGCGCGACATCAGGGCCTATACCGACAGATCGCAGTTCGTCCTCAACCCGACCAGCTGTAAGAGAACGTCTACGGCGAGCACTCTCCTTGGCTCAGGGCTGGACTTCGCCTCCGAAGCAGACGATCGGCCCGTAACCGTCGCAACCCCCTTCCAGGCAGCCGACTGCGCCGCCCTTCCCTTCAAGCCCCGCCTCTCCTTGAAGCTGAAAGGCGGCACAAGACGCGGATCCCATCCGGCGCTGAAAGCGGTCCTGCGCATGAACGGAATCGGCGAAGCGGGGATCAGAAGGACAGAAGTAACCCTGCCGAAGTCCGAGTTCATCGAGAACGCCCACTTCAACACGATCTGCACCAGGGTCGTCTTCAAGCAGGGAGCCCACCCGGGAGAAAAGTGCCCGGCGGGATCGATCTACGGCAAAGCCGTGGTGAGCACACCGCTGCTCTCCGAACCGCTCACAGGGCCCGTCTTCCTCAGATCATCCGAACATCAGCTGCCTGACGTGGTCGCGGCGATCCACAACGGCGAGATCGACGTCACCTTGGTGGGACGGGTCGACTCGGTCAAAGGAAGGCTCCGAAACACCTTCGAAGCGACCCCTGACGCACCGGTCGGAACAGCGGTGATCAGCCTCTTCGGCGGCAAGAAGGGGCTCTTCGTCAACAGCACCAACCTCTGCAAGGGGACCCATAAGGCCGAAGCCTCCTTCACCGGGCACAACGGCAAGGAATGGAACAAGAAGCCCGAGCTCTTGGCATTGGGCTGCAAGGGCAAGACCAAGAAGCAAACGCGCCACCAGCGCAGGGGAGCTAGCCGATGAGAGCGAGAACGATGATCCTGACCGTGGTGGTGGCTGCGCTTGGCCTGCTGAGCGCCTCATCCGCCGCAGCGAGCTTCGAAACAGTCGATCACTTCGGCGGGACGCTGAGTGCGCCGCCGGGAGGGATCTTTCCCGAAGAGGTGCAGCTCGGCGGTCTCAGCGGCATGGCGATCAACCGCACCGGCGCAGGCGGCGTGGCCCCCGGCACCCTCTATACCGCCGGCTACAACGCAGGTGAATGGCACGCTGCGCGTTTCAGCCCCGAGGGAGAATTCGAACTGGCTTGGACCCAGCTCAAACGCTGCGGACCGAAATCAGGAGAACCGCCCAAAAATCCGAACTGTGCCGCTGTTCCGGATGCGCCCAACGCCGGGGTCGACATCGAAGTCGACCAGACGACGGGGAACGTCTACGTGTTCTTCGCCGTCAACTCACCGACTCCCCCCGACGTGGTCCGCGTCTACAACCCCGACGCCTCGGAACTGATCGCCGAATTCGGGGAACAAGACGCCAGCCCAGGAAAAGGGACGATCGCGACGAGCCCGAGCAAATACCACCGGGGCGGGGGCAACATCGCCGTCAACGACGCCGGAGAGGTCTACCTCTACGACGAAGACCAAAACTTCCAACACCGGCTGATGGTGTTCAAACCGAAAACGCCCGGCGACTACAGCGAATACGAATACAGCGGGGAAATCATCAGCGGATCTGGAGCGCCCGGGCCGGGAAGCCCGGTGCTGGACGAAGACGGAAACATCTACACCTTGTCGGGCGACGACTTCATTGGCGAGTATGACTCGACGGGCACGCTGCTCTGCAGCTTCAGCCTCGCCACAGGCGGGATCACGAGCATGACCGTCAACCCCGAGACCGGCGAGCCCTTCTACTACAACGGGAAGATCGGCGAGCGCAAGATCTACCAGCTCTCCGCCTGCGACTCAGAAGGCAAATTCATGCCGATAGCCGGGGGGAAATTCAGCGCGGTGCCCCAGCGGGGGGAGATCACGGCGATGGCCTTCAACCCACTGCGCCAGTATGAGCCCTCGCGCCCGCTGGGAGTGCTCTATGCGGGCACGGCGGAAGTGTGTCCGAGCACCGGCAGCTGTCCCCCCGAAGCCGTAGGCCGAGGCCCCCTCGGCTACATCCTCGCCCAACCCGAAGAGATCCCCCCGGTGGTGGAATCGGAGTCGGTCATCCAGGTGACCAAGGCAAGCGCCACCCTCAGCGCCCAGATCAACCCCAAGGGCAGCCTGACCTCCTACGCCTTCCAATACATCGACCTGGCCGCCTGGGAGGCAAACGAAGCCTCCGATCGCTTCGCCGGGGCGGTCGAAGTGCCGGTGGGCGGCGCCGTCCTCGGCGGCGGCCAGCAAGCGCTCAGCGCCTCTGCTCCGATCACCGGCCTCATCCCGGACGCCGTCTACCACTACCGCGCGATCGCCACCAGCCATTGCGCGGTGGCTGAACCGAGCAAAGTCTGCGAAGACAGAGGAGACGATCAGGCCTTCCGCACCTTCCCCAACGAGGCACTGGGACTTCCCGACAGACGCGCGTGGGAGCTCGTCTCGCCGATCCAGAAGGGCGGCGGGCAGGTGCTGCCTGCCGAACCCAGCAAGGCCAGCTGCGGAACGGAATGCAAGCCGGGCATCGCCGCCGCCCGCTACCCCACCGTGGTCACAGCGGACGGCAACGGAATCGCCTACCAGGGCACCCCATTCACCCTCAACGAAGGCCCCTCCGAATACGACGAGCACATCTCGCGGAGAACGCCGAGCGGCTGGCAGACGACGCACCTCGGCCCGCCGCTCGCCGGCGCTGCCGGCGGCGCCATCTTCGAAGCCTTTGCCCTGAGCAGCGACCTCGAAGCCGCGATCGTCTTCGCGACCAACCCATCCCTGACGCCTGAAGCTCCGGCCGATTACCGCAACCTCTTCGCCGAGCAGACAGACAATCGCTTCGGCTTCGAGCCGCTTCTGAAGCAGGCGCCGCCCAACCGCACGCCAAAAGGGCTCGAACCCCTCAAAATCGAATACGCCGGCGCCTCAGAGGACCTCTCGCGCATCTTCTTCGCCGCAAACGACGCGCTGACCGGGGAAACGCCCTTTGCTCCTGAAGCAGTCGATGGCGGAGTCACAAAAGACAACCTCTACGAATGGTCGGGCGGTGAGCTGCACCTGGTCAACGTGCAGCCCGGCAATGCCGAAACGATCCCCGGTACTAGCTTCGGCTCGGGCGTTCAGCTGTCCCAAGAACCGCCCCCAGCCGCCGATTTCTCCTACGCGATCTCGCCCGATGGCTCGCACGTCTTCTGGAGCTCGGACTCGGGCCAGGTCTACGTCAGAGACGACGGCGAGACGACAACTGAAATCCCCGACCACGTCGGCAAGTTCCTCAGTGCCTCGGTCGATGGCTCAAAGCTCCTGCTCTCAGACGGCGTCATCTATGACCTCGAAGCGGAGACCAGCACCGACCTCACTGAAGGAAAAGGCGGCTTCCAGGGCCTGGTCGGCCAAAGCGACGATCTCTCCCACGTCTACTTCGTCGATACCGAAGTTCTCGACGGAGCGCCCAACGATCAGGGTGCAATGGCCGAAGCGGGCAAGTCCAACCTCTATGCCTGGAGCGAAGGCGGCCTCGCCTACGTGGCGTCGCTTCGTGACAGCGACAACGAACAGCGGGCGGTCTGGGCGGCCTCGCCGGTTCGCCGTGCAGCCCAAGCCAGCCCCAACGGGCGCTGGCTTGCCTTTAACTCCCCGGCCACGGCCGGGCTAACCGGCATCGACAGCATCGGCGCCTGCAAATTCGATCAGAGCACGCTCAAATACAGCGGCTCTGCTCCCTGCGTGGAGGCCTTCCTCTATGACTCGGTGACCGGCGAGCTGACCTGCCCCTCCTGCAACCCGGTTGGGGAACACCCCCACGGCAACTCCTTCCCGCGGGTGGCGCTGCACGCAACGGGCTCCCAAGAACAGGCCCGCTACCTGACCGACCAAGGCCGCCTCTTCTTCGACAGCGCCGACTCGCTCGTCGTGGGCGACACCAACGGCAACGTCGAAGACGTCTACCAGTACGAGCCCCAGGGAGTCGGCACTTGCAAAAAGGAAAACGGCTGCGTCTCTCTGATCTCGGCCGGCCATGAACCCAACGACTCCAACTTCCTCGCCGCAGACCCGGAAGGAAAGAACGTCTTCTTCACCACCAGAGACGCGCTCTCCCTCAAAGACAAAGACGACCTGATCGATCTCTACGTGGCCAGGGAAGACGGAGGGATCCAGGCAGAAACCGAATTGGCAAGGGGCGAATGCCAGGGCGAAGCCTGCGTTGCGACCTACACGCCGCCCAGCGACCCGACGCCCGGCTCTTCGAGCTTCGAAGGCTCCGGCAACGTCGATGAACAGAAAACGACCAAGAAGAAGCACAAGAAAGCCCACAAGAAGAAGAAAAAGCAGGCGAAGAAGCACAAGCGAGGCAAGCGCTCCCGAGAGGCTCCTCACAGGCACAGGGCAGGCTAGGAAGTGAGAAGGCGGGCGGGGGCCCTTGCCACCTTGGTGGCGCTACTGGCGTGCGCATCCTTGGCCCACGCCACCGTGGTCCAAGAGGGCAACCTGCGGATCACCGTCCTCTCCCAGATCCTCCCCTACAAGCTCCCCCGCCAGGGAACGGCTCCGATCGCCGTCTTCGTCTCCGGGCACCTCTCGGCCCCCCACGGCGGGATCCCCTCCCAGCTGCAGGAGATGACCGTGGAGGTCAACAAACACGGCTTGCTGCAGTCGAAGGGACTGCCGAGCTGCCCGCTCGCACGCATACAGCCCGCATCGACCGAAAGAGCCCTGTCAAGCTGCGGCGATGCCCTGATCGGCTCCGGGCAGTTCTGGGCCCACATCGTCCTGCCGGATCAAGGCGCTTATGCGACTCACGGCCGGCTTTTGATCTTCAACGGACGCCAGCAGGGCAAGCCGGTGATCTTCACCCACATCTTCACCGCCAACCCCTTCTTCAGCTCCTTCGTCATCCCCTTCTCGATCCGCCACGTCTCCAGGGGCGCCTATGGCACCAGGCTGTCGGCATCCCTGCCCCAGGCCCTGGGGGACTGGGGCTACGTCGATCGGATCAAGCTGACCTTGAGGCGCAAATACCGCTTCAAAGGCAAAGAGCTCTCCTACTTCAACGCCGGCTGCCCGGCTCCCGAGGGCTCCAGGCGCACGGTCTTCCCCCTGGCGCTGGCGAGCTTCGACTTTGCCGATGGGGCTTCGATCTCGGCTCGGGTTGAAAAGGCATGCGC
>JAWVFL010000065.1:0-44549 GCA_033856195.1 Solirubrobacterales bacterium | reverse complement strand
CCCCTCCCAAAACGAGCGGCGGGAGCCGCTCTTGAGTGTTTTGGGAGGGGGCGCCCCGGCCCTCTCATGGTCCCCAGCTTCTAGCCTCCAGGTCTATGTACGACAGGGCGAAGATCTGGGTTGAGGGCGGGGCCGGCGGCAATGGCTGTATTAGCTTCAGGCGCGAGGCGCACGTTCCAAGAGGTGGACCCGATGGCGGCGACGGTGGCCATGGCGGAGACGTGGTGCTTGTCTGTGACTCGTCGAAGCGGGATCTGGCTGCCCTGAAGGGGAGCAAGCACTTCAGGGGTGGGCGGGGGAAGCATGGGGAAGGTTCGAATCGGCATGGGGGGCGGGGCGAGGATCGGGAGATCTTGGTTCCTGCCGGGACTCAGGCCGAGGCTGTCGATGGGAGTCGGGTGGATCTCGTCGAGGCGGGGCAGCGGGCTGTGGTTGCTCATGCGGGGCGCGGGGGGCACGGGAACAAGCGGTTTGCGAACTCGGTGCGGCAGGCGCCGCGGTTTGCGGAGAAGGGGACGAAGGGCGAGGAGGGTTGGATTGAGCTGCGGCTGAAGCTGCTCGCCGACGTGGGGCTGATCGGGTTGCCGAACGCGGGGAAGTCCTCGCTGCTGGGGCGACTGACGCGGGCGGCGCCGAAGGTGGCGGACTATCCGTTTACGACGATCTCTCCGGTGCTGGGCACGATCGAGGGCGACGATCGGCAGGCGATCGTCGCCGACATTCCGGGCCTGATCGAAGGGGCGGCTGAGGGGGCGGGGCTGGGGCATGAGTTCCTTGCCCACGTCGAGCGCTGCGCGATGCTCGTCCACCTGGTCGAGCTTGCGCCGCTGGAGGGCGAGCCGGTCGGTAACTACGAAGCGGTGCGAGAGGAGCTCACGTCGTATGGGGCGGGATTGGATCGGTTGCCGGTGTTGGTCCTGCTCTCGAAGCGGGATCTGTTGCCGCAAGAGCAGGTGGAGGCGGCGATCGATGAGTGGCAGAGGCGGCTCGGTGCCACCGTGCTCGCGGTAACGGCGGTCTCGTCTGCGACGGGCGAGGGCTTGGAGGCGCTGCGCGAACAGATCCTTTCCTCCCTTCCCGAGACGACTCCAGCGCGCCCTGAGCGCGCCACGGAGGGGGCCGGCGAATTCGAGGCCGAGCACCGGGTCTACCGGCCGGCCGGCGAGGGCGGTTACTCGGTCGAGCGCGAGGACGACGGCGCCTACCGCGTCACCGGTCGTGGCGTCGAGCTGCTCTTCGAGCGCCACGACGTCGCCAACGAGGAGGCCCTCGCCTACCTCGAGCAGCGCCTCAACGAGATCGGGGTGATCGCCGCCCTGCGCGCCGCAGGCTTCGAGCCCGGCGACGACGTCCGCGTCGGCGAGCACGAGTTCGAGCTTTATCCGTGAGGGACGAGCGCCCCCTCCCAAAACCAGCGGCTGGCGCCGCTCTTGAGTGTTTTGGGAGGGGGCGCTCGTCCCTCTTCGACGTAAGCTTTCGGCCGGCGGCGGCTCATACACTTGGGCGGTCATGACCCTCGTCGTCAAGCTCGGTTCCTCGATCGTCGCCGCCGACGACGGCTCCCTGCGCACCGACGTCCTCGATTCTGTCTGCGAGCAGGTCGCAGCCCTGGAGCGCGCCGGAGAGCGGGTGGCGATGGTCACCTCCGGTGCGATCGCCCGCGGCATGCGGTTGATGGACCTGCCCGTGCGCCCGCGGGCGATGGACGAGCTGCAGGCCGCCTCGGCGGTCGGGCAAGGGGATCTCTTTCGCGCGTATGAGAGTCGACTCGCCGGGCACGGCACGCGGGCCGCACAGGTGCTGCTCACAGCCGCCGACATCGCCGCCCGCACCAACTACCTCAACGCCCGCCAGACGCTGCGCCGCCTGATCGCGTGGGGCGTGGTTCCGGTCGTCAACGAGAACGACACGACCGCCACCGATGAGATCACCTTCGGCGACAACGACTTCCTCGCCGCTCAGGTGGCGATCCTGCTCGACGCCCGGCTGCTCGTCCTGCTGACGAACACCGACGGGCTGCACACGGCGGACCCTGCAGTGGACCCGGAGGCGCAGCGAATCGGTGAGATCTCCGACTTCTCCCAACTCGCCGATCTGGAAATCGGCGATCGCACTTCAGCCTTCGGCTCGGGCGGGATGCGCAGCAAGGTGGCCGCGGCGGAGATGGCAAGCGAGGCCGGCATCCCGGCCTCGATCTGCGATGGCACCGACGGCGGGACGCTGTCGGCCGCCGCTGCCGGTAAGGCGGTCGGCACTCGTTTCACCGCCCAGAAGAGCAAGGCGTCGAGCTTCAAGCTCTGGCTCAAGTACGCGAAGCCGATCCACGGGCGGCTCGCCGTCGACGCCGGTGCAGCCCGCGTCCTGCGCGAGAGTGGCTCCAGCCTGCTGCCGGTCGGCGTGGTTGGGGTAAGCGGTGACTTTGCCGCTGGGGACGCGGTCGAGATCGCAGTCGACGGCGAGGTGATCGGCAAGGGCATCGCTGACTATTCGTCGCGGGAGTTGCCGGAGGTCATCGGGTTGAAGAGCGCTGATGTGCGCGAGCGGTTGCCGCATGCTGCCGATGAGGTCATCCACCGCGATCGGTTCGTGCTGGTTTAGAGGCGAAAGGTGAGAGGCGGGATGGGGGTGCCTCGCCAGTCGGCTGGCTTTTTCGCCGGGCGCGCCCTGGCTCTCGCTGAGTGGGCTGTGCGAAAAAGATGACGCCGCCGGCTGGCGAGGCACCCCCATCCCGCCAGCTACCCTTTGGCGCATGGCGATTACGGCTAGGAGCGTTGGGGAAAGCTGCGTGGCGGCTCGGCGGGCTTCGCGGAAGCTTGGGAGGGCTTCTGCGGCGACTAAGGACGCTGCGCTTGAGGCGACTGTTCGGCTGTTGGGCGAGCGCACGAGTGAGATTTTGGAGGCAAATGCCGCTGACCTTGCTGATGAGCGGGCCGTTGGGCTGACTCAGGCGTTGCGGGATCGGTTGACGCTGACGGAGGCTCGCGTTGCGGCGATGGCCGACGGGGTGCGGGCCGTTGCTTCTCTCGAGGACCCGATCGGCGAGGAGCTCGAACGCAAAGCGCTGGCCAGCGGGCTCGACCTGCACAAGCTGCGGGTGCCGCTCGGGGTTGTCGCGGTCGTCTACGAGGCGCGGCCCAACGTGACGGTCGACTGCGCGGCGCTGACGATCAAGAGCGGCAACGCGATCGTGCTGCGCGGCTCCCACTACGCCGAGCGGTCGAATGCAGCGCTGGCGGCCGTTGCCCGCGAGGCACTGGCTGAGGTTGGGTTGCCGGAGGACGCGGTGCTGCTGGTTCCGGCCGGCGAAGGTCACGCGGACCTGGCGGAGCTGGCGACGCAGGACGGCGTGGTCGACCTGCTGATCCCGCGCGGCGGCGAAGGGCTGAAGAATGCCCTGAAGGACGTCGCGACCGTGCCCGTCATCTATGCCGCCGCCGGCAACTGCCACGTCTACGTGCACGCTGACGCGGATCTGGCGATGGCGCAGCGGATCGCCTTCAACGCGAAGACCCAGCGGCCGGGGGTCTGCAACGCGGCGGAGACCCTGCTCGTCGACGCGGCGGTGGCAGCCGATTTCCTTCCCGGGGCCCTCGCCGAGCTCCGCCAGGCCGGCGTCGAGCTGGTCGGCGACGCACGGGTGCGGGAGCTGTGCGGCGAAGTCGAGGTCGGCGCCGCGACCGACGCCGACTGGGACACCGAGTACCTCGATCTGAAGCTGGCGGTCGCCGTCGTCGATTCGCTCGACGAGGCGATCGAGCACGTCAATGCCCACGGCACCGGCCACTCGGAGGCGATCGTGACCGCTTCCGCAGAGGCATCCGAGCGTTTCACCGCCAGGGTCGACGCCGCCGTCGTCTATGCCAACGCCTCGACCCGCTTCACCGATGGCTTCGAGTTCGGCATGGGGGCGGAGATCGGCAACTCGACGCAGAAGCTGCACGCGCGCGGGCCGATCGGGTTGCGCGAGCTTACGACCTACAAGTACGTCGTCCACGGCGACGGCCAAGTGCGTGAGTAGCGGCCCCGCGGCCGGCATCGGCGTCCTCGGCTCGGCGTTCAACCCGCCGCACCTCGGCCATCTCGCCCTCGCCCAGGAGGCGCTCTGGCAGCTCGATCTCGAAGAGGTGATCCTGATGCCGACCGGCACCGCGCCGCACAAGCGCATCGCCGACGACCCGGGCCGGGAGCTGCGCCTGGCGATGACGCGGCTCGCCGCCGCCGATGACTCGCGCTTCTCGGTCTCGACGCTCGAGGTCGAGCGCGAGGGGCCGTCCTACACGTATGAGACCTTGGAGCAGCTTGCAAAGGACAGAGGCGATAGAGAGCTCGTCTTCGTGATGGGGGCCGACGCCGCGGTGGGGCTGGAGAGTTGGCGCGAGCCGCAGCGGGTCACCGAGCTGGCTCGCCTCGCGGTTGCGCGGAGGGCGGGAATCTCCGAGGCCGACGTGGCCGCCGTACTGCGCAGCCTCGATGCCGACGGACGAGCGACGATGCTGGAGATGCCGCAGTTCGGCGTCTCCTCTTCGGCTGTGCGAGAGCGCGCCGCTGCGGGACGGCCGCTGCGCTACCTGGTGCCGGAGCCGGTCGCGCGCTTCATCGAAGAGAAGGGGATCTACCGGTGAGCGACAAGGAGAAAACCGCGAAGGTTGCCCACACCGAGGCGCTCGCCCAGCGGCTGGCGGAGCTGGCCGACGCGAAAGCGGCGAGCGAGATCGTCATCCTCGACATGCGCGGGATCGTCTCCTACACGGATTTTCTGGTGATCTGCACGGCACGCAACGAGCGGCAGGCCCGGGCGATCGCCGATGAGGTGAAGCTGCGGCTGAAGCAGGAAGGTGGATTGCTGCCGGGGGGCTCCGAGGCGGCCGAGGCGGCGGGCTGGATCGTGCTCGACTACCTCGACTGCGTCCTGCACGTCTTCACCGAGGAGGCGCGGCAGCGTTACGCGCTCGAGGACCTCTGGCGGGAGGCGCCGCGGCTCGAGCACCAGGCGTCGCAGGATGGCGTCCGAGGGAACCTTTACCGTGCCGCGCATGGGTAGCTTCAAGAGGGCGTTCCTCGGCTACCGCCGCTCCGATGTGGATGCGGCGCTTGCGGCGCGGAACGCTCGGAACTGGGCATTGGAGCGCGATGCGGAGGAGGCGCTTGCCCGTTGGCGCGAGGCGGCCGACAGCGCCGCCCACGCCGAGGAGGAGCTCTCCTCGCTCTCGGCGATGGTGATCGAACGCGAGCGGGAGATCCGCGGCCTGCACGAGCGCCTGCTCGAGGCCAACGAGCGCCACGATCGCAGCATCGCCTCGCTCGACTCGGTCTCGACCAAGCTGGACGAGATCCAGGCCCAGGCTCGCGGCCAGGCGACTCGGATCAGGATGAAGGCGCTGCGCGAGGCGGTCGAGGTCGGTCGCAGGGCACAGGAGCTGACCGAAGCTCACGCAGACGCAAGCGCAACAGAGCCGAGTGCCAACGGCAGCGGCTCGCTCGAGCGGGCCGCCAAAAGCCTTTACGAGGGTCTGGTCAAAGTCGAGATCGGCCCGCTCGACGATTTCTCCCAGCTGGTCGGCTTCGAGGACGCTGCCGGCCAGATCGACGCCACCTCAGATATCTCCGTCGAGCGCTTCTCCGAGGGTCGCGCCACCCTCTCGATGCGCCTCAACGAACCGGTCGAGCTCCTTCGCGAGCTCGAGGAGCGCTCTCCGCTCGAGTTCCGCGTCCGTCGCAGCGCCGACGACAACCTGATCCTCGACATCGACGACGAGCCAGGCCCCGACCAGCGCGCTGCTTAGCTCGTCCGGGCTCAGGGTAGGCTGACCGGCATGGATGACGAGCAGGTTCTCAGCCGCATCGATGAGCTGGTCAAGGAGGAGGAGGCTCTTCTTCATCGCCATGAGGGCGACACCGAGCCCCTCAGTGATGATGAGCGTGCCCGTCTCGAGGAGGTCAAAGTCCACCTCGACAGCGCTTGGGACTTCCTCCGCCAGCGTCGCTCCCTGCGCCAGTACGGCCTCAACCCCGACGACGCCACTCCCCGCGACGCCGACACCGTCGAGCGCTACGAGGGTTAGTCCTCGCCGCTTGCACCGCTGTTGGTCGGGCTTGCGGTTTACAGCAGCGGGATCGTGCCCAGCGTTCCGTCGGTCAGCGTCAATTTCAGCCCTGAAGGCGTGACGCCTTCCTGGTAGAGGGCATCCATGCGGGCCAGCGCGGCGTTGAGGACTATCGCGTTGACGTGGCCGGCGAAGGGCGAGACGTAGCCGGGGATCAGGCCGAGGATGTCACCGTCGAGAGTCAGTCCAGGCGGAGTTTCGGGTGCTTTGAAGACCGAGGTGGAGTAGTCGGTGGGGATGCCCGCCAGGGCCAGGGCCGCGACCATCTGATCGCTCTGGTCCGAGGTGACCTCGCCGTCGAGGACGCCGTGGGAGACAACCACGCCTTTCAGGCCCGACGATTTCATCTGGCCGGCGCGGAGGGCGGGGCTGCGGTTCAGGTAGGTGCCGAGGTTGAGTATCGGCGAGCCCATCTCGGCTTCGATGTCGGCCTTGGCGTTGGCGCCCGTCGTCTGGATGCCGCCCAGGGGCAGCAGCGAGATCAGGGTGGCGTCGGTATAGATCTCGGGCACGTTGGTGACGCCTGCCACGTCGAACCAGTAGTCGAAGAGGGGGCTGCCGTCGGTCCGCGTCGCTTTTTCGGAGACTGCCAGGCCAGTCATGTTGCCGCCCATGCTGATGCCGAAGGCGGAGTTGACGAACCGCGTCGGGCTGAGGCTCTGGCAGGTGCTGTTGAAGAGGCGCGTCGCGGCGATCGAGTCAGCGGCACCCTCACTTACTTTCCAGCCCCGTGAGGTCGTCCCGGTCGGCCCTTCGAGGTCGATGGTGCCGTGATAGTCCATCGCCACCACGATCACGCCGTCGCGTTGGGCGATGCCGGGCATCAGAGGGACCATCGACTGGGCGGTGGCGGGGTATCCGTGCCCGAGCACGACGATTCCCTTCGGGGTCGTCGAGGGCAGCGCGTAGTAGCCATAGGTGGGAACGCCCCCGACGGTGATATTGAGGGTCTCGATGGAGGTCGGTTCGCCCGTGCACGCGGGCGGTTCGGCTTGGGCTGTGCCAGCCGACCCAATCAGCAGGGCGACGACCGATACCAGCAACGCTATGGCGTACGCACGGCCATGCCCTCTGTGCAACCTCGACATATCTCCTCCTCTAAACCCCGTTTTTATTACTAAGAATCCTAAGTGCGGTAGAGCCTATACCGGCGGGAACGAAGTCGTCCATACCCCCTCCGCGACCGGCGGCGCCAGTCCCCCTCGCACCGCTACGCTTCACCGGTCCTCGGCGCCTTGGCGGAGTGGCTACGCAGCGGCCTGCAAAGCCGTTTACACCAGTTCGATTCTGGTAGGCGCCTCTCGACCTATGCGGCAGACTGCTCCAAATTGTCCGGATCGTTTCGCGCAAGTAGACTGCTTGCGATGAAGGTATGGGGTCGGGGGGCGCGTCGCACCTTGGGGATAGCGGGTCGCAGGGCTACGGTCGGGCTCGCCTTGCTGGCCGTAATCGCCGGCGCCGCGGCACTCGCACCCGCCGTGAGCGCCCGAGAGGTACCCGCGATGCAAGCCGAAAGCGCAACCGCGTTTTGGACGCCGGCGCGGATGAAGCGCGCGAAGCCGCTTGATATCCGCTTGCCGGGACGGGCGGCGCCCGAGCTCGATGATCCCGCCGAAGCAGAGGGCGTCTCTCCCCGCGTGTATCCGCCGCTCAAGCCGGAGTCCCCGGCAACCCCCAGCTCCGCTTTCGAAACGGTGCCGGACCCAACCGCAGCCGAGACCCGTGTTAACGGTGCCATCTTCATCGAGACGCCCTTCGGGCTCGGACGCTGCTCGGGCACCTCGGTCAACGCCCCGAACTACAGTGTGGTCTTCACGGCGGCGCACTGCATCCACAGCGGTGGGCGGCGCGGGCGGTGGGTCGATTTCCGCTGGGTCTTCGTCCCCGGCTACCGCTACGGCCAGCGCCCGTTCGGCGTCTTTCCGGCGAAGTGGATCGACACGACGCGCCAGTGGCGCACCACCGGCAGCGAGAACTTCGACGTCGGAGCTGCCGTGGTCGGTCGCAACCAGCGTGGCCGGCTGCTGGCGAAAGCCGTGGGCGGGACCGGCATCGCCTGGGGCTTGAAGCAGAAGCAGGTCTTCGACGTTCACGGCTATCCCGCGGCGCCGCCCTTCGACGGCGAAACGCAACGGCTCTGCACCCAGACGCCGTTTCTCGGCCACGATCCGCGCTCGTTCCTGATACCGGGACCGCTCAACCTCGCCGTTGACTGCAACGTGACCGGGGGCGCCTCGGGCGGTGGCTGGACCATCCGCGGCGACATCCTCAACAGCGTCACCAACTACGGCTATGGCGACGACCTCGCCACCGACTTCGGCGCTTACTTCGGCAAGGAAGTGGGGCATCTCTTTCACCGTGCGGGGCAGGTCAATTGATGCGCCGCGCCGTTGCCTGCTCCGCCCTCGTGGCGGCGGGCCTCCTCGTTCTTCCGCAGGCCTCCATGGCCCGCTCCCTTGGTATTCCCGCGGCGGCGTCAATGCAGCTTCGGGCCCTCGTCCGAGCCCGGATGCACATGCCCAGGCCGCGGCAAGGGTTTGAATCCCGGTTCGAGGTCGAGGTAGGACACGGCTATGAGCTCTCGGTGATAGGCCGGGGCGACGTGGTCGCAGTCGAGGTGACCCAGCCAGCGCGTGACAAAGGGCCGTTGGAACGTCTCTTTGGTCTTGAGCGGGCGGCGACTGACTACGTGGCGCGCGGAACGGTCACGCCGGGCAGGATCGCGGCGTCGTTCGGGAAATTCGGCAGCGTCGACGTTCGTTTCCGTCCCTCCGGTCGTGTGGCGAGCTCGGACCCCCGCCGCCGCTGCAGGGGCGCCGATCGCTTCACCAACCGGCTCGGCGTATTCGTCGGAGGCATTCGCTTCAGCGGCGAGAAACACTACGTCGCGGTGCGCGCCCATCGGGCCAAGGGCCGGGTTCGCAGCCCGCTGCGCCTGCGCTGCGCACTGCCGCCGATCCGTCGGCCGGCGCAATCGAGCGCCCGCCCGCTGCCGCAGCACCCGAGCTTCACACCGGCCACCCTCACCGCGGGTTGGCGCCACGCGGTTGCCGCCACGGAGCTATTCGTGCTTCGCAGCCGCAGAGCGACGTTTTTCCTCGCCCTCAGCGAAGAAAGCACGGGATCGATCGCGGAGCTTCGCTACGCGCTGGCAACCGCCCGCTCCAAGGTCTTCCACTTCAACGATGCGCTGACCGCCGCGACGATTACCCCGCCGCCGCCATTTCACGGTAAGGGAATCTACGGCGCCGCCCCCGACGGAACGACGAGCTGGACCGGCCCGCTCTCGGCCGCTTTTCCTGGTGCTCCTCGCGCGCCACTCACCGGCCCGCAGTTCGAAGTCGAGCTGTCGGCTGGCTACTGAGCTTCGGCGACGGGGCAGACGCGCCCATTCTGCAAGGCTGAAGCGATGGCAGTCGAAGCACTAGAGGCTCCGGCAGTAGCAGCGCCGACGGTCCCGCGCGACCAGGCGATCGTGCTGTTCGGGGTGACCGGCGACCTGGCGCGGCGCAAGCTGCTGCCTGGGATCTTCCACCTCTTCCAGGCCGGGCTGATGCCTGAGCGCTTCGCGCTGGTCGGAGCCGCCCGCCGCACGCTCTCGAACGAGCAGTTCGTGGAGCTGGCCCACGAGGCGATTTGCGATTCGGGTCGAAGGCCGGTCTCCGACGACTCCTGGGCGCGCTTCGCCGCGGCGCTGAGCTACGTCTCACTGGAAGACGGATTCGCCGAGTTGGGAGACGCTGTCGAGCGGGCGCGGGAGAAGCTTCGCGAGGCACAGGTTCTCCACTACCTCTCGCTGCCGCCGGCCGCAATGGCGGGCGTGATCGAAGGAATCGGGCGGCTTGGTCTCGGCGACGGAGCGCGGGTGATCATGGAGAAGCCGTTCGGGCGCGATCTCGCCTCGGCCAGGGAGCTCGACGCGCTCGTCCACACCGTCTTCGACGAGGAGCAGGTATTTCGCATCGATCACTACCTCGGCCGGGAGGCGGTGCAGAACCTGCTGGCGCTGCGCTTCGCCAACGGGATGTTCGAGCCGATCTGGAACCGCAACCACATCGACCACGTGCAGATCGACGTGCCGGAGACGCTCTCGATCGAGATGCGCGGCAGCTTCTACGAGGAAACCGGCGCTTTCCGCGACATGATCGTCACGCACCTCTTCCAGGTGCTCAGCTTCGTCGCGATGGAGCCGCCGGTCTCGCTCAGCGCCAAATCGCTGATGACCGAGCGGGAGAAGGTCTTCGAATCGATGGTCCCGCTGGAGCCGGGCGACGTGGTGCGCGGCCAGTACGCGGGCTACCGCGACGAGGAGGATGTGGCCCCCGACTCGGACACCGAGACGTTCGTGGCGCTGCGCGCGTTCGTCGACAACTGGCGTTGGGAGGGAGTTCCCTTCTTCATGCGCTCCGGTAAGCGGCTAGCCGAGACCCACCACCTGCTCACGGTCGCCTTCTCCGAGCCGCCGCGGCGCATGTTCCCGATCGACTGCAGCCAGGTCGCCGAGAAGTTCGGGCACGATCACCTGACCTTCGAGCTGGGCGACCCAGGCAGCATCTCGGCCTCCTTCTTGGCCAAGGTGCCCGGTCCGAAGATGCAGCTAGGCCAAGCTCACATGCACTTCAGCTACGCCGACAGCTTCGGCGGGTCCGAGCGCGCACTCGATGCCTACGAGCGGCTGATCCACGACGTGATGGTCGGCGACCGCACGCTTTTCACGACATCCGCCGCGATCGAGCGCCTCTGGGAGATCGCCGATCCGGTCGTGCGCGAGCCGCCGCCGGTTGAGATCTACGAGCCGGGTTCTTGGGGGCCGGAGGCAACCGACGCCCTGCTTGCCCCGCATCGCTGGCATGTTCCCAGCGATCATCCCTAGGCGGGACGAGCGGCTTGCTCAGGAAACGGTGTCTGGGGCCTGCCAGGGGTTGTTCATCGACAGGCGCCGCTTCTGCGAGCGCTTGAAGAGGTAACAGCCAACGGCTCCGTTCCGCATCTCGGAATGGATGAACTTGCCGGTTACGAGCTTCCAGCCCTCGACGGTCACCGAGTTGAGGATGTCGACCGGATCGGTGGTCTCGCGGGCGGGAGCGCCGACGGGACCGGGGATGATCGTGGGGCTGAGTTCGTTGATCTCAAGTTCGTACTGGAAGAGGTGATGTCCTCGTTTGTAGGCGAGACGCGCCCTGCCTGCCGGCGTCTGGAAGAAGGCCTCCATCGCCGCCTCGACGGACTTCAGCTGCTTTTCGCGCTCCTTCAGCTCCGCGCGCTCTTCGCGGGAGGCAGCGCCCAGTGCGGAGCGGCCATGAAGCAAAGGCAAGCGGAAGACCCGCCGCTTGTCGGGGGCGTCGGCGCTATCCGCAACGTCCCGCTTCACCTCCGCCGGCTGGGCGGAACGGAAACCGACGAGACGCTGTGGGTGTTCGCTCATTGCACTCACAGTAGGGAAACGTGTAAAAGGCCGAACTTTTTTCGCACCACGCGTCCTACATTCGGCCAGCACGGGTAGCGTGAGCATGTGGAGACCGAAAGCACCGAGCTGCGTTTCTCGACTCAGGGTGATGGGGACGCAACCGACCTCACCGCGGAAATTCAGCGCTATGTCGACTCCGCGGGCGTCGCCGAGGGTCTGGTAACAGCATTCGTTCGCGGCTCGACCGCGGCGATCACAACGATGGAGTATGAGCCGGGCGGCGTCCATGACCTGAAGGCGATGCTCGAGCGGCTGATCCCGAGCCAGGGGGACTACGAGCACAACCGGCTCAACCACGACACCAACTCACATGCTCATCAGCGCGCCACGCTGATTGGTCCCTCGCTGTCCGTGCCGATCCTCGGCGGGCGCCTCGCGCTTGGCGCCTGGCAGCAGATCGTGCTGCTCGACTTCGACGACCGGAGCCGCGAGCGCATCGTCGTTCTGCAGGTCTTGGCTGAACGGAAAAGGGCCCCGTGAGGGGCCCTCTGTTTCCGAAGGACGTGCCACCAGCGAGACATCGTTTCCCTGGCTCGTCGGTCCTTAAGCCTTAATCGGTCGCTGCTGTCATAAACACCGAGCTAGCCGAAAAGTTGCATAGGTTGCATCGGCACTTGCAGCAGCGGACTTGAGGCAGCGGCGCGGGGCCTCATCGGCCCACGCGCCGCTGCTAGATTCAGGCATCCCGGGCGCATAGCTCAGTTGGGAGAGCGCCGCCTCGACAAGGCGGAGGTCGCTGGTTCGAGCCCAGCTGTGCCCATCTCGGTCCGAGTCTTAGACCTCGGCCGGCATCCGCACCTCGGCGAGGCGGATGCTGTTCCCGGACGGATCACGGAAGGCGGAGTCGATGCCGTAGGGACGCTCCTCCGGCGTTTCGGAGAACTCGACGCCGCGGGCCTTCAGCTCCTCGTAGGAGGCCTGGCAGTCGTCGGTCGTCAGGAAGACGGTGCCGGCGAAGCCCTTGGCCACCAGCTCGCGCACCTGGCCACCTGTCTCCCCGTCCATCACCGGCGGACCGGGGATCGCCATCAGCGCGATCGAGACGTCCTCCTGGCCGACGGGGCCGACGGTGAGCCAGCGGAAGTTGCCCATCTCGGCAAGCGTGACGTCGGCGCGAACCTCCATGCCGACCTTCTCGGTGTAAAAGGCGAGTGCCTCGTCCTGGTCGTGGACCCAGAGCTGCGCGTTGGCGATCTTGATCATCGTCTTCTCCTTCGTTTGAACGGAAAGGTCGGTGGCGATGCTAGGTCGCAACCGGCGTGCTGTCTTCTCGAAACGTGCGGTGTTGCGGGCGGGCGTAGGCGCGGACCACGCAGCCGGGGATCAGGGCGCCACGGGAGGCGGGAGGATGGGCCGCCCGATATGCGGTTGGCGAGCACCCGTAGGTGCGGCTGAAGCTCGTCGTGAAGGAGCCGATGCTCTGCAAGCCGACGGAGAGGCAGATGTCGGCGACCGAGCGATCGGTCGCGCGCAGCATCGCCGCGGCCCGCTCCAGCCGTCGCGTCAGCAGGTAGGCATGCGGCGACTCGCCGAAGGCGCGGCGGAACTCGCGGCTGAAATGGGCTCGCGAGAGACCTGCCGCGGCGGCCAGGTCGTCGACGCCGAGCGGCTCGAAGTAGCGGGCGTCGGCAAGGTCCCTGGCACGCAGCAGATGACGGGCTGGCGGTACGAACGCCATGTCCGCAGTCTAGGCTCGCGGCCTCGTGATCGGAACCTATGCAGCCGCTCTCCTCGTTTGCGGCGCCTCGCTGGCGATCGGCCAGGCGGCGATCGCCCTCGGTGGAGTGCGTCGCTGGTCGTGGTTGGCGCCAGGGGTCGGCCTGGCGCTGCTCTGTGCGATCTGCTGGGGGACGGTGCGCCTGCCCGAGCACGGGTCGATCTCCGCCGTTGTGGTTCTCCTGCTTGGCCTGGGATCGATCGCATACCTGTGGGGTCGCATGGAGAACGGGGGGGAGGTCCTGCGTGCGGGCGCGCCGGTCGCCCTGCTTGCCCTCGCCGCAACTGCTCTGCCTTTCATCGCCGAGGGTCACTTCGGCATCCTTGGCACCAGCTTCAACCCCGACATGTCGCAGCACCTGCTGGCGGCCGATCGTCTTGCCGACGGCCAGACGTCACAGCTGCTCCACCAGGGCTATCCCCTCGGACCGCACGCGATAGTCGTCGCTCTCAGCAACAGCTTGAGCATCGGCCTCGTCCAGGGCTTCACCGGCCTGATGATCGCCGTCGCGGTCCTCGCCTCCCTCACTGCCCTGGCCGCCTTCCGCGACCAGCCCGTCCAGCTGCGCATCCCCGCCGCCCTAGTGGTCGGCCTCACCTACATGGTCGCCTCCTACTTTGCCCAAGGCTCCTTCAAGGAGACCATGCAGTCCCTCTTCTTCCTGGCCTTCGTCTTGGCCCTGAGAGAGGCATCCCGCAACCCCGACTGGCGACAGCTCCCCCTCCGCTTCGTCCCAGCAGCTCTTCTAGCAGTGGGGTCCGTCTACACCTACAGCTTCCCGGGCCTCATCTGGCTAATCGGCGCCGCCACAATCTGGGGAATCACCGAGCTCGCCCTTGGTCGGTTTCGTCTCTCGGCGGGTGGCGCGGATGTCGGGGGGCCGAGAACAGAGGCGCAGCCCCCGCCCGCAGGCCCCCCGACAGTCGCGACGGGCCCCGCAGCCTGGCGTCCGGTCCTGTGGGCGTCTCTCCTCTTCCTAGTCCTTATCGCCCCCGAGATCGGTCGAATGATCGACTTCAAGCAGTTCGAGACCTTCGACCCCAACGGCCCCGGCCTCGGCAATCTCTTCGGTCAGGTCTCGCCGTTCGAGGGCCTCGGCATCTGGCCCTCTGGGGACTTTCGCCTCAGTCCGGGCGACGGCGCGATGCCGCCGCTCGGCTACTACGCCGGCGCCGCCTTCGCCTCGATCCTGCTCATCTACGGGCTGGCAGTCTGCTGGCGCCGCCGTGAGACGACGGTCATCGCTGGTCTTGCCGCTGCAGTACTCGCTTACGCCGCCGCGCGACTGGGAGGCACGCCTTACACGGCCGCCAAGGCAATCGAGATCGGGGCGCCGCTGGCCGCTCTCGCGATCGTGCTGCCGCTGCTGCGTCGCCCGGTGGCCTGGCTGTACCTGCTCGCGGCCGCTGGCTGTTCGCTGCTGGCGCTCGCCAACGCCCCGGTTGGCCCGACCTCCTACTCACCGGCCCTGACCGGTCTGCGCGACGACGTCGGCGAAGGCCCCACCCTTGTTCTCGCCTCGAGGCAACTGCTCACCGAGGAACACGGCACCCCGTACATCGCCTGGGAGCTGCGCGGCGGCCGCGTCTGCATCGAGTCCGCGGAGGAAGCCGACCACCTTCCTTCCGGTGTCCGCTATGTCGTTGCCGAATCCGGTCCTGGCCGACCCCCGTTGGCTGAGCTCCGCCTGAAGCGTCTGGCTCCGCCTTATGCGCTCTGGAAGCACACGACACCGGTGCACGGCCGCAGCCCCTGCCCGCTCATCGCGGTCCGCCAGGCTCGTCAAGGCTCACCGAGATGACTGACTTCGCCTTTCTTCGCCGATAGGGCGAAAAAGGGCGAAGTCACCCCGCGGCGGCACTCGCCTGGGCGTGGGTAGCATGGCCGGATCGAGGCGGCGACTCAGAAGATCACGGTGAAGCTTCCGGATGGCACGGCGCTGGAGCTGGCCGCTGGCGCATCGGGAGGCGATGCCGCGGCGGCGATCGGGCCGGGGCTGGCCAAGGCGGCACTGGCGATCCGCGTCGACGGCGAGCTGCGCGACCTCTCGGCGGCGCTCCCGGACGGCGCGGAGATCGCGATCCTCACCGAGCGCGATCCGGAGGCGCTCGGGTTGATCCGCCACGACGCCGCCCACGTGATGGCCGAGGCGGTGCAGGAGCTCTACCCCGGCGCCAAGGTGACGATCGGGCCGGCGATCGAGAACGGCTTCTACTACGACTTCGACTTCCCGTCTGACGTCAAGGTCACCGACGCCGATCTGGAGAAGATCGAGGCGGCGATGCACGCCCACATCGAGGCCGACGAGGCCTTCGAACGCCGCGACGTGCCCGTCGCCGAGGCGATCGAGATCTTCGCGGGCCAGGGCGAGGACTACAAGGTCGAGCTGATCCGCGACCTGATCTCCGACGAAGGCGTTGAGACGGTCTCGCTCTACCGCAACGGCCCATTCGAGGACCTCTGCCGTGGGCCGCACGGCCCCTCCACTGGCCGAATCAAGGCGATCAAGCTGAGCTCGCTCGCCGGCGCCTACTGGCGCGGCGACGAGAAGCGCCAGATGCTGACCCGGATCTACGGCACGGCCTTCTTCTCCAAGAAGGACCTCGCCCAGCACTTGGAGCGAATCGAGCAGGCCAAGGCCCGTGACCACCGCCGCCTCGGCCCGCAGCTGGGCATCTTCATGCTGCGCGAGGAGGCGCCTGGCATGCCCTTCTGGCTGCCCAACGGGACGACGCTGTTGCACCTGATCGAAGGCGAGGTGCAGAAGCAGCTGCGCAAGCGCGGCTACAGGGAGATCGCCACGCCGCAGGTGCTCGACGAGGAGCTCTGGCACCGCTCCGGCCACTGGGACAACTACCGCGACGACATGTACTTCATGCAGTCCGACGAGAAGCGGCTGGCGCTGCGGCCGATGAACTGCCCCGGCGCCTGTCTCGTCTTCGACGCCGAGCGCCACTCCTACCGCGAGCTGCCGCTGCGCCTGGCCGAGTTCGGTCGCGTTTCGCGCAACGAGCGCGAGGGCGTCCTGCACGGGCTGCTGCGCGTGCGCGCCTTCACCCAGGACGACGCTCACGTCTACTGCACCGAGGAGCAGATCGCCGACGAGGTGACCGACATCTGCGAGGCGATCGACGAGCTCTACGCCCGCTTCGGCTTCGAGGACGTGCGGGTCGAGCTCTCGACCAAGCCGGAGAAGTCGATGGGATCCGAGGAGCAGTGGGCGAAGGCCGAGGCGGCGCTGACCGAGGCGCTCGCTCGCCAGGGTCGCGAGTACGAGCTCAACCCCGGCGACGGCGCCTTCTACGGGCCCAAGATCGACTTCCACGTCACCGACGCGCTCGGACGCTCCTGGCAGTGCGGCACCTGCCAGCTCGACTTCCAGATGCCGGAGCGCTTCGACCTCTCCTACGTCGGCGCCGACGACGCCAACCACCGGCCGGTGATGATCCACCGCGCCCTGCTCGGCTCGATGGAGCGCTTCGCGGGAATCCTGATCGAGCACTACGCCGGCCGCTTTCCGGTCTGGCTGGCGCCGGTGCAGGCGATCGTCCTGCCGGTCTCCGATCGGCACAACGAGTACGCCGGACGCGTGGCCACCGAGCTGCGCGAAGCGGGAGTCCGGGTCGAGACCGACGATCGCTCCGAGTCGGTCGGCAAGAAGATCCGCGACGCCGAGCTTGGCCGCTACCCCTACATGCTCGTCGTCGGCGATCGCGAGGAAGAGGCGAGCGCGGTCGCGGTGCGCTCGCACGAGGACGGCGAGCTCGACGCGATGCCAGCGGCGGACTTCGCCGCCCGCGTGCGGGCCGAGAGCGCGCCGGCTTGACCCAGGCGCTTGCCGATCCGCTTCCTCTGTCTATACTCCGGACACTTGATCGCAGGCACCCCAAACACCCCGCGCCGCTGAGCGTCCTGTGCCTGCCCCCCTACCTCTCGTCCGCTTGAAGCTCCACACCTCTCCTAGATAGTGCCGGTCCCGCGTAGGTTCGATCGGCGCCCCCCAGAGCGCGACACGACCCGGATCAACGAGCGGATCCGCGTCCCCAAAGTCCGCCTGATCGGGGCCGAGGGCGAGCAGCTCGGGATCGTCGACATCGACGATGCGCTCAAACGCGCCCAGGACGCCGACTTGGATCTGGTTGAGGTCGCGCCCGGCTCGAAACCGCCGGTCACCCGCCTGCTCGACTACTCGAAGTACAAGTACGAGCAGGAGCAGAAGCAGAAGCAGGCCCGCAAGCACCAGCAGCAGGTCAACATCCGCGAGATCAAGCTGCGACCGAAGATCGCCCAGCACGACTACGAGACCAAGAAGGGTCACGTCGAGCGTTTTCTGCGCCACCAGGACAAGGTCAAGGTCACGATCATGTTCCGCGGCCGCGAGCAGGCGCACCCGGAGCGGGGCAGGGCGCTGCTGCAGCGCCTCTACGAGGATCTCGACGGCCTCGCCGTGATCGAGTCCCAGCCGCTGCAGGAAGGCCGCAACATGAGCATGCTGCTGGCACCGGGCAAAGAGGCGGCGAAAGTTGAGCCCGAGGGTGAGACGAAGCCGAGCGACGAGGAGGCTCCCGCTGGGGCCGAGAAACCGGCTGCCGAGGAGGCTCCGGCAGCTGAAGAGATACCGGTCGCCGAAGAGAAGCCCGCCACCGAGGAGGCGCCTGCCGCTGAGGACGAGCCCGCTGCCGAGGCGGCCGACGAGAACGCCGCCGAGGAAGCACCCGGCGACGACGCAGCAGCGGCTTAGCTCTCTTCCAGCCCCACGACTACGTCGGCGATGCGCTCCGCAGCGTGTCCGTCCCACAGTGGCGGCGGCTCCGGGGGTGCCGAGGGGTGCTCCGCCAGCAGCGCCGGTATCCCTGTGATCGCAGCGGGGTCGAGGCCGAGCAGGGTGTTGGTGCCGGCGGTGATCGTGATCGGGCGCTCGGTGTTGTCGCGCAGGGTGAAGCAGGGGATTCCTAGGTAGGTCGTCTCCTCCTGGATGCCGCCGGAGTCGGTGAGGACGGCGCGGGCGTCGGCGAGCAGAGAGAGGAAGTCGAGGTAGCCGAGCGGCTCGCAGAGCAGGAGGCCCGGGTGCTCGGAGGCGATTGCCTCCATCGTCGCTCGGGTGCGGGGGTGGACCGGGAAGACGACCGGCATCTCGCGGGCGAGCGCGGCCAGCCGTTCGATCGTCTCCGCCAGCAGCGGACCGTCGACGAGGGCGGGACGGTGCAGGGTGACGAGCAGGAAGCTCCCTGGCTCGACGCCGAGCCTCGTGGCCGCACCGGCGCCGCGGAAGCGCTCCTCGAGCGCGACGAGGGTGTCGATCATCGTGTTGCCGACGAGGTGAACGCGGTCGGCCGGGATGCCCTCGGCGTGCAGGTTGTCGCTGGCCTCGGGACTGTGGATGAACAACTGGTCGGAGAGCTGGTCGGTGACGATCCGGTTGAGCTCCTCGGGCATCGTGCGGTCGAAGCTGCGCAGCCCGGCCTCGATGTGGGCGACCGGGATCTGCAGCTTGGCCGCTGTCAGCGCCGCCGCAACGGTCGAGTTGACGTCGCCCGGGACCATCGCCAGGTCGGGCCGCTCCTCATTCAGGACCGGCTCGAGCCGCTCCATCACCCTCGCGGTCTGCTGGGCGTGGCTGCCGGAGCCGACCTCGAGCATGTGATCGGGGGCGGGCACGCCGAGCTCCCCGAGGAAGACCTCCGACATCAGCCGGTCGTAGTGCTGGCCGGTGTGGACGATGGTGTGTCGGCCTGCCGGGATCCGCGCCCGCAGGGCGGCGATCACGGGGGCGGTCTTGACGAAGTTGGGCCGTGTTCCGACCACGTAGACGATGCGCATCGGGCGGCACAGTACCCTGCGCATCGCCTTCCACCTGCAACAGAGCGAGCGCTCAGGCGCGCGCGTCTGCTTCAATAGCGAGCCCGATGCCCAAGATGAAAACTCATTCCGGCGCCAAGAAGCGCTTTCGCAAGACGGCCACGGGCAAGCTGCGTGGGCGTCGGGCTTACTCGAGCCACATTCTCGAGAAGAAGTCGCCGAAGCGCAAGCGGCGGATGGCGCGGCCGGTCGAGATCGCCCCGTCCGATACGAAGACGGTGCGGCACCTGCTTGGAGGCGGCAAGTGAGCCGGGTCAAGCGGTCTGTCCACGCGCGCAAGAAGCGCCGCAAAGTACTGAAGGAAGCCAAAGGCTATTTCGGCCGCAAGCATTCCTCCTACCGCTTCGCCAAAGAGCAGGTGCAGCGCTCGGGGATGTACGCGTACCGCGATCGGCGCAATCGCAAGCGCGAGTTCCGTCGCCTCTGGATCACCCGCATCAACGCCGCCGCACGGCTGGAGGGCATGAGCTACTCCGAACTGATCCACGGCCTCGACGGGGCCGGGGTCGAGGTGAACCGCAAGATGCTCGCCGATATCGCGGTCAACGACCGCGAGGCCTTCCGCCGATTTGTGGAGCTAGCCCGGGAGGGTGCGGCCGCCTAGCCGCAGCCATTCACTCCACTTTCCCGGGCGGGCCGTCTTTACGGCCCGCTTTTTCGTTCCAGGAGAAGAAACGCACGACCAGAAAGTCCATTCGAGAGCCGCAACACAACTCACCCAAATGATCGAAAGCCCCCACAACGAGAAGCTGAAGCTGGTCCGCAAGCTGCGCGAGCGCAAGCAACGCGAGCGCGAGAGCGCCTTCGTCACCGAGGGCGAGGATCTGATGGAGGCGGGGCTGGCAGCCGGCGTCGAGCCGCGCTTCCTCCTCGTCGCCGCCGACAGCGGCCTTGCCGGCGAGGAGGTCGATCCCGAGCTGCTCGCCGACGTCTCCGGCCTTGGCTCGGGAACGCGGGCGATCGCTGTCTGGCCGCGGCGCTGGGTCGAGCCCGGCGGCTCGACCTGCCTGTATCTGCACGGCGTCGGCGATCCCGGCAACGTCGGCACGATCGTCCGTACCGCCCACGCGCTGCTCGATGGCACCGTGGTACTCGGTCCCGATTGCGCTGACCCGTTCTCTCCCAAGGCGGTGCGGGCGAGCATGGGCTCGATCTTCGGTCAGCCGGTCGCGCGCGGTGAGGTGGGGGACACGCCGCGGCCAAGAGCAGCGCTGGTCGCTCATGGCGGCGTGGGCCTGGCCGGCCTCGACGGCGCGGCAACGCTCTGCTTCGGGGCCGAGCGCGAAGGATTGCCGGACGGGGTGCTCGCTGCTTGCGACGCGCGGATCACGATCCCGCTTCAGCCCGATGGCGCCGAGTCGCTCAACGTGGCGGCCGTGGCCGCAATCTGCGCCGAGCGGATATCGTCGCTCGCCATGCCGGAGGCCGCTGAAGATGCCTGAGGGAATCGATCGGATCGAAGAGATCAGGCGCGAGGCCGCGGCGGCAATCGAAGCGGCGCCCGGTACCGCGGAGCTGGAGGAGCTGCGGGTCCACTACCTCGGCCGCAAGGCGGAGCTGACCACGATCCTGCGCGGCATCGCCGAGCTGCCCGTCGAGGAACGTGGAAAGGTCGGTTCCGGCGCCAATCAAGCCCGCAAGCAGCTCGAGGCGTTGATCGAGGCCCGTGGCGAGACGCTCGACGCCGGCGAGCTGGAATCGCGACTCGCCGCGGACCGGATCGACGTCACCCTGCCGGGAGCCCCCGCCCGGCCAGTGGGACACATCCATCTGATCACCCGGACCACTCGCCAGATCGAGGACGTGATGGTCGGCCTCGGCTACCGGGTGATGGAGGGGCCCGAGGTCGAGCACGACTACTACAACTTCACCGCCCTGAACCATCCCCCGGGCCACCCGGCGCGGATGCTCCAGGACACCTTCTACGTGCAGTCCGATCCCGAGGTGTTGCTGCGCACGCACACCTCGCCCGTGCAGGTGCGCAGCATGGAGTCCCAGCCGCCGCCGATCTTCATGATCGCCCCGGGCAAGGTCTACCGGCGCG
The DNA here is from genome assembly GCA_033856195.1 of Solirubrobacterales bacterium. Lineage (GTDB taxonomy): Bacteria > Actinomycetota > Thermoleophilia > Solirubrobacterales > 70-9 > VRUE01. Next base: position 23,358 of record JAWVFL010000065.1, on the reverse strand, counting down.
ACTCCGACGCCACCCACAGCCCGATGTTCCACCAGGTCGAGGGGCTGGCGATCGGCGAGGGGATCACGCTGGCCGACCTGCAGGGCACGCTCGAGGAGATGCTGAGCTCGATCTTCAGCGCCGGCCGCGAGCCGCGCATGCGACCGCACTTCTTCCCTTTCACCGAGCCGAGCGTCGAGTTCGACGTCTCCTGCTTCCAGTGCGAGGGCACCGGTACGCTCGCCGACGGCGCCCGCTGCAACCTCTGCAAGGGGATTGGCTGGATCGAGGTCGGGGGCGCCGGCATGGTCGATCCCAACGTGCTCGGCTTCGTCGAGTCAAATGGCTATGACCCGGAGCGCGTGCAGGGCTTCGCCTTCGGCATGGGCGTCGAGCGGATCGCGATGCTGCGCCACGGCGTGCCTGATCTGCGTCGCTTCTTCGACAACGACGTGCGGGTCCTGGAGCAGTTCTCATGAGGGTCCCGTACTCGTGGTTGCGCGAGTACTGCGACCCGGGCGTCGAGCCCGGGCAGCTCGCCGAGCGGCTGGCGATGACCGGCACCGAGGTCGAGCGGGTCGGTGCTCTCGGCCCACCCTCGGCCGAGGGCTTCGTCGTCGGCAAGGTGCTGAGCGCCGAGCCGCACCCCAACGCCGACCGGCTGCACGTCTGCACGGTCGACACCGGCGACGGCGAGCGGACGATCGTCTGCGGCGCCCCCAACGTGGCGGCGGGGCAGACCGTCCCGGTCGCGCTGCCGGGGGCGACGCTGCCCGGAGGTCACAAAATCGGCAAGGCGAAGCTGCGTGGTATCGAGTCGGCGGGGATGATCTGCGCGGCGGCGGAGCTGGAGATCGGCGAGAGCCCCGACGGCATCCTCGTCTTGGCCGACGAACCCGGCTCCGCTGTTCCTTTGCCCCACATGACGGGGCAAGCTAACAGCGGAAGCCTTGTTCCCGGCACGCCGCTGGCCGAGGTGCTGCCGATCGCCGAGCCGGTGCTCGAGCTCGAGGTGACGCCCAACCGGGTCGACTGCTTCGGCGTCTACGGCGTCGCCCGCGAGGTGCACGCGATCAGCGCCGCGCCGCTTGCCGCCGAGCCGTGGGCCGAGGATGCCCCGGCTGAGGGCAAGGGCGACGTAAACGACTACGCCTCGGTCGCGGTCGAGGTTCCGGACCTCTGTCCGCGCTTCACCGCACGCGTCTTCACCGACGTCACCATCGCCCCCTCGCCGCCCTGGCTGCAGGCGCGGTTGACGGCAGCCGGCCAGCGGCCGATCAACAACGTCGTCGACATCAGCAACTACGTGATGCTGCTCACCGCCCAGCCCCTGCACGCCTTCGACCTCGACCGGGTTCCGGACGGGGCGCTGACGATCCGCACCGCGGCGGATGGCGAGAAGATGAAGACGCTCGATGACGTCGAGCGGGCCTTCGACGCCGAGACCGTCCTGGTCTGCGACGACAACGGCCCCTCCGGGATAGCCGGGATCATGGGTGGCCAGGTCTCCGAGGTATCCGAGGAGACGACGCGGGTCCTGCTCGAGGTCGCGACCTGGAACGGGACCAACATCCTGCGCACGTCGCGCATGCTCGGGCTGCGTTCGGAGGCGTCTTCGCGCTTCGAGAAGCAGCTCCACCCCGAGCTCTGCATGCGGGCGCAGAGGATCGCTTCGCGGTTGATCGTCGAACTCTGCGGCGCCAAACTCGTTCCCGGCACGATCGACGTCGCCGCCGAGATCCCCGGGCCGCGCAAGCTCCTCCTCCGCGGCGAGCGGGTCGAGGGGCTGCTCGGCATGGCGATCGAGCAGGCGGACCAGGTCGCCTACCTGGAGCGGCTCGGCTTCGGCGTCGAGGTCAGTGGCGCGGATCTCGAGGTGACCGTGCCGCCCGATCGCCACTACGACGTCACCCGCGAGGTCGACCTGATCGAGGAGGTTGGGCGCGTCCACGGCCTCGACGAGCACCTGCCGAGCACGCTTCCCGCGGTTGCCGGTCGGGTTGGTGGCCTGACCCGCGAACAGCGGCTGCGGCGGCGCGCCGAGGACGCGATGCGGGACCTCGGTTTCGACGAAGTGGTCGGCTGGAGCTTCACCGACCCTGGCGAGCCCGGGCGCCTGCGCATTGCCGCGGACGATCCGCGCGCCAACGGCATCGTTCTCTCAAATCCCCTCTCAGAGGACCAATCGGTGATGCGCACGACCGTGCTCGGCTCGCTGCTCGACATAGCTCAGGGCAATCTCGCCCGCGGCGCCGAGCACGTCGCGCTCTTCGAGTCGGGTCGCGTTTACCTCCCGATTGCCGCGAGTCCGCCATATCCCGTGCTCAACACGGGATATGGCGGCTTCGATGTCCTCTCCGGCGAGTTTCCCGGTGAGCGGCCCGCCCCCGATCGCGAGCCGCACCGGGTCGGCTGCCTGGCCGTGGGCCCCCTCTCCGCCAGGTCTTGGCGCGGCGGTGGCGGGCCCGCCGACTTCTTCGCGCTCAAGGGAGCTCTCGAAGGGCTGGCGGGCCAGCTTGGCGTTGCGCTCTCCTTCGCGCCCGGCGAAGAGCCGTTCCTGCATCCGGGTCGCTCCGCCCGCGTTGGCGTCGGCGAGGTTGCCGTCGGCTGGATCGGCGAGCTGCACCCATTGGTCTGCCGGGCCTGGGACGTCGAGGCCGCCGTTGCCTCCGAAGTCGACCTGGCGCCTCTTGTGAGGGCTGCCTCTGCGGGCGAGGAGACCTTCGAGGACGTGACGACCTTCCCGGCCGTGCTCCAGGACCTGGCCGTCGTCGTGCCCGACGCGGTCGCCGCGGAGGAGGTGCGCGGCATCGTGCTCGGCGCCGGTGGCGAGCTGCTGCGCGCCGCGACTGTCTTCGACCTCTACGCCGGCGAGCAGCTCGGCGAGGGCCGCAAGAGCCTCGCCCTGCGGCTCGAGTTCCGTGCTCCCGACCGCACCCTCACCGACGACGAGGTCGCCGAGCGGCGCGCCGCGATCGAGGCCGCGCTGGAGAAGATCGGAGGAACGCTCCGTGGCTGATCTGACCGCCCAGCCGCTCGACGGCGATCCCGCCGCCCGGGTCTTGGTTGCCGGCGCCTCCGGCTTCACCGGGGCGCTGGCGGCCCAGATCGTCTGGCGCCATCCAAAGCTGGAGCTGGTCGCGGTGACGTCGCGCAGCGACGTTGGCAAGCGGCTCGACAGCCTCTACCCGCGCTACCGGGTGCCGCTGGAGCTGACCGAGCTCGACCTCGACGAGATCGAGGAGGTCGACGCGGCGATCGTCGCCTACCCTCACGGCGCCTCGGCGCCTGCCGTCGCGGCGCTGCGTGGCCTCGGCGCTCTCGTCGTCGACCTCTCCGCCGACTTCCGATTGCGCGACCTGCCCACCTACGAGCGCTGGTACGGCGAGCACGGTGCGCCGGAGCTGCTCGAGGGCGCCGTCTACGGCCTCACCGAGCTCTACCGGGAGCAGTTGCGCGAGGCTGAGCTGGTGGCGACGCCCGGTTGCTACCCGACGGCGAGCGTGCTTGCCCTGGCGCCGCTGGCCGAGCGCGGCCTGCTCAGCGACGTCGTGATCGACGCCAAGCAGGGGGTCTCCGGCGCGGGACGGGGCGGCGGCGACGCGATGCACTACGTCGCGATGGACGAGAACGCCTTCGCCTACAAGACCGAGGGACACCGGCACCGGCCTGAGATCGAGCAGGAGCTGGCGGCGCTGGGAAGCCCGGCGCCGGTCACCTTCGTGCCGCACCTGCTGCCGCTCGACCAGGGTGAGCTGAGCAGTTGCTACGCGCAGACGAGTGAGCCAATCTCGAAGGACGAGGTCCAGGCGCTCTACCGCGAGCGCTACGCCGGCGAGCCCTTCGTCCGCGTCGTCGACGGTCCGCCGGGCCTGCGCGACGTCCGCGACTCGAATGAGTGCCACATCTACGTCACCGTCGAGGAGCGGGGCCGGGTGCTGGCCTTCTCAGCGATCGACAACCTCTGGAAGGGCGCCTCCGGCCAGGGCGTGCAGAACCTCAACCTGATGCTGGGTCTCGAGGAGACGGAAGGCTTGCTATGAGGTTCCGGTGCGCTTTTTCCCCCCTATACCTGGATAAGGCGCACCGGAAGGGGGTCGGGTGAGCGAGAGCTTCTTCAAATCGCGTTGGGTGACGCCGCCGGCTGGCGTCGAGGAGCTCGATCCGGCTCAGCTCGCGCCGGGCTTCCGCGCCGGCGGTGCCCACTGCGGGCTCAAGGGCGGCGGCAAGACCGACGTCGGGCTCGTCGTCTGCGACGCCGAGCAGGTCTCCTCGGCGATCCTGCTCACCCGCAACGCCTCGGCGGCGGCGCCGGTGCGGGTCTGCCGCAAGCGCTGCGAGCAGAGCGCGATCCGAGCAGCGGTCGTCAACTCGGGCAACGCCAATGCCGAGACCGGCGAGCAGGGCTACGCCGACGCGGTCGCGATGTGCGACGTGGCGGCGGAGAAGCTCGGGCTGAGGCCGGAGACCGTCGCCGTCGCCGAGACCGGTGTGATCGGGGTGCCGCTGCCGGTCGAGACCGTGCTCGGCGGGATTGGCGAGGTCGCTGGCAACCTCTCAGAGGAAGGTGGCGTCGCCTTCTCAGACGCGATCCTCACTACCGACCGCTGGCCGAAGCGCTGCACGCTGCAGGTTGGCGGAGTGACCCTTTCCGCCCAGGCCAAGGGCGGCGGCATGATCCAGCCGAACATGGCGACGATGCTCTGCTTCGTGCAAACCGACGCCGTCGTGACGGACCCTAATGCTGCCTTGCGGGCTGCCACCGACGCCTCCTTCGAGCGGATCACCGTCGATGGTCAGATGAGCACCAACGACACCGTCCTGCTGCAGGCAACCGGGTCTTCTGGTGTGCGCCTGCCGGACGGCTTGCTCGAGGCCGTCCTCCTACAGCTGGCGATCGAGATCGTCGCCGACGGCGAGGGCTCGACGCGGGTCGGGCGGGTACAGGTCGACGGCGCCGCCTCGGCCACTGAGGCGGAGAGCGTCGCCCGCGCGATCGCCAACTCGCCGCTGGTCAAGACCGCGCTCTTCGGTCGTGACCCCAACTGGGGGCGGATCGCTCAGGCGGCCGGCATGGCGCTGGCCGGGGAGGACCTGGAGGAGATCGGAGCGGGCGCGATCGACAGCGACGAGCTGGGTGCGGACGTCCCCGAGGCCGAGATCGGGCTGCGACTGGATCGCGGCGAGCACAGCGCCCACGTCTGGTTCTCGGACCTCGGCTACGAGTATGTGCGGATCAACGGCGAATACACGACATGAACATGACTACGAACGAGAGGGGGCAGCGATGACCGAGCAGGCGCCGCAGTCGCGGGCGGCCGGAGTCAGCGTCGAGACGCTGATGGAGGCGCTTCCCTACATCCGCGAGTTCCACGGCCGCACAGTGGTGATCAAGTACGGCGGGGCCGCGATGCGCGAGGAAACGCTGCGCGAGGCCTTCGCCACCGACGTGGTCCTGCTCAAGTACGTCGGGCTCAATCCGATCGTCGTGCACGGCGGCGGCCCCGAGATCAGCGAGTACATGGATCGCCTCGGCATGGAGGTGCGTTTCCACGAGGGCCTGCGCGTCTCCGACGCGGAGACGGTCGAGGTGGCGAAGATGGTGCTGCTCGGCAAGCTCAACTCCGACATCGTGCAGCGCCTCAACCGTCACGGCCAGCCGGCGGTCGGCCTTTCCGGCAGCGACGGCTCGATGTTCGAGGTGGCGCCGGTCGCAAACGCCGAGCAGGTCGGCTTCGTCGGCTCGATCGAGCGGGTCGACGTCGACGTCCTCAACCACATCGCCGCCGACTACATCCCGGTGGTCGCCTCCTCAGCCTCCGATCGCGCCGGGCAGTCCTACAACGTCAACGCCGACGAGGCCGCCGGCAAGGTCGCCGCTGCCCTCGGCGCCCACAAGGCGATCTTCCTCACCGACGTCCAGGGCTGGCTCGCCGACGCCGGCGACGAGGGCTCGCTGATCTCCCGCGCCACGGTCGACGAGGTCGAGCAGCGCCTCGCCGGCATCGACGGCGGCATGCGCCCGAAGCTCGGCGCCTGCGTCGACGCGATCCGTGGCGGCGCCCAGTCGGCTCACATCATCGACGGCCGCAAGCCGCACTCGCTGCTGCTTGAGCTCTTCACCGACGCCGGCATCGGCACGATGGTGACTCCGTGAACCTGACCGACCTGCAGGCGCTCGAGCAGCGCTACCTGATGCGCACCTACAGGCGCGCGCCGGTCGAGTTCGTGCGCGGCGAGGGCACCCTGCTCTGGGATGCCGAGGGCAAGGAGTACCTCGACTTCCTCGGTGGGATCTCGGTCTGCTCGGTCGGGCACTGCAATCCAGAGGTGGTCGAGGCCGTGCGCGAGCAGGCCGGCCGCCTGATGCACGCCTCGAACCTCTTCTACACCGAGCCGATGGTGCGGCTCGCCGAGCGGCTCTCCGAGTCGAGCCTGGGCGGGCGTGTCTTCTTCTCCAACTCGGGCACCGAGGCGAACGAGTGCGCGATCAAGATCGCCCGCAAGCACGCCCACCGGCGCGGTATCGAGGCACCGGAGATCGTCAGCTTCGAGCGTGACTTCCACGGGCGCACCTATGGATCGCTCGCGGCTACGCCTGGACTCGCCACCAATCCAGGCCTTGCGCCGATGCTGCCTGGCTTCCGCTCGGTCCCGTTCGACGACCCGGCGGCGCTGCGGGCTGCGGTGGGAGAGAGCACTGCAGCAGTGCTGATCGAGCCGATCCAGGGCGAGGCCGGGATCTACCCGCTCGGCGAGGAGGCTCTGCTCGCCGCCCGCCAGGCATGCGACGAGAGCGGAGCGCTGCTGATCCTCGACGAGATCCAGACCGGCATCGGCCGTACCGGCTCGCTCTGGGCATATGAGCAGACCCCGGTCCGTCCTGACGTGCTGACCAGCGCCAAGGCACTCGGGGGCGGCATGCCGATCGGCGCCTGCGTCACCTCGCCGGATGCCGGCGAGGTTCTCGAGCCAGGCGACCACGGTTCGACCTTTGCCGGCGGGCCGCTCGCCAGCGCCGCCGCGCTCGCGGTGCTCGAGATCGTCGACGACCCGGCGCTGCTGCGCCGCGTGCGCGAGGTCGGCGGCCAGCTGCGCGACTCGCTGCTCGGGCTGGACGGCGTGGATGAGGTGCGCGGCCGTGGCCTGATGCTCGGCATTGGCCTTGTAGATGGCATCGACGCCGCCGCAATCGGCTCCGACCTGCTCGAGCGTGGGCTGATCGTCAACGTCCCCGAGCCGGGAACGCTCCGCCTGCTGCCGGCGCTGACGGTCGATTCGGACCAAGTCGAGCGCGCCGTCACCACGATCGAGGCCGCGCTCCTAAGCTACGCGGCTCAATGAGCTCTCGGAAACGCCCACCCGAGCCCCGCGCGCTGACCAGCGGCACGGCCGAGCGCCTCGCCGCGATCGTCGAGGCGGCCGAGCAGGCCGCCGCCAAGGTGATCGACGACGCCGAGGAGCAGGCCCGGCGGCAGCTTTCCGAAGCCGGCGTTCGCGCCGACCGGCTCGTCGCCGAGCGCCTCCGGGCCCTCGCCGACGAGCTCGACCCACCTTCTGCGCCGCAGCAGCGTGAGCCGCACCTGAAGCCGGTAGCCGCGGCGCCGGACCCCGAGCAGCCTGTCGGCCCGCGCTCGGGCTCCGCCGGCGCTCGCCTGTTGGCAACCCAAATGGCCGTCTCGGGCAGCAGCAGGGAGGAGATCGCCGAGCGACTGCGCAGCGGCTTCGAGATCAAGGACGCCGACGAGATACTCGACGCGATACTCGGACCGGAGGAGTAATTCATGCACGAGGACCCGACGCGGATGATGCGCCAGCCCGACGACGACGACAGCCACGGGCCGCACGGCAACACGCGCCTGCTCGTGGCCGGCCTGATCGCCGTGATCGTCGGCCTGCTGGTCGCTGTCGTCGTGATCGCCAGCAGCGGCGACAGCGGCACGTCCTCGACTTCGACGGTGACGACGGTTCCCAGCGAAACGAGCTCAACCACCGAGACGACGACCGGCTCGACCACCGAGACCACCACTTCGACCCCGACGGAAACGACCACGTCGGAAACGACGACCGAGCCGGAAGAAACGACGACGACCGCGCCGCCCGAAGAAGAAAACGGCAGTGGCGGCATCGGCGCGCCGTAGTGACGCCGGACTCGCCCGCAGACGTTCGCACCGCCTCCTACGAGGCCGATCCCGCCGAGGTGCGGCGGGTGCTGCTGCTCTACTCGGGCGGCCTCGACACCAGCGTGATGCTGAAATGGATCCAGGACTCCTACGGGGCCGAGGTCATCTGCCTCACCGTCAACCTCGGCCAGCCGGGCGAGGACTACGCCGTGATTGAGGACAAGGCAAAGCGACTGGGCGCGCTGGAGTGCCACGTCGTCGATGCCCGCGAGGAGTTCACCGCCGACTACGTGCTGCCGGCGATCAAGGCCAACGCCCTCTACGGCGGTGGCTACCCGCTCTTCACCGCGCTGGGCCGGCCGCTGATCGCCAAGCTGGCGGTGGAGTACGCGCGGCGCGGCGGCTGCGACACGATCGCCCACGGCTGCACCGGCAAGGGCAACGACCAGGTGCGGATCGAGGGGACCGTTGCGACGCTGGCGCCGGAGCTGAAGACGATCGCCCCGGTGCGCTCCTGGCAGATGGGACGCGAGGAGGAGATCGCCTATGCCCGCGAGCACGGCATCCCGGTCAAGGGCGGCACCGAGGTGGCCCCCTACTCGATCGACGACAACCTCTGGGGCCGCTCCTCGGAGGGGCGCTGGATCGAGGACCTCGACCACGCCCCGGAGGACGACGTCTTCCAGCTGGTCACGCGTCCCGAGGAGGCGCCGGACGAGGCCGAGGTGGTGACGGTCGAGTTCGAGGCCGGCCTACCCATTGCCCTCAACGGCGAGCGGCTGGAGCCGGTCGACCTGCTCGAACGCGTCGCCGACGTCGGCTGTCGCCACGGCGTCGGCATCGTCGACCACATCGAGGACCGCATCGTCGGGCTCAAGGTGCGCGACATCTACGAGGTGCCGGCGGCGGCGATCCTGTTGACCGCGCACCAGGAGCTGGAGAAGCTGGTCGGGACGATCCATCAGAACCAGTTCAAGCCGGAGCTCGACCGCAAGTGGGCATACCTGGTCTACGCGGGTCTCTGGTGGGAGCCGCTGCGCACCGACCTCGACGCTTACATGGACGCGGTCAATGCACAGGTGACGGGCACGATCGGGCTGAAGCTCTTCAAGGGCAGCGTGCGAGTGGTCACCCGCTCCTCGCCCAACGCCGTCTACGACGCCGACCTCGCCTCCTTCGCCCAGTCCGGCGGTCTCTTCTCGCAGGCCGCCTCGCCTGGCTTCATCGAGCTCTGGTCGCTGCAGTCGCGGATGGCGCATCGAATCCGCCAGCGCGGGGAAGAGGAGTAACGATGACCTACGACAAGCTCGGCAAGGTAGCGATCCGCTTTGCGGTCAAGTACGTGCGCCGCCGCTACCGGCGCCAGATCCGCATCGGCGCCGGGATCGCGGTCGTCGCCGTGGGCATTGCCGCTTACGTAGCCAGCCGCAACGTCCCCGAGGGCTGATTTCGGGCAAGCCGCAAGATCCGTTGCGGCTTATCGACAACTTGTGAAGGTTTGCTCACAAAGTGGGCTACCCTCGTCAACTTCGTGGCGCGATCGCTCGCGACAAAGGCGGGGAGCCGTGCGCTTCTCGCCGCCCTCCTCTGTGCACTGCTGGCGCCGGCCGCGCTCGCGGCTGCGCCTGCCTCGGCAGCGGACATCTCGGCCCTGCAGCAGAAGGTCGCCGCGGGTCGTGACGAAGCCGGCTCTCTGGCCAGTGAGCTGCAGGCGGCGCAGGCTGACCTTGCTGCCGCCGAGCAGGAGGCGGCTGCGGCAAGCGCCCCCGAACAGAAGCTCACTGACCTGCTGGCTACGGGCGAGGAAAAGGCCGCCCGACTGGCCGGCGAAGTGCGGCAGACCCAGCGCCGACTGGCAGCGGAGAAGCGGCGCTTGCAGCGTGCACGTAGCGCCCTCGCCAAACGCCTCGTCGCGATTTACGAGAGCGGCTCTCCCAGCACGGCAAGCGTGATCCTTGCCTCCGACAGCATCGACGAGCTGGCGACCCGAACCGAATATCTCGAGCGGATCGAGCAGTCCGACTCGGACCTCGCCCTCCGCGTAGCCCAGGTCCGCCGGACCGTGGCCGCCGCCCTTGAGCGCGTCGCAGCGCTGAAAGCTCGCGTCGACTCCTACAACGAACGCCTAGCCGCCGCCCGCTCCGAAGTTGCGGGAGTGCGCGAAAACGCCGAGGCTGCCGCGTCGCACCTGAACTCTGTGGCTGCGGCCCGTTCCGCAGCCCTGGCGAGCCTGAAAACCAAGATCGGTAGCTGGGTCAGCGACATCGAGGCCGCCGAAGCGGCAAGCCGAGCAGAAGCCGAAACCGAAGTAGAACGCTGGCTCGGCGGCCCCTACGCAATCCCCGCCTACATCGTCATGTGCGAGTCCGGCGGCAACTACAGCGCCCTCAACCCCTCCTCCGGAGCCGGCGGCGCCTACCAGATCCTCCCATCGACCTGGAAGCTCTACGGCGGCCAGGGGGAGCCACAGAACGCCCCCAAGGCCGAGCAGGACCGAATCGGAGCAGAAATCTGGGCAGATTCTGGCTCCAGTGCCTGGGTCTGCGGCTGAGCGACGATCCCGGGAGGGGTGAAGCGTCTTGTACTTTTTCGGCAATTCCTCGCGGCGTCAGCAACGACGTCTCCACCGAAAAAGTTAAGCGGAACCCCTCCCGGGATCGTCGCCCCCGAATACGCCGGAAGGAGCGTGAAAGAGTCACGAAACCAACTCGTGGCATCTGAGCGGATTGGCATGATCGCTCCCCTGTGAGCAATTCCTCTGCCGTCCATCTCCATGCCCACAGCGAGTACTCGCTGCTGGACGGCGCCTGCAAGATCGACGCGATGGCGGCGCGGGCGGCGGAGATGGGCCAGCCCGCCCTCGGCCTCACCGACCACGGCGTGATGAACGGCGCCGTCGACCTCTACAAGGCCTGCAAGAAACACGGAATCAAGCCGATTGCCGGCTTCGAGGCCTACTTCGTCGACGACGTGAAGACGATCAAGGAGAAGCCGAAGTACGAGCGCAACCACCTCACCCTGCTGGCCGAAAACGACACCGGCCTGGCGAACCTGGTCAAACTCACCTCGGCTGGCTTCCTAGAAGGCTTCTCGCGCGGCAAGGCCAACGTCGACATGGAGATGCTCTCCGCCCATGCCGAGGGCGTGATCGTGCTCACCGGCTGCCTGCAGTCGCGTTTCTGCCGCCGTTTGATCGAGGAGCGCCCCGAAGACGCCCGTGCCCACCTCGATGACCTGATCCAGACCTTCGGGCCCGAGCAGGTCTACTTCGAGGTGCAGAAGAACGGTATCCCCGAGCAGGACAAGGCCAACGAGGGAATCGTCCGCTACGCCCGCGAGCTGGGCCGGCCGCTGGTCGGCACGGCCGACGTGCACTACCTGCGGCGCGAGGACTTCGACAATCACTCGGCGCTGCTCTGCGTGCAGACGAAGTCGACGCTGGAAGCCCCGAAGCTGAGCTTCGACACCAACGAGTTCTACCTCAAGGACTCCGAGGAAATGGCCGCCTCCTTCGCCGAGTGGCCGGAGGCGGTGCCGACGACGCTGGAGATCGCCGAGCGCTGCGGGGTCGAGATCGAGCTGGGCAAGCTGCTGCTGCCGCGCTACCCAGCGCCTGACGGCGAGGAGCCCGAGACGATGCTGCGCCGCATCGCCGCCGAAGGGATGCGCGCACGCTACGGCGACCCGGTGCCGGCGGAGGCGCTGGAGCGGCTCGAGTTCGAGCTTGGCGTAATCGAGGAGATGGGCTTCTCCTCCTACTTCCTGATCGTTTGGGACTTCGTCCGCTACGCCAAGGACAACGGCGTCGCCGTCGGCCCGGGCCGCGGCTCGGCCGCCGGCTCGATCGTCGCCTACGCCCTGACGATCACCGACATCGACCCGCTTGCCAACGATCTGCTCTTCGAGCGCTTCCTCAACCCCGGCCGCAAGTCGATGCCGGATATCGACATCGACTTCTCCGTGCGCGGGCGCGAGCGGGTGATCCGCTACGTCGCCGAGAAGTACGGCCGCGAGTCGGTGGCCCAGATCATCACCTTCGGCAAGATGGCGCCACGCGCCGCCACCCGCGACGCGGCCCGCGTGCTCGGCTTCGACTACGGCACCGGCGACCGCCTGGCGAAGCAGATACCGGAGCCGATCATGGGCCGCAGCCCCTCCTTCGCCGAATGTCTCAAGTCGGGCCAGGAGCTGAAGAAGACCTATGACTCCGAGCCCGACGCGAAGCGGATCATCGACGTCGCCCAGGGCCTCGAGGGGATCATCCGCAACAACTCGATCCACGCCGCCGCGGTGGTGATCGCCGACCGCCCGCTGCAGGAGGTGGTGCCGCTGCAGCTGGCCGAGGACAAGACCGCTCCCGCCGCCACCAACGGCAGCGGCAACGGGACCGGCAAGGCCGAGCGCCAGTACAAGATCGTGACCCAGTACTCGATGGGGCCGATCGAGGAGATCGGGCTGCTGAAGATGGACTTCCTCGGCCTCCGCAACCTGGACGTGATCGAGGACGCGATCGACATCATCCGTCGCTCGCGCGGCGAGGAGGTCGACATCGAAGCGATCCCGATCGACGATGCCAAGACCTACGAAATGCTCGCCGGGGGCGACTCGACCGGCGTCTTCCAGTTCGAGTCGGAGGGGATGCGCGACGCGCTGCGCAAGGTCGGGCCGACCGAGTTCGCCGACCTGGTCGCCCTCGGCGCCCTGTACCGGCCCGGCGCGATGGCCTACATCCCCGCCTACGCGAAGGGCAAGAAGGACCCCTCGACGGTGCGCTACCCGGACCCGCGCCTGCGCGCGATCACCGAGGAGACGCACGGCTGCGTCGTCTACCAGGAGCAGCTGATGGCGATCGCCCGCGAGATGGCCGGCTTCTCCGGCGCCGAGGCGGACGACCTGCGCAAGGCGATCGGCAAGAAGAAGCGCGAGCTGATGGCGACGATGAGGGACAAATTCATGCAGGGGCTGGCGGAATCGAACACCGCCCCGAAGGTCGCCGCCGACCTCTGGAAGCTGAACGAAGCCGCCGCCGACTACTCATTCAACAAGTCCCACGCCGCCTGCTACGGGCTGATCTCCTACCGCACGGCCTACCTCAAGGCCAACTACCCGGCCGAGTACATGGCGGCGGTGATCTCCTCGGTGATGAACACCAAGGACAAGGTGCCGTTCTTCGTCAACCGCTGCGAGGAGATGGGGATCGACGTGCTGCCGCCCGACGTCAACTCCTCCGACCACAGCTTCGTCGTCTCCGAGAACGCGATCCGCTTCGGCCTCGACGCGGTGAAGAACGTCGGCCACGCCGCGGTCGAGGCGATCCTGCGCGCCCGCGAGGACAGCCCGATCGCCTCGATCTGGGACTTTTGTGAGCGGGTCGACTCGCGCGCGGTCAACAAACGGGCAATCGAATGCCTGGTCAAGTGCGGCGCCCTCGATTCCACTGACGCCACCCGCAAGGGGATGTTGGAGGCGCTGCCGGCGGCGCAGTCGGCCGGCCAGAAGGCGCAGGAGGACGCGCAGATGGGCCAGAGCTCGATCTTCGACTTCGGCGAGGAGGCGGGTGCCGGTGCACACGCCACGCAGGCCCACCATCGGCCGCCGATCTCGGCAGCCGAGTTCGAGCGCGCCGAGCTGTTGGCGCTGGAGAAGGAGACGCTTGGCACCTACCTCTCCTCGCACCCGCTGACCGAAGTGCGCGGCGCCCTGCGGGCGCGGGTCGATTGCAGTCTCGCCGCCCTCAGCAACAAGCAGGACGGTTCCTGGGTGACCGTCGGAGGCATCGTCACCGAGTGCAAGAAGATCCGCACCAAGAGCGGCAACCAGATGATGTTCGCCACTCTCGACGACGTCGAGGGCCAGGTCGAGATGCTGGTCTTCAAGGCCGATCAGGCCGAGAGCGCCGGCGTGATCGAGCCCGACGCGATCGTCGTCGTGCGCGGCCGCCTCGACCACAAGGATCGCGGCGAGACCAAGCTGGTCGTGCAGGAGGCCGAGCGCTTCGAACCCGATGCAGCGGAGATCGCCGCCGCTCCGGCGGTGGCAAGCGCTCCCAGCGGGCCCTTCGAGGTCGAAGTCGAGGCCGGCATGCTCACCGACTCCCTGGTCGAAGAGCTGAAGGCGGTGCTCGAGCACCACAAGGGCGAAGCAGAGGTCCATCTGGCGATCCGCGGCAACGGCGCCCCCCCCAAGCTGCTGCAACTCGGCGAGGCCTTCCGCGTGCGCCCTTCCGGGCGCCTGCGGAGCGAGCTCGACCACGTGTTGGGAACTGCCGCGATGGCTGCCTGACCACGTAAACCAAGCAGTTCGGTGGACGCAGGGAGCGTGGCGTGCTTCCGCACGCGAGCGACTGAGGACTCCGAAATGCGCTGGTTTACGTGGTCAGGGGTCCGTAGACTTCATTCATGCCAGCAACTCGCGAGAAGACGGGCGAGTGCCGCCAGTGCCGCTCCTTCTGCGACAAGATGGTCGAGCCCCGCGGTTGCGTCGAAATGCGCTGTCGCTACCTCTACAGCTTCGTCGACATGCTGACCGGCAGCCAGTACGTCGGCTGCATGCAGGACGTCTTCGCCGCCAAGGTCGACCTCGAGGCCGTGCTGCAGCCGGGGGGCTTCGGCGGGGTGAAGATGACCGGCGACGCACTGCCGCACTGCCAGTTCTCCGTCGAGCAGGCCTACGAGGGCTCCGGCGACTCCTATGACTGCGTCAACCGCCGCTTCTTCGACTGCTCCGACGGCGGCCCTGAGAGCATCAAGGCTTTCGATTTGCGCGATGTCTAATCCTGCGTGTACGCGACACGGATCCGTGTACGATCCCGCGCCATGAGCGACGATGCAGCAGTAGCCGAGGCGGAAATACCAGCAGCAGACGCGGCGAGCGATGCCGGTGGCGCCGAGGAGGGACCGAAGTTCACCCTCGAGCTGAACCAGGATCAGAAGGACATTCGCGAGTGGGTGCACGGCTTCGCCGAGGGCGTCGTCCGTCCCGCCGCCGAGGAATGGGACGAGCGCGAGGAGACGCCGTGGCCGGTGATCCAGGAGGCCGCCAAGATCGGCCTATACAGCTTCGAAGCGCTGGGCCAGTTCTGGGCTGATGAGACCGGCCTGACGCTGCCGATCGCCAACGAGGAGCTCTTCTGGGGCGATGCTGGGATCGGCATGGCGATTATGGGCACCTCGCTGGCCGTCGCCGCGATCTTCGGGCAGGGGACCCCGGAGCAGATGGGCGAGTGGATTCCGCAGTGCTTCGGCACTGCCGACGACCCCAAGGTCGCCGCTTTCTGCGCATCCGAGCCGGACGCCGGCTCGGACGTATCGGCGATTCGCACGACCGCCAAGTACGACGAGGCAAGTGACGAGTGGGTGATCAACGGCCAGAAGGCCTGGGCTACCAACGGCGGCATCGCCGACGTCCACGTCGTCATCGCCACCGTCGATCGCGAGCTGGGCTCCCGCGGACACGCCGCCTTTGTGATCCCGCCAGGAACGAAGGGCTGCGAGCAGGGCGCCAAGGTCAAAAAGCACGGCCTGCGCGCTTCGCACACCGCCGACGTCCACCTCGACGATTGCCGCGTGCCGGGCTCCTGCCTGCTCGGCGGCAAAGAGAAGCTCGACGAACGCTTGGCCCGTGTTCGCGAGGGCAAACGCGCCAAGTCACAGGCGGCGATGCAGACTTTCGAGGCGAGCCGGCCGACCGTCGGCGCCCAGGCGCTCGGCATCGCCCGCGCCGCCTATGAGTACGCGCTCGAGTACGCCAAAGAGCGCCGGCAGTTCGGCCGCGCGATCGTCGAGAACCAGTCGATCGCCTTCACCCTGGCTGACATGAAGCTGGAGATCGACGCTGCCCGCCTGCTGGTCTGGCGCGCCGCCTGGATGGGCCGCAGCGGCCAGAAATTCGAGAACGCCGAGGGCTCGATGTCGAAGCTGAAGGCCGGCGAGGTCGCCGTCTGGGCGACGGAGCGGGCGATCCAGATCCTCGGCGGCAACGGCTACACGCGCGAGTTCCCGGTCGAGAGGATGCACCGCGACGCGAAGATTTACACGATTTTCGAGGGGACTTCCGAGATCCAGCGCCTGGTCATCTCCCGCGCGATCTCGGGCGTTCACGTCAAATAGCCCTAGCTCTTTCGGCGGAAAGAGGCCGCGATCCGCTTAGGTCCGACGTCTCTTCAGGCCCGCTTTTCTGAGGCGCTTGGCCGCTTGGACTTCCTTGCGGTCTGGGCCTTTCTTGATTGGGCCGGGGGTCTCCAGGGTGGCGGGGAGGCCCTCGAAGCGGGGCTCGGAGAGGAAGGCGGCCAGGCCCTGTTTGCCCATCTCGCCTTTGCCTAGATTGGCGTGGCGGTCGCGGCAGGAGCCGAGGGGAGCGGCGGCGTCGTTGACGTGGAGGCATTGGAGGCGGTCCAGGCCCACCTTGGCGTCTGCTTCGTCGACGACCGCGGCCAGGTGCTCCTCGTCGGTTACGTCGTAGCCCTGGACGAAGAGGTGGCAGGAGTCGAGACAGAGGCCGAGGCGCTTGCCGCTGCCGCCGAGCTCGATCAGCTCGGCGGTTTGGTCGAAGTCGCGGCCGAGCAGGCCTTTGTGGCCGGCGGTCTGCTCAAGCAGAAGGGGGCAGCGATCGCTGTCTTTGAGCGCTGCGGCGATCGTTTTCCCGGCCCGTCTCATCGAAGGGCCGAGCGGCTCTTTGACCTGTGCTCCCGGGTGCAGGACGACCCCAGCGGCGCCGATTTCGTCGCCGATTCGAAGGGCATGTGTCAGCGAGGCCTGGGACTTCTTGCGCAGCTCTTTGTCCTTCGAGGCGCAATTGATCAGGTAAACGGCGTGGATCACCACCGCTTTGACAGGCGAGTTCGCCATCTCCTCTTTAAAGACAGCAAAGTCGTCGGGCCCATATTTGGTTGGCCGCCACATCCGCGGGCTCTGGTTGAAGATCTGGATCGATTCGCAGCCGCGCTCCGTCCCGCGCTCGATCGCCTTGTCGAGACCGCCAGATGTAGAGACATGCGCGCCGATGAGCATGAGTTCCGCATCCTATGGAGCCAATTGCGGGACGCGCCCTAAAACGGCGATTTCAACGCATACCGTGGCCGCGTCCCCCCGTAGCTCAGTGGATAGAGCGCACCTATGACTAAGGATGAGGTCGCGGGTTCGACTCCCGCCGGGGGGATGCAAGAGGCCAGTGGACTTCGGCGCCTGCGCTACCCTGTAGCTCCTTAGTCATAGGTGCTGCTGACGCTGAGAGGGGTTCGGCTCAATGGCCCGGGCTGCTCACGGAGCAGCTTCTTCACAACAGACCCGCCTCGGCGGGTCTGTTGTGTATTAGCCCCGGCTAGTCATGCCGTTCATCTAGATTCCCCCCGTGCCCGAAGGTCAACCGACCCGCCTCCGCTTCGCCCCGTCGCCCACCGGTGCCCTGCACATCGGCGGCGCTCGCACCGCTCTCTACAACTGGCTCGCGGCGCGTCATGGCGGCGGCGAGCTGGTGCTGCGGATCGAGGACACCGATCGGGAGCGCTCGACCGACGAGAACGTGGCGCAGATCATCGATGCGATGGAGTGGTTGGAGCTCGACTGGGACGTGGGGCCTATCTCGCAGGCTTCGCGCGCCGACAGCCACGCCGAGGCGCTTCGACAGCTGCTCGACTCCGGGGCCGCCTATCGCGACTCGGCCACGGCTAAGGACGTCGAGGCCTGGAAGGCGGAGCACGGTGCCGACCGGGGCTACCGCGGCGAGCCGACCGCTGACGGGAGTGGTGCGATCCGCCTGCGTGTGCCCGACGGCGGCGAGACCGTCGTCCAAGACCTGATCCGTGGCCCGGTCAGCTTTCCCAATCGCAGCTACGACGACTTCGTCATCGCCCGCGACGATGGCTCGGTCCTCTACAACTTCGCCGTCGCCGTCGACGATGCCGAGATGGACATCGCCGAGGTGGTGCGCGGCGACGACCACCTCTCCAACACGCCAAAGCAGCTCCTCGTCCTCGCGGCGCTCGGGCACGAGGCGCCGCGCTACGCCCACCTGCCCCTGCTGCACGGTCCCGATGGCAAGAAGCTCTCCAAGCGCCATGGCGCCGCCTCGGTGCAGGAGCTGCGCGAGGCCGGCTATCTGCCGGCGGCCGTGCGCAATTACCTGGCGCTGCTCGGCTGGGGGACTGACGACGATACGACGGTGATGCCGACCGAGGAGCTGGTCGCGCGCTTCCGGGTCGAGGACGTCGGCCGCTCGGCGGCGATATTCGACGAGAAGAAGCTGCGCTGGTTGAACGGTCGGTTCATGCGTGAGATGTCGCTGGACGACTACACGAACGCCGTAGCCCGACACATCGATCGCGTGCCCGACGAGCGCCTGCGCGCCGCCTGCGCGATCGCCCAGGAGAAAGCTCAGACCCTGGATGAGGTATGGAGCTTGATCCGCTTCCTGTTTGAGCCACCCGTCGAGGACGAGAAGGCTTGGAGCAAGGTGATGAAGGACGGAGCGCCCGCGGCGCTAGAGGCTGCCCGCTTGGCCTTGGGTGAATTGAGCGTCTTCGACTCTGGGGCCGTGGAGGCGGCATTGAGCCCGATTCCCGAGCGAATCGGCGCCAAGCCCGGCAAGGTCTACCAGCCGATCCGGGTGGCGATAACCGGGACCTCGGTCTCGCCGGGCATCTTCGAGTCGCTTGCGGCGCTGGGGCGCGAGGAATCGCTCGCCAGGATCGATGCCGCTTTGGCTCGCTTGCGGTCCTGACGGACAAGCGCAGCCGCTGAAATCCACCCAAATGGACAAATGACCCGTATCTCCACCTCAATTTTGTGGATGGCAGGGCTAAACCGTGCGTCCTTTGCTGCCGATGAGGCAGTCAAGGAAGTTTTCGCGCAATGGAGACCACCACGCCCCAGACCAATGGCAAGGCCAAAGCCGGCGCCGCCAGCAAGGACGGCAGCGGCCGCCCGGCGCCCGGCGCTCGCCTTGCCGCTGCGTTCGAGGCCGTTGAGAAATTCCCGGTCCTGCTCGAGTCGCGGGCCCGGGTCATGCACGCCGCCACCGCCGAGACCGGTCGCGTCGGTGAGCTGATCGAAGCAGTCGAGGGCGATGTCGGACTCTCGATCGCCGTGCTGCGTTTTGCAAATCGCACTTCGGTCCCAGTCGCGAGCATCGGCTCGGTCCCGGCCGCCATCGATGTCCTCAAGTCTTCCGGAGTCCTCGCAATAGCCGGCACAGCACCGGTATTCGACTTCTTCGAGACCAACGGTGGCCGCGAGATGCGTCCCGAGCGCTTCCGCGTTCACGCCCTGGCGACCCAGCAGGCAGCCGATGAGATCGGCCGCGCCGTCGGCTGGGAAGACCGCGATGAACTCGCCGTCGCCTCGCTTCTCCACGACGTCGGCCGGCTGGTAATCGCCAATCTGCACCCGGGAGACCGCGGTCACTTCGATGCCGTCGCCAAAGCCCCCGAGCAGCGGCTGCGCGAGGAACGCGACCGCCTCGGAATCGACCATGCTCTCGTCGGCGGTGTTCTCGCCCGGCGCTGGAACCTGCCGCAGCGAATCGCCGTGGCGATCGAGCGCCACCATGCCGACGACGCCGAGGGCCTGGCAGCCCTGGTCGCCACCGCCGACATGGTCGCCCACTACAGCCAGGGCGAGGCGGTCTCGCCCGACCGACTGCATTCCTCGGCCAAACGCTCTGGGCTCAACCCCGAGGCCCTGCGCGACCTGCTCTACCAGCTCCCCTACGCCCGCAACGACGTCTCACGCGTCTCCGAGCCCTGCCCGCTCTCGGCGCGCGAGCTCGACGTCCTCCGTCACCTCTCCGAGGGCATGGTCTACAAGCAGATCGCTGGAGAGATGCAGCTCTCGGTCTCGACCATCCGCACCCATCTCCACAACGTCTACGGGAAGATCGGTGCGGTAGATCGAGCCCAAGCAGTTCTGACGGCGCGCGACTGCGGCTGGATCTAGGCGCGAAGCGCTCGGCCGCGGGTCCTGTCGCCCGGGATACACCCGTGGACCAGCGCTCAGTCCCTACTCGATCAACGACTCCCGCAGCGCAATAGCCACCGCGTGGGTCCTGTTCCTGGCTTCCAACCGCGCCAGGGCGTTCTTGGTGTGGGTCTTGATCGTTTCCTCGCTGAGATCGAGCTCGCGGGCGGCGACGGTGGTCGATTCGCCGTTGGCGAGAAGCTGGAGGATTTCGCGCTGGCGCTTGGTCAGTTTGCCGCGGCTGCCGCGTGGCGGCACGTCGGGGTCGATGAAGCGTTCTTGGGCAAGTGCGGCTTGAGCTGCCCGCAGCAACAGCTCGATGCTGGCCGTGCGCGAGATGTAGGCGCTGGCGCCGGCCTGCAGCGCGGCGCTGGCCAGATGGCGCTCGGCCCGCTCGCCGTGGGCGACGATGCCGAGGCCGGGTTCGGATTTGAGCATCGTGCGGATCGTCTCCGTGGCGCCCAGCGGAGCGGGGGTCAGCCCGTCGGGGCGCCGGCGCATGTCGACGATTGCGACGTCGAAGCTGCCGATGTCGCGCACGAGGTCGACCGCCTCCTCGCGACTGGTCGCCTCCTGAACCTCGAAGCGATTCTGCAGCGCACGGCGCACGCCGATCCGAACGATCGGGTGACCGTCAACGACAAGGCACTGTGGACGCTCGCTCAGGACTGCTTCCGATATTGGGGGGTTCAGCGATGGCTCCATCGTCAGCCCTGGAGCCCTACCTCCGATCCTAACCGAGCCGGGTCCGAGCGGTGCGGTAGAAAGTTCTGGTGATCTCGATCACCTCGAAGTCGCGCTACGCCGTTGTCGCGATGGCGGAGCTGGCACGCTCGGGCGAGCGACCCGTCCCAATCAAGGAGCTGGCCGAGCGCCGCGACATCCCCGAGCAGTTCCTCGAGCAGCTCTTCTCGACCCTGCGCCGCGCCGGCTTGCTGACCAGCCACCGCGGCATGCGCGGCGGCTACACGCTCTCCCGGGCACCGGAGGAGATCTCGGTGCTCGAGGTCGTCCAAGCGCTCGACGGCAAGGTCGGCCAGGAGGCCGATGAGGCCGGTGGCATCTGGGCCGAGGGCGTCACCGCCCTGCGCAAAGTCTTCAGCCAAACCACAATCGCCGAAATCGCCCGCCGCGAAGCCGAGGCTGCCGACAGCGGCATGTACTTCATTTAGATCGGGCCACATCGGGACTGCGACTCCGCTTGTTCAAGCGGTTTCCAGTTCGGCTGAATCCGGTTATTTCCGGTCTGACTGGCGCACGACTGGCGCACCCCGAGATCAATGTCGTCGTGAACGGTGCCGTCGCTCTGGCTCTGATTCACGCAGTGGTTTGCGCCGAGAGAGGAACGTTTGGCAGGGCTGCGGCATGTACCTCGCCTGGGAAGTTGCCAGCCGCTTCGCAGGGACCGCAGTTGACGTCGCGGCAGCAGCGGTCGCATTTCTCGTGAGCGGGACGCTGCTGCAATGGACCGAAGATGCTCGGGCCGATGGCGCCGGGGTGCCATAGAATTGCGCCGTGCCGTTCACTCTCAGGAACCTCAAGGAGGACCTGGAGGACCTCGGGTCCAAGTTCGACGGCTCGCCGGACCTGGAGTTCCGCATGGCGACCCAGGCGCTCGAGCTCGAGAAATCCGGCCTGAGCTACCAGCGCGTCCCGCCGGGCTATCGCTTTCCGTACGGCCACACGCACAAGAAGCAGGAGGAGGTGTACGTGGTCCTGCGCGGGAGCGGCCGGATGAAGCTCGACGACGAGATCGTCGAGCTCAAGGAGTGGGACGCGGTGCGCGTCCCGCCCGGTACGTGGCGAGGCTACGAGGCCGGGCCGGAGGGCCTCGAGATCATCGTCATCGGCGCGCCCAATCTCGGCGAGGCTCCGCGCGAAGACGTCGAGGGCCAGCGCGACTGGTGGGGTGACTAGCGCCGCGTATCGGAATCGCTCGGACTTGACTGCCCCTCACCAATGCGGTCTGATCGCCTGGTCATGTCAGTCCAGTCGGAGATAGAGGTCACGCTCACGCAGGGAGTGACCACCAGGCTCCATCGCGCGGTCTGGTCGAAGTGCCGCGTGAAGCTGACGGGGATCTCCGGTGAGTTCAGCACGATCCCGTTCCAGACGAAGACCAACGGCGGGATCACCGGCCGGTTCTTCGAGGCGTCGGAGGTCAGCCTCACGTTCTTCAAGACGCTCCCGTCCGCCGAGATCCGCGCGACCACCCCCGACGGCGCGGGCACGCTCGACATCATTTACGAGATCCGGACGGGCGCGGACGCCTAGCCGGTCGGTGGCTGTCCCAGCACCCCGGGCATCATGAGGTCGTCGACGTCCTTGGTCGGCGTCGCGCTCGTGGGGCGTGATGTCGAAGCCCACCGTCGCGCCGTGCGGGTTCGCGCGGAAGCGGCGCGAGCCTACGCCTTTGGCGGACCGGCGCTGAGCGCTTGACATACCCGTCGGTATCTGGATACTGTTTGGTTTTCGAGTAGACCTTCGGCAGCAGGGAGCCCGGCATGACCGCGACCGCCACAGCCCCACCCGCGTCGGCACCGACCACGCAGAGAACGCCGCAGCTGCCGCCCGGCCCGCGCATGCCGCGCGCGTTCCAGACGCTGCGCTGGGGCGCCCGCCCGATGCGCTTCATGCGCGACTGCCACGAGCGCTACGGCGATGTCTTCACCGTCCGGATCGCGCAGGAGGGGACGTGGGTGCTGCTCGCAAACCCCGACGACGTGAAGCAGGTCTTCACCGGCGACCCGGCCGTATTCCACGCGGGCGAGGCGAACACGATCCTGCTCCCGCTCGTGGGCGACCACTCCGTGCTGCTGCTCGACGACGACTCGCACATGCGCCAGCGCAAGCTCCTGCTGCCGCCATTCCACGGCAAGCGGATGGCCCGCTACGGCCAGCTGATGCGCGACGTGGCCGTGGCCGAGATCGAGCGCTGGCCGAAGGGCACCCCGTTCCAGCTCCAGCCGCGCATGCAGGCGGTGACGCTCGAGATCATCATCCAGGCCGTGCTCGGCGTGCGCGACGGCGCGCGGCTCGACGAGGTGCGCACCACGCTCCAGGACCTGCTCAAGAACGTGATGAGCCCGAGCTCCTCCGCACTGCTCGCGCTGCTCGGCCCGCACCGGTTCCGCAAGCTGCCGATGGTGCGCCGCGGACTCGCGCCGACGAACGAGATGCTCTACGAGGAGATCGCCCGCCGCCGCGCCGAGCCCGACCTCGAGGATCGCGACGACATCCTGTCGCTGCTCCTCCAGGCGCGCCATGAGAACGGCGAGCCGATGAGCGACGTGGAGCTGCGCGAC
>JAWVFL010000064.1:0-32885 GCA_033856195.1 Solirubrobacterales bacterium | reverse complement strand
AAGTACGCGCCGAACAAGATGGAGCTCTCGTCGCGCGACGTCGACTCGCGCGCCGAGCAGACCGAGATCAACGAGGGGCGCGGCTACCCCGACGGCACGGTCGCGCTCGACATCACGGTCGTGCCGCGCAAACGCATCCACGAGGCGCTGCGCGAGATCGTCAACGTCGGTCGTGACTTCGCCGGCGTGGACATCACCAGCGAGCCGATCCACATCAAGCCCGGCAACCACTACACGATGGGTGGGGTCAAGACCGACGTCGACGGGCGCACCGACATCCCCGGCCTCTACGCCGCCGGCGAGGTCGCCTGCGTCTCGGTCCACGGCGGCAACCGGCTCGGCGCCAACTCGCTGCTCGACACGCTGATCTTCGGTCGCCGCTCCGGTGCCGACGCCGCCGCCCGCGCCAAGCGCACCGAGGGCTCGCGGCCCTCGAAAGCGGTGCTCGAGGCCGAGCAGGCGACGATCGATGCGATCTCCGCCCGCGAGAAGGGCTCCGGCCGCCGTGTCTCGGAGATCAAGCTCGATCTGGGCACGGTCATGGACGCCAAGGTCGCCGTCTTCCGCGACGAGGCCGGGATCCAGGAGGCGTTGGAGACGGTACGGCGCCTCAAGGAAGAGGCCGAGACCGCCTACATCGACGACAAGGGCTCGATCTTCAACCAGGATCTGCTCGGCGCGATCGAGCTCGGCTACATGCTCGACAACGCCGAGTGCACCTGCCTCGCCGCGCTCGAGCGCAAGGAGAGTCGCGGTGCGCAATATAGGACGGACTTCCCAGAGCGCAATGATGATGAGTGGCTCAAGCACATCGACCTGCAGCTGAGCGACGACGGACCGGAGATCTCCTACTCAGAGGTGACGATCACCCAGTGGGAACCGGAAGAGAGGAAGTACTAGGGCCATGGCCACCTACACCTTGAAAGTCCGCCGCTATCAGCCCGAGAGTGGCGAGGGTCCCTACTGGGAGCAGTTCGACGTCGAGCTCGATCCCTCCCTCTCGGTCCTCGACGGCCTGCTGCAGGTCAAGGACCGCGACGACGGTTCGCTCTCCGTACGCTGCTCCTGTCGCGCCGCGATCTGCGGCTCCTGCGGAATGAAGGTCAACGGCTCCTCGACCCTGGGCTGCAAGACCCAGATCGGCGAGGCCCACGCCCAGGCGAACCGGCGCAAGGCCGATGGCGTGCCGCCGCCGATGGGCGCCGACGAGCTTCCGCCGCCCGGTTCCGCCAACGGCTCCGCCGACAACCCGATTGTCATCGAACCAATGGGAAATATGCCGGTCATCAAGGACCTGATAACCGACATGGAGTCCACGCACTGGGCCAAGATCCGCCGCGTCACTCCCTGGCTCCTCCCCCACGGCGAGGCGCCCGAGCGCGAGTACGTGGTCGAGCCCGAGTCGATGATCGACATCACCCAGTCGATGGCCTGCATCCAATGCGGCGCCTGCGTCTCCTCGTGCCTCTCGATGGAGGCCGACCCCGACTTCATCGGCCCGGCGGCGCTGGCCAAGGCATATCGCTTCGTCGGCGACCCGCGCGACGCCGAGACCAAGGAGCGCCTCCACGATCTCGCCCACGATCCGCACGGGATTTACGACTGCACCCACTGCTTCAGCTGCATCGACGCCTGCCCCAAGGGCGTGGCCCCGATGGACCAGATCATGCGGCTGCGCCGCAAAGCCGGCGAGGCGGAGATCGAGGATCCCAACAGCGGCCACCATCACGAGATGGCGTTCGTGAAAATCATCGAGAAGAAGGGGACGCTCGACGAGGTCGCGCTGCCGAAAGAGTCGTTCGCCTACGGCATCAAAGGCAAGCTCAAGCCGAGCAAACGGGCGATCAAGGAAGTCATCGGCGCCTTGCCGACGATCTTCCGCACGATCAAGACCGGCAAGGTGCGGACCAAGTGGGTCGCCCCCCACCACAAGCTTCCCGGCGGTGCCCAGGATGACGTCAAGGCGATTTTCAAGCACGCCGAGGAGCACCGCGAGGAATTCAACCTCTACATCAAGGGCGAGGACGAGGACTTCGTCGAACCGGAGCCCGACGAGATGATGGACGAGGCCTTGACGGCCGAGGCTGAGGCCGCGGCGGATACGAAGGAGGAGTCGTGATGAGCGAGCAGGTCAAGGTCGCCTACTGGCCCGGCTGCGTCTCGCGCGGCTTCACCCCCGAGCTGCACGGGTCGATGGCGATCGCCGCCGAGAAGCTCGGCATCGAGCTGGTCGAACTCGACCGCGCCAACTGCTGCGGCGCCGGCGTCATCGCCGAGCACAACCAGGAGCTCGCCGACACGCTCAACGCCCGCACCTTCGCGCTGGCCCAGCAGACCGGGCTCTCGATGATGAACATCTGCTCGACCTGCCAGGGCGCCCAATCCGAGTGCCAGCAGCGACTCGACGCCGACTCCTCCTACCGCGCCCACATCAACGAGGTGCTGAGCGGCCAGGGCCTCGCCTACGAGAAGGGCAAGGACGGCTTCACCAACAAGAACTTCCTCTGGCTGCTGGTCGAGGACTACGGCCTCGACCGCCTCGCCGAAAAGGTGGCGCGCCCGCTCAGCGGCCTGCGCGTCGGTCCCTTCTACGGCTGCTACGTGGTGCGGCCAAAGGAGCGGCTCGGCTACGACGAGTTCCCCGAGCGCGACCTCTACCTGGAGAAGGTGATCGAAACGCTCGGCGGCGAGGTCGTCGAGTACGACGGCGCCCGCAAGTGCTGCGGCTTTCCGGTGATCACGATGAACCGCGACACCTCGCTGCGCCAGGCCGGCACCCACGTCGGCGACGCCCTCGACGCTGGCGCCGATTGCCTCGTCACCCCCTGCCCCCTCTGCCACCTCAACCTCGACATGCAACAGCCCGAGGCGGCCAAGGTGGTCAACCGGGACCTTGGCCTGGCCGTCCTGCATCTGCCGCAGCTGGTCTCGCTCGCGCTCGGCGCCGAGCCGAAGCAGCTGGGGATGAG
This sequence comes from Solirubrobacterales bacterium, assembly GCA_033856195.1. Classification (GTDB taxonomy): domain Bacteria; phylum Actinomycetota; class Thermoleophilia; order Solirubrobacterales; family 70-9; genus VRUE01. The sequence goes on along the minus strand of JAWVFL010000064.1, from coordinate 29,916 downwards.
CAAGCACATTGCTTCGACCAAGTGGGTCGAAGAGCGGCTCGCTGCGGTTCCCGCCTGAGTCGGTGAACCAAACGTGGTGAGCGTGTGCGCAGGGGTCTGGGACGCGCTTCGCGCTGAGTGTCCGCAGACCCCTGCGCACACGCTCTTCTCGATTCGATACGGACTCAGGCGGAATGCTGCCAGGGTAAAGCTCGGCAAGGCATGAGGGCGGCGAGCAAGATGGCGCTTCGCTTCAGAATCGAATCGCGACGATTGCGCCGCCGAAGGCGGCGAGAATGCTCGCGAGCGTAATGATCATCGCGTTCTGAAGACGATCGAAACGGTTGTCGATGTGGTGCTGCAGGGCATCGACCCGATCTCGCACCGAATCGACTTGACCCGAGAGGTGATCGAGGCGGTTGTCGTTCCAGTTTGCTCTTGCCTGCTCCATTGCACAAGGGAGGCTAGCGGACAAAACGTTACGTGTGGCGCACGGAAGTGTGCTGGACGAATGATTAGCTGTGCTGGTCGAGGCCGACTCGGCGGGCCAGCCATTGGGCGCCGACGGTGTCGGTTAGGCCGTGGGCGGCTATGGAGGCGACGATCGCTATTGCGGCGATGTCGAAGATAAGGTTGCTCTCGGCGACGTCGGACTTGAGGACGAAGAGGGCGAAGAGCATTGAGGCGACGCCCTTGGGGCCGAACCAGGCCATGAAGAGTTTCTGGGGGCGAGGAATTCCCGTTTTGACGAAGGAGAGCATCACGGCCAGGGGGCGGGCAATGAGCAGGGCAAAGACGACGAAGACGACCAGCGGCGGGATGCTGTGGTGGAAGCCGGTGGCGACGATGAGGGCGCCGAAGACGAAGAAGGTGAGCACCTGCAGGATCGCGCTGGCGTTCTCGGCGAACTCGGCGAAGCCCGCCGGCACGTCGCGCTCGGTCGCCGCCATCGCGATGCCGCAGACGAAGGCGGCGATCAGCCCGTTGCCGATGGTCACGTCGGCGAGGCCGAAGGCGAAGAGAGCGAAGCCGACCGCGTAGATCCCCTCGTAGCGAGCAGTGAGCCCGCCACCCGGCAGGTGATGGTGCAGGCGCCCACCGAGGGCGCCAAGGCCGACGCCCACGGCAGCACCGAAGAGCGCCTCGCCGACCAGCTTCGCCGCTTCCCCTCCGGGGTCGCCACCCGGGCCGGCGAGGACGAGGAAGAAGAGGACGAAGGGGAGCGCGAGTCCGTCATTGAGGCCGGACTCGAGATTGAGCGTGTGACGAACCGAACTCGGCACGATCCGCGAAGTGACGACAGCAGAGGTGACGACTGGATCGGTCGGCGAGAGCACTGCCGCGAGCAGCAGCGCCTCGGCCCAGCTGAGGTCGGGGAAGAGCGCCTTCGCGGCCAACCCCAGCAGCGCCATCGTGATCGGCATCGCGATCACCAGCGCCCGTGCCACCGGGCTCCAGTGCCGGCGCAGCAGCTCACGCTCGACGAACATCCCGTCGGAGAAGAGAGTGAGGATGAGCGCCAGCTCGATCAGCTCAACAATCGACTGGTCGCCGGCTTCGACGTCGACGACGCCAACAGCGGCGAGAAGGACCCCCAACGCCACCGACAACACGGAAGCCGAAAGCACAGTGCCCTTCATCACCCCCGAAAGCGCCGCGACGACGGTTAGCAGCCCGCCGAAGATCAGCACTCCGTCGCCGAAGCCGATGCCCATTCGAAGCTATTCGCGGTTGTTCAACAGGTTCCGCTCGATCAGCAGCTCGGCTACCTGGACGGCGTTGGTGGCGGCGCCCTTGCGCAGGTTGTCGCCGGCGACCCAGAGGTTGAGGGTGCGCTCCTGGTCGGGGTCGCGGCGGACGCGGCCGACGAGGACCTCGTCGCGGCCGGCTGCATCGATCGCCATCGGGTAGGCGCCGGCCGCGGGATCGTCGACGACGATCACTCCCGGCGCATCGGCGAGCAGGTCGCGGCAGTCCTCCGGCGACAGGTCCTCCTTGGTGCGCACGTTGACCGACTCCGAGTGGCCACTGACCACCGGCACGCGGGCGCAGGTAGCGGAAATCGCCACCTCATCGCCGATTTCGAGGATCTTGCGCGTCTCGGCCATCACCTTGCGCTCCTCGGTGGTGTAGTCGTCGCCGTCCTTGAAGACCTCGACCTGGGGCAGCACGTTGAAGGCGATCTGGTGTGGGTAGATGCTCGGCGGTGGCACCTCTTCTCCCGCCAGGGCCGCCCGCGACTGGGCGAGCAGCTCCTCGATCGCGCGCTGGCCGGTGCCGGAGACCGCCTGGTAGCTGGATACGACGAGGCGCTCGAGGCCGACGGCGCGGTGGATCGGCGCCAGCGCCATCATCGCCACCATCGTCGTGCAGTTGGGGTTGGCGACAATGCCCTTGTGGCTCGCGGCGGCCTCGGGGTTGACCCCGGCGACGACAAGCGGCACGTCGTCGTGCATGCGCCAGTAGCTGGTGTTGTCGACGACGACGGCGCCGGCATCGACCAGCTTCGGCGCCCACTCGGCGCTGACCGAGCCGCCGGCCGAGGAAAGAACGATGTCGAGGCCCTGGATCGTCTCCGGGCTTAGTGGCCGGCACTCCAGGGTCGAACCGTTCCACTCGATCTCGCGCCCGGCCGAGCGCTCGGAGGCAAACGGGACCACCTCCGATGCCGGGAAGCCCCGCTCCCCCAGCAGCTCGAGGATCGTCGAGCCGACGGCCCCAGTGGCGCCCAAAACTCCGACTCTGTAGCCGTCGCCAGCCATCGATCCGAGTATGACGGCCCGGCTCAGCCGCTGACGGTGGGGCGGTGCTCGGCGCCAGCGGGGTCTTCGGGCCGCACCGCGTCGGCGCCCAGCTCGAAGGCCGTGTGCAACGCGCGCACGGCGTCGGGGACTTGATCGGCCGAGATGACGCACGAGATCTTGATCGGCGAGGTGGAGATCATCTCGATGTTGATCCGCTCGCGGCCGAGCACCTCGAAGACCTTGGCGGCAACCCCGGGATGGGAGCGCATGCCGGCGCCGATGATCGAGACCTTGCCGATGCGATCGTCGGTGCGCACCCCCTCGCTGACGCCCTCGCCGAGCGCCGCCAGGGTGTCGGTCGCCGTGGTCAACTCGGAGCGGTCGATCGTGAAGGACAGATCGGCGAGCTCGTCGTCGCCTACCGGCTCGTTCTGGATGATCACGTCGACGTTGATGCCGGCATCTGCCAGCGCCTGGAAGATTTCGCCGGCGACGCCGGGCTCGTCGCGGATGCCGACCAGGGTCACTCGCGCCTCGTCGACGGAGTGGGTCACTGCTGTAACGAAGGGTTGCTCCATGGTCTCCTGCTCGCTCTCGTCCTCGCTGACGACGAGGGTACCGGGGCCATCCTCGAAGCTGCTGCGGCAGTGGATGCGGACGCCGTGGTTGCGCGCGTACTCAACCGAGCGCAGCTGCAGGACCCTGGCACCCGAAGCCGCCATCTCGAGCGTCTCCTCGAAGGTCGCAATCGGGATCTTGCGCGCGTCGGGGACGATGCGCGGGTCGGCGCTGAAGACGCCGGCGACGTCGGTGTAGATCTCGCAGACGTCTGCGTCCAGCGCCGCGGCAAGCGCCACTGCGGTCGTGTCGGAGCCGCCTCGCCCGAGCGTGGTCACATCGTGGCTCTCGGTCGAGACGCCCTGGAAGCCGGCGACGAGGACGATGTGGTCCTCCTCCAGGGCTTCGCGGATGCGGTCGGCGCGCACGTCGATGATCCGCGCCTTGGTATGGGAGGAGTCGGTGACGATGCCGGCCTGGGACCCGGTAAGCGAGATCGCCTTGTGGCCCATGTCGTGAATCGCCATCGCGCAAAGCGCACAGGAAATTCGCTCGCCGGTGGAGAGCAGCATGTCCATCTCTCGTGGCTCCGGGCGGTCGGAGATCTCCAGCGCCTGGGCGACCAGCTCGTCGGTGGTCTTACCCCGCGCCGAGAGCACCGCCACGGCCCGCTTGCCGGCCTCGCGGGCGGCGACGATACGGCGGGCGGCGCGCTTGATCTGCTCGGCACCGGCGACCGAAGTGCCGCCGAACTTCATCACCACCGTGTTGGATCCCTGCTCAGACATGGACGATTGAGGATAAGCGCTCGCTAAAGGCAGCGGTGTGGGAAACCGATGAGTCTCCAGCGTGGAGCCGAGTACGACCGAAATGCCGATGGTGCTGCCGGGGGCCGGGGGCGCGGACCGCGACGAACGCCTGCTCGTCGCCAGCCGCATCTCCTCTTACCTCGCGCGGGCACACACGGTTGCCAGCGTGGCGACGATCGCCGTGCAGCAGCTGCACGAGTCCTTCCACTACTACCTTGCCGTCGTGCAGCGACTCGATCCCGACGGCTCGCTGCGCGTCGTCGCCGGCGCCGGTCCCCTCGCCGACGAGGTCGACGACTTCCTCGCCATGGAGCAGCCGGTTGAGGTTGGAGTCAACGGGCGCGTCGCGCGCACCGGCGAGCCGGCGATGGTCAACGACACCCGCCTCGACTCCGACTACCTGCACCGCAACCCCCGCACCGACCCCGGCTCGGAGCTCTCGCTGCCGATCCGCGTCGCCGGCACGATCTGGGGCGTGATGAACCTCGAGCAGGAGGAACCGGGCGCCTTTGCCGACGAGGACCTGTTGCTGGCCCACATCGTCGCCGGACAGCTCGGCTCGGCGATCTACCGCTGCCAACTGGTCGACGAGCTCGAGGGCGCTTTCCTGACCACGCTGGGGGTGCTCGCCGACGCGGTCGAGCTGCAGGACGCTTACACCGCCGACCACGCCAACGAGGTGGCCGAACTGGCCGTCGCGGTCGGCAAACGGATGGGCATCGCCGGTCCCGAGCTGGATCGGCTCCGCTACGGGGCGCTTCTGCACGACGTCGGCAAGATCGGCGTACCGGGCGAGATGCTGCGCAAGGCCGGTCCGTTGAGCGCCGAGGAGCGCGAGAAGATGGACGCCCACACAGCGATCGGCGCCCGCATGCTGGAGCGCATCCCCTTCCTCGCCCCGGTGGCGCCACTGGTCCGCTCAGCCCACGAGCGCGTCGACGGGGGTGGCTACCCGGACGGGCTCGCCGGCGAGGAAATTCCACGCGGGGCGATGATCATCGCCACCTGCGACGCCTACCACGCAATGACCTCAGACCGCTCCTATCGCCAGGCAATGCCGAAGGACGCGGCGATCCGAGAGTTGGGGGCCGGAGCGGGCACGCAGTTCGACGCCAGCGTGGTCGCGGCGCTCGTCGCCGAGTTGGGATAAACGCCCGGCCGTAACGTTTTATGGTCCCTATGGGACGAAAAACGTTGCACCTGAGCGGGGCCTACTCGGCGCCGCCAGCGCCACCGAGGTTGCCGAGCATCGCGTGCTCGGCCATGCGGATCAACCCAAGTGCCATGTGCGGGCGCATGTCGCTGGTACGCACCCGCACATGAGAGCCATGCGGGCCGATCACCTCGACGATCGTGCAGACGTCGCCGATCTGGCAATCCTCGCCGTAGTCGGCTTCCAGCGCCTCCATCTGCGCCGTCACCACCTGGCCCATCTTGCTCTGGTCGATCGGCATCGTCTTGCAGACTACATGTGATCCAGTTCACACTTTTGGATATATCGGTCAGATATATGTGTAGGTATGGACCTCAGTCCCACCGCCTACGTGATCCTCGGCATGGTCAGCCGCGAGGCGCGCTCGGGCTATGAGATCAAGGCGGCGGTCGACAACTCGACGCGGTTCTTCTGGGCGGCCAGCTACGGGCAGATCTACCCGGAGCTGAAGCGGCTGTCCGAGGCCGGGCTGGTCAAGGGGATCGACGCTCCCCGGGGGGAGCGCAAGCGGTCCGTCTACGCGATCACGGCCGACGGTGAGGAAGAGCTGAAGGACTGGCTGCGCCGGCCACCGGAGACCGCCGAGATGCGCGAGGAAGGCCTGCTGAAACTGTTCTTTGCCGATGTGCTGCCGCCCGAGGAGGCGATAGAGACGCTTCGGGTAATGCGCAGGAAGCGGCTGGAGCTGGCCGAGCGGCTGCGCGGCATGGAACCGAAGACTTTGGAGAAGGATCCCTTCTCGCTGATGGTGCTGCAGGGGGGAATCGAGTTCAACGAGTGGTTCGCGGACTGGTGCGAGCGCATGGAGGCGCGCCTCCTCGGCGCCACTCATCCCGAAAGGAGCAGCTGATGTTTGACGCCCTCGCCCGTTTCGCCGACGGCAACGCCCGCCGCATCGGGATCCTCGCGATTCTCTTCTTCCTGCTTGCCGGAGCCTTGGGCGGCTCGGTCGCCAGCCGCCTCGACCCCTACGGCGCCGACGATCCCGCCACCGAGACGGTGAAGGCGAAGGACCGCCTCTTCGACGCCGGCCTGCGGATACCGGCGGTGCTCGCGGTGGTCGAAGACGCGCCGGTGGCCTCGCCCGCGACACGGGAGAGGGTCGAGACGCTGGAGCGGCGCGTGCGCCGCCGCGCCGACGTCAAGTCGGTGACCGGCTACTACGACACCCACTCCCTCATTTTCGTCTCTAAGGACAAGCAGTCCACCTACTTCGCCGTTGCCCTGCGTCCGATCGAGGACAAGCAATGGCAGGAGGCCGGCGCCGATATCGCCGCCTCGCTCGCCGATGAGCCCGGCGTCGTGGTCGGCGGTGCCGCCGTCGCCCAGGAGCAGGTCAACAAGCAGGTCGAGAAGGACCTGCGAACGGCGGAGATGCTCGCCTTCCCCCTCCTCCTCCTGCTCTCCTTCCTCTTCTTCCGCAGCCTCGTCGCCTCGCTGCTGCCGTTGATGATCGGCGGCCTGGCGATCGTCGGCACCTTCCTCATCCTGCGCCTCGCCAGCGAGGTCGGCTCGATCTCGATCTTCGCGCTGAACCTGACCACGGCGCTGGGGCTCGGGCTGGCGATCGACTACAGCCTCTTCGTCGTCTCCCGTTACCGCGAGGAGATCGCCAAGGACGGCCCGGGGCTGGCGGCGATGCGCCGCGTGCTGGCGACCGCGGGGCGCACGGTCTTCTTCTCCTCACTGACGGTCAGCGCCGCACTTGCCTCACTGCTCGTCTTCCCGCAGCGCTTCCTCTACTCGATGGGCCTCGGCGGCGCCCTGGTTGCGCTCTTCGCGGCGCTGATCTCGCTTACCGTCCTGCCCGCGGTGCTGACCCTGCTTGGCACCCGGGTCAACTCGCTGGCGCCGCGCTTCCTGCAGCGCCGCGCAGAGGCCGACACCCGACCCGACGAGAGCGGCTTCTGGTACCGGCTCTCGCGCTTCGTGATGCGCCGACCGGTGCCGGTGGCGACCTTCAGTGCCCTGCTCCTGATCGTGATGGGCCTGCCCTTCCTTGGGATCAAGTTCAACACCGTCGACCCCGAGGTTCTGCCAGAGTCGGCAAGCGCAAGGCAGGCCTACGACACGGTCAGCTCCGAGTTCCCCCCATATAGAGAGACGCCGATCTGGATCGACGTCGAAGGCGGCGGGCCGAAGGCGGCCGCCCAGGTTGCCAGGCGGATGCGTCGCGTCGAGGGCGTCGCGGAAGTCAACCCGCCCCAACCCCTCAAGGGGGACGTGACCGCGCTGCAGGTCGTTTCCACAGACCCATTCGTCTCCGAGGCGAGCCAGTCCACGGTGAAGCGGATCCGTGACCTAGAACCGCCACCGGGGACGACGCTGCTCGTCGGCGGCGCGACGGCTGACTTCGTCGACCTTCAGACCAGCCTCGTCCGCCACCTGCCGATCGTGCTGGCGATCATCGTCGTCGCGACCCTGGTCATCCTCTTCTTGATGACCGGCTCGGTGATCCTGCCGATCAAGTCGCTGCTGATGAACTTCCTCAATCTCAGCGCCGTCTTCGGGCTGCTGGTGCTGATCTTCCAGGACGGCCGCCTCGAGGGCTTCCTCGATTACACGAGCCCGGGCGCGATCGAGCAGACGATGCCGATCCTGCTCTTCGCCGTCGCCTTCGGCCTCTCCACCGATTACGCCGTCTTCCTGCTCTCGCGGATCAAAGAGGCGCGCGACAACGGCGCCTCGGACTCGGAGTGCGTCGCAATCGGCCTCGAGCGGACCGGCCGCATCGTTACGGCAGCCGCCCTGCTCTTCGCCGTCGCGATGGGCGCCTTCGCCACCTCCCAGATCATCTTCATCAAGGAGAACGGCGTCGGCACCGCCCTCGCCGTCCTGATCGACGCCAGCATCATTCGCGCCCTCCTGGTCCCCTCGCTGATGGAGCTGCTCGGCAAATGGAACTGGTGGGCGCCAGCACCGCTGCGCCGTGTCCACAATCGGTTCGGGATCAACGAGACGTCGCGGCCCGGTCCAGAGCCGGAGAAGGCCTGATTGAGTTGTGCTTTTAAAATACTATGGTATTTATAATCGCTAGCGATCAATGTGATGGGAGGTGCCGCAATGAAGATCGTCACGGAGAGTCCAGTCGTGCCCCTTTTCTCGTCCAGCAAGGGGACCTGATGGGTAGCTGCCTGGGCTCCAAGTGCTGGGCCCGGGCAGCTCGTTAGCCGTTCTCAGTCTCCGAACTTCGTGCCTTGCGAGCCCTTGGCGAACGCGCATCGGAACCGCCCAGGGGTCCCAACGGAGGCGCCGCCGGCGAAGCCGCCGTGGTTGTAGTTGTCGTAGACGGTGATGTAGTTGAGGGTGTCGGGCATCGGGTCGGCGGGCATCGGGACGGGGTCGGGCTCACCGAGGTTGCCGTTGCCCTTGGAGCCGACCGAGACTCCCTCTGAGCCGGCGGCACGGCCACCAGCGGTGGTCGTGGTCAGGTCGCCGCTCATCTCGCGCATGTCCGTGGGCAGCCAGCCACTCTCCTTGACGCACTTCTGCGCCGCGTAGACGTAGTCGTTCTTGCCGATGTCTTTGGAAGGCACCGGGTAGAAGCCGGACTGCATGCACCAGGTGCCGAGGTCGACGGCGTCGGGAATCGGGCAGTTTGACGGGAGAGGTCCTTCCTGGTCGCGTTGCCGAGCCGCTTCGACTTCTTGGCGAACTTGACCGCGGCAGGTAGCGGCTCGAGATCTTGCCGTGGCTGTCGAGGTGCACGAGCCCACCGCCTCCCCCCTATTTGGCAGGGGCGAGGCCGCCCATCGAGAAGACCAGCGCCACCAGCAGGGCCGCGCTCGAGAGCAGACGCGGCAGGGGGTCGGGGCGCCGCGTCGAGGTGAAGATGCGTTGTGAGCTCATCCCTCTCCTTTTGATTTCTCCGGGACGAGGTCGCCCTTGTTGGCGCAAACGGCTCTGTCAAGCGATTCACCGAACTTCTACGACCTATTTACAAGTCGTTATCAGTGACGTATCCAGATCGTCACCAATCGGTCACAGGCTGGTGACGGCGGAGGATGAAACTGGAGGTAAGAGTTAGGCGAAGGCCTGAGCGGCGCGGCGGCGGAGGTCAGCGTTGAGCATCCCCGTCACCTCGCTCGGGCGGGAACCGGCGGTGGGGATCGCGTCCCCGATCAGGCCGCTGGCGCGGAAGCCGAAGAGGGGTGCGTCGACGCCGAGGTCGCGGATCTGGCGGACCAGTTTGACGGCGCTGGCGGTGTCTGCCCGCGGGCCGCAGAGGACGATCGCGGTTGGATCGAGGGCGCGCAGGGCGCGCTCGAGGCGCTCGTCGCCGAGCTCGTTGGAAAGCATCAGCACGCGGAAGCCGGCGCGGCGCAGGGTCAGATCAAGGGCCTGGCTGTGGACGGCCTCGCCATCGGAACCGCGGCTCGAGTCGAGCAGCAGGATGCCGGCAGGGCGGGAGGCGGCCGAGGCGAGGCGGCGGGCGCCGTGCAGCCAGCCGGTCGCCCAGCGGGAGGCGAACTCGAGCTCGGCCTCGCGGTCTGGATCGACGGCGAGGCGGTCGATCGTCGGCAGCAGCAGCTCCTCGACCGTGCGCTCCAGCGGCCGTAGGGCCAGGCTTTCCTCGACAGCACGATCGGCCGCGTCCTCGTCGAAGCTCTGCAGCGCGGCGAGCAGGCCCTCGTCACTGGCGGGTGCCGCCTGGCGCTGTTGAGCCAGCTCGATCGCCGAGGAGATGTTGCCGGTCTGGGCAAGGGCGTCGCGCAGGGTCTGCAGCTCGACCAGCTCGTAGTTGCGGTGGTTGCCGACGGTGCGCTTCGGCGTGGGGTAGCCGTAACGGCGCTCCCAGCTGCGCAGCGTGTTCGGGCTTACGCCAAGAACTTCGGCAGCGGCGTTTGTACGTATGCCCGGCATCTGGTGGCCATTCTTCCACCGAAAATCCAGGTTTACGCAAGTTATGGACAGATTTGCGAAATCTGTCAGCGATCTTGCAGAGCGCCGACACCCACCGGCTGCCCGACCGCACGGGCCCGCCACATCGCCTCGTCGGCCTTGCGCAGCAGCTCCTCGGCGTCGTTGCCGTGCTCGGGGCAGGCGACGACGCCGGCCGAGATCGCGATCCTGAGGCCGCCGGCGGCCTCCAGCTCGTCGAGCATCCGCAGCAATCGCTCCGTCATCTGCACGCCCTCGACCGTGGACTGGTTGGGGGCCAGCACGCAGAGCGCATCCTCCTCGAGCAGGAATGTCTCGTCGACGATCCGCACGGCGTCGCGCAGCGCGGCGCCAACTACGGCAAGCATCGTCTCGCGCGCCTCACGCTCGTCGCCCTCGCGTACCCCCGGCCCGTCGACGTCGAAGACGACGAGGCCGAAGGGATGGCCGTGGCGTTTGTTGGTCTCGATCAGCTGGTCGAGACGCCGGCGCATGTGGCCCGGCTGGAAGAGGCTGGCGTGTGCTTCACCCAGCAGCGCCGCGGCCGGGGAGGCGGGCGCCCGCCGCTCGCAGATCGCCGCCACTGCGGTCGCGGTGACCGAGCCGAACTCCTCGGCCAGCTTCTGTGCCGCGTCTGCGAACGACTCGTGGTCGGAACCGTCCAGCTCAGCACGTAGTTTCGCCAGCAGCGAGGCCTGTAGCGAGGAGACCTCCCGGGCGACCTGGCCGACGGAAGAGTCGTTTAGTGCAGCGTCTTTTGTCGGGGTTCGCGTCGCCACTCAAAGACCTTCTCGAAAGCAACGGACGCCAGCACCGCAAAATCTCGCTATTTGCGGTGCGACAAACGTCTAGGAGAATCGTCCGCTCGAGACATCTAGTCCAGGCTGCGACGGCCGGCGAAGGCCTTGCCCAGCGTCACCTCGTCGGCGTGCTCGAGGTCGGCGCCAACGGGCAGGCCGCTGGCGAGGCGGGTGACCGAGACCTGGCCACGCAGGCGCTCGGCGATGTGCAGGGCGGTCGCCTCGCCGGTCGTCGTCGGGTTGGTGGCGAGAACGACCTCGCGCACCTCTCCCCTCTCGACCCGGCGCAACAGCTCGGCGATCTTCAGATCCTCGGCGTCGACGCCGTCGATCGGCGAGAGGGCGCCGCCGAGCACGTGGTAGAGGCCGCGGTACTCGTGGGTGCGCTCGATCGGGATCACGTCAGCGGGTTCCTCGACCACACAGATCGTCGCCTGGTCGCGGTTGGGATCGGTGCAGATCCGGCAGCGCGGTCCCTCGGAGAGGTTGAAGCACTCCTCGCAGAGACCGACCTTCTCCTTCACCTCGGTGATCGCGGCCGAGAGCGCCGCCGCCTCTTCGTCGGGCGCACGGAGGATGTGAAAGGCAAGCCGCTGTGCCGTGCGCTGCCCGATTCCCGGCAGGCGCGAGAGCTCGGCGACGAGGCGCGCAAGCGGCGCCGGGCCCTCGGCGCTCACATTCCAGGGAGGCCACCGAGGCCGCCCGTGATCCCGCCCATCTTCGAGCTGGCCAGCTCCTGCGCCGCGCGCAGGCCCTCGTTGACCGCCGCCTGCACCATCTCGGCGAGCATCTCGGCGTCCTCGGGATCGATCGCCGCGGGATCGATGACGATCTCGCGCAGGGTCAGGTCGCCGCCCATCTTCACCTTGACCATGCCGCCGCCGGCGCTGGCCTCGACCACCTCGTCTTTGAGCGACTCCTGCGCCTGCACCATCTCGTCCTGCATCTTCTGCGCCTGTTTCATCAGCGCATTGACGTCGAAACCACCGGGTCCACCCCTAGCCACTAGCCGACCTCCTCCGCGTCGAACTCACTCTTCAGCTTCTCCACCAGCGCATCGTGATCGATCTCGCCTTCGGAAGCTTTCGGCTCCTCCTCTGGGGCAGCATCCTCACTATCGAGCAGCACGTAGGTCGGCCGCAGCCTCTCCCCCAACATCGCCTCCAGCGCATCCGCCATCAACTCCCGCTTGTCGGGCGTCTCCGCCTTGCGCTTATTGAAGGTGAGCTCCCCCGGAAACCCAATCTTCAGCCCCTCGTCATCGAGCGACACCGGTCGGGCCCCATCGAACGTGGCCGCCAAAGCGGGACTCGTCTCCCGAAGCTTGTCCAGTACGGCAGGCCAGACCCGCTTGATCTTCTCGATGTCGATCTGGCCCGCGGGGCCCGTCACGGACTCGAGGGGGCCTGCGGGCGGGGGCTGCGCCTCCGTTCTCGCCCCCCCCGAGTCCGCGCCACCCGCGGGAGAGTCGTCCTCGGCAGGCGCTTCGGGACTGGCCTGCTCGGAGTTTTGAGCTTGGCTCTCGGGTTCAGGGCGGTCCGGCCCGTCCGATTGCGTTTGCGGTTTTTGCTCGTCAGCAGAAGTGGCCTCTGCCGCGGGTGGCGGTGTAGGGGGGACCGCCCCCGAGGACGCTTTAGCGACCGCAGGGGGCGGTGGGTCCCCTGCACCGACAGGACCCGCGGCCCGCGGCCCACTTGTCCCTTGCTCGAGTCTCTCTATGCGCCGCAGAAGACCCTCCGTGGATGGGTCGAGGTCCGGACGGGCTGCCTTCAGCAGTGCGATCTCGACTGCCATCCGGGCGTCGTCGCCCTCGCGGACAGCGGTAAGAGCATTGGCGAGCTCGTCAATCGTGCGAACGAGTGTCGCTGGGCCGATTGAGCTTGCTTGGGCCGTCAGTCGCTCGGCGTCCGTAGCGGTAACCACGAAGGTATTCGGCACCTCGCCAACCGTCTGAGTAACGAGCAGGTGCCGCAGATGCCCCAGCAGGTCGCGGGCGAACTGGGCTGGGTCCCGGCCGGAGCGGGCCATCTTCTCGACCCCGAGCAGGACGCCCTTTGGATCCTCGGCGATGACCGCGTCGACCGCGTCGAAGAGCAGCTCCGCGTCGGCGGCGCCGAGCAGCTCGAGCACGTCGTCGAGCTTGACCTGGTTGCCGCCGAAGGCGACCAGCTGGTCGAGAGTGCCGAGCGCGTCGCGGAAGCTGCCCGAGGCCGAGCGGGCGATCATCGCCACGGCGGCATCCTCAGCCTCGATTCCCTCGGCTGCGGCGACCCGGTTCAGCACCTCGGAGATCTGCTCCAGCGAGGGCCGCTGGAAGTCGAAGCGCTGGCAGCGGTCGGCGATCGTCGGCATCACCTTGTGCGCCTCTGTGGTGGCGAGGACGAAGACGGTGTTTGGCGGCGGCTCCTCCAGTGTCTTCAGGAAGGCGTTCCACGCCTCCTTAGTCAGCATGTGCGCCTCGTCGAGGATGTAGACCTTCCAGCGGCCGCCGGTAGGGGCGTAGGCGACCCGCTCGCGCAGATCGCGAACGTCGTCGACGGAGCGATTGGAGGCGGCGTCCATCTCGATCACGTCGATCGAGCTGCCCGAGGCGATCGTCAGACACGATTCGCACTCGCCGCAGGGCGTGATGGTCGGTCCGCCGCGCTCGCAGTTGAGCGAGCGGGCGAGGATCTTCGCCATCGAGGTCTTGCCGGTCCCGCGCGAGCCGACGAAGAGGTAGGCGTGGTGGACCTTGCCCTGCTCGACCGCGTTGCGCAGCGTGCGCACGACGTGCTGCTGGCCCACCACCTGGTCGAACGAACCGGGGCGGTGGCGGCGGTAGAGGGAGATCGAGTCGCTGGACGGCGGCACCGCAGCCAGTGTATCTGCGCCTATACCTTGCCCCGGTGCTCCGCAAGTGGCTCTCACCGGTCGCCTGGGTTGCCGGCGTCAGCGCCGCCCTGCTGATCCTCTTCCCGCTCGGCTTCCCCAACTACGACACGATCTACGCGCTGGTCTGGGGGCGCGAACTGGCGCACGGGGTGAGCCCCGACTACGGCGCCGCCCTGCCCCCCACCCCGCACCCGCTTGCCGACCTGCTGGGAATGGTGACCACCCCACTCGGCGACGGCGCGATCACGGTGACGATGATCGTCGCCTACATCTCGCTCGGCCTCGTCGGCTACCTCGTCTACCGACTCGGCTCGCTCTGGTTCGACCGCCCGATCGGCGCCGTCGCCGCAGCGATCGTCCTAACCCGCGCCCCCTTCCTCTCCAACGGCCTCCGCGCCTACGTCGACATCCCCTATATCGCCCTGGTCCTTGGCGCCCTCCTTATAGAGACCAAGCGCCCCCGAGCCGGCTGGCCGGTCCTCGCTTTGCTTTCCCTCGCCGGCCTGCTCCGCCCCGAGGCCTGGCTCTTCTCAATCGCTTACCTCATCTACCTGGCCCTGAATTCCGAGCAACCGTCCCACCGTTCGGATGGAGAGACGAGGGTGGCCCTCGAACGGGCGGATACTCAAAGTGCCGGCCTCATTAGGCCGGCACTTGGACGGGCGAGGGCCACCCTCGTCTCTCCATCCGGCACCGCCCTCGTCGCCCTCGCCCTCGCCGCGCCAGTCCTATGGGCCCTCTTCGACTGGATCACAGCCGGCAGCCCGACCTATTCGTTCACGGGGACGCGTGAAACCGTCGACACGCTGGCGCGTCAGACGGGGCCCGTTGACCTTGTTCTATACGGCCCCCGCCGCCTCGGCGAAGTGCTGCAGTGGCCCGGCATGATCGGCGCCGCCGGGGGTGTCGTGCTCGCCTTTGTCTTCCTGCGCCGGCGCGCCGCGCTCGGCCTGGTCGCCTCCCTGCTCGCCCTCGGCGCCTTCGCCCTGCTCGGCTCGGCCGGTCTCGCGATCATCGCCCGTTACACGATGCTCGGCGCCGCGATCCTGGCGATCTTCGTCGCGGTCGCCCTGCTCGGCTGGCGCCTGCTCGAGAGCGGCGCCCCCTGGCGGCCACGCTGGCAGATCTTCGCCGGCCTGGTGGTGCTGATGTTCGTGCTTTGGCTCCCCAGCCAATGGGATCTGGACTCGACCGTGCACGAGGACCTCGCCGACCAAGGCGAGATCGAGCGCGACCTCAGTGGCCTCGCTGACTCCGGGGCCTTCGCCGAGCCGCTTTGCGGCCCGATCGCCGTTCCGAACCACCGGGCTATCCCCCGCCTCGCCTTCAACCTCGACCTCAAGCCGACGGCGATCGTCAGCGCCAGCGAGGACGGTGTGCCCCGGCGCGGCTACTTCCTGAAACCGGCCAGCTCCTTCGTCATCCACAACTTCATCCTCGACCCGAATGACCCAACCCGGTTCTCCTTGGCCGTGCCGCGCGGCTTCGAACGGGTCGCCGCCAACGAGTCCTGGGTCCTCTTCAAGCGCTGTTGAGCGGAATAGGCTGGCGCCGGTGTTCAGCGGAGGATTCAAGCGGTCGAGCCTCTTTGGGCTGATCGGCGTCTTCGTCGTCGCGGCGGTGGTGGCCGCGATCGCGCTCAGCACCGGGGAAGGCCAGGGCAACCCGAAGACGACCTACGCGCTGATCTTCGGCGTGCTCGCGGTCTTCATGGTCATCCTCTTCGCCCTGCAGCGCTCCGACATGGAGCGGGCTGCCGGCGGGGACGCGAAAGCGGTCGCGCGTGCCGTCGCCGAAGGCGGCGGCACGATCGAGAACCCGACCACGATGGAGGAGCAGCAGCTCTGGGCGGCGCTCGCGGTCAAGCCGATCGACGACGAGGCGATCAAGGCCCGCGGCTCGATGTGGGACGCCGGCCGTCGCAGCCTGTGGCTCGGCATGATCGTGACACTGCTGATCTTCCTCACCGTGCCCTCGATCTACCTCTTCGAAAGCTTCGTGCCGCTCGTGATCGGCGGCCCGCTTATCGCCATCGCGGCCCTCTACGGCAGCATCCGCGCGCTGGCGCCCGGCGGCGAGATGGACAGCGGCTACGAGAAGGTCGGCCTGGCGATGGCGCCGCTCGGCTTCGAGGTGACCGAGCGGCCCAAGGTCAACATCGAGGTTCGCGAAGCGACGACGGGCCGCGTGGGCCCGAAGATCCACGGGGCGCTGGTGCTGAACGGCGAGCGGCACGGACGCGCGGTCTCGGTGCGGCTCGACAGCGGCGAGGTCAGCACACGCAGCGAGGTGACCGTGCGAGTGGCGACGCCGGACTTCAAAGCGAAATCGAGGGACGGGCGGGTGCGGCCCGGAGACGACACCCCCGTCACAATTTCCGCGGTACTCGAGGACGTGCCCAACTCCACCCGCTGGAAGAAACTGACCGTCGAGGGCGGCCCCGAGGGGGTCATCATCACCCGCAAGGGCACTGCGCAGGCGGACTGGCTCTGTGACCTCTGGCTCGCCGAGCGTCTCGCGGACGCGGCCTGAGCGCCAAGTTCAGCTCGCGCGCTCGACCAACTCGACGGCGTCATGAGTACTCGCAGCCAGGTCGGGGTCGGACAGCTCCACCCCAGGCGGTAGCTCGACATGAAGGTCACTGGAGGGATCGAGTTGGACCTGCAGCGTGCCCGCCGACCGTGAGCCGAGCACATGGCCGCCGCGACTGCGGTCGTCGCTGATGAAGTGCAGGTGGTAGCCGCTCACCTCGATTCCCTCTACGTAGGCCGGAAAGCGAAAGCCGAGCATGGTCCCGCCGACGTCGGCGAGCTCGAAGACGTGCTGCTCGGCGACAACCTCGGTAAGGGGCCGGTAAGGCGGGCTCTGCCGCGGTACCGAGCGGGCGCGGACGAGCTCGAACTGGCCGTCGATGCGGATCGCGCAGGAGGAGGCGGTCTCGGGAATCAGCTCGTCGAGCTTCGTCAGCAGCGCACCGTGGTAGAGCGGTCCCGCCACCTCGGCTTCGACCGTCGGCTCGAAGCGGGTCACCACCGCGAAGGGCGTCAGCGCATCGCCAGCCACCTCCCCGACCGCGCCGTCCACGTCGGCGCGGTAGAAGCGGCCGCCGAGGGCGATCATCTCGCCGTCCAGCCCGTTCAATGTGCCGAGCCCGAGATCCCCGTGCTCGCTTAGCTCGGCAAAGGAGAGGTCGCCGTCGTAGGCTCCCTCGAGCAGCGCCCCGATTGTCGATGCCTGGAACAACACGTGCGCCTCTCGCTCCGCATGCAGTTCCACCTCGCGCAGCGTCTCCACATGCAGCGACCTGATCCACCTCTCGTCCAGCACAGCGCCAGTCTCCCAGGCATCTCCATCGGGCGTGCCGCGTCCCGTGGCGCCAATCGTTGAGAATCGGGTCATGGCGGCGATACATCTCCGCGGCGTGGTCAAGCGCTTCGGTCCGATCACGGCTGTGGATGGGCTCGACCTCGAGGTGCCCGAGGGCATCTGCCTCGGCCTGCTTGGTCCCAACGGCGCCGGCAAGTCGACGACGATGCGGCTGCTCACCGGACAGGCGATCGCCGACGAGGGCGAGCTGCGCGTGCTCGACCACGAGCTGCCCAAAGACGCCAAGGCCGCCCGCGCCGAGATGGGCGTCGTGCCGCAGCTCGACAACCTCGACGTCGACGTCACCGTCGAGGACAACCTGGCGGTCTTCGCCCGCCTCTACCGCGTGCCCGACGTCGCCGCCGCCGTCAACAAAGCACTCGATCTCGCGCGGCTGCGCGAGCGCCGCCGCGACGCCGTCGACGAGCTCTCCGGCGGCATGCGCCGCCGCCTGCTGCTCGCCCGCGGCCTCGTCCACGAACCTAAGCTGATCCTGCTCGACGAGCCCACGGTCGGCCTCGATCCGCAGATCCGCACCGAGCTCTGGACGCTGATCGGCGAGCTGCGCTCACGCGGCACGACAATCCTGATGTCGACCCACTACATAGAGGAGGCCGAGCGCCTCGCCGACGAGGTGGCGGTGATGACCAAGGGCAAGATCATCAGCCGCGGACGGCCGGTTGAGCTGATCACCGAGCATGCCGGCGTCCAGACAGCTGAGGTCTATGGGCCGCCCGAACGGTTGGTCGAGGTGCGAGCGACCGCCGAAGCGCACGGCCTCTCGGTCCGTCCGGCCGGGCCCGCGATCGCGATCGTCGGCTCCGAGGGGGCGGCCAACGGCGCCATCCCCGACGACGCCGTGATCCGCGCCGCCTCGCTCGAGGATGTCTTCGTCCTTCTGACAGGAGAGGAGGCGGAGTGAGCGACGGGACCACAGCGAAGCTGCGACGACTCGAACCGGCGGCGATCGCCGGGATCATGAGCCGCGAGGTCGCCAACTTCCGCACCTACTGGAAGGGAACGACCTTCTCCAGCATCCTCGAACCGATCGTCTACCTGCTCGCCTTCGGCCTGGGCCTGAGCGCGACGCTGGTCGATGAAGTCGAAGGCGTCCCCTACATCGAGTTCGTCGGCACCGGCATGGTCGCCACCGCGGTGATCTTCTCCAGCGCCCTGCCGGCGATGTTCGGCACCTTCGTCAAGCACCGCTTCCAGAACACCTACGACGCGATCCTCGCTGCCCCGGTCGACGTCGAGGAGCTGGTCAGTGCCGAGATGCTCTGGATCGGCATCCGCTCCGGCACCTACGGCTGCGTGCCGCTGCTGGTCACGATCGCCTTCGGTCTCGACCCGGCCTGGGGAATGCTGCTGGTGCCGCTCTTCTGCTTCGTCACCGCGCTCGGCTTTGCCGGCTTCGGCATCGCGATGGCGGCAACGGTGGCCAAGATCGACCAGTTCAACTACGTGACGGCGCTCTTCATCACGCCGCTCTTTCTTGTCGCCGGCACCTTCTTCCCGATCGACGGCCTGCCGCAGGGCGTCCAGGTCGTCGCCCAATTCAACCCGCTGCACCAGCTGGTCGAACTGGTCCGCGGCGCCACCTTCGGCTTCGAGGCGGTCGACATAGCCCGCTTCGCATTCCTCGTCGCCTTCGCCCTCCTCACCTGGCGCGTAGCGATCAACCGCATGCAGAAGCGCCTGATCGACTGAGCTCCCCAGCTCCCAACCCCGCTCCGCTGTTCCTTTGCCTCGCATATCCGGGCAAAGGAACAGCGGAAGGCAAAAAATGGACCGTGCGCCCCGTCCTCCGAGACGAAGTCACCGGGCGTGTCCGTCGCGGTTGGCTCGAGCCGGGCTCGCCTGCGGCACCCGCGGCTTCCGCTTAAGGCTGCTTCCTTCCGGACCTGACCTGGTTCGCGTGCCTACGTCGCGCAGGACCCGGCCGTCAACGCCGCCCGCGGCGCACTGACCCCGACGGCCAGCCCCTCGGAACGGGATTCGGCCCCGCTAGAGCGGATTGCGGGTTACAGGGCACCGCTGATTCCCCGCCTAGCACGGTCCACGACCATCGTATCCGGCCACGGCCTCCAGTGAGTTCGCACTTAACCGCGATATCCACGGATAAGTGCGAACTCGGCAAATCAGCGGCGGATCAGGCGGCGGCTCTTGACCACCGTCGCCGTCACTTTGCCGGCGCGAACTTTCTGGCGGACCAGCAGGCGCTTGCGCTTCGCCACCTGCTTGCGGGCCTTTGGCTTGACCTGCAGCACGACCAGCCGCGACTTGCCGCTGCGCAGATGGACCGTGCGCTTGCCGGTCGCCGGACGGCGCTTGCGCAGCAGTCCTTGCGCGGTCGTCCGGCAGGCGTGGCCGATCTTGCGCGGGCAGTTGACGCGAACGAAGAGGCGCTTGCCGCTGAGCATCGCCGTGCCAGGGGTCGACTGGCGCAGCAAGTCCTCGAGGCGCTGCTCGCTCAGCGCCCCACCGCCTTTGCCTTTGCCTTTGCCGCTCGTGCCGTCGGACGCCGCGAGCACGACGTTGTCGTAATCGGCACTGCCGGTGACAAGGACGGAGGTGCCAGTCGTATAGCTGCTCGTGATCTGGATCCGGTAGTCATGACCCAAGGTGAGGCTTTCGGGATCGATCGAGCCGCGCGACACGTTGGTCCAGGAGTGAGCGCCGGCGAGCGTCGTCGCAGGGATCAGCGTCGATGCCTCTCCCCCGTCGCTGGCATCGATCAGGCGCACCGTGTACTCGGCCGAGTTGCCCTCAACCGCGAGCAGTTTGTCGACACTGGCCCTGCGGTCGAGGGCGAAGCTGACCGCCGTCGCTTTTCCTCCGCCGGTGCCTGCGTAGGTGAACGGTGGGCTTTCCCAGGTCCCCGTCGTGGTGCCGCCAACTGCGGTCGCACCGACCGCGCCGGTGTAAGCGGAGCGGATGAAGCCGCCGCCGTCCGCACCCCCGGTGTCCTGGTAGCTGTTTTCGACGCTGGCGCAGAGGAGCGGCGCCAGGCAGTTGCCCTCTGTACTTGACGAGGAGGTCCAGCCAGCAGAACCGCCGCTGAATCCACGCGCGGCTCCGGTTGATGGGTATTGGCTGGCAGCCGCGCTTGTGCTCGCCGGGAGGGCCAGCAGAAGCATCGCCAAGAAGGCGATGAAGGGAGCAGGGGCACGGCGGGACAGCGGGGAAGGCATCGGGGGGACTCCTCTTTCGCGCATTTACGCCAGAACAGGCGCTTACCTGGTCTCAGTACCCAATGCATCTCCGCCCGGTCCGCCTGTGGACGAACGTAGGATCGGCGTCACGTGATCGACGTCGACACAGGGTCGTTCTTCGCCATAGTCCTCGTCGCGGCGATCGCGGCGACCATCGTCGCGATTGTGCCGAAGGGAATGGCGCCCCCGGTCGTCGTGCTGGAGCTGATCCTCGGGATCGTGATCGGGCCACAGGTGCTCGACCTCGCCCAGTCCTCCGAATTCATCAAGTTCTTCTCCAATCTCGGGCTCGGCATGCTCTTCTACTTCGCCGGCTACGAGATCGACTTCGAACGGATCAAGGGGGCGCCACTGAAGCTCGGGGCACTCGGCTGGGCCCTCTCGGTGGCCCTGGCCTACGGCATCGGCGGCATCCTCGCCGCCGCCGGGATCGTCGTCTCCTTCCTCTACACAGGCTCCGCCCTGGCGACGACGGCGATCGGAACGCTGATCCCGATTCTGAAGGACAGCGGCGGGCTAAAAACGCGCTTCGGCACCTACCTGCTGGCTGCCGGTGGCGCCGGCGAGTTCGGCCCGATCCTGCTCGTGACGCTCGTGCTCACCACCGCCAGCCCGCTGCACGAGGCGGCCATCCTGGTCGCCTTCGTCTTCCTCGCCCTCGCTGTCGCGCTCGCCTCGGTGCGGCTCGCCTGGCGCGGCTGGCCGGCCTTTGAAAAGACCTTCGAGGCAAGCAGCCAGCTTGCCGTGAGGATCACCGTCGTCCTCGTCTTCGGCCTGGTGCTGCTCGCGAGCCAGCTCGGCCTCGACGTCCTGCTCGGCGGCTTCGTCGCCGGCATGATCACCCGTGCCGCCCTGCGTGGCCATGAGCTCCAGGTCTTCGAGTCGAAGCTGACGGCCGTCGGCTTCGGCTTCTTCGTCCCCTTCTTCTTCATCACCAGCGGCCTCGAGTTCAACCTCGACGCCCTCGGCTCGGCGGAGGCGATCGCCAAGATGGCCCTCTTCCTCGCCCTCTTCCTCGTCGTTCGCGGCACCCCCGCCCTGCTTCTCTATCGCAAGGTCCTCAGCGCTACCGAGCGCCGTGCACTCGCCTTCTTCAGCGCCACCGAGCTCCCCCTCGTGGTGGCGATCACGACGATCGCCGTCGACGCGGGCAAGATGCGCACCTCCACCGCCGCCGGCCTGGTCGGCGCCGCGATGCTCTCGACCCTGATCTACCCCTTCGTCGGCATCGCCCTGCAGAAACGAGCGATGGCCGAAGCGGGCGACGAGCCGCCGCCGGACGACGCTGTCCAGGCCCCGGCCCCCGCCTGACGCTTCCCCGCATCGCGCCTATGATTCAAGCCCCTCCCGGGCGCGTAGCTCAGTGGGAGAGCGCTCGCCTCACACGCGAGAGGTCGCTGGTTCGAACCCAGCCGCGCCCATAGCTAAACCGCTTGACAGCAGGGATTGCGGTGCCATGCGAGCGGACCTGAGAGCACTCGTTAGGCCGACGAGCAATCTCATTCCTTGCCTAATGACTCCCGGGTGCCTAGTGCGGAGCGCCAAGCTGCAAGCCGAGGGCGAGGCACGTCAAGCACAGCGAGGCAATCGCCAACGCCAGAGTCAATACGTTCAGCGTTTCCTTCTTCATGGCGCTGCCTTTCTGGCACGCTGGCGGCGTAGTTGATTGGCGCGCCAGCGCATGTTCTCGGTTTCATGCTCCCTTTGAATCAAGAGGTGCTCGACATCGATCTCATTGAGTTCTTCGACCGACAGGCTCATCACCACCTCGGCATCTCTACGTCCCTGCTTCTCCAAGTAGGCGGCCCTCTCACGCTCGCGCAACTCCCTTGCGAAGGCGGCATTCTCACGCTCGGGGTGATAGCCGCGAAGGACCAGTCCCTTGGCCCATGCCGTTAGTGGGTGATCCGCGCCAATCTCGGCGAGATGCTCCTGCAATAGATGGTCGCGGCGTTCTATGGCAGCCAACTCTGAGCGCGTGCGCGGCTCGACCTCCAGTGCTGCCGCCAACTCAACGGCTCGCTTGATTTTGGCCGGCGTCCAGCTATATGCGCGGAGCATGATCGCCCTCAAGTGGTCTGTGCTGACTCCGACCCGCATGGCCGCCTGGCTCACTGAGTAGCCGACACCTAGCAGTGCGAAGGCCTGTCTCGCCCTGATCTTGTTGCGCTCGGCGACCAACGAGGTTCCTTGCTCGCGAAGGCGCCGGTGCAAGGTACTCTCGCTGCAATGCAGGCGTTGCCCTAGGTGCGGGGCGCTGAGCCTTGTGCCGTCGAGCCCCTGCAGGGCCCCGCGGATTTCTCTAAGCGTTGGCGCGGGCACTTCCCCAGGTTTAGCGGAGCGCTACGGGTTTCCGCAAGGCCCCCAGGACGTCTACATCGGCCATCACATCCGCGATTTTCGGTCAAGTTTTCGAAGCTAAACTGGCTTGATGAGCCTTCGAAATGGGTTGATACTGCCTCGCTCAGCTCGTCGCTCCCTGATGAGCAGCTCAGGCCTACTGCTTCCGGCACGCGCTGAGGAGCCAGAAGGCGAGCATCCCGCAACCCGCTACGTCAACACCTTCGTCACTCATGAGGAGCTTTACGGTGAGCGCCTGAACGAGGAACGGATCGTGGAGCTCTTGGGTCCGCTGTCCGCATACGACTGTCTGGCGATCATCGGCCGCATCTCATGCATGGTCCATACGACAGTGCGTCTCGATACTGAGCGCCAGCTGCAGATCCTCGAGCGTTTTGGCTGGCAGGAGGGATTGCGCGAGGTCGTTGGCGCCGAGCTCACGCGTAACGGGCCGCGAGTGATCTTCTTCCCCCAGCAGCTAATCCACCTTGCTCGCCTGGTTGTTCGCCACGCTGATCTGCGACCCGCAGACAACTTTGACGACGGTAAGCGGATCGAGGACTTCGCAACCTGCGTCCTTGGCGTTTCCGACCTCCTCGAAGAGGGTGATCTCGATGATCCAAGTCGCCTGGAGTCAGTCGTGCCGTGGATCACGCGCCAGTGGGCCATCAATGGCCGCGATGACTCAGTCTTGCTCTGGACGCGCTACTACGACGTCCTCGTCCGTACATGGAATGACGTTGCAACGCCCGAGGCTTTCAACGCTGCGGAGGCCTTTGAGCGCTACACCGGGATCACGCTGCAGGACTGGCTCTCCGTGGGCTTTGCGGTATTCGTTCGGTTCTTCAACTACGGCGGTGGCTCCACCGACGACTACTTTCTCGATCCAGAGCAATGGTTCTCCAAAAGCGCGGTCCGTGAAGAGGTCTGGCAGACCTTCCTAGAGCGGAACTCACAAACGCTTGAGGAGTGCCGCGACAATTTGCTCAAGGAGGATGAGATCTATGGGCCAACGATGTATCGCAGCCAAACTTTTGAGAGTAAGCCTCTTCTCTCGTTCCCTGACGGTCGGCTAATCCCGCTGGCCCTAGATGCCGTGCAGCGTCGGGCAACCGAGGGAATGTTTTTCGAGCTCGCTGATGGCGCGATCAGCGAGGGGCACCGCCGGGAGCACTTCACAAGCCCGTTCGGCAGGGTCTTCGAGGAGTTTGTTCAGCGCTCCTTCGAGCGCATGTTCCCGTCGTTTGGCGCCAAGCGGGTACATCGACCCATCCCGTACGAGCGCGACGGCGACAAGGTTGACTCCTCAGATGCTGTCCTTGACCTCGCCCCTGACGTGGCATTTGTCGAGGTCGTCGCACGCCGTCCTCGGGTCGCAACTTTGACCCGAGGTGACTACGCCACTTTCGTTGAAGACCTAGAGAAAGGGGTCCTAAAAAAGGCTCATCAACTCCACCTGAACATCTTCGACTTCTGCGGTGGGACCTTGCGATTCGAGGGGTTGACCGGCGACACGGTAAATGTGACGTGGCCGATTCTGGTCATGGTCGAGGGATTTCCGACGATGCCGCCCATCCCCGGCCTGATCGAGAGCAAACTCGCTGAGCGCGGCGAGCTGCGCGATGGACCGCCACTGGCAATCATGAGTGCCGAAGATCTGGCTCTACTTGAGGCATTGCTGCTCGTGGGCTTCTCGGCACTCGACCTTTTTCGAGCCTGGCGCGCTGAGGGCATGCGTGATCTTCCCTTCCAAAACTTTCTTGATGCCCTCGACGATGATCGAATTGCAGAAGCTCGCCGCGCTCCCTTCTTCACCGAGACCTGGAATGAGCTAACGGAGATGATCGTCGAGCGGGTGCTACCGGGGCAAGAGCCGCCGAAGCTGGCCTAAAGAGGATCGGTTCCATGAGGCGGTTTGGTCCACGCACGCGGAGGCGACTCATATAGCAGGAGATACTTTGAGGTTCCGCACCGGGGATGTGTTTCCCAGCGCGACGCTCAAGCTGCTGGGTGGGAGCAAAGCCACAAGCGGCAACCCGATAGACCACCTCCAGCTCACGCAGTGTTCCACCGACCAGCATCAGAGCCTCCAGGCAGTGCGGCTCTGACAAGTGCTCGAGGTCGGTGCCGTGCCCAGTGATATGACGATTGAAGCCACCATCATCGGAACGGGACTCCGAGCGCAGGATTGATAGATGGATAGCTCGCTGCACCAATGCTCGCCGATGCGACCAAGGGCCGGCCAAGGAAGGTGGCTCGGCCTCAAAGGTCTTGCGCGCCAGACCGAACGTCAGCCCATAGTGCTCTTCGAGCACGCCCGTGAGAATCGTCGCTGAAAGCGCCTGGGAAGCTCCGAAGTAGCCCGCGCGGGCGGAGCGCACGGATTCGATCGCCGATTCGCGCAGCAGCTCTAGCTGAGGGTGCGCGACTTCGTCCACAACGCGCTCAACCGATGTGAGAATCTGACTGGAATTGCGGACAAGGATCGCGTCGCGCTCCTCCTTGTTGGATGCTCCGACAAGCTGACCTATTACGTCTGCTTCAGGAACCCAGACAAGGCACAGTCCCGTCTGGGACATCAACTCGTCCGCCTTAAAACTCATGCCGGCTGGAAGGCCTTGCCAATTCGGCGGGGCAACGCCGAGAAAAAATGCCCTAAGGATTCCGAGGAGACCATGCTCCGGCGGAGCTTGAGCCAGATCAACCGCCCAAAGTCTGATACGTGCCACTGCCTCGGGGTTTCGCTCGGCCCACCGTAGATACCGCGACCAAAGCTCGCCCACGAACTGTGGAGCTCGTTTGTCCCAGTTACGGGGATTGGAGTCTGATCCGGGAACTCCCATGGCAAAGATCATGCCACCCCCATGCAGTGTCGCCATCGTCGAGGCTGACGACTCCACTTCCGCTTCTCGCGCGAAGCGGCACCCAGCGCCGAACCCGGACTAGGACACGTAGGCCTTGCGCACCATGGCGGCCGTCCATTGGTTCGTGCCGTGTGCTGGGGGAACACCCTTGCGGTTCAGGAACTCGGCGATGTCGGCGAGGGACTTTCCCTTCGCGAGCTGCGTCCGGACTTGCGCCCGCCAGCCCCAGTCCCGCTTGTTGCACCAAGAGTGGGAAAGTCGAACGTTCTCGGCGACGAACCTACCGCCATCCGATTTGAGCGTCGGGTAGTGGTCGCGCGAGGGCGTCCATTTGTTGCCCGGGGTCCCGACCGGATCGAAAGCGCCGCGCCCCTTGTGGTGGTAGCACTGCGGCATCTCGCACCTCAGGGCGAGGAGCTGGTCGCGCTCGGCCATCCGCACGAGGACATTTGCATTTTTCACGCCGAGCTCGCGGAGTTGGTCCGCGATCGATTTATCTGCCATGCGGCGATCCTGACACAACTGCTCTCGCGTGAAAGCAGAACCTCTGCCGAATACCGACCTGACTCCCCTATGCCTTGCCGTTTGCGAGTAGCAGATCGAGCTGCGCTAGAGCTTTGGCGGGAGGCAGGACTTCGTCTCTCATTGGCTTAATCATTGGCCGAATGGGCTGTTCATTGGGCAGAACGCAGCCGAACCGAGCCGAACACTGCCCACCGTTTCCTAACCCGAATTCCCAGCTGTGTAGCCATTTTCGGCCACCCAGAGCCATTTGCGGCTCCGTCGATCAACGCCTCACACGCGAGAGGTCGCTGGTTCGAACCCAGCCGCGCCCATCGGATTCTCCCCCTTAGAGCCAAAGACCAGGCGTCGTGTCGGAGCGGCGCGATTCCACGGGACATTGACGGGCGCGGCCATAAACGGATAGGTTCGTCGCGCATCCGACGGGGGAGAGTTTTGGCTAGACCGACAGTGTGGAAGCGCGGCATCGCAATCTCGCTGCCGCTCATCGTGAGCTGCGTATCGAGTCTGATCTGGCTCGCCTTTGCTCAGAGCGCGGCAGCAACGGTCATCAGCATTAGCTACAAGGCGGACTGGATTCCGCTGCCCGAAAACGAAGACACGCCACTCTGCGCTTACACCGGCCACAGGGTGAAGATCGTCTACGGAGGCTCCGGGGTGGCGTCGCCGGCGACCGTGAGCGACCTGCGCTCGATCGTCAACCGCATGAACTGGAAGATCAAGTTCATGGCCTCGCAGTCGAGCGGAGGCACGAGGCCTCTCGAGATGAAGGTCGACTGCGACGCGTCGGGAAGGCCTCGGATCTATTCGCTGGGGAAAGAAGGCGTATACGCGGAATTCGGGGAACCAGACGGGGCGCAAGCGGTCAAGTACCTGGTCTTCTCCACCGCAAAAGGCGCACAGGGCGGCTACACGACAATCTCCGGAAAACAGGAACCCGCGCGCGGCTACGTGAAGAGCTTCTCGGACGAGCCCGAACCGTCGCTCGGCTCTGGAGAAACCGCCGACAGCAACTTCTACCGAACCAACAGCTCGATATCGACCGTGTACCGCGAAGCGAACGACGGCACAGTCGACTTCTGGCACAGCCACGTGCCGATACACGAGCTCTTCCACGGCTTCGGTGCGGTCCTGCAGGGACCGCCCGGCGAACCACCACCTGGGCTTGAAGGACAGGGCCACTGCTCGGACAACATCGACCTGATGTGCGGGGTCTATCTCACAACCGAGAACCCGTGCCAGCCCGGAGCTGGATCGCCGCCATACGATTCCCCGGCGGGCGTTCCCCTCGATTGCCAGTTCAACACCTATTTCGACTCGGTGCCGGAGGCCGGCGAGTGGCTGTCGAAATACTGGAACACCGGCGGGCCCGAGGATCCCTTCCTGGCCGACCCAAACACCTATGCGCCGGAGAAGAAGAGCGGTCTCGAATTCGACCTCGCATCATCCGCCGACGGGCAACTCGACGTCGTTGTTCGCTCGCCGGACAGCTCCCTCCGTTACACCGCCCGGGTGAATGGCGTTTGGAACAAAGGCTGGACCTACCTGGGGGGCAGCCTCACCTCGGCCCCCGTGCTGGTCTCGCCGCAGCCGGGCCGCCTCGACGTCTTCGCCTGCTCCTACGACGGCACCGTCGCCCATCGCACCTTGGCGTCGGGGGTTTGGGGCGAATGGGAGGCGTTGGGAGCGGGAGGCTCTCCGGCGCATTGCGACGGTCTCGACGCGGTCTCCTGGGCACCGGGTCGGCTCGACGTCTTCGTGCGCGACGGCGGAAACGTCTACCAACGCAGCTACTCGGCGTCCGCCTGGGGTGGCTGGAGCACGATTGCGAGCCCGGGCAACTTCGCCGTCTCATCGTTGCCGAGCGTCGTCTCGCGCAAAGAAGGCGACCTTCTCCTGTTTGTCCGTAACGGGACCAGCGACCTCGAGCTGCGGCGCTTCTCGAAAGGGGCATGGGGAGCCTGGGAATCGCTCGGAAGCCCCGCCTCCCTACCGCTCGGGACCCCTGAGGCGATTCCGAACAGCTACGGCGACAACGCGCACCCGTTCGTGCTGGGATACGGCGGGAACATCTTCAGCCGCAGGGTCTTCGACGGCGGCGCGGTGATCTGGCAGAACCAGGGCGGCGGTCCTGGGACGAGCAACGCCGCGGCAATCGCGCACTCCGGCATCGTCGACGTCTATTCCGTCAGCGGCGCCGGGCGCATGCAGGTCCGGCGCAACGCCTACGAATTGTCAACCACATGGCAGGATCTGGGGGGTTGGTTCAGGCTCGCCGTCATGCCGCGCGTCGTTGCGCTCGCCGGCGCCAGCGAACGGTCGTCGGCGCTCGCCGCGATCGGCGAAGACGGCAAGCTCTACGTCGGCACAGACACGGATTCGGGTTGGAAAGGGTGGCAACAGGTGGCCTGGCCCAGTGACGTCAACCCAAGCGAGGCCTTCGACGCGTCGGAAGCGCGGCCGTGGGGGCTGCGCTCGATCCCGAATCCGCCAGGCCCGAATCCACGACCACTGGCGGTGTCCTGCAATTCGCCCGATGCCTGTACGGCCGTCGGCGCGATGGCAAGCGAATCCGCCTGGGCGTGGCACTGGGACGGAGCCAAGTGGACGTCCGAAGGGGGCTTGCCGTACCCCATCGGAGCGCAGGCCAGCAAGCTGAATGGCGTTGCTTGCACCTCGGCGATGAGCTGTACCGCGGTCGGCCAGTACAAGAACAGCTCCGGAGTCTGGCGGGCCTTCGCCGTGCGCTGGGACGGATCGACCTGGTCGGCCCAGACGACGCCCTCAGTCGCCAGCGGCGACGTCACCCTCTCGTCGGTCTCCTGCACTGCCGCGAATGCGTGCACGGCAGTCGGCAGCTATGTGTCCGGCAGCAAACAGGAATCGCTTGTGCTGCGCTGGAGCGGCGCCTCGGAATGGACGCAGCAGGTATTGCCAAGCGTGAAAGGGAGCGGCTTCCTGAAGGGAGTCTCCTGCACCTCGGCGACGGCCTGTCAGGCCGTCGGCTTCAGCGGCGAAAGCGAAGCGGCCTGGCGACCGCTGGCGGCAGCTTGGAACGGATCGAGCTGGAGCATCCAGACTTCGCCGAGCCCCGAAAACATGCCGTCGAGTGCTCTCACGTCTGTCTTCTGTACCGCTGCGAATGCGTGCACCGCGGTCGGCTACGACATCAACCCCAGCGCGCGGGAAGGCTCTCTGGCGATGCGCTGGGACGGCAGCGCATGGACGATTCAGGCAACCCCGCAGGCCGACGGGACCTGGGGATACCGCCTGAACTCCGTGACCTGCGTCTCCGCGACCATGTGCACAGCGATCGGCGCCGACGGCGTCGCGCCGAACTACAGCACCCTCGCGCTGCGCTGGGACGGGACGCGATGGATGGAACAGTCGACTCCCGACCCAGGTGGGGCGACCACCTACGGCCTACACGGCGTTTCCTGCACCCGCTCGACCTCCTGCATGGCTGTGGGATGGCAGCAGAACGGATCCGAATACGCGTCGATCACCGAGGAACTACAGGGCGGGACGCCTCGGGTGACGCCCCAGCCCGTCACCGGAGTGGCCAAAAACCAGGCGACGCTGCGGAGCTGGGTCAACCCAAATGGGTCCAAAGCGACGTATCGCTTCGAATGGGGCGACACGACCTCCTACGGCAACGTCGCTCCGGCCACGCCGGCCTCCGCCGGCTCTGGCCTCGTCGACTTCCAGGCCGAACAGCAGATACAGGGCATCGTTGGGGAACACACCTATC
>JAWVFL010000063.1:0-2660 GCA_033856195.1 Solirubrobacterales bacterium | reverse complement strand
TCATGAGGATCGCGACTTCCTCGACGAAGCCAAGGAACACGCGGCGGTGCGACCACGGAAGGCTACGTATCGCGTCCTCGTCCCTCTCGTCGAGGAGGTTGCATAGCTGGAAGAAACGCTCGTCGGCATAGAACCGCTCCATCATCTTCAGAAAGTGCTCCGCCCTACGTTGTCTTCCCAGGGCTCGAAACTCAAACACAGCACGAAGTATCGCCCCGAGCGCCGCAGCGGCCCCGACCCCAGCGATGATGGTTGCGACCACCAGCTCATCATCTCAAACTGGTCGACAGGTTTTGCGGTTTCGCCGGCTGGCAGGTCAACCAGCTCTCAGGCATCTGGGCAGACACGCGCAGACGGTGAGTGCCTTGAGTAGATAGCGAGCTGGCGCACCCGGGCAACCGCCGAAGGCGTCGAGTCGGGATCGGTCAATCATGCGGACCCCTCATGAATGGATGGCGTATCTCGGCATCGTCTGCCGAAGGGTAGTCGCCTTGTCGGGCGGTCTGATGCGAACGTACGTTCGATATGGACTGCTGGAAGTTCTCAAGGCGAGATCACAGGCCGCCTTCCTCACCGAGTCGCCCGGTCCCAGCCCCAGCCTCGCATGTCCCCCCTTACCCAGGCGGACCCCTGCCGCTGACCGCGGAACACGGCCAATGAAGAGCGTGCCGAAGCCTTTTTGGGTTGCGGTCAAGCGAATTTCTCGCCGGAGGCGGGCGTCAGTCGAGAGCGACCTGAATAGGCCAAAGCAAATTTCTGCCAGACCAAGATTCGCCGTTGTTTGCCGTGGCTCGGATAGGCGCCGCCTGTCGCGACGACACCTCGGCTTTGCTTGGTTTCCGTTGTGTGGTACCGGAACGCGGTACCGGAAGGCGAGACGACGGAATGTCAGAGTCTTGAAACGGACCACAACCGCTCTAGAATGCCGCAAGACGAGAGCGGGAGCGACGGGACTCGAACCCGCGACCTCCGGCGTGACAGGCCGGCGCTCTAACCAACTGAGCTACGCCCCCGAGAATGCTCGGACGGGCCAGCGGGGAGCGGCCCGGAGCGAAATCTAGCGGGTCTGTCCTCCCTAGACGGCCGCGGGCTCTGGGCGGGACGGCTCGGGGGCGAACTGGGGGATCTCGGCGGCGGCGATCTCTTCGAGCAGGGCGCGGAGGTCGGCGACGCGGTCGGGGCCGTAGCGGTCGGCCAGGCGCTTTTCCAGCTCCGCGAACAGCTCGAGGCCGACGCCCTGGGCCTTTTCGCCCTGATCGGTGAGGCGGATCAGCTTGGCGCGGCGGTCGGCCGGGTCGGGGATCCGCTCGACGTAGCCGCGGTCGGCCAGGTCGTCGACGATCTCGCCGATCGACTGCTTGGTCATGCCGGCGAGGGTGGCGAGTTCCGTCAGGCGCATGCCGTCCTCGTGGACGAAGCGGAAGACGCAGCCGTGGGTCGGCCGGATGTCGCCGTAGCCGGCCTCGACGAGGTCCCGGCGGAAGTCGGCGAACAGCGTGCCCGAGGCGATGTCGAGCAGGCCCGGGAGGGGGACTAGGTGCAGGGGGGTGTTCGGGGGAACGTTCATTTAGTAAGGAAGCCTGATAAGGTCGCTTGATCAGGGAGCCTGACAAGGCTTCCTTACGAATTGTACTCGATGCCGAGGAGCCCCTTATGACTTCCGAAGTGAGTCTCGTGAACAACCGCAAGTGGTGGACGCTCGGCGCGGTCTGCGTCGCCACCTTCATGCTGCTGCTCGACATCACCGTGGTCAACACGGCGCTGCCGGCGATCCAGAAGGACCTCGGCGGCAGCTTCACCGACCTGCAGTGGGTGATCGACGCCTACGCGCTTTCGCTCGCGGCGCTGGTCCTCACCGCCGGCTCGCTGGCCGACCGGCTCGGCCGCCGACGCGTCTTCGCGATCGGGCTGGCGATCTTCTCGGTCGCCTCGCTGCTCTGCGCGCTCGCCCCCGACCCGACCTTTCTCAACCTCGCCCGCGGCCTGCAGGGCATCGGCGGCGCGGTGATGTTCGCGGTCTCCCTCGCCCTCGTCGCCCAGGAGTTCCCCAGCGGCGCCGAGCGCGGCATGGCGATGGGCATCTACGGCGCCACGATCGGGATCGCGGTGGCCATCGGGCCGCTGGTCGGCGGCCTGCTCACCGACGGCTTCGGCTGGGAGTCGGTCTTCCTGATCAACGTGCCGATCGGGCTTGCCGCGATCGCCGTCACCTACTGGAAGCTGGCCGAGTCCCGCGATCCCAACGCGACCCGGATCGACTGGGGCGGGCTCCTCACCTTCTCCTCAGCGCTCTTCTCCCTCGTGCTGGCATTGGTGAGGGGCAACGCCGAGGGCTGGGGCAGCACGCTGATCGTCTCCCTGCTCGCCGCCTCGGTGCTGCTGATGATCGCCTTCGTCGCGATCGAGCGCCGCGTCAGCGAGCCGATGCTGCCGCTCGGCCTCTTCCGCCGCCGCGCCTTCACCGGCGTCCAGCTGGCGGCCTTCGCGGTCTCCGGCTCGATGTTCGCGCTGTTCCTCTACCTGACCCTCTACCTGCAGAGCTTCCTCGGCTACTCGCCGATCGACGCGGGGCTGCGCTACCTGCCGATCACGCTGGGCGCCTTCTTCGTCGCGCCGTTCGCCGGGATGGCGCTGGCGAAGGTCCAGGCCCGCTACCTGCT
>JAWVFL010000062.1:0-63258 GCA_033856195.1 Solirubrobacterales bacterium | reverse complement strand
AAGTGGATGTGGGCGACGATGAAGTAGGTGTCGGAGACGTGGATGTCGATAGGCACCATGCCGAGCATGACGCCACTGATGCCGCCGATCGTGAAGGTGACGATGAAGGCGAGCGCGAACAGCATCGCGGTCGAGTAGGTGTGGATCTTGCCGAAATAGAGCGTCCCCAGCCAGGAGAAGATCTTGATCCCGGTCGGCACCGCGATCAGCAGCGTCGTGATCATCATCGGCACCCGCAGCCAGCTGAACATGCCGGCGACGAACATGTGGTGCGCCCAGACCGAGTAGCTGAGCACGACGATCCCGATCAGCGCCAGCGCCATCAGCCGGTAGCCGAAGATCGGCTTGCGGGCGTGGGTCGAGATTACCTCGCTGATAATCCCGAAACCGGGCAGCATCATGATGTAGACGGCCGGGTGCGAGTAGAACCAGAAGATGTGCTGGTAGCTGACCACGTCGCCGCCACCGAGAGGCTCGAAGAAGTTGGTGTGCAGGGCGCGGTCGAAGAGGACCATGAACTGCACGCCGGCGATGAAGGGCGTCGCGGCGACGACGAGCAGCGAGGTCGAAAGGTTCGCCCAGACCAGCAGCGGCATGCGCCAGAAGGTCATTCCGGGCGCACGCATGGTGATGATCGTGACCAGGAAGTTGAGCGCGGTGGCGATCGAGGACGCACCCGCGAACTGAACGCCGAGGTTGAAGAACGATTGACCCACCGGAGCACCGGTCGAGAGCGGCGCGTAGCCGGTCCAGCCAGTGTCGAAGGCGCCGCCCGGAGCCAAAAAGCTGCCGATGAAGAGCAGGCCCGCCAGCGGCAGCATCCAGAAGCTGAGCGCGTTGAGGCGCGGAAAGGCCATGTCCGGCGCACCGATCATCAACGGCAGCACGTAGTTGGCGAGCCCGGCGAAGACCGGGATCACGAAGACGAAGATCATCAATACCGCGTGGGTGGAGAAGAGGCTGTTGTAGGTGGCGGCGTCGACGATCTGGGTGCCCGGCTGCGCCAGCTCGGCCCGGATCAGCATCGCCATCAGCCCGCCCACGAAGAAGAAGAAGAAGGTGGTGCAGACGTACTGGATGCCGATCACCTTGTGATCGGTGTTGAAGTGGAAGTAGTCCTTCCAGCTCTTGGCGCCGTGCTGGGAGTGCTC
The DNA here is from genome assembly GCA_033856195.1 of Solirubrobacterales bacterium. Lineage (GTDB taxonomy): Bacteria > Actinomycetota > Thermoleophilia > Solirubrobacterales > 70-9 > VRUE01. The sequence continues at coordinate 62,107 of JAWVFL010000062.1, read as the reverse complement.
CTCGGGGATCGTCGGCATGCCCGCGGCCCAGCGCAGCCAGTAGTCGAAGCAGCCGAATCCGGCCAGGAAGCCGAGCGGGCCGGTGATCAACGGCACGACAACGTGCGGGTAGCCGGTCTGTTCGGTTTGGTAGACGGGCAGGCCGGATGCCTTACGCAGCGCGATCACCAGGGCAAAGCCAAAAGCGGCGCCCAGAATCGCGCCGAGCAGGCCTCGAATCCACCCGGGTTGCTTGATCGCAGCCGTCATCAGCAGTCCTCCATTATGCCCCTCCGGCGTCCACGGGCACCGGGTTGGCCTCTGTGTCCCGGGTGATCGATTCGGCCAGGGGCTGAGGAACTTCTTCCTTCAGCCCGGCGACCCATTTGCGGAAGTCGGCCGGCGTTTCGACCACGACCTTGGCCCGCATCGTGGCGTGGCCGAAGCCGCAGAGCTCGGTGCAGATCAGCTGGTAGGCGCCGAGCTTGTCGGGCGTGACGATCGCGGTGGTGGTGATCCCCGGAACGTTGTCCTTCTTGATCCGCCACTCGGGCACCCAGAAGGAGTGGATCACGTCCTGGGCGTGCATCTTGAAGTGGACCTGGCGATCCAGCGGCACGTGCAGCTCGCCCTGCGACCAGGCGTTGCCCTTGCCGGGATAGCCGAAGCTCCAGGCGTACTGCTGGGAGAAGACGTCAACCGTGAGCGGGTTCCTGGTCGTCTCTTCGATGTCGTTGAGCACCGACCAGCTGTAGCCGGCGCCGAAGAGGACGATGATCGTCGGGATCACGGTCCAGGCGATCTCGAGTTTGGTGTTGCCGTGGATCGGCTCGCCGTCGGATTCGTCGCCTGGCTTGGCTCTGAATTTCCACAGCGCGTAGAAGAGCATCACCATCACCAGCGAGAAGACGAAGGACGAGAGGACGATCATCACGTCGAGCAGCTCGTCGATCTTCGGGGCCGCCGTGGAGGCCTGCTGGCCGTCCCAGTTGATCGACAGCATCACGGCAGAGATCGCCGCGGTCATCACGAGCGTGACAGCGAGCATCTTCGCTATGGGGAGGCGGCCGTACATGAGGCGGCGGGCATTCTATTGAAGCGCCGGCCGGAAGCTTTCAGCCTCTGGTGACGCTCGGCACTAGCTACTCGGGCAGCGGCAGCCCGCTCAATTGGCCCGCGGAGGCGGCCAGCACTCCACCGGCGACGCCCTCCCAGCTCCAGAGCCGCCGCGCCGTCTCGACCAGCGCCTCACGGGCCCTCGCGCGCTCGTCCTCCGGCAGCGCCAACCACCCATTCAGCCGCTCCGCGATCCCCTCGACCGCTCCCTTCTCGACCGGAAACGAGGTCAGGCGCCCCATCTCAGCCGGCAGCGCCTCCATCAGCTGACGAGACACCTCCAGCATCCCCGAGTGCCCCGCGGAAACCGGCAGCGCCCCGCAGGCAGCCGCCTCCGCCGCAACCATCCCGAAGGCCTCGGGGAACGTGCTGGGCATGACCAGCGCTTCGGCGTCCGGCAGCAGCTCCGCCACCTCGTCGTGCTCGAGCCTGCCGATGAACTCGACGGAACCGGCGGCGTCCCGGGCGGCCTTCATGTAATCGGCCGGTGGCTCTGTGAGGAACGCCGAAAGGATCGGCAACGGCTTCGCCTCTCCTCCCTCAATCGCCCAGCCCGCCAGCGCAACCTCCCGTGCATCGCCGATATCTCCCCGCTCCAAAGCCGCCAGCAAGCGCCGCAGGCCCTCCTCGTACGCGCCGAACCCTGCGATTTCGAGCCGCACATCCGGGTGCTCGGCCTTCACCAACGGCCATGCAGCCAAGAGCAGGTCCACTCCCTTCGAGACGATCAGCTTCCCCACGAAGACGACTCTCCGCGGGTGGCGTGGGCTCGGGGGGGCCGAGAACGGAGGCGCAGCCCCCGCCCGCAGGCCCCCCCGAGTCCGCGACGGGCCCCGAGGCCGAAACGCCTCCGTATCGACACCCGGCGGCCCAAGCCGCGTCTTCTCCTTCAGCCCAGCGACATCAGGCAGCGCCGCCCAAAGCGACTCGGCCGTATGCCGGGAGCCAACGAGCACGCCCGAGGCCGCCTCCATCCCCTCCCGGGCATACGGCAGAAAACGCGGATGCGGCTTGACCGTGTACTCAAGCGCCGAGCCGTGGATCTTGGCGGCGAACGGCGCTACATCGGCGCGAGAGAGGATCGCTGGGCCCATCACCAGATGGTTGGCCAGCGCCGCGTCGATACCGCCAACCTTCTCCGCCACTTCCCGCACCGCCGCCACATTGGCGTCGATGTAGCGCTCCAGCTCCTCGTCGGTCATCTCAGGGAAGGCCTTGACCTCGAAGCCCGTGTAGGGATCCTTGACGTAGACCGGCAGGAGGCCGTGGATATCGGGGGTGTGGATCGCGACGCCCTCGATCTTGGTCTCGCGGTCCTGGCAGAGCAGGTGCACCTCATGGCCGAGCCTGGCCAGCGCCGGCGCCAGATTGGCGTTGTAGATGTTGCTGCCGGTGCCGCGCAGCATGTAGCCGTGGAAGATCAGGAAACGCATCGGGACCGCGCAAGCTATTAGTCTTCGCCGCCGTGAACCAGAAGCAGCTCTACCGCATGCGCGCACCGGCCTCGGGCCGCGAGGCCCTGGCCGAGGCCGAGCCGGGCCATGTCTACGTCGATCGCGAGACCGGCGAGGAGATGGAACCCGTCGCAATGGTCCTCCCCCTGGCGCCCTCAGCTTCTTCCCTACCGCGCACCCCAGAGAACCTGCGGGCGTGCCGCCGCTGCGACCAGCTGATCGGCTTGGACGTCAGCGATTGCCCGTACTGCGGGCTCAGGCAAGAAGCGCTTTAGCCCCGGCGGGACGGGCGTCGGTAGGCCCTCCTCACTCGCCTGACTGGCTGGGTCGTTTGCGGCCGTCCGAGGATCTTGCCGGGCCAGCGGCGCAAAACGTTCGGAGGGCCTTCCGACGCCCGTCCCGTAGAAGCTTGAAACGCAAACCACCCCAGCGCGGGGCTTGGGTTCATCGCCAACGTCCTTCGCTTCAGAAGCTTCCGTGCTTCGCCGCGCTTTTGAAGCTTCCGCTATGCGAGCCGTTGGGCTGGCCGGAGTGTCGGGTGCTCCTCCGAACGTTTTGCGCCGCTGGCCCAGAGAGGTCCTCGGACGGCAGCTGACGACCCAGCCAGGTAGGCGAGTGAGGAGGAGTGCCCGGCGATCCGGCCTAGCTGCAGCTTCTGGATCTAGGGTTTCTTCACCAACGTCGCCGTGTAGAGCAACCGCGCGTTGGAGTAGAAGCAGCCGTAGGTCTTTACTTTGCCCACACCCTGCTGGGGGTGGCCACCCTGAATGTCTTCCTTGGAGGCGCAGTGATCCTCGAGGCGGCTGCCGCGCCAGGTGTCTTCTTCGGAGACGTTGAAGGCGAACATCGGCGCCCAGGTGGGCACGGTGAGGGCGACGATCTGGCCGCGCAGGACCGAGAGCGGGTGGTCGAGGGCGAAGATCGGGGTGCTGCCGAAGTAGGGGTTGAGCACCTCGAGCGGGCTCTGGCGCACCAGGGTGAATTTCGGCGGTTTCGATTCGTCGACCGGGCGCAGGACGCCGATCCGCGCCTCTGAGGGCTTGCCGAGGAATTCGTCGAAGAAGCCGACCTCGTTGGTGGTCGTTTTCGTATCGGTGCGCGAGGGCTTGGCGAGGGTGATCGACCAGGCGACGATCTTGCCGTCGAACGGCACTTCGTAGGGATGGTCCACCCCGCCGGCTTTGACCTGGTAGCCGCTGACGTGGCCCTCGACGCGACAGGGGACCACCTCGACGTTGTTGACGATCTTGCCGGGGCAGGACGGCGGCGGTGTCGTTGTGGTCTTGCCGAGGACGACGACGCCCAGGGGCGCGGAGTCCGCCGCGCCGGGCCAGGCGGCGACTACGAGCGCGGCCAGCGCGCAGGCAAAAGCGGCCGCCAGCGGCGCCCGCGACCGACCGATCCGGTTTTTCGCAGCTTCTTGCACGATCTCACGCTGCAAACCCCGCCACCTGGCGAGGGTTGCGGGCACGATTCTGCCGCCCAGGGCGGAGCAATGCCGTTACAGCGTGCGCTTTGCACGATCCCGGCCAGGTCGCCTCGCTAGGGTTGCCTGCCGATGCCGGCAATCGTCGTAGAGGGGTTGGAACGCAGCTTCGACGAGGTTCTCGCCGTGCAGGGCGTCGATCTCTCGGTCGAGGAGGGCGAAATCTTCGGCTTCCTGGGGCCGAACGGGGCCGGCAAGACGACGACGGTGCGGATGCTGACGACGCTGCTGCTGCCCACCGGCGGGCGTGCGACCGTCGCCGGGCATGACGTGGTCAAGCAGGCGCGCGCCGTGCGGGCGACGATCGGGGTCGCCCTGCAGGAGGCGGCCCTCGACCCGCTGATGACGGGACGGGAGCTGATCCGCCTGCAGGCGACGCTGCAGGGCCTGCCCAGCGCCGCGGGCAAGCAACGCGCCGACAACCTGCTCGAGCGGGTCGACCTGGCGGCAGCCGCCGACCGCCGCGTCGGCACCTACTCGGGCGGCATGCAGCGGCGGCTCGACCTGGCGGCCGCACTCGTCCACGAGCCCCGGGTGCTCTTCCTCGACGAGCCGACCACGGGCCTCGACCCGGTCAGCCGCAAGACGATCTGGGAGGAGGTGCGAGCCCTCAACGACGAGGGCACGACGGTCTTCCTCACCACCCAGTACCTCGAGGAGGCCGACCAGCTCGCCGACAACGTGGCGATCATCGACAGCGGCAAGCTCGTCGCCGAAGGCACGCCGGACTCGCTGAAGACCGAGATCGGCAACCCGCACATCCAGCTGCAGCTCGCCGCGGGCTCGATCGCCGAGGCCGAGGAAGTCTGCGCCAGGCTGGGCAAGCTTCTGCCGCCCATGGACGGCCGCACGGTCCTGGTCGAAGTCGAGAACGGCGCCGCCGACATCCCGCGGGTCGTGCGAGCCCTCGACGAGGCCGGGATCGCGGTCGAGTCGCTGGAGCTGGTCCGGCCCACCCTCGACGACGTCTTCGTCGCCAAGACCGGCCACCATCTGGAGAAAGACGAGCAGGGCGGCGCCGAGCCCGAGCCGGTCGAGGCGTGAGCGAGTTCGCCGTCAACGCACGGGTCGTGCGAGCGCTGGGCATGCGCTCGATCCGCCAGACCTTCCGGCGACCGCAGCTGATGGCGCCGATCGTCGTCTTCCCCACCCTGCTGCTGGCGATCCAGACCGGCGGCGCGGGCGGCGCCGTCAACCTCCCCGGCTTCCCGCCGGTGCAGAGCTTCCTCCAGTTCATGCTGGCCGGGGCGATGATGCAGTCGCTGATGCTGGCCGGCAACAGCGGCGGGATCGCCCTCGCCGTCGACATCGAGATGGGCTTCACCGACCGCCTCTTCTCGGCCCCGATCCCGCGCTACACGATCGTGCTCGGCCGCCTCGCCGGCACCGCGGCGCTGGGCCTCTTCGCCTCGCTCTGGTTCCTGGCGATCGGATTGATCTTCGGCGCCCACATCGAGAGCGGCGTCGCCGGCGCCCTGATCGCGATCGCCCTCGTCACCACCACGGCGATGGCGGTCGGCGGCATCGGCGCCGCGATCGCCCTGCGGACCGGCAGCGCCAGCGTCGTCCAGGGGCTCTTCCCGCTGGTCCTCGTCGTCCTCTTCCTCTCCTCCGCCTTCTTCCCCAACGAGCTGATGATCCAGCCGGCCAAGGCGATCGCCGAATACAACCCGCTCAGCTTCGTCGTCGAAGGAATCCGCGGGCCGATCATCTCGGGAGTCGACGCCACCGAACTGGCCGAGGCGGTGCTGGCGATCGCCGGGATCGTCGTGCTCGGCCTGGTGCTCAGCGCCCGTGCCCTGCGTCACCGGCTGAGGGTGGGCTGATGGAAGCGGTCGTCGCCCAACCGCAGTGGCGCGCGAATCTGGCGACCATCGCCGCGCTGATGGCCCGAGCCAAGAACGAGCTGCTGCGGGTGCCGGGCGCGGCGATCCCGGGCGTGCTGGCGCCGACGATCTTCTTCCTCGGCCTCAACGGCGTCTTCGGCGCTCTGACCCAGCTCAACGGCTTCACCACCGGGACCTACGAGAGCTTCATCGTGCCGGTCAGCATGCTGCAGGGGGCCGGCTTCACCGGGGCCGCCGCCGGCGTCAACCTGGCTCGCGACATCGAGGGCGGCTGGGTCGACCGGCTGCTCGTCTCCCCCGCTCCGCGCTGGGTGCTGCTGGCGGGAACCGTGCTCTCCGCCAGCGCCCGGGCGCTGATTCCGGCCACGTCCGTGTTCATCATCGCGCTGGCGCTCGGCGCCGGCTGGCCCGGCATCGACGGGCTGCTGGTCACCTACGTGATGGTCGCCGCAATGGCCGCCGTCGCCGCCTGCTGGGGCTCGGGCCTGGCGCTGCGCTTCAAGAGCCAGTCGGCGGCGCCGCTGATGCAGGCGGGGATGATGGGGCTGATCCTCACCACCACCGCCTACGCACCGCTCGCCCTGCTGCAGCCCTGGATGCGCAGCGTCGCCGAAGTCAACCCGGTTACGCAGGTCATGGACGCCGCACGCCAGGGCTTCATCGGCGGCGTCAGCTGGGCAGAAACTTGGCCCGGGCTCCTGGCGCTGGCCGGCCTGCTCGCCATTCTCGGCGCCTGGGCGCTGCGCGAAATGCGCCGTACGGCGCAGTGAACGCGGAGCGAGCAAGCGTCCATATCTGGTTCTTCGCGCCGCGAGCGAAGCGCGAACTTTCATGGTGACCGCAGCGGCGACCGGCATCGCCGAGCGCGCCCTGCGCCAGAACTGGCTGGAGGGAGAGCGTCAGGGCACCCACTTCGCCTATACACGGCCGAGCCCGACCCGCTACCCCTGGCAGTGGTACTGGGACTCCTGCTTCGCGGCGATCGTCTGGCGGCGCTTTGAGCCCACCCGGGCACGGGCGGAGCTGGAGACGCTGCTGGCGGCGCAGCGCCCCGACGGCTTTCTCGGCCACACGATCTTCTGGGACCGGCCCGTCGCGCTCAGCCGCCTGCCCTTCTACAACGTCGTCGCGCGCCACTCGCTCCAGACCGAGACGATCCAGCCGCCGCTGCTGGCCTGGGCCTGGAAGATCGCCGTCGGCGATCCCGCCGAGGAGCCCCGAATCGCCGCCCAGATCGAGTGGCTGGCGGCCAACCGCGACCTCGAGGGCGACGGCCTGCTCTGGATCGTTCAGCCCGACGAGTCGGGTCTCGACGCCTCGCCGAAGTTCGAACCGGTCTGGGGATGGCGGGCAAACGCTCGCGTTGGATTTCCCCTGCTGGTCCACCGCAACCGCGGGCTCGGCTTCGATGCCCGCCGAATCCGTGGGCGCGGCGGGCCGGTCCTCTGCGAGACGCTGGTCAACACGCTCTGGTCGCTCTCGCTGCAGGCAATGGGGCGCCCCTCGGCGACGCCGGCGCTGGTCGACCGGCTCTGGGACGAGCGGCGCGGCCTCTTTCTCGACCGGGCGGAGCCCGGCGGGGCTCGTCCCGGTGTCGTCACCTGGGCCTCCCTGGCGCCGCTGGCGCTACCCGACCTGCCGGAGGAGATCGGCCACCGGCTGGTCGAGGAGCACCTGCTCGACGAGAGCGAGTTCCTCACCCCGGTCGCGCCGCCATCAGTCTCCGCGGCCGAGCCGAGCTACGAACCCGGCGGTCATCGCGGGCCGCTGCGGCGCTACTGGCGCGGCCCGACCTGGGTCAACTCCGCTTGGCTGGTCTGGCTCGGCTTGCTCCGGCTCGGCTACCCGGAGGCGGCTTCGCGCCTGGCCGACGGGGTGATCGGTGCGGTTGAGCGCGAAGGGCTGCGCGAGTACTACGACCCTCGCACCGGTGCGGGTCTCGGCGCCAGGGACTTCGCCTGGTCGGCCTTGGTTGCCGAGCTGGCTGAGCCCGACCCGGGTGCGACGCGCAGTCACCTCTAGGTCAAAATGGGGGCCCATGCCCGCGCCGGCGACTGAGCGCCCCCGCGGCGTGCAGCGGTAGCTGCCAAGCGCTTTCGAGTCCCCAGAAGCGCCGCGCGAACTGGATGAAGCCATCCGGCCGTGGCGCGCCTGTGTCGAGGTCGCGCAGGCGACGGTAACGATCCCAGGCCATGCGCAGGGTGCGCAGCGGCGAATCGGGTTTGCAGGCCGCCCGAAAAGCGGCGCGCTCGTGCCGTGAGGCGGGAACCGCCCGCAGTTGCGCGAGGGTTGACTCGGGGACGGCGAGCTCGAACTCCTCGCGCAGGTAGTCCAGCGCCGCAAGCGTGGCCACCGTCAGCCGCCGGCGCTCGGCCTCGGCGACGAGATGGCCCCAGTCGAGCTCATCGCCGGCAGAGCGGATCACGGTCGCGGCGTCGGCGATCCAGCGAAACGGCGGCAGCGGGCTCCACGGCGTCCCGTGCACGCAGGTGAGTAGGAGCTGGTCGGCGGCGCCGGGGGCACGCGTCTCCGCGCCGCCGAGCTCGAGCGGCACCGAGGCGCGCCATAGCGCCGTGTCGCTTGCCGGCTGCCAGAGCGAGAACCAGTGCAGGTCAACGTTGCCGCTGTCCTTGCCGGCAAATGCGAGCGAGTGGTGCACTTGGGTCCAGGCCAGCGGATCGTCGTGATCAGGCGACCAGCCCGCGGCGCTCAGCGCCTCGATCGCGTCCTCGGTATGAGCGATCGGCACGAGCACGTCGACGTCATCCATCGGCCGCACGCCGACATCGCCGTAGGAGAGGATCGCCAGTGAGGCGCCCTTGGTCACCAGGGTCTCGATCCCGGCTTTCCCGAGCACGCCGATCACCCCGGCGGCTCGCTTGAAAATCAACTGGTTGTGGCTCCAGGAGCGCCTGTAGAGCCCCTTCAGCCGGCCGGCAACCTCGGCGTCGAACGAGTCGGGCCCGAGGTTGCGGTAGACGAGCGGAAGCAAGCGGGTCGAGCCGTGGTCGACTGCGTCGAAATCGACGGCCTGGCGCCAGCACCGCCAAGCGGCGAGCGCAGCATCCCTCTCGTCAAGTGCCGTGTGCAGGAGGAGGCGCTGCTCCTCTGTCGGCTTGTTACCGAGCGACTCGCTCATCCGGAAGCCCCCCGCATACGGAAGCGCGCGTCGCTTACCGCTGCGCCTATTTGTAGCGGTAGGTGATGCGACCCCGGTCGAGGTCGTACGGCGAAAGCTCGATCTTCACCCGGTCGCCGGGGAGGATGCGGATGTAGTGGCGGCGCATCTTGCCCGAGATGTGGCCGAGTACATCGTGGCCGTTGTCGAGTTTGACCCGGAACATCGTGTTGGGGAGGGCCTCGGTGATCTCGCCCTCCATCTCGATCTTCTCCTCTTTCGCCATGCGGCGAGGAACATAACAGTCGCGCCTTCAATTCACCTTTGGCGGCGCAGGTGCTCGATCGCGGCCTGACGGTCGACGACCTCTCCCGCGTACTGGGCCGCCTCCAGCTCGGCGAGGAGCTCGCCCACCTCCGGACCCGCGGCCAGGCCAAGCTCACCGGCCAGCTCGTCACCGCGCAGCAGGGGCTTCGGCGGCCCTTCGCTACGCCAGTCGAGCGCGGCCGCCAGCATCTGCCTGGCGAGCGTCAGATGCGCCTCGATCGCTTCCTCCGTCGCAAATGGGCCCGAGCCGCGGGCCGAGAGTCGGTCGGCGACGGTCAGCAGCGTCACGTCGGCAGCGACGGGGTCGGTGGCGCGCAGATACTCGTGGACGCGCCGTGGCGGCAGCGGCGCCTCGTGGACGAGGAAGCCAAGGCGCAGGTGGTGCAGGGTGAGGTCCTGGAGGTGGCGCGTGAGGCCACGGCTTGCCCGCAGGCGGCCGCAGAGGGCGCCGACGATCCCGACCCCGTCGCGGTCGTGGCCGATGAAGGTGACGTGGCCGTCCCGCTCCGAGCGCGTCACCGGCTTGCCGACGTCGTGCAGCAGTGCGCCGAAGCGCAGGGCCGTGCCCCGGCTGATCTCGTCGGCCAGCGGCTCCGCGAGCAGCGCGGCGACCTCGTCCGCCCGCTCGCCGCCGAAGCGAGCCAGGTTCCCCTCGACCTCGAGCGTGCGCTCGAGCACCGCCATCGTGTGGCCGTGCACGTCGAGGTGGTGGTTGGGTCCCTGCTCGACCCCGCGAAGCGCCTCCAGCTCCGGCAGCACCACGGCGGTCAGGCCGAGCTCGTCGAGCAGCTGCATCCCCCGCAGCGGGTCGGGGCCGCCGACCAGCTGTCGCAGCTCGACCAGCTGGCGCTCTCCAGCGGCCTCCGCGGCGCGAGCAGCTTCGGCGCGCGCCAGCGACACCGTTGCCGGGTCGATCTCCAGGCCAAGCCCGGCGGCGAAGCGAGCGGCGCGCAGCAGGCGCAGCGGATCGGTCGCGAAGCTGCGCTCGCTGACCGTGCGCAGCTGGCCACGGTCGAGGTCGGCCAGGCCCCCGTACGGATCGAGCGGCGCGCCGCCGCTCAGCGGCACGGCGACAGCGCCAATGGTGAAATCGCGCTCCGCCAGATCGGCCTCGATCGTCTCGCCGCGCAGGGCTGTGACGTCTATCTGCCAGCTGCCGTCGGCGGCCACCGCGCGCCAGGTCGCAAACTCGGCGGAGAGCTCGAACGAGTGGCCACCCCCCTCGCGGGCGATCGCCTTGGCAACCGGCGCCGGGTCGCCGGCAACGGCGAGGTCCAGATCGACGACCTCGCGCCCGAGGGCGGCGTCGCGGACCGCCCCGCCGGCGATCCAGACCCCGTCGGGCTCGCCCATGGCCTGCCGCGCCAAGCCGACCAACGGTGCGGCCCCCAGACGGTCCTCGACAGCGCTCATACCGCTTCCCGTTGGACCCTGGCAGAGATCCCGCAGGTGACCTCGTAGTTGATCGTCCCCAGGCGCTGGGCGATCTCCTCGGCGCGGATCGAGTCCTCGCCCTGGGGACCGATGAGCACCGCCTCGTCCCCCGCCTCCACGTCCGTCTCGGGACCGAGGTCGACCGTCAGGTTGTCCATCGAGACCGTGCCGACAAGGGGATGGCGGCGTCCCCGGATCAGCACCTCGGCGTTGTTCGAAAGCCCCCGCCGCACCCCGTCGCCGTAGCCGAGCGGCAGCACTCCGACCCAGGTGTCGACAGGCGCCCTCCAGGTCTGGCCGTAGCCCGCGCCGGCGCCGGCGGGAAAGCGCTTGACGTCGGCGACGTAGGAGTGCAGCGAGAGCGCCGGAGAGAGGCCGCGCTCGGCGGGGTCGCCCTGAAAGGGATCGAGGCCGTAGATGGCGACACCGCAGCGCGCCATGTCGAAGTGCGCCCGGGAATCGCGAAATACCGCGGCGCTGTTGGCGGCGTGCGCGATGACGCTCGGATACTCCGACTTGACCGCTTCGACGACCGCGGCAAAGCGATCGACTTGGTCATCGAAGAAGCTGGAATCGGTTTCGTCCGCGGTGGCGAAGTGGGTCCAGATCCCGGCCAGCTCGAGCATCGGGTCCTCTGCGCAGGCACGGGCCAGGGCAAGCACCTGGCTGGGATCGGGATTGCCCAGGCGCCCCATGCCGCTGTCGTGCTTGACGTGGACGCGAACGGCGCGGCCCTGTGCCCGCCCGCGCGCGGCGAGGAGATCGCGAAAGCCGTCTCGCCAGGCAGCGACTTCAGAGCCCGCCGCCAGGGCGCTGTCGAGCTCGTCGGGGGTCAGGGCCCCCATCGTCAGCAGGGGGATCTGGGGAAGGCGTCGCCCGATCTGCGCCGCCTCGGCGCCGGTGGCGACGGCCAGGCGCGTCGCACCGCCCGCCAGCGCCGCGCTCGCGCAAGCATCGGCGCCGTGGCCATAGCCATCCGCCTTGACCACCGCGCAGAGTTCGCCACCCTCGCGCAGCTCTGCCTTCAGCCGCGCGCAGTTGCGCTCGACGGCGCCAAGGTCGATCCGGGCGAGGGCCCGCGCCATCGGCCTAGTCGGTGGCGACAAGCGCGGCCAGCGCGTCGGCCCGCGTGACAAGCCCGGCGAGGCGACCCTCGTCGTCGACGACGGGCAGGTGGTTGTGGTGCTTCTCGGCGATCGTGCGGGCGACGGCCTCCGCATCGTCGTCGATGTGAACGACCACCGGGTCTGGGGTCATCAGCTCGGAGACCTTCGTGGCGAAGGCCTTGTCGAGCCGCTTCTCGAAGCCCTTCATCGAGCCGACGAAGACGATCCCGCCCATGATGTTGAGGTAGTGGGGCAGATGCAGGTCCGCCTCCTCGTCGCTGAGGATCAGGTCGGACTCGCTGACGATGCCCACCACCTTGCGCTCGGCGTCGGTGACCGGCAGGGCGCCGACGTCGGTCTTCGCGAGCAGCTCGATCGCGGCGCGCGCATCGGCGTCCGGGGAAACGGTCGGCACGTCGGCGTCCATGATCTCGGCGGCGGTCTTCATGGCGCGAGGTTATTCGACCGCCGCGCCGGGACGCATCCCCGCCGGGATCGACTCGATCACGTCGGTGGCGATCACCGACTCGGCGGCGCCGATCCGCCGGGCAGCATCGCGGCCGGCCCGAGCGTGAGCAAGTACGGCGGCACAGGCAGCAGCGAAGGGCTCGAGGCCGCGGGCGAGCGTCGCGGCGGTGATGCCGGAGAGGACGTCGCCGGTCCCGGCGGTCGCGAGCCCGGGGGCGGAGAGCGCGTTGACGGCCACCCGCTCGCCGTCGGTGACGATCGTGTCATCGCCCTTGAGGACGACGATCGCGGCAGCTTGCCTGGCGGCCTCTCGTGCCGCGGCGAGCCGCTTGGCGCCGATCTCCTCAGAGGAACGACCGAGCAGCCTGCCCAGCTCGCCGGCATGCGGTGTGAGGACCGTTGGCGCGGTGCGCTCCGCGATCCGTTGGAGCTCCCCGGCGAAGGCGTTGAGCCCGTCGGCATCGATCACCAGCGGCGCCTCGATCGCGGCCGCGGCCTCACGGGCGAGCTCGACCGAGCCTGGGTCGCGACCCATCCCCGGGCCGAGCACCCCCGCCGCGGCCCGCTCGAACGTACGCAGGACCGCCTTCAGCGACGCGGGAGCCAGGCAGCCGTCCCCACCCGGACAGCCGGCCGACATCACCTCGGGCTGGCCGCTCTCGAAGATCGGCTCGAGGTCGGCCGGCACGGCGACGGTGGCGTAGCCGGCGCCGGCGCGGATCGCCGCCCCCGAAGACATCTGCACGGCGCCGGTGAGGCCGCGCGAACCGCCCGCGACCACCACCTGCCCGGAGCTGAACTTGGTCGACCGCGGCCCGCGGGCGGGCAGCATGGCGAGCACCTCGGGACCGATCGTCCCGGCCAGCGGCTCACCGGGAGCGCCGTCGGGAATGCCGATCGGCACCACCCGTAGCTCGCCCGTATGCCACTTTCCCGGTGCGATCCGGTGGCCGATCTTGGCGGCGTGGAAGCTGACGGTGAGCGCCGCTTCGACGGCAACCCCGGTGACCTCCCCGCTCGAGGCGTCGACTCCGGAGGCGATGTCGCAGGCCACGACCGGAGCGCCGCAGCGGTTGATCGCGTCGATGACCGCGTCGGCGGGGGCGCGCGGCGCGCCAGCGAAGCCAGTGCCGAAGATCGCGTCGACGACGACGCCGGTTCCCTCGAGCCAGCCGTCGAGATCCCCTGACTCCTCCTCGGCGAGCTCGAGAACCGCCACGTCGAACCCCATCTCGCCCAGCCGCCGGGCCGCGATCAGACCGTCGCCGCCGTTGTTGCCCTTGCCGCAGACGATCCGCACCGGCCCCTGCGGCGCCAGCCCGGCCACGGCCTCCGCCAGCGCGGTCCCAGCCGCGTCCATCAACTCGGCTTCCGCGATCTCCTCCTCCTCGATCGCCCAGCGGTCGACCGCCCGAATCCCATCGGCGTCAAAGAGAGGGCTCAGCCACGGTTCCACGATCGCAGCCTAGCTTTGAAGTTGGCGATGATTCATTGATATTGACTAACTATCACCGGCACACCGCGGCAGCGGTCACCGACAGCTCTTGGACGAGTGGGCCATCGCTGCGACAGACGAAGACCACGAGCGTTTACGCGCCTGGCTAAAGCTCCTGGTCGACCTTGATAGGGAGATCCCCCGAAGGACCGCCGACTCTCAGAGGTGTTCTTGACATTCGGAGCGACCGGGTGATTCGTGCCTCCGAGGGAACGCGATCCCCGCGCCAAGGGGCAACGTCAGCCAGCATCGCGGCAGACTGGCGGCGGGGTATCCGCCAGGCGCCAGCTTAGGGCTGCTCGGGCTTGGTGACGGAGCTGACGTAGTAGAAGCCCGCCAGGAAGCGCTCAGTTTCGACCGTGCCGTAGGCGGCGAGGTCGCGCCAGGGGTCTGAGTAGGCGTCGCCCGGCCCGAGCTTGACGAGCAGACGGGCGATCGGGTCAAGCAGACGGTGCCAACGGCTCTGGGTGAGCCCCATGTCCATGACCACGACGCGACCTTTTGGGCGCAGCCGCTCCCATGCCAGCGCCAATGCTGGACGTGGTTCGGGCAGCGCCGAGTAGCTGAGGCTGAAAAGCACCCCGTCAAGATCGCGATCGACCTTGAGCTGTGTGGCGTCTTGGTGGAGGAGTTGCACATTCGACCAGCCACGCCGCTCGATCAGCTTGTGCGCCTCGGCCAGCATGCCTTGGGATGCATCAACGCCAATGACGGTCCCGCTCGGGCCGACCGCTTCGACCAGGTAGGGGAAGTTGCGCCCGGTGCCGGCACCGATCTCTAGAACGGTGTCGCCGGGCTTCAGTCCGAGCGCGGCCACCGCCTTGCGACGGGCCCGAGGAAAGATCAGATACAGCGGCTCAAGCGTGCTGTAGAGGCGAGCGACGCGGTCGTATTGCCTGCTGTTGGCGCCTTGGGAGCGACGGGTCGGGTGCTCGGCGGCTTCGCTCATCGGGGCCCGAAGAGTAGAGCCTTTCCTAAGTCCTCAGCAAGGTCCGGGATGCAAGACCCCCTCGGACTTCTCATGATCCGTTCGCAGTAGTCCAGGAACAGCGGCAGCTCAGCCTAGCCTGAGCTTTCGACTACAGCGACCGCACCCGCAAGATCCCGTGAATGAGTCAACGAGACATCCACGCAGCGGCCGGCCGCTGCCTCGGCAGCACGACCGGAGAGCCGTACCACCGGCGGCTCTCCAGCCACCACCTCGATCTCGCGCAATCCGAAGCCCCCGCTGAGCCCGAGCGCCTTGACTACCGCCTCCTTAGCGGCAAAACGGGCGGCAAGGTGACGAGCTGGACGCGCCCGAGCCATCGCGTATTGCCGCTCTTCGTCGCTGAAGATGCGCTCGGCGAGGCGTGGATGACGCTGCAGGGCACGCTCGAGGCGGTCGATCTCGAGCAGATCGATGCCGACTCCCGAGCGCACTTCGGCGGCTATTTGCCGAGGCCCGCGACCAGCTTCGCTGTGGCCAGTTCGCCGTTGGTGCCGGATCCGAGGCCGATGTAGCTGATCTTCTTCAGGTAGGGAACAGCTTCCCAGAAGTCGGTTTTCGAGCGCGGTACGAGAGCTTCGGCGAGGCTCAGGGCTGCCGGGCCGTCAGCGAAAGCGCTGATCGGCGTCTTGCCGAGCGCCGAGACCGCCGCCTTGTAGGCGGGCTTGTCCGAGAGCGTCGCGCCGGAGCCGGCGTTGAGTCCGGCAAGGGCCGCAGCCAAGCCGTAGCCGACCGCGATCCGATCGCCCTTGGCTATGACGACGATCGGTTTGGCGTCGGGTCCCGCGTTGTTGACCGAGAAGCCACTCGCCTTGCCGCCGACCGCCGTTATCCCCGGTACGCGGGCGGCGCGCAGAAGCGTGCCGAGGCTGCCGATCGCGTCAGCCGCTTCGCCCGAGCTGCTGGTGACCACCATGGCGCCGCCGAGACTGCCTTTGTCAGTGCCTTCCGCGAATACCGCGCCTTCTTCGAGCGAAGCCACGATTTTGTCGAGGTCGACGCCCGCTTGGCTCAGCGTGCTCTTCAGTTCGTTCGGGCCAAGTTCAGGCGGAACACCGGACTCGTCGATGCTGTCGACCGCTTCTTCGAGCTGTTCGTTGAATTCCGTAAATCCGAAGGCCGCGAAGGAACTTGCCGGCAGCGAGCCGAGCAGTTTGGAGGGATCGCCGGCGGGCGCTTTCTCGCCACCGAGATCGCTGCTCAGGTCGACCTGGATCTGGTCGGACCGCGGGATCACGCTGGCCACCGCGGTCGCTTCGCTCGGGTCGATCCCGGCGCTCTGCAGCACTTCCTGGGCCTGCGCGTCGATTTTGTCTTCGGACTGTTCGATGATTCCGCCAACGTCGACGTAGACGTCAGCGAAGCTGCCACTGGAGGCAGCCGCGATTGCCCCTCGGAAGCGATCTTCGCCGCCAAGCGAATCGCCCTGGGAAGCATCGACGGCGGCTTTGAATTCCTTTTCGCTCTGGGCAAGCACGAGCGTTTCGCCGATCATGCCGACCGCGTTCTTTTCGGGGCCACCGACGTTGAATGCGACACCTTTGTAGGAGACGTCTTTGGAGGGATCGCTGCTTTTCTTGGTCCGCTTGTCGATGAAAGCCTGGGCCGCTTTCGGATCTGTCGTCTGCACGACGATCAGCGGTTCGGAGAGTTCGCCGTCGATGAGCCGTTCGAAGGCGACGCCGCCCTTTTTACCTAGCCAAGGTTCGACTTCCGTGGCGTAGTCGAAGGTTTCGCCGTCCTGGCGCGCGGAGCTTTCCAGTTCGGAGACGACGAATTCGCCGAGGCTGGCCCCGGTCAGGCGTTTGGCGACCGCATCGACGTTCGCCTTCAGTTCTCCGCTTGGTTTCAGCTCACCTTCAGCAAAGACAAGAGAACCGGGAGAGGCGAGTTCCGCCAGCGCCGAGCTGGAAGCACCATCACCGCTGCTGCTACCGCCCCCACAGCCAGCGACCGCAACCGCGGCAATCGCCGCAAGAATTGAAATAGATAGACGGATCCTGACCATGTTGGCGAGAAAGAGTAGCGGGCGGCGCACTACTCGACAGTCACCGTCTTGGCGAGGTTGCGCGGCTGGTCGACATTGAGGCCGCGGGCGCGGGCAATGTCATAGGCGAGCAGCTGCAGGGGAAGGATCGCGACGATCGGCTGCAGGATCCAGTCGGTCCGGGCGACCTCGATCGTCTGATCGGCCACCGCGGCGACCTGCTCGTCGCCCTGCGTGGCGATCGCGATCGTCTCGGCGCCACGGGCGCGCACCTCTTCGACGTTGGAGAGCACCTTGTCGAGCACCGGGCTGTCGGTGGCGACGCAAATGACCGGAGTCGACTCGTCGAGCAGGGCGATCGGCCCGTGCTTCATCTCGCCGGCGGCGTAGGCGTCGGTCGGGATGTAGGAGATCTCCTTCAGCTTCAGCGCCCCCTCGAGACAGACGGGCAGACCGATGTGCCGGCCCAGATAGAGGAAGAAGTCGTGATCGGCCTGCGCAGCGGCGATTTCCTGTGCCGGGCCTTCGGTGGCGGCAATCGTGGTGTCGATCTTGGAGGGGATCGACTTCAGCTCTGCGACCAGCTCGGCCAGGCGCTCCGGCGGCAAGGTGCCGCGCAGCTCGGCCAGGCGCAGCCCCAGCAGGTACATCGAGGCCACCTGCGCCACGAACGTCTTGGTCGCGGCGACGCTGACCTCCGGCCCGGCGCGGGTGTAGAGGACGCTGTCGGAATCGCGGGTCGCCTGGCTGCCCATCACGTTGGTGATCGCCAACACCTTGGCGCCGTTTTCGCGGGCGAGGCGCATCGCCGCCAGCGTGTCCGCGGTCTCTCCCGACTGGGTGATGCCGATCACCAGGTCCTGCTTGCCGATCACCGGGTTGCGGTAGCGATACTCGGAGGCGATGTCCATCTCGACCGGCACCCGCGCCCACTCCTCGATCGCGTAGCGACCGACCAGGCCGGCGTGGTAGGAGGTGCCGCAGGCGACGATCACGATCCGCTGGATGCCACGGAGGTAGGAGTCGTCGAGCTCGAGTTCGGAGAGGTCGACACGGTCGTCGTTCGGCAGCCGGTCGGCGATCGTCTCGGCGACGGCGTCGGCCTGTTCGTGGATCTCCTTCAGCATGAAGGTCTCATAGCCGCCCTTCTCGGCGGCGGACTCGTCCCAGGAGATCTCTTCGGAGCCGCGCTCGACCGGCTTGCCGCCGGCGTCGGTGATGCTCACCCCCGAGGCGTCGACGGTGACGATCTCGTCGTTTTCGATCGCCACGGCTTCGCGGGTCTCGGCGAGGAAGGCGGGGATGGCCGAGGCGAGGAAGGTCTCCCCCTCACCGACGCCGGCGACCAGGGGGCACTCCTTGCGAGCGCCGACCAGCCGGCTGGGCTCGTCGGCGTGCATCGCGACGAAGGCGTAGTGACCGCGCAGCTCGGCGAAGGAAGCGCGCACCGCTTCGGTGAGGTTGCCGTCGTAGTTGCGCTCGATCAGGTGGGAGACGATCTCGGCGTCGGTCTCGGAGCTGAAGCGGTGCCCTTGATCGGCCAGCTCGCGGCGCAGCTCGGCGTGGTTCTCGACGATCCCGTTGAGGACGATGTGGATGCGATCGGTGCAGTCGCCGTGCGGATGTGCGTTCTCCTCGGTGACGCGGCCATGGGTCGCCCAACGGGTATGAGCAACCCCCGTCGTCGCGGCCAGGGCCGCGACCGCGACACCACCGCCGTTCTCGACCTGCTCGGCCACCGCGGCGCGCAGGTTCTCGAGGTTGCCGACGGCGCGGACGCTGTCGATCTTGCCGTCGTCGATGACCGAGATCCCGGCCGAGTCATAGCCCCGGTACTCGAGCTTCTCGAGTCCGGCGACCAGGAGGTCAAGGCAGGGGCGTCCGCCCACGTATCCGACGATTCCGCACATAAGGAGGCGATCAAGGGTAGAGACCGCGGAGCTAGGCCAGCTCTTGGCGGACGAGGCTGACAAGCCTCTCGCAGACCGCCTCGGCCTCCTCGGCGCTCGGCGCCTCGACCATGACCCGGACCAGGGGCTCCGTTCCCGACGCCCGCAGCAGAACCCGGCCGCGGCCCTCGAGCGCCTCAGCCTCGCGCTCGACCGCCTCCCAGACCGGCTTCGCGTCGGCGATCGCCTCGCGCTCGGCGACCTCGACGTTGACCAGGGTCTGTGGCAGTTTCTCCATCGGCGTCACCGTGGCGAGATCGCCGCCGTCCAGCTCGCGCATCGTCACCAGCGCCGCGGCAATGCCGTCGCCGGTGGCGACGAAGCGGGTGTCGATGATGTGACCCGACTGCTCGCCTCCCAGGACCCAGCCGCGCTCGCGCAACTCGTCCAGCACATAGCGGTCGCCGACCGGGGTCACCGCAACGTCGATATCGGCGTCTTCCATCGCCTGGTGAAAGCCGTAGTTGCTCATCACGGTGACGGCGACCCCGCCGGCCAGCTCACCGCGGCTCGCCATTCCGCGCGCCACCAGAGCGATCAGCTCGTCGCCGTCGTGCGTGCGGCCGGCGCCGTCGACCGCCAGAACGCGGTCGCCGTCGCCATCGAAGGCAAAGCCGATCGTCGCCTTGGAGCGGCCGATCGCCGCGGCGATGCGATCGAGGTGGGTGGAGCCGCAGCCGTCGTTGATGTTGCGCCCGTCGGGCTCGGTGCCGATCGTCTCGACGCTGGCGCCGAGGCGCTCGAAGATCGCCGGCGCCGCGCGGAAGGTCGCGCCGTTGGCGCAGTCGAGCAGCACCCGGCAACCCGAGAGGTCGAGCGGAAAAGCGGACTGCAGGGCGCGCAGGTAGTCCTCCAGGCCGCCGTTCAGCTCCCGCACCTGGCCGGTCTCGGCGCTCTCGCCGTCGGTCTCGATCAATGCCTCGATCCGCGCCTCGGCATCGTCGTCGAGCTTCGTCCCGAGTCCCGAGAAGAACTTGATCCCGTTGTCCCGGTAGGGGTTGTGGGAAGCGGAGACGACCGCGGCGAGGTCGAAGCCGAGTCGCTTGACCAGGATCGCCGCGGCGGGCGTGGGCAGCACACCACCGAGCAGGGCGTCTCCGCCCGCGGCGGCGATGCCCGCAGCCAGGGCGGACTCGAGCATCGGCCCCGACTCGCGCGTGTCGCGCACGATCAGGACCTGCGGCCGCGGCGCGTCCAAGGACGCGGTGGCCGCCCGACCCAGCGCGGTGGCCAGCTCGGCCGTGAGGAAGGTTCCAGCCTCCCCTCGGACCCCGTCGGTTCCGAAGAGCTTGCGCCCCGTCGTCACTCCCAGCGGCCTAACGCTTGGAGAACTGCGGCCGCTTGCGCGCCTTCTTGAGGCCGGCCTTCTTGCGCTCCTTGGCCCGCGCGTCGCGGGTCAGGAAGCCGCGGCGCTTGAGCTCGCCACGCAGCTCCGGGTCGACCTCGGTGAGCGCCCGGGCGATGCCGTGACGCACGGCGCCGGCCTGGCCGCTGATACCGCCACCGTGCACGCGGACGCGCACGTCGACGCTGCCCTCGTAGCCGGTGATCGCGAGCGGCTGGAGAGCCATAGTCCGGTGCAGCGGACGGGGGAAGAACTCCTCCAGCGCCCGCTTGTTGATCTCGACCTTGCCGCTGCCGGGAAGCAGGGTCACGCGGGCGATCGAAGTCTTGCGCTTGCCGGTGGCGAGGTAGCGGGCGTCACCCTCCATCTTCGCCGGCGCGCGGCTGGCGGCGCTGGGCTCCTCCTCGGCCTCGCCGGTCAGCTCCGCCTCGCGCTTGGCCCGCTCCTCCTCTTCGGCTTCCTTGCGAGCCTTCTCCTCGGCACTGAGCGGCCGCTCAGTGGTCTCAACCGCAATTGGCTCCAGGTCGGCCCCGGGAATGACGTCCTTCTTCTTCTCGGCCGCCGGCTTCTCAACCTCTGGCTCCGACGTGGCCTCCGCCTGAGCCTCCTCTTGCTCCGCAACGGGCTCGTCGGCGGCTTCGGCGTCAGCCGCAGGCGCCTCGTCTATCGGCTCCTCCGCAACAGGCTCCTCGGCGGCGTCTCCTTCGGCCACCGGCTCCTCAGACGAGGCTTCAGACGCCTCGTCCGCGGGTGGCGTGGGGGTGGGCTCCTCGCCCGCAGCTTGCGAGGACGAGGAGTCCTCTCCCGCGACAGGACCCGCGGCCTCGGCCTCCGAACCCTCGTCGGAAGTGTCCTGCGGCTCTTTGGTCTCGTCGTCGATCAAGTCTGTATCTCCATCGGTTTGGGTTGCTGGGCGGCGTGCGGGTGGTCCGGCCCGGCATACACCTTCAACTTGGTCAGCTGCTGACGGGCGAGGCGGTTGCGCGGCAGCATGCCCTTGACGGCCTTGCGAATGACCTCCTCGGGACGGCGGTCGAGCATCTCGGCCAGCGTCCGCGACTTGATCCCGCCCGGGTAGCCGCTGTGGCGCCAGTAGCGCTTCTGGTTCAGCTTGTCGCCGGTGACGTGGATCTTCTCGGCGTTGACGACGACGATGAAGTCGCCGGTGTCGATATGTGGCGTGTACTCGGGCTTGCGCTTGCCGCGCAGAGCGTCGGCGATGCGGGTCGCCAACCGGCCCAGGGTCTGGCCCTCGGCATCGACGACGTACCAGTCACGCTGGCGGTTGGCGGGTGTGGCGACATAGGTCTTCACCGGCGGGGGATCATAGGGAACTGTGCGTCGGCAGCAGGGTTTCCCGCATACGGCAAGGCCGAAGAACCGCAGCCATGGGCATTGATTGTCCTCAGAAGGCGCCGATCACGGTCTGATGCCCCGGCGCCGGCTGAGGACCTATACTGCCGCGCCAATAACTGCCTAATCCCAGCCGCACAGGCGGGTGGGAGCGGAGGAACCGCAGGAACCGTTGCAGGTTCCGGGGGCGAATCGGCCGAAAAGGTCGTAGCGCATCTCTTTCAGCGCGAGCCCGACAGCTAACTCCGTAGGCGAACGAAAGAGAGGGCACGTGGCGTTCGATAGGCGCCGGCCTTGGTTGGCGGGAGTGTCGTTCACATTCACAGCGATGGTGCTGTTGCTGCTTTGCCTTGCCGCAAGCGCAACGGCAACCACGGGTGGCGCGCCAACCGCGGCGGGAGCACCGGCGCCGGCGGGCAGCCCCACGGGCACACCGGCAGGCGAAGCCCCCAGCGCCGGAGCGCTCAGCCTCGTCTTCGCCCAGACGACGCCGCGCAAGTCCTTCTTCTACGGCTTCCGCTACCCCAGCGTGCGCTTCTCGATCGCCAGCACCCAGGCGCAGAACGACCTGCAGATCGACGTCGTCAACTCAGCCGGCGAAGTGGCGCGCAGCTTCTATCGCAACGACGTCGAACCCAACGTGGAAGTTCGGATCCGCTGGGACGGCACGACAGCCGAAGGCCGGCCCGCTCGCAATGGCCGCTACAGCTTCCGCATCGGCCCGCAGGGAGGCACGGCGGTCGCCGCCCGGGCGGCGACTTCGAGCGAACCGCTCAACCTCGGCTTCGCCCTCTACGGCTACGCCTTCCCGGTTCTGGGAGCACACGACTTCGGTGGTGCCGCTGGCCGCTTCGGTGCCGGCCGCTCCGGGCACACCCATCAGGGCCAGGACACGATGGCCGACTGCGGCATCCCACTGGTTGCCGCCCGTGGTGGCACGGTCCAATACGCCGGCTACCAGTACGCCGCCGGCAACTACGTCGTGATCGACGGCAAGGGCACCACGTTCGACTTCATGTACGCCCACCTGGCCGAACCATCGCCGCTCAAGACCGGCGATGGGGTCCGCACCGGCCAGCCAATCGGCATCGTCGGCGACACCGGCGACGCCACCGCCTGCCACCTCCACTTCGAGATCTGGACCGCGCCCGGCTGGTACGAGGGCGGCAGCCCGATAGATCCGCTTTCCTACCTCGAAAAGTGGGATGCCTACAGCTGATCGGCGCCGAGGAAGCGGCGCGGGCAGGCGCATGAGATGAAAATCGAGATGTTGAACCTAGGCTGGATGACCGCTCCGGCGGGCCTCTGGCGCCAGGGCGACGAGGAGCCCGAGCGGCCGCTGCGCCTGCCGGTGCCCGCCTATCTGATCGAGACCGAGAGCGAGCGCATCCTGATCGACACCGGGTTGCATCCGGATGCCGTGACCGAGCCGGATAGCCGCTACGGCCAGGGCACCGCACTGAGCCATTTCGGGCTGGAGCAGGAGCAGGGACTCGCCGAGCAGGTCGAGCTCGACACGGTGACCCGGGTAGTGCTCACTCACCTCCATTTCGACCACGCCGGTGGCCTCTCACTGATCCCGGCGGCAGTGCCGGTGGTCGTCCAGCGCACGGAGTGGGAGGCGGCTCACGATCGTGCCGGGATCGAGCGCAACTTCTTCATGCCCGGCGACTACGCCGATGCACCGGCCAACCTCGTTCTGATCGACGGCGACCACGACCTCCTCGGCGACGGCTCGGTCGAGCTGCTCAGCACGCCCGGCCACACCGCCGGCCACCAGTCCGTGCAGATCGGCGATCTCGTCCTCGGCGCCGACGTGGCGCTCTTCGCCAGCAGCCTCGACGACCACCGCTTCCCCGCCTTCGGCTACAGCCAGGACGAGCAGGTCCGCTCAGCCGAGCGGCTGCGCAAGCTGCGCGATACCGGCCTCACCGTCCAGCCAGGG
This sequence comes from Solirubrobacterales bacterium, assembly GCA_033856195.1. Lineage (GTDB taxonomy): Bacteria > Actinomycetota > Thermoleophilia > Solirubrobacterales > 70-9 > VRUE01. The sequence continues at coordinate 38,710 of JAWVFL010000062.1, read as the reverse complement.
CACGACCCCGACGTGCTTCAGCCCGGCTCTCTGACAGCCTGATCGCGGCGCGACAGACCGGCTTGTCCGCGGCGCGTCACGATCGCCAGGGCGACCGCCACCGGGACCGTCGCCGGAAGCTGATCGACCGCGAAGAAGAGCAGGTCGAAGGCAAGCGCCAAGGCCGCGACGAGGAGCGCGGCTTCAAGCTGCCGGGGACGACTGCGGGCCAGCAGGCAGCCGACTAGGGCGGCGACGAATAGATCGCCGAACCCCATCAGGGCGGAGCCGAAGTGGACCGCCTGCAGGCGCGGCAGATCGGCGGCCGGGGCGGCGGCGTTGAGCACGGCGTTCGGTCCCTGCAGCAGGTCAGCAGCGACGAACCAGACGTCGATCGCGGCCATCGCGTAGACGCCGAGCCGCAGCCAACTTGCCGGCACGCCGCAGACGAGCAGCCAGCCCAGAGTCACGCAGCCGAGCCCCGAGAGCGCGGTCGCGGCCGCCTCCCCGGCGAGCGAGTACGGCGAGACCCAGGCAAGCACGAAGAGCGCCACCACAACCGAGATCGGCGCCAGCCAACCCGCGTCACTTCGCGAGTCCGTGTGAACCCCCGTATATGGCGGGTTCACACGGACTCGCGTCAGAATGGCGAGCGCATATGCGGCGAGAGGCGGCACGGCGACTAGGGCGATGTAGGTGAGCACGTCCGCCGAGCCCGGGGCAATTTCGATGGCGCCGATTACGACGACGATCGAGAGCGCCGGGATCAGCGCCCACCCGGGGCTGCTCAGGCGATCGATCCAAGAGGGCCGGGGCCGCGCCACCGGCAGCGACACCAACGCCGCCTGAACCAAGCCGAGAATCGAGATCGAGATCGCGAACGAGGGCATGGACGACGGTTCCGGTGCGCCTTTTGCTCGCTACGGGTGCATAAAGCGCACCGGAAGCGTTACTCCCACTCGATCGTCGCGGGGGGCTTCGAAGAGATGTCCAGGGCTACGCGGTTAACTTCGGTGATCTCGTTGATGATCCGGTTCGAGACGCGCTCGAGCAGGTCGTAGGGGAGCCGCGCCCAGTCGGCAGTCATCGCGTCGTCGGAGGTGACCGCGCGGATCACGATCGGGTAGGCGTAGGTGCGGCCGTCACCCTGCACGCCGACCGAACGGACCACGGGCAGCACGCAGAAGGACTGCCAGAGCTGGCGGTAGAGGTCGGCGGCGCGGATCTCCTCCTGCAGGATCGCGTCGGCGGCGCGGAGGATGTCCAGCCGCTCTTTGTTGACCTCGCCGCCGACGATGCGGATCGCCAAGCCGGGACCGGGGAAGGGTTGGCGCCAGACCATTCGCTCCGGCAGGCCCAGCTCGGCGCCGACGGCGCGAACCTCGTCCTTGAAGAGCATGCGCAGCGGCTCGACCAGCTCGAACTCGAGGTCCTCCGGCAGGCCGCCGACGTTGTGGTGGGACTTGATCGTCGCCGCGTTCTCGCTGCCGCCGGACTCGATCACGTCGGAGTAGAGCGTCCCCTGGACCAGGTAGGCGGCGTCCTCGAGCTTTGCCGCCTCCTCCTCGAAGACGCGGATGAACTCCTCGCCGATGATCTTGCGCTTGCGCTCGGGCTCGTCGTGCCCGGCCAGCTTGTCGAGGAAGCGCTGCTCGGCTTCAACATGGACGAGGGGGATGCCGAACTGCTCGAAGGCGGCGACGACCTGCTCGGCCTCGTTCAGCCGCATCAGGCCGTGGTCGACGAAGACGCAGGTCAGCTGCTCGCCGATTGCCTTGTGCACGAGCAGCGCCGCGACCGACGAGTCGACGCCGCCGGAGAGCCCGCAGATCACGTGGCCCTCCCCCACCTGCGCCTGGATCTTCGCCACCTGTTCGGCGATCACCGACTGCGGCGACCACTGCTCGGTGCAGCCGGCGACGTCGCGCAGGAAACGAGTCAGGATCTCGGTCCCGTAGGGCGTGTGGACGACCTCGGGGTGGAACTGGATTCCGTAGAGGCCGCGGTCCGGGTATTCGCAGGCCGCCACCGGCGAGCCGGGGCTCGAGGCCAGCGCGGTGAACCCCTCGGGTGGCTCGAAGACCGCGTCGCGGTGGCTCATCCAGCAGTGTTGCTCCTTTGGCAGCCCGGCGAGCAATTGGCCGCCGTCGTCGCGCAGGGTGAGGTCGGTTCGGCCGAACTCGCCCGCCTCGGCCGCCTCGACCCGGCCGCCGAGCGCCTGGACCATCGCCTGCATGCCGTAACAGATGCCCAGCAGCGGGATCTCCAGGTCGAGCAGCTCGGTGGGAAACGCCGGCGCATCGACCTCGTACACCGAAGCCGGGCCGCCGGAGAGCACCAGCCCCTTCGGCTGGCGCTCGCGGATCGCCTCGACCGAGGTGGTCGAGGGCAGCAGCTCGGCGAAGACACCGCACTCGCGGATCCGCCGCGCGATCAGCTGCGAGTACTGCCCCCCGAAGTCGAGGACGAGAACCTCCTCGGAGGCCTGGGCCGGCACCGTGGCGGCGCCGGCCTCAGTCGTCGGCGACTCCAACACCGGCAGAGACCGCCGCGCGCCCGTTCGATCCCATCCCGACCGACTGCTCGTTCTGGAGCTTCTTGCCCTCGCTCATCAGCGCCGGCGCGACCATCACCTCTGCCCGCTGGAAGGAGCGGATGTCCTCGTAGCCACAGGTCGCCATCGAGGTCTTCAGCGCCCCCATCAGGTTGAAAGTGCCGTCGTTCTCTTGAGCCGGGCCGAGCAGGATTTCCTCCAGCGTCCCGTCCTGCATGGTCGTGACGCGGGTACCACGCGGCAGCGAGGGATGGAAGGTCGCCATCCCCCAGTGGAAGCCGCGGCCCGGGGCCTCCTTGGCACGGGCCAGGGGCGAGCCGACCATCACCGAGTCCGCCCCGCATGCGATCGCCTTGGAGACGTCGCCGCCGGTGCGCATGCCGCCATCGGCGATCACGTTGACGTACTCCCCCGTCTCCAGCATGTGCTGCGAGCGAGCCGCCGCGACGTCGGCGATCGCCGTCGCCTGGGGCACGCCGATGCCGAGCACGCCGCGGGTGGTGCAGGCGGCCCCTGGCCCGACGCCGACCAGGACGCCGACGGCGCCGGTCCGCATCAGGTGCAGGCCGGTCGAGTAAGAGGCGCAACCGCCGACGACGGTCGGCACCGGCACCTCGGCGATGAACTCCTTGAGGTTGAGCGGCTCGACCGTAGTCGAGACGTGTTCTGCCGAGATCACCGTGCCCTGGATGACGAGGATGTCGATCCCGGCCTCGACCGCGATCTCGTAGTGCTCGCGCACTTTCTGCGGCGTCAGCGAGCCGCAGGCGACGGCGCCGCGCTCCTTGATCTCCGCTATCCGCTGGCCGATCAGCTCTGGCTTGACCGGCTCGGCGTAGATCTCCTGCATGATCCGCGTCGCCTCGTGCGTCGGGGCGGCGGCGACCATCTCCAGCTTCTCCTCGGCGTTCTCGAAGCGGGTCCAGATCCCCTCGAGGTTGAGCACGCCGAGCCCGCCCAGCTCGTTGACGAGTACGGCGGTGTCGGGGCTGACCACGCCGTCCATCGCCGAAGCGACCAGCGGCAACTCGAAGCGGTAGGGGCCAAGGGTCCAGCTGATGTCAATGTCGTCAGGGTCGCGGGTGCGGCGCGACGGAACGATCGCGATGTCATCGAATCCGTAGGCGCGCCGCCCCTTCTTGCCTCGACCGATGTCGATCTCCAATTAGGTCCTCCAGGGTGGCGTTGAGAACCCAGCCTACACTTCGGCGGGGACCTCCAAGTCCTGGACGTGGACCTCGCCGAGGAGGCGCTCGACCTGGTTGCGATCGACGCTGCCAGCGCCGAAATGCTGTGTCGACTCGGCGCCGCAGGCAACCCCGTAGGCAAGGCACTCGTCGGCCGGTCTGCCGTCGTAGCGCGCTGCGACATAGCCGGCCAGGAAGGCATCGCCTGAGCCAACCGTGGAGACGGGGTCGAGCGGTTCGGTCCGCACCTCGAGGAAACGCCGCTCGGAGCCTTCGCCGATCGCCGCGACGCAGCCGTCGGGTCGCGTGATCGCGGCCTCGCCGGCGCCAAGGCGGACCAGCTCGGCGAGGCCGTGCGCGAGGTCGTCGCGGTCGGCGAACTCCTGGCCGACCAGCTCCTCGGCCTCGCGCTCGTTCGGCGTCACGATCGACGCGCCGGCGCGCAGGCCGGCGAGCATCGCCGCCCCCTCGGCGTCGAGCACCACGGGCACCCCACGTTCGGTGAGGTCCTTGACCAGGCGGGCGTAGAGATCGTCGCCGGCCCCGGGGGGCAGGGTGCCGGCGAGGACGCAGAGCTTGGCTCCATCGGCTAGGTAGCCGAGGCGGCGGACGAAGGTCTTGACCTCCTCGGGACTGACCGCCGGCCCGCGCTCGTTGATCTCGGTCTGCTCGCCGGACGTTGGATCGATCACCGCGAGGTTGATCCGGGTCTCGGCCGCGATCCGGGTGAAATCGGTCAGCACCGCTTCGGTGCGCAGCTGTTCCAGCAGCCTGTTGCCGGTCGGCCCGCCGGCAAAGCCGGTCGCGACCACCGGGCGCCCGAGCAGCTTCAGCGCCCGTGCCACGTTGATGCCCTTGCCGCCCGCCACGGTGCGGCTCTCGACCGCCCGGTGGCGGTGGCCGAGGCGGAAGTTGGGGACCGCGACGGTGCGGTCGATCGCGGCGTTGAGGGTGACGGTGAGGATCATCGTGCGAAGCGCCTCAGTAGCACTGCTCCGACCAGTATCACGCAAAGCGCGATGCCGACGGGGATCTTCTCGTCGTCGAGAAAGCTGCCGGCGCGCTCGAAGACGCTGGCCTCCTCGACCGCGCGCCCGGCGCGCAACGGCACCGTCGCGGCTCGCCTGCCGTCGACGTAGACGCTCACCCGTCCCAGAGAAGCACCGCGGCGGATCGGTCCCTCCACTTCGCTCGGCGCCCGCACCGCGATGCTCATGCGTTGGTCGGGACGGACACCGACCGCAACCGTGCGGGCCGCTCGCAGCGGCAGCTCGCCGCCGCTGTAGCGGATCGAGGCTGCCGCCAGCCGCCCTCCCTTCACGATCGGCGTCCGTTGCCGGTAGAGGGAGAAGCCATATTCGAGCAGGCGCAGGCTGGCCAGATCGCGTTCGGTCTCGGTCGGGGCGCCGATCACGACGGAGATCAGATTCGTGCCCTGGCGCACGCCTGAGCCGACCAGGACGTAGGCGGCCCCGAAAGTGTGGCCAGTCTTCACCCCGGTCGTCCAGGGCGCCCGGAAGAGGAGATCGTTGAGGGTCTCGATCGCCCGCGGCGGGCGCAGGCTGCGCAGCCGCGCGCTGCGCGAGTCGGCGACGCGGGCAAAGGCTCGGTTGCGCAGTAGTCGCCGGGCCAGCGTGGCCAGGTCCCGCGCACTCGAGTAGTTGCCGGGCTGATCGAGCCCGATCGGGTTCGCGTAGTGGGTATCGGCAAGGCCGATCGCGGCGGCGTAGCGATTCATCTGGGCGACGAAGCGCGCCTCCGAGCCGGCCGCTGCAAGGGCAAGGTCATATGCGGCGTCGTTGCCACTGCGCAGGATCAAGCCGTAGAGGAGGTCGCGCACGCTGATCCGCTGCCCGGGGCGCAGTTCCAGTAGCGACTCGCCGTATTCGGCTTCGTACGGCGCGGCGCGGACGACGCGGTCGAGCGGCAGCTCGCGCAGCGCCACGTACGCCGTCATCAGCTTCGTCGTGCTGGCGATCGGAAGCGGCCGGGCGGCTCCGTGCGAGACGAGCACGTCGCCGCTGCGGGCGTCGATCAACGCCCATGAGCGCGCCTCGATTGTGGGGCCCTTAGCCGAGGCACCGGCCGGCAAAACCAGGCCGAGGAGGGCAACAGCAAGAAACGCGCGCCAGGGGCGCTTCGGGCTCACCGCAGCGTCAGCTGCTCGCCGGCGACGAGGATCTGTGGGTCGACTTCGGGGTTGAGTTCTTCGATCTGCCCCACCGTCACGCCCATCCGGTGCGCGATCGAGATCAGGGTGTCGCCGCTCTTCACTTCGTAGGTGGCGGGGATGTGCTTGGGGTGCGTCTTGTGCGCCGCCTTGCCGTCCTGCCCTTGTCCCCGCGGGCTGTTCGAGTCGTCTTCGCCCACGGAGCCGGTGATCGCGACGATCGCGACGACGAAGGCGACGATCAGGGCGGTCGCTGCGAGGACCCGGGTGGAGGCTGAGGAGCGCTTGTTCATTGGACTTGACGGGCGTTCGGATAGGCGCCGCTGATCGTATATACGGTCAGCGCGGTTTTAGGCGGTCGAAACATCCCAGACTGCACCGCGCAGGCTCTCCGCCGCGGCTGCAGGGTCCTCCGCGGCGGCGATCCCGCGCGAGGCGGCGACCAGAGCCGAGGCGGGACCGGCGGCGAAAGCCGGGCCCAACGAGTCAGGCCGCCCACCCTGGGCGCCAACGCCTGGGATGAGAAAGATCGAGCACGGCATCAAGGCGCGCAGCCTGGCGATGTGCTCGGGCGCCGTGGCGCCGACGACCGCGCCCATGCCGCTCAAGCCGCCCTTCCCGAGCAGGCGGGGGGAGAGACCGTCGACCATCTGCGCGAGCCGCTCGTGCACCGGCCGCTCCGGCGCCGGTTGGTCCTGGATGTCGGCGGCGCCCGGATTGCTGGTGCGCACCAGGGCAAAGACGCCAGCTCCAGCCGCGACTGCCGCCTCCACCAGGGGCTCGAGCGCGTCTGTCCCGAGCAGCGGATTGGTGGTGAAGGCGTCCGCTCCGAGGCCGGAGACGGGGCCCCACGGCGTCAGCGTCTCGCCGACGAGGGCTTGGGCATAGGCCGCGGCGGTGATCGGAACGTCGCCGCGCTTGCCATCCGCGACCACGAGCAGGCCGGCGGCGCGCGCCGCCTCGCAGACCTCGGCCAGGGCAGCCCAGCCGGGTGCCCCCAGCCGCTCGAAGCAGGCGAGCTGGGGCTTGACCGCTACACAGGCGGGACCGGCACGCTCGATCAGCGAGCGGCAGTGGGCCACCACCGCCGTGGCCGCTCGATCGGCGGCCGTGGCGGTGGGACCGGAATGCGGCTCCGCCCCGGAGAGCTTCGACGGATCCGGGTCGAGGCCGAGGCAGACCTGGCTGCGGCGCTCCTCGACGAGCGCCGCGAGCCGATCCGCAAAGGGCGCCGTCACAACCGGCTTCACCCAATTTCGGGCGACGAAGAACCAGGCTGTGACGCGCCCGAAATTGGGCTCGCCCTAGCCTTTGACCTTGGCCTTCAGCGCCGAGCCGGCGGAGAAGCGCGGGACTTTGCCGCCCGGGATCGTGATCCGCTCGCCGGTGCGCGGGTTGACGCCCTGGCGCGGGCCGCGCTCGGCGACGTGGAACTTGCCGAAGCCGGTGAAGCTGACTTCGCCGCCGCCGCTCAGCGTGTTGGTGATCGCGTCGAGCACGGCGTCCACCGCGTCGCTGGCTGCTTTCTTGCTGCCCAGCCGCTCGTCGCCTGAAAGTTGGTCCAGAAATTCAGCCTTTGTCACGTCGAAGCTCCTCCGTCGATGAGTGGTTTGAAATCGGCGGCAATCTAACAGTGGTCACGGCGTAAAAGCGCTTGGGACTCAGGATCCGGCGATGGTCATCTCGCTGATAAGGAGCGAGGGAGTCCTGACCGAGCCGCCGAAAGGGACCCAGCGCGAGTCCGTACCGACCGCCCGCACGGCACGCAGCATCGCGACCAAATCGCCGGCGATCGTGAACTCGCGCAGTGGCTCGGCTGGCTGACCGTCGCGGATCGCCCGCCCGGAGGCGCCGACCGAGAAGACCCCTGAGACGGGGTTGACGCCGGAGTGCAGACCGGCAACGTCGGTGACCAGTACGCCGTCGCCCGCCTCGCGCAAAAGCCCTGCAAAGTCCAGTGAACCGTCGTCGACGATCAGGTTGGACGCCGCAGCCGAGGGCTGAGAGCGATAGCCGCTGCGGCTGGCGCTGCCGGTCGACTCTGCTTCGGCACGACGAGCGGTGTAGGTGTCGTAGAGAAAGGTGCGCAGCGTTCGGCCCTCGATCAGTGGCGTGAGACGCCTCGGCACTCCCTCGCCGTCAAACGGCGCCGAGGCGAAGCCCTCCGGATCGAGCCCGTCGTCGTAGAGCGAGAACGCCCCGTCGGCAACCTCCTCGCCGATTCGCTCGCTGAAAGGCGAGCGGCCGCGCTGCACGGCTCCCGCGCCGAGCCCTCTGCCGATCAGGGCGATGAAGCTGGCGGCAACCGTCGGGTCGAGGACGACCGGGCAGGACCGGGACCGGGGCTTGCCGGCGCCGATCATCTCCGCCGCGCGCTCGGCCCCTTCGCGCCCGATCGCGGCCGAATCAAGCGCGGCCGGACCGCGCCCGAGGCCGAACCCCAGGCCGGTCTCACGCCCGTCATCTCCTCGAGCCAGGGCCTGAACGTAGCCGTAGCAACTGGAGCTCGAGTATTCGCCCTCGACGCCGGCCGAGGAAGCGAGCGCGACGCTCTCGGCGGAATCGGCGTAGACGGCCTGCTCGACTCCGGCAATCCGGGAATCAGCAGCCAGCGCGGCCCGCTCGATCGCCAGGGTGAACTCGGCGAGCCGGTCGGGGGACCACTCGGCGATCGTCGGATCGCTCAGCGCGATCTGCTGTTCCGGTGCGCCTTTTGCACCGTCAGCGTGAATACGGCGCACCGGAGGACTGGGGACCGGCGGGCCGGCGAACTCGTCCTCATCGGCAACTCGTGCGGCCTCGACGGCGCGCTTGGCCAGAACGGCGATCCCCGCCTCGGATAGGTCGGTGCCGTAGGCGTAGCCAACCCGCTTGCCGATCCACGCACGGATGCCAACACCACGCTGGGTCGCGGTGCTGAGGCTCTCGACCTCGCCGCCGTGCACCCGCACCTCGCGTCCGCTGTCCTCGGCCGCATAGCCCTCGGCATCGCCGGCGCCCGCGGCGATAGTCGCCTCGACGGCCTGCCGGGCCGCATCGATCACGACAAGACCTCGCGCCCAAATCGCCACGGATTCGAATACCCGGAAGTCACCGTGACGGTTGGAGCGCTCACAACTCCGTCCCCCCGACCGTCATCGCCGCGATCCGCACGTGACCCTGGCCGGTCCCGACCGGGACCCGCTGGCCGGCCTTGCCGCAGATGCCCGTCTTCATCTCGAAGTCGTTGCCGACCGCGTCGATCGCCGCCAGCGCCTCCAGGCAGTTCCCGATCAGTGTCGCGCCGCGGCAGGGCCGCGTCACCCGACCGCCCTCGATCAGGTAGCCCTCCGAGACGCCGAAGACGAAGTCGCCGGTGGCGGGATCGACCTGGCCGCCGGCAAATGAGACGGCGTAGAAGCCACTCTCCACCTCGGCGATTATCGCCTCGGGCTCAGCCTCCCCAGGGGCGATGTAGGTGTTGGTCATGCGCGGCACCGGCAGGTGGCGGAAGCTCTCGCGGCGGCCGTTGCCGGTCGAGGCAACCCCGTCGCGGCGGGCGGTGACGCCGTCGTAGAGGAAGGAGGTGAGCCGGCCCTCCTCGATCACCCGCGTCTTCTGGGTCGGCGCGCCCTCGTCGTCGATCGAGTCGCTGCCCCACTCACCCGGCAGGCGGCCGTCGTCATAGGCGGTCAGGAGTGGTTGGGCCACCTGCTCGCCGAGCTTGCCGATATAGACGCTGGCGCCCTTCTGGACGTGATCGGCCTCGAGCCCGTGGCCGGTCATCTCGTGGAAGAGGACGCCGCCGAAGCCGCCCCCCACGACGACCGGCATCGAGCCGGCCGGGGCAGGGCCGGCATCGAGCAGGGTCAGCGCCTTGCGGGCGGCATCGTCGGCAATCGAGCCTGGGTCATCGTCGAAGAGCTCGAAGCCGCGATGGCCACCCAGCGTCTCGGCGCCGGTCTCGACCACGGCGCCGCGACGCGCCACCGCCTGCGCGCCGATGCGCACGCGGGTGCGATCGTCGCCGCTGAAGAGCCCGTCGGAATTGGCGACGCTCACCTCGCGGCGGACCTCCGCGTAGGAGGCGGTGAACTGCGTGATCTCTTCGCCGGCCCCACGACCGCGCTCGTCGAGCTCTCGCAGCAGCGCCGCCTTGCGCTCGGCCGCAACATTTGCGGGAGCTACCTCGATCGGCTGCGGCGTGCTGGCCACCGCCTGCAGAGGGCGAGGCTCGGAGCGATCGGCCCGCAGAGCCGCGGCGGCCTCGTCGGCGGCACGCTCGATATCGGCGGGGTCGAGCCCATCGACGTGGGAGAAGTAGGTCGTTCCGTCGCTGATCACCCGCACTCCGGCTCCCTCGGCGGCACCCGATTGCACCGCTTCGATCCGCGACTCGTCAATCGCCATCGTCAGCCCGGCGTTGCGTTCGGCGAAGACCTCGGCGAACTCGCCGCCGTTGGCCAATGCCCGGGCCAAAACACCCTGGGCTACCTCTGCCTCGATCAATCCGCTCATGGCTTCGAACGCTTTCCGGCAACCTCGATCAGCCGTCCGGCCGCGACGAAGAGCTCGCCGCCGGCGACGGAATCCCCGGCATGGTCGCTGGCGCGCCCCGCTGGGTAGTAGAGCCGCGCGAACGGCTTGCGGGAGATGCGGCGGCGGCGCATGTAGGCGGCGGCCTCATCCGCGTAACCGGAGACGCGGTCGAGCAGGATGCGATGTGGCTTAGGCGGCATCGAGACTCTTCCCATCGCCACCCGCGGCGAGATCGCGCAGGACCGCGCGCATGTCGAAGAAGAGCAGTGAGGCGAGGGCAAAGCGATCGGTCACGGCAAAGGCCGTGAGCCCGTCCTGGCGCACGGCGAAGACCTCGCCTTGCTCGGTGGCGATGTGGACCTGCTCGACCGACTCCTCGCCGGCGCGATCGGCGACCGCGAGCAGGGCGGCGGCGTCCTCCCGCCAGCGCTCCGGCCGGTCGCTTGCGGCAAGCACCGCGCCTCCGGTAGCGAGGATCGCGCCTCCGCGCAGGTCGGGTGACATCTCGGTCAGGTAGGCGAGCGCGCTCGCCGCCGCCTCGCCGGAAACCGCCTCGCTCGTCTGGCCGTCGGGCATCTCGGCCAAAATAGCGAGCCGTGTCCCTGGCCCGAGCTTCCTGGATCACCGTAGTCACGATCTGCGCGATCGCCGTAGTCCTCTTCGCGATCAGCGGCTACACCGGCTACTCGATCACCGTCGGCGCTGTCGGGCTGGCTGCTGCGGTGAACCTTTTGCCGAGTCCATAGACGCGATACGTGACGGGATGCCGGCGCCCCTCCCCGGGAATTGATGTCGCACGCGCCCGCTTCGCGTGCGCTTAGCTCCGGAGGAGGAGCGCGGCTACGCCGCGCAGATGACGGATTGCATTTCCGCCGCTTCGCGACATTCCCGGGGAAGGGCGCCGGCATCCCTCTCGCAGCACGTCAAACCGGATGGCGCAAGGACCGACGGCGTGACCAAATAGGAGCTTGGGCTGGCTAGAGAGCCTCGTCTGAGCGACCGTAGCGGTCTTGCAAGCGCACGACATCCTCGAGATGGGGCGTAGAGACCTCGATCACCACAGAGTCCTCCAAGGCCTCGATTGAATGAACGGTGCCGGGTTCGTTGCGCCATGCCTGCCCCGGCTCGATCTCCTGTTCGTCCAGCTCCTCAGCGCTCGCTCCTCTGGTCAGTAGCAGCCGGCCCGACAGCAAGTAGGAGGTCTCATCCTTCTCGCGATGGAACTGGAGTGAGAGCGCATGACCGGCATTGACGACGAGAAGCTTGCCAGCGTAATTGTCGGTGTGAGCCCACCAGATCTCATGCCCCCAGGGCTTTTCGACCCGCTGCGGCTCCCTCTCGACCACGCGCGGACAGTACCGGCAGCCAAGACCAATGCCGTGGTTGTAAAGCTTGGCGCGTGGCAGCTTTGCAGCTTGGAGCTACCGGAGCCTGTCGAGAGGAGCCTGGCTGCTCTCCGGGCGAATGTCGCGAAGCGGCGGAAATGCAATCCGGTGTTTTGCGCGGCGCAGCCGCGCTCCTTCTTCGTCGCTAAGCGCCGAAGGCGCGTGCGACATCAATTCGCCCGGAGAGTGGCCAGGCTCCTCACCACCTCCCGGAAGAGCTCCTAACCAGCGCGAAACGGACCTGAGCGGGCTCGTTTGGGGTCGCGGAGGGAGGTCTCGGGCTCGGCGTGGATGAGAACCTCGGCGCGGGGGATCGTCGCCTCGATCGAGGCCCGCATCGTGTGGGCCAGCTCATGGGCACGCTCGAGGCTCGTCCCGGAGCGGTACTGGACGTGGAGGTCGATGTAGCGGCGGCTGCCGGCGCGGCGGGCGCGCAGCTTGTGGTAGCCGGCGACCTCCTCTGTGCGAGCGGCTGCGATCGCTGCCTCGATCTGGTCCATCTCCTCAGGGGGCAGCGTTTCGTCGACGAGAACGCCGGACGAGCGCCTGACGATGCGGATCCCCGCCACGACGATCGCGGCGGCGACCGCAAGCGCGGTGATCGAGTCGAAAGCGACGTTTCCGGTGATCTCAACCAAGGCCAGGCCGACCAGCACGCCCGCCGAAGTCAGCGCATCGGTGCGCAGGTGCGATGCATCGCCTTCCAGGGCCGGCGAGTCGTGCAGCTTTGCTTGTTGGGAGAGGACCGTCGAGACGACGAGATTGGCGAGGACCGAGAAGGCCATCACGGCGATGCCGACGCCGAGCGCTTCGACGCTGGCGCCATCGACGAGCCGGTGCGTCGCCTCGTAGACGATGATCGCCGCGCCAAGCAGGATCAGCAGGCCCTCGATCGTCGCCGCCAGGCTCTCGACCTTCTCGTGCCCGTAGGGGTGCTCGGCGTCGGCCGGCTCGTCCGCCTTGCGCACCGAGACGAAAGCGACGACCGAGGCGACGAGATCGATCAGCGAGTGGACCGCCTCGGTGAGGATCGCGATCGAGCCGGTGATCGCGCCCGCCGCCAGCTTGATCGCGATCAGCAGCGAGTTCGAGGCGATCGAGAGCGCCGCGGCACCGCTCTTCGTGCGGATCATCGTGCCCTGGACGTCGCCTCGCCGGCGCTCAGATGCGCGGCCAGCAACTTCGCGGCTCGACCTCGGTGGCTGATCTCGTTCTTCTCGGCCTGGCTCAGCTCCGACATAGTCCGTTCGTCGTCGGGGTCGGTGTCGTCGGGGACGAAGGCGGGGTCGTAGCCGAAGCCTCCCTCGCCACGGGGTAGCTCGATCAGGTACCCCTCGCAGCGGGCCTCGAAGACCTGCTCGACGCCATCCGCCTCGACCAGCGCAAGGGCGCAGTGGTACGCCGCACGACGGTCCTCCCCAGCCTCGGCGACCTCCCGCAGGAGCTTCGCCAAGTTCTCCTCGTCGCCGGCGTCGGGGCCGCCGTAGCGCGCCGAGTGAATGCCGGGCCGACCGCCAAGTGCGCTTGCCTCGATGCCCGAGTCATCGCCTATCGCGGCTTCACCGCTCGCCGCCTGCGCGGCGCGAGCCTTGTCCAAGGCGATCGCCGCGAACGACTCGCCGTCCTCGGGCGGTAGCTCGAGCCCCTCGGGCAACGAGACCAGGTCCAGCTCTGGCAGCAGTTCGCGCATTTCACGCAGCTTGTGCTTGTTCGCGGTGGCGAAGATCAAAGGGTGCTACCCACCGCCGACTACCCGCTCCTGTACCTGGCGCAAGCGTGAGATCCCCATCTCGGCGAGGCTGAGCAGCTCGTCGAGCGAGGCGCGCGAGAGCGGCGTGCGCTCGGCGGTCGCCTGCACCTCGACCAAGCCCCCCTCCCCGGTCATCACCACGTTGGCGTCGACCTCGGCCGTCGAGTCCTCGGAATAGTCGAGGTCGCAGAGTGGCCTGCCGTCGACGACGCCGACGCTCACGGCCGCGACCGAGCCGGTCAGCGGCAGCGTCTCGATCTCTCCCGCGTCGACGAGTTTCTGCAGCGCCAGTCGCAGCGCCACATAGCCACCGGTTATCGCGGCGCAGCGGGTGCCACCGTCGGCTTCCAGAACGTCGCAATCGACGTAGATGCTGCGCTCCCCGAGCGCCTTGGGGTCGAGCACAACCCGCAGCGAGCGGCCAATCAGGCGCTGGATCTCCACTCCACGGCCGTCCTGCTTGCCCTTGGCGATGTCCCGCGCCTTGCGGTCCCCGGTCGAGGCCGGCAGCATCGCGTACTCCGCCGTCACCCAGCCCTTGCCACGCCCTTGCATCCAGCGCGGCACAGAGGTGCTGATCGAGGCGGTGCAGATCACCCTCGTCCGTCCCAGGGTGATCAGGGCCGAGCCGTCGGCCGTGTCGACGAAACCGGCGTCGATCGAGATCGGCCGAATGTCGGCAGGGGCGCGGTCATAGCTGCGGGAGGCTGGCATGGGCGCGAGTCTAAGTGAGTGGCGGCAGATATCCGGAGTGGGAATTGGCGGAAGGGCCGCGATTCCTCGCGGCCCTTCCTTCCCACTGGGGTAGCCGTCTGGCGCCAAAGGGGGTCCGCTGCGGACCGGCGCCTCGCGAGCCTGGCCAGAGCATAGGCAGGTACTCCCCGATCAGTCAATAAGAATTACTTCGGTACTACTTGTAGACCGCGCTGCACGAAGTGCGCATCGAAGGCAAACGCCTCGCCCTCGCCCCCGCGCTCCAGCAGGGCAAAGGAGGTGGCGTCGACGTAGCTCCAGAGCTTGTCGTCGTGCTGCTCGAGGATCTCCCAGGCCCGCTCCTCGGTGGCGCGATCGAGGTGAACCAGATCGATCGCCGAGCCGGCCCGAAATCGCCTCCCCCACTCGATCGCCTCCTCGCGGCCGATGCGCACCATCAGCGCGGTGTAGGTCTCGGCAAAGACGTAGTTGGAGGTGAAGAGCCCGGCCCCGCCGGCGAGCAGCTCCGCCAGGGCCGCCCGGGCGGAATCGTGCTCTGCCTCCGATCGGTTGCGCAGCGCGACGAAGGCGCTGGTGTCGACGAAGACGGATCTCATCGTCCGTAGAGATCTCGGTCGAGGGTGCTGACGCTCGTACCCTCGCGGCCGCGAGCAGGCGCATCCTCGACGAGATAGCGAAGCAACGGATCGCCAGCGGGATCCAGACGGCGCGTCCGCTCGGCATCGATCAGCTCGCGCACGACCGCCGCGATGCTCCCCGAGTCTCCCGCCTGCTCTCGCAGCCAGCGGTACTGGGCATCGTCCAGGTAGAGCTGTGTCCGGTGCTTCATACTGTAATACAGCATAGGCTCTCCGCCGGACGGAATCCGCATCAGCGGCGCCTGCACCGAATCGACCGGCGGCCCCGGCAGTCCCCTCGGGGCGGGGACGGCCCGCAAGGGCCGCCCCTCCACCGCGTTCATTTGAAGGCCACCTTGTCGACGGCCTCCTTGATTTTGTTGACGATCACGTCGGCCAGCTCGGTGCCCTGCTTGCCGTTGAACCCCTTCATCGCCGCGACCATTCCCACCATCAGCAGCGAGACGAGCAGGATCAAACCGACGTACTCGACCGTCCCCTGGCCCTGCTCCTCGCCGGCGAGGGCGCGAATCTGTCGCACCCGTCGATCGATGAAAGCGTGGACGTAGCCCATTGCCGCGTACAGCATCGAAGCCTCCTTTCGCTGGATTGGAGGCCAATGCTGGGCCGGTCCGCCGCACCGATCCAGACCGCAGCGCTACCAGTCTGTAACGAATCAGCAACCTGCAGCGTGCGCTCACTCGGCGCCCGTTGCCGCGGATACGCTCAAGCTGCATGCGCGTCCTGGTCGTCACCAACTTCATGCCCGATGCCAACGCGCCCCAGCGCGGCCGCTGGGTTCGCGATCAGATCGACGAGCTCGAACGTCGGGGGGTCGAAGCCGTTCGCTTCGAATTTCCGCCCGGCAGGGGCGAGTACCTGCCGGCGACGCGGCGATTGCGAAGGGTGCTGCGGGGAGAGTCGTTCGACCTGGTTCACGCTCACTACGGCCTCGCCGGCTGGTGCGCCCGCCTGGCCGGCGCGCGGCCGCTCCTCGTCAGCTTTCATGGGACCGATGTGCGGCACTGGCTCGTCGGCCCGCTCTCGCGCCGGCTGGCCTGGCGCACCGACCTCGTTGCCGGCGTCTCGCGGGCGCTTTTCGAGCCCGAGGACGGCCGCCCGGGGCTGCCCGCCGTCCCCGGTTCGGCTGTGCTGCCCTGCGGTCCCGACCTGCGCCGCTTCCAGCCGCTTTCGCGGGCCGAGGCGCGGCGGCAGCTCGAACTCGATCCCGCCGGTCGCTACCTGCTCTTCCCCGCCAATCCCAATCGCCCAGAGAAGCGCCACGACCGGGCCGCCGAGCTCGCCGCCGCCTGCGGTGCGGACCTGATCACCGGCGGCGCGATCGATCCCGAGCAGATGCCACTTTGGATCAATGCGGCCCAGGCGGTCCTCGTCACCTCCGACTACGAGGGTTTTGGGCTCGCCGCCCTCGAGGCGCTCGCCTGCGACGTGGCCGTTCTCTCGACTCCGGTCGGGGTCGCTCCCTACGCGCTGGCTGGGATCGGGGGCACGCTCTGCGCGCCGTTTGAGCTGGAGAGCTGGCGCGCCGCCGCCACGCCACTGCTCGACTCCGCCGACCCGCGGGTCAAAGGCGTCCGGCGCGCCGCCACACTCTCCGCGGCTCGGATGGCCGGGCGCACCCTCGAGGCCTACCGCGCCATCCTCGCCAGCGCGTAATAGATTGAGCGCGTGAGTGGCGAGGACCTAAGCGCCAAGGTCGAGATGGCCAAGCGCCGCCTCGAGGAGGCCGCGGCAGCGGCCAGCACCTCGGAGAAGCGCGTCGCGGCCGAGATCGAGGCGCTCGAGGCGGACCTGAAGAACGAGCGCGCCCGCAAATCCGAGGCGCTGGAGAAGCTGCGAGCCGCCCACGCCGAGGAGCTGCGCCGCGAGCGCGAAGCAAAGGACCGGATCGTCGCCGAAGCGGAGAGTCGCCTGGTCGAGATCGAAGCACAGGCCGAGGCGGCGGAGAATCGGATCGTCGACGCCGAGAAGCGCGCCGCCGAGGCGGAGGGCGCGATCGGCGACGAGCGAGTCCGGGCCCGCGAGGCGGCGGCGGCCTGGCTGCGCGGTCAGGTCGATGCGATCCGCCGAGAGGCCGGGAAGCGATAACCCCCGGCGCGGAGTTCGACGTCGTCGTGGTCGGCGGCGGCGCGGCCGGCCTCTGGACGGCGCTGCAAGCGGCCGAGCACGGCGGTCGGGTCTGCCTCGTCTCCCGCACGCAGCTCTCCCAGAGCGCCAGCTACTGGGCGCAGGGCGGGCTGGCAGCCGCACTCGAGCCCGGCGATTCGCCCGAGCAGCACGCAGCGGACACGCTGGCCGCTGGTCGTGGGCTCTGCCGCCCCTCGGCCGTGCAGACCCTGGTCGAAGAGGCGCCGGGCACCGTCCAGGACCTGCGCTCGCGGGGAGTCCTCTTCGACTTAGACCCAGACGGCGAGCTCTCGCTCGGCCTCGAGGGAGGGCATACGCGCCGCCGCATCGTTCACTCGGGGGGCAGCGCGACGGGGCACGAGATCACCTCGAAGCTTGCTGCGATGGTGGCTGCCGAGGACGGAATCGCGGTCCGCGAGCGCGCCTCGATGACGGCGCTGTGGAGCGACAGCGACCGCTGCCATGGCGTAATCACAGAGGACGGTCGGATCACCGCCGCCACGACCGTGCTCGCCACCGGCGGCGCGGCCGCCCTCTGGCGGCGGACCTCGAACCCGTGGGGCGCGATCGGGGCGGGACCGACGATGGCGATGGCGGCGGGGGCGGATCTCGCCGATCTCGAGTTCTGCCAGTTCCACCCCACCGCCCTGTACCTGCCCGGCACGCGCTTCGACGGCTTGCTGATCACCGAGGCGGTGCGGGGCGAGGGAGCGACGCTGCTCGACGCCTCCGGTCGCCGCTTCACCGATGAGCTGGCGCCGCGCGACGCGGTCACGGCGGCGATCCTCGACCGCCTCGCGGCGGACGACACGGACGCGGTGGGCCTCGACCTCCGCGGCCTCGAGCCACAGCGCTTCCCAAACGTCTTCGCCTCCCTGCGCGAGGCTGGCCTCGATCCCGGTACCGAGCCGGTGCCGGTTGCGCCCGCGGCGCACTACACGATGGGCGGCATCGCGGTGGACCTCGAAGGGCACTCCTCCCTGGCAGGGCTCTTCGCCGTCGGCGAGTGCTCCTGCACGGGGCTGCACGGAGCGAACAGGCTCGCCTCCAACTCGCTCAGCGAGTGCTTCGTCTTCGGGACCCGCGCGGGACGAGCGGCGCTTGGGGAGAACGGCATCGACCGCCCGCCCGAGCCGGGCGAGTGGCGTTTCGCGCCGCCGAGCGAAGCGACCCGCGAGGCGGTCTGGACGCTGGCCGGCCCCAAGCGCAGCCCCGAGCGGTTGCGTGAGCTACTCGCCGATCCCTATCCGCTCGCCGGCGCAATCGCGACCTCCGCGCTGGAGCGGCAGGAGTCGCGCGGCGGGCATCTGCGCAGCGACTTTCCCGGCCTCGATCCCGAGCTCGACGGCGTCCACCTCGTGCTTGCCGCAAACGGCGAGCTGCGCCGCGAAAGCTGGCGCTGAGCTAGCGTCGGATCGTGCTGCTTGGTGTCGACGTAGGCGGGACCTTCACCGACGCCGTCCTCTTCGACGGCGAAAACCTCCATACCGCCAAGCTGCCGAGCACCCCAGGCGATCAGTCGCGGGGTGTGATCGAAGCGGTCTGGGCCGTTCTGCAGCGGGCCGGCGCGAGCGGCGACGAGGTCGAGGTCTTCGCCCACGGGATGACGGTCGGCACCAACGCCCTGCTCGAGGAACGCGGCGCCCGCACGGCGCTGATCGTCACGCGCGGCTTTGCCGATGTGCTCGAGATCGCCCGCCAGGACCGACCCCAGCTCTACAAGCTCTGCGAGCCGAAGCCGACGCCGCTGATCGAGCCGGAGCTGCGTTTCGAGGCACGCGAGCGGATCGGCCCGGAGGGCATCGTCGAACCGCTTGGCGAGGACGAGCCGGCCCGCCTCGCCGAGCTCGTGCGCGAGTGCGGAGCCGAAGCGGTCGCCGTCTGCCTGCTCTTCTCCTACCTCGATCCCAGCCACGAGCAGCGCATCGCCACGCATCTGCGCAAGGAGCTTCCCGACGTCCACGTGTCCGCCTCCGCCGAGGTGCTGCCGCGCTTCCGCGAGTACGAGCGCTGCTCGACGACGGCGATCGACGCCTACCTCTCGCCGCTGCTGGGCCACTACTTGGGACGCCTGGGCGATGCGGCGAGCGACGCCGATCTGCCGGCCCCGCTGGTGATGCAGTCCTCCGGCGGGGTCGCAAGCGCCGAGGAGGCGGCGCGGGCCGGCGCCTGGAGCGTGCTCTCCGGGCCCGCCGGCGGCGCCGTCGGGGCCAGCCTGATCGCCTCGATCGCCGGCGACCAAGACGCACTTGGATTCGACATGGGCGGGACGTCCTGCGATGTCTGCGTGGTCGAGGGAGGCGAGGTGAAGCGCACCGACTCACGCACGATCGGCGGGCGTGTGATCCAGCTGCCGATGGTGGACGTCCACACGGTCGGCGCCGGCGGTGGATCGCTGGGCTGGCGCGACAGCGGCGGGGCGCTGCGGGTCGGACCACGCTCAGCCGGCGCCGAGCCCGGTCCCGCCTGCTACGGCCGCGGCGGCACCGAGCCCACCGTCACCGACGCCAACCTGCTGCTCGGCCGGCTCGCCGCCGGCTCCGAGCTGGCCGGCGGGGTCCCGCTGGATGCGGAAGCCGCCGAGACGGCGATCGGCTCGCTGGCCGCGACGCTGGGCATCGGCGAGCTCGAGACGGCCGAGGGCATCGTGCGGATCGCCAACCAGGAGATGGTTCGCGCCCTGCGCGTCGTCACGGTCGAGCGCGGCATCGATCCGCGCGGCTTCGCCCTCCTGCCCTTCGGCGGGGCTGGACCGATGCACGCCGCGGCGATCGCCGGGGAGCTCGAGGTCAAGCGCATCCTCTGCCCGCGCGCCGGCGGTGTCCTCTCAGCTCTCGGCCTCTGTGCCTCCGATCGCCGTCGCGACACCACCCGCACCGTGATGCTGTCGGGCGACGCGTTCACGGCCGAGCGGGCCGCCGCCGAGGTCGAGAAGCTGATCGGCGCGCTGGGCGGTGAGGAAGATGCGGAGCCCGAAGTCGTCTACGAGATGCGCTACGAAGGCCAGGCCTTCGAGCTTCCGGTCAGTGGCTCGACCGATCCCGATCCGGCCGACCTGGCCGAGCGCTTCGCCGACGCGCACGAGCGGCTCTACGGCCACCGCGACCCCGAGGCCGAGGTCGTGCTCGTCCACATCCGGATCGCGATGGTCACGCCCGGCGCCCGTCCGCGACCGGCCGCCGCAGCGAAAGGACGGCTCGCGGAGAGCTCGCGCCGGGTGCGCTTCGGCGGCGAATGGATCGACACACCGGTGCTTCGCGGTGAGCCCGCCGCGGGGACTCGCGCGCGGGGACCAATCGTCTACGAGCTTCCCGAGACGACCCTGGTCATCCCGCCCGCCTGGGATGTCGAGGTCGACGAGTCCGGGACGATTCGCGCCCACGCTGGTGGTGCAACGCGTTGAACGTCATATGCCCGTACAAAACGTTGCACCCGGGGTTGCGATGGACCCGGTAACACTGCAGGTGATGATCGGCGGCCTGCACGCCGCCTGCGAGGAGATGGGCGCCGCCTTGATCCGCTCCGCCTACTCGGCGAACATCAAGGAGCGCCACGACTGCTCGACTGCGATCTTCGATCCCAGCGGCGAGCTGGTCATGCAGGCCGAGCACATCCCGGTCCACCTCGGCTCGATGCCGGACGCGGTCGCCGCAGTGCTCGACCTCGAGCAGCGCCCGGGAGAGTCGTGGATCCTCAACGACCCCTACAGGGGCGGGACGCACCTGCCCGACATCACCCTGATCTCACCGGTCTTCGCCGATCGCGAGCTGCTCGGCTTCGCCGCCTGCCGCGCCCACCACGCCGATGTCGGCGGGCCGACGCCGGGCAGCATGCCGGCCTCCTCGACGCGGCTCGAGGACGAGGGCGTCGTGATCCCGCCGACCCGCGCCGATGCGACGGCGCTGCAGGAGCTTGCCTCGCAGATGCGCTTCCCGCAGCAACGGCTCGCCGATCTGCGCGCCCAGCAGGCGGCGAACCGAGTTGGCGCGGTCCGCCTCGGCGAGCTCGCCGAGCAACACGGCCGCGAGCAGCTCCACACCGGCATGGAGGAGATCCTCGCCTACGCCGAGCGACGCACCCGGCACGCCCTCGGCGCCCTTCCGGACGGCAGCTACAAAGCCGAGGACTTGCTCGAGAACGACGCGAACGGCGACCGCGGCGACGTGCGCCTTTGCGTCAAGGCGACGATTCGCGGCGAGGAGCTCACCCTCGACTTCGCCGGCAGCGACCCCGAGATCGAGGGCAACCTCAACTGTCCCCTCTCGGTGACCAAGTCGGCCGCCTTCTTCGCCGTGCGGGTCCTGACCGATCCCCACGCGCCTCCCTCGGCCGGCGCCTACCGGCCGATCGAGGTGCGGGCTCCCGAGGGATGCATTCTCAACGCGCGCGCGCCGGCAGCGGTTGCCGCAGGCAACGTCGAGACCTCCAGCCGGGTGGCCGACCTCGTCATCGCCGCCCTCGGCGACGCCCGGCCGGTACCCGCGCAGGGCCAGGGAACGATGAACAACCTGACCCTCGCCAATGACGCGTTCACCTACTACGAGACCCTCGGCGGCGGCCAGGGCGCCTGCCCCGACGCCGACGGCCCTAGCGCGATCCACGTGGCGATGTCGAACACGCTCAACACTCCCGTCGAGGCCCTGGAGAGCGAATTTCCGCTGCGCGTGCGAGAGCTCTCAGTGCGACAAGGCAGCGGTGGCGGCGGCAAGCACAAAGGCGGCGACGGAACCGTGCGTGAGATCGAAGCGCTCGCCCTGATGCGCTACTCGCTGATCACCGAGCGTCGCCGCCACGCTCCGCGCGGCCGCGACGGCGGCGAGGACGGCGCTCCCGGGCGCAACCTCCACAACGGCGATCCCCTGCCCGGCAAGTGCGAAGGCGAACTCGCCCCAGGGGACTCTCTCCGCATCGAAACCCCCGGTGGTGGTGGCCACTCGACTCAGTGATCTTCGTCACAAATTTTGCAATCCGGGCGGGCTCGTCTAAAATGCGCGATCCGGGCGGGGTTCTCACCTGGACGGGGTCAATTGATCCTCCCCAGTCAATATTTTTCAACCACCTTTCTCTAGGTACGACTTCAAATGCCGATCGCTTTCAAGGAATGGGCCGTAACGGTCCGTGCGCTCGCCGAGGGCGAGCAGCTGCTTACCCTGCGTAAGGGCGGGATCCGTGAGGAGAACAAGCACTTCGAGCTCGATCACGAGCGCTTCTTCCTCTACCCCACCTTCGATCACCAGCAGAACAACCTGGTGCGCGAGTCGCATCACCCCGAGCTGGGCCGTGCGCTCGAGGAGGGCGTCTGGCCCGATGAGGAACCGCCCGCCCGCGCCCTGCTCCAGGACGGCGGCATCTCGCAGCCCGAGCGGGTGCGACTGCGCGCATGGGCCGAGGTCACCGACCACATCACGGTCAACGACCCGCGCGTCGTCGACGGGCTTTCCCCCTATTACGTCTGGACGCCCGACTACGCGGAGAAGCGGCTCAACTGGAAGCGTCGCCATCCGCTACACGTGCTGCTGCTGCGGGTCCACCGCATCCCCCGCCCGGTGACGGTGCGGGTGCGCGAGGAGTACCACGGCTGCCGCTCCTGGGTCGAGGTCGACCGCGAACTTCCCTTCGAGGGCACCCCGGTGATGGCCGACGAAGAGTTCGACCGCGCCCGCGCCGAGATCCTCAGCGTATGCGGCGCCCAAGAACCGGTCCTGGTCTAAGGGCGTCTGGCGGGCGCATCTCGGCGTCCTCAGTCGCTTACGTGCAGAGCACGCTTCACTCCCTGCGTCCTTGATCTGCTTGGCCAGACGCCCTTAGTAGGCTCGCATCACATGCCGTGGGTCGAGACCCAGTCGCTGAGTTTCACCGCGCGCCATGACAGCGGCGACGCCGCCTTCGCGGAGCGGACGCTGGACCGGATGGAGGAACTGCGGCTGCGGCTCGAGGACCGGTTCGAGCTGGTGCCGGGCGACATCACTGTGGTCGTCCACACCAACCCGGTCTGGCTCTCGCTCGCCCATCCCTTCCTTCCCGCCGCGCGCTGGTCGGCCGCCCCGGCGGGCCGCCGCTACCTGGCGGGCTGGCCGATGTCGACCGAGCTGCACGTGCTCAACGATCCGCACATGGAACGGCGCGCCGGCGGCGAAGACTCGCGCGAGGCGCTGCGTGGGACGGCCGAGCGCCTCTACGCCCAGCTGGTGATCGCCGCCAACAACCAAGAGCTTCCCCCGTCCTGGACGCCGCGCCGCTTTGCCCGCTACCTGCGCTGGGCTTGGCTGGTCGAAGGCGGAGCCCAGTACTTCTCGCGCCAGGTCGGCTTCTACCGGCCCGCGGTGATCCGCCGCCTGCGCGAGAGCGCTCGGCCGTCCTTCCCGCCCTCCCGGCGCGACGCGGTGATCCTCGGCGGCACGATCTTCGACCTGCTCGAGATGGAACGGGGCTCGGAGGCATGCGAGCGACTCGCCCTCCGGCTCCTCCCCGGCGGCCCCGCGCCGACGATCGAAGCCGCCTTCGATGCGCGCTTCGCTGAGATCGAAGATGCCTGGCGGGGTTACCTGCGCGAAATCGCCCGGCCCAACTCGAGCTAGCTCTCTCCCGGCGTGCCCTCCAGCACCTCGCGGGCGTCCTCGGCAGCCGATTCCGGAACGTAGACCTGATGCGGACCAGCGCCGAGGAAGTCCGGATTGTCGAACCCAGGCGCACGCTTGAGCATGCTGGGGATGCCGTGCTCGCCGAGCAGGCCCTGGATCATCTCGGCCTCCATCTGGGTCTGGGCGTAGGCGACCTTGACCAGCCGGCCGCTACTCGACGACGAGCTCGGCATCGGCGATCTTCAGGTCTTTGAGCCAGTAGCCCTTGACGTCGGGCGCGTCTTCGTCCTGCAGCGAGACGATCAGGTAGATCGCGTCAGGCCAATTGACCGCCTGGTTGACATCCGTTTGCGACGGATAAGCGGCGCTCTTGGTGTGCGAGTGATAGATCGCCAGCATCTCCCTGCCGTCGTCTTCGATCGCCTTCAGGGCGTCGTACTGACCCTGCGGGTCCATCTCGAAGCGCAGCGGACTGGCCGCCGAGTTGACCACAGGGATCACCACGCTCGCCTCGCCGTCGGCGCCGCCGACCATCCCGCAGCACTCGTTCGGCAGGTCCTCGCGCGCGTGCGCGACCATCTCGTCGATCAGGGACTGGGCAATCCGCATCGTGCGGCGAGGCTAGCGGACGGTTCCTGCCCTCGTCTCGGCGGCAAGGTGGTGAAAAGCGCGCCAAGCAGGCTTGGGCTGGCCGGCGGAGTCGAGCAGTCCCGCGTGCTGGCAGAACACGCAGTGGGGATCCGAAACTGCCATGTCTCGCCAGGCGTACCAGTCGACACCGGCGATGTGCCAGCGGCCGCGAGCGTGGAGCAGCATCCGGTAAGCCCGGCGCAGGAACGTCGCCTGTCCTTTGAGCCCCCAGTCGAAGCCGGTCGGGAGCGGACTCGCCGAGGCCACGCCGAGCTCGCTGACCAGCAGGGGCTTGCGACCGTCGCCGGCCGTCGACATCACCTGCCTCGCCTTGCGGACCTGATAGGTCACACCGCCAAGCGTCGAGGAGTACGGATGCACGGCGGCGACGTCAAAGCTGTCGCGCACCCCTTGCACGGCGTAGAGCTTGCGCAGGAAAGTCCAGGGGAGCATGCCGCCCTCGACCGGCGCCAGCCCCGCGGCCACGATCTTTGCCCTGCCGTCGAGGCCGCGAATCGCTCGCGCCGAGATCCGCAACAGGCGGGCGTAGCCCACCGGTGATGGCCGTGGTCGCCAGAAGAGCAGGAAGTTGGGCTCGTTCCAGATCTGCCAGCTGCGGATCGGCAGTGCCCTCGGGGCGCCGTCCCAGAGATCCCCGCCCGGGCCGTAGCGATTAACCAGCGCGTCCAGGAAGCGAGCCCAGCTCGCCCGGGCGCGGGTGCCGAGCGGCGGGCGGGCGGGATCGCGCGCCAACCAGCCAGGGGTGCCGTAGACGAAGGGAAGCACGCGTACACCGGAACGCGCCGCCGCGGAGACGGTCGCATCGAGCCCGGCAAAATCGAACTCCCCCGCCCGCGGCTCGACCTGCGACCAGGCGATTGGAATTCGCAGCGTTCCGACCACTCCCCGCATCCGGGCGAAATCAGGCGCCGTGAGCGTGCCTTGGGGGACGACGCCGATGAATTCCCGTGGCACCGCCGGCCGGGCCGCCGCCAACGGCGGCCCGGCGAGCGATGAAGCAAGCGTCGCGGCGACGAGAGTCGCAAGCGCGATCCGTCGCACGACGCCTGCCTCTACTGGCTGAGGCGGTTGCGGCCGGCACCGCCGCGCAGGACGTCGCGGCCCTTGCCGCCGACCAGCCGGTCGTCACCACGTCCGCCGCAGATCAGGTCGTTGCCACCGCGGCCAAAGACCAGATCGTTGCCGGCGAGCCCTGCGATCACGTCGCGGTGCCGGGTACCGACCAGCTTCTCCCCATGACGAGTTCCGACGATGGTGGCCCGGTGGCCCTGGCAACGCGAAGCGCTGGTTCCGCCAAGAAAGCGGACCAGGAGCGCGGTTGGCGATTGGCAGCTGCGGATGCACTGCCCACCCGACGTCAGCGCCACGAGCCTGCGCCCTTCCTGCAGACCAACCGCAACAGCCTGGTTCGCCTCCAGCGAGGCAAGGCGGATCAGCGAACCCCCGGCGAAGGTGGAGTCCCGCCGGCCGCTGGACAGCAGGCGCAGCAGGGCAAACCTGCTTGGTCCATAGGCAGGTCCGCGAGCGGTTCCCAGCGGAGCGCTTCCGGCGATCAGCAGTCTTCCGGCACGATCGACCTTGGCGCCGCTCACGTCCAGGTAGCTGCGCCTCAGATACGCGATTCCGCGGTGGCCGAATTTCCGGTCGAGGGCGCCGGTCGCCCGCAACTTCATGACGAAGGCATCGCCCCTGTCGTTGCGGCCCGAGCCGACGACGTAGATGCCACCTTTCGGCAGGACGATCAGGGCGCCGACCCCGGTGCGATCGGTGACGTCATCGACGAAGCTCTCTCCCTGGCGACCGAAGCCATTGTCGAAGACGCCGCTCTCCTCGATGCGCGCCAGGTGGACGGCTCGTCCCTCCGCACCGCAGCAGCGAGGGCCGGCGATCACCGTCTTGGTGCCGCTCAGTGCCATGCCCCCGAGGCCCGAGCCGAGGCTGGTGATAAGCGGGTTGCCGTCGCGAAAGGTCGGATCCGGGGCGCCCTGCGCCGTGTAGCGAGCGACGAGCACGGCGTCTCCGCCGTAGCCGGACTGGGGCTCGGCGCCGACGACGATCCGGCCGTCGGCCAGGATCGCCAGGCGAACGCGATCCACCGGCGCGCTCAGGTGGACTTTGGCCACGCCGGCTTTGCCGAAGCCGGCGTCCGGACTTCCGTCGGGATTCAACCTGGCGAGGACGAGGTCGCCTTCGTCAGTTGAGCCAACCACGATCCGGCCGTCTGGACCCACCGCCAGCGATCCGTTGCGGCTGGGATGAAACCCGTCGTCCGAGCTGAAGACGCTGCGCACGCCGGCCACCGCGAAGGCGCTGTCGAGCAGACCGCCCGGAGTGAAGCGGCTGACCAGCTGCTCTCCCGCGCAGGGCGAGACCGAGCAGCGGAGCGCCGACCGCAGGACGTAGATCTCGCCGCCCGGGGCGATCGTCATGTCCTCGGGAGACACGTAGACACCCTGCTCGCTCTGGACCCGCGCGACACCTTCCTGTCCAAAGGTGCGATCGATGTCAGCCGGCGCAGCGCCGGCGATGCTCACCGCGCTCGCGAAAAGACAGCTGCCCAGCAACAACACCCTGACCATCCGTGACGACATAAAGAACATCTCCCCCCTGCTCTAGTTCGATTGACCAAGCTTGTCGGCCGCTCAAACACAGCGAGCGAGGTGAGTTGCGGTCTACCCGCGGAGTGTGACTACCACCAAACGGTGGAATCCAGGTTTTCGATCTCCTCGATCGGCTTCGTGTAGACGCCGGAGGAGAGGTACTTCCAGCCGTCGTCGGGGATGAGGAAGACGACGTTGCCGCCCTCCAGCTCGCCGGCGATGCGGGCGGCGATCGCGGCGATCGCGCCGGAGGAGACGCCGGCGAAGACGCCCTCCTCGTCGAGAAGCTTCTTGGTCCAGACAATCGCGTCGCGGTTGGAGACCATGATCTTGCGGTCGAGGATCGAGAGGTCGATGATCGGCGGGATGAAGCCGTCGTCGAGCGAGCGCAGGCCTTGGACCAGCTCGCCTTGCATCGGCTCGGCGGCAACGATCAGCGTCTCCGGGTTCTCCTCCTTGAGACGGCGGCCGTTGCCCATCAGGGTGCCGCCGGTGCCGAGGCCGCCGACGAAGGCGGTCACATCGTCCAGCTCTTCGAGTATCTCCGGCGCCGTGCCCTCGTAGTGGGCGCGCGGATTTGCCTCGTTGCCGTACTGGTAGGGCATGTAGTACTGGGAGTCCTGGGCCATCTCCAGGGCCACCTCGACGGCGCCGTTCGACCCCTTGGCGCCCTCGGAGTAGACGATCTCCGCCCCGTACATCGAGAGCAGCTGAGTGCGCTCCTCGGTGACGTTGTCGGGCATTACGACCTTGAGCTTGTAGCCCTTGCGGCGGCAGATCATCCCCAGCGCGATCCCGGTGTTGCCCGAGGTCGGCTCGAGGATCGTCTGGCCCGGCCCGATCAGCCCCTTGGCCTCGGCCGACTCGATCATCGCCTTGGCGACGCGATCCTTGACCGAGCCGGTCGGGTTGTGTCCCTCGAGCTTGGCGTAGATGCGAACGTCGGGGTTGGGAGAGAGGCGCGGCAGCTCGACCAGCGGCGTGTTGCCGATCGACTCGACGATATTGCCGAAGCGGCCCCCGCAGGGTCGGTTGAGAAGTTCTGACATTCGCTCGCAATCCCCTTACTTCAAAAAGTATAGCTTCGGGATCGAGCCCCGTGGGACTTTACGAAGGGCTTTTCAACCGCCGGCCATAGCCGGCAGGATGACGACTGTGTCGCCGTCCTTCACGGAGGTACCCAGCCCGTCCAGGACCCGAACGTCCTCGTCGTTGAGATAGACGTTGACGTAGCGGTTGAGGTCGCCGTCCTCGCCGAAGAGCTGCTCCTCGGTGCCGGGATGCTCGGCCGTGAGGGCGCGAAGGACCTCGCCGACGTCAGAGCCGGCCGCCTCGATTTCGGATTGTCCTCCCGTCTGCGGGCGCAGGACCGGGGGTATGCGAACGGTCGCCATTGCGCGCGATCCTAGTGGAGGCTGGGCTCAGCCCGCGCAGAAGGCGGCGTAGTCGGGGAACTGGCCCATCTCCGACTCCGGAATCTCGGGCGCGTTCTCACCGCAGATCGGGCACTCGGGGTCGCGGCGCACCTTGAGCTCGGTGAAGCGCGTGCCGAGGGCCTCGTAGAGGAGCAGGCGGCCGATCAGCGGCTCGCCGATGCCCATCACCAGCTTCAGCACCTCGTTGGCCTGCAGCGTGCCCATCGTGCCGGCCATCACCCCGAGCACCCCGTTGGCGGAGCAGCTCGGCGCCAGCTCGGGCGGCGTCGGCGTCGGGTAGAGGCAGCGGTAGCAGGGGCCCTCGAAGGGGACGAAGGTCGAGATCTGGCCGTCGAAGCTGAGGATCGAGGCGGAGACGACCGGCTTGCGCAGGCGCACCGAGGCGTCGTTGAGCAGGTAGCGGGTAGGGAAGTTGTCGGCGCCGTCGACGATCACGTCGTAGTCCTCGATGATCCCGAGGATGTTCCCGGCGTCGAGCCGCAGGCGGTGCTCGACCACCTTGACGTCGGGGTTGAGCGCTTCGATCGTCAGCCGCGCCGACTCCGTCTTGGGAGTTCCGATCCGTTCGGTGTTGTGGATCACCTGGCGCTGCAGATTGGATGCGTCGACGACATCGTCGTCGACCAGTCCGATCGTGCCGATGCCGGCAGCGGCGAGGTAGAGCGCGGTCGGCGCGCCGAGCCCGCCGGCGCCGAGCAGCAGCACCTTGGCGTTCAGCATCTTCAGCTGGCCGTCGACCCCGACCTCGGGAAGCAGCGTGTGGCGCGAGTAGCGGTCGCGCTGCTCCGGGGTCATGCCCTCGGTTGCAAGGACCGGCAGCCCCTGCTCCTGCCAGGCAAGGATGCCGCCGGCCATCGAGGCGACGTCCTCGTATCCGAGCGCCTGCAACTGCTCGGCCGCCTTGTAAGAGCGGTTGCCGCTGCGGCAGTAGAGGATCGTGCGGGCGGACTTGTCGGGCGCAGCGGTGGCGATCTCGTCGCGGAGCAGGCCGGGCGGCACGAGCTTGCCGTTCTCGAGGTGGGCCTCCTGGTACTCGTGGGGCTCGCGGGTATCGATCAGGAAGACGTCGCCGCCCTCGATCTCCTGCGCAGCCTCGAACGGCTCGATCTCCTCGACCACCGGCTTCACCTTCGTATCCGCACCGTTCGCCATCTGGCAAATCTCCTAAATCCCGATCAGCTTTACTTCAAAAAGTATAGCGAGGCTTGGAGCCGATCAGAGCTGGGTCGCGATGATCCCGAGGAAGCCGGCGAGGACGGTCGCGATCATGCCGCCGCCGATCTGGATGATCAAATGCTGCATCGCGTCGAATCGACGTTCCATGGCGTCAAAACGAGCATTCATTTCTGCACGCAGCTCGCGGACGTCAGTACGCAGCTCGCGCACGTCGGAGTCGAAGCGATCGTGCTACCAGTCGATCCGGTCGAATCGCTCTTCGAGCCTCTCATCGGTCCAGCTCTTGGTCATCGCCTCCATGATGGCACCGTAATGAGCTGTCTGCACGCGTGGTGCGCACATTGTCAAGAATGTGCAGCAGCGAAGACACCATCGGGTCAGGCGGCGCGGACAATGCGCTGGATCTCCTCCGGCCCGAGATAGGGGATCAGCAGATACTGGAGCAGCTCGCCGGTCGCGTCGGGAAGTTGCTCGACGCGACCGGAGTCGACATAGCGGGCGACTGTCGCGAGGGCGCCACCGAGCAGCATCTCCTCCAGCTCCACGGGCAGCTCGAGCCCGCCCGGCCGCCCCGCACGAAGCGCCTCCGCGAAGCGGGTGAGGCCGGCCTGCTGGCGCTCGCGGGCAGCCCGCCCCGCCTGCAGGACGTCGATGGCAATGAGACGGGCAAGAGCGGGGTTGGCGGCGAGCAGACGCAGCATCTCCGCAACGCCGACGCGCACACGGTCGGACCACTCCTCGCTCGAGGCGGCGGCGCGCTCGAGGCAGTTACAGAGCCAGCGGCTGGCGAGATCGTAGGTCTCCAGGAAGCACTCTTCCTTACTGCGAAATTGGCCGTAGAAGGCGGCCCGCGAGACGCCGGCCTCCTCGGTGATGTGGCTGATCGTGGTATCGGCGTAACCGTGGCGCGGCAGGATTCGCAGCATCGCCGCGACGATGCGCAGGCGCTGGTTGCGGGCGACGAAGGAGCGCGGCAGGCCGTGGCGGCCGGGGGGCAGCTGACCGAGGGCGAGCTCGGCCGGCAGCTCGGCTAGCCCGGCGGGGTCAAAGCGCGGTGGCTCGTCGCTCATCCGTGGTGCGCAATGCCGCCAGCGAGGGAGCGAGCAGGTACTGGAGCATCAGGTCGTGCAGCTCGGGGAGGCGCTCGGTTTCGCCGGCAAGGACACGTCCGGAGAGATAGGAGGCGAGGCCGCCAGCGAGCATGCGCGCGGTTTCCTCGCTGACGGATTCCCCTACCTGGCCGTCGCTCGAGGGCGGCCGCAGGGCCTCCGCGAGGCGCTCCAGCGAGCGCTCGTGCTCGAGCCGAGCGGGTCGGGCGGCGGCCAGCGACTCGACGAGGAGGAGATGGGCGAGGAGGGGGTTCGAAGCGAGGAAGCTGAGGCCGGCCCATAGCCCCGCCGAGAGCTGGTTTGCCCAGCTGCGCTCGTCCGGCACAGAATCTTCAACTGCGGCGACCAGGCCCTCCGCCCCATCCTCGTAGGCCGCGGTAAAGCAGAGCTCCTTACTCTCGAAATGCTCGTAGAAGGTCGCACGGGAGACGCCGGACAGTTCGACGATGTCGGTGATCTTCGTGTCCTCGTAGCCGTGATAGGCAAGCGCCGCGGCAAGTCCGTCGAAGATGCGGGCGCGCTGGTTGGCCAACACCTCCGCCCGGGACAACCCGGACCGCGGCGGGATCTTCTCCACCCTGGGCTCAGGCAGATCCGGCCTGCGCCGCGACCCGCGCGAGCGGCGGGTCGAGCTGCTGGTCTCTTGGTCCGCAGGCATACCGACTCAGTTCTCAATAGGAAACGAGTTGAAATACAAACACGTCAGTTCGCGTTTGTCAAGATACGCACGTGGTATTTATGAGAATAGAGCCTACTCCTCCCCTCACTCCTTCACCGCACATGCCTTTTCAACCCGCGCGCTCAAAGAAGCCCCATCGGCGAAGTCAAAGCTAGCCAGCGCCAAGGGGAAGACCGTGCGCTTTGATCCCTCGGGAGCGGGGCAGCCGGCGTTGAAGTAGCTCAATTCCTTGCCTCGGTATTGGTATTTGCGCCTCAGGGTGAGCTTGATCCGATCGACGTAGCCCCAGTCCCCCAGGGCCTGGGGCAAGGAGGCGGTGAGCTTGGTGCCGTAGGCGCCGTGGCGGATCTTCGAGATCGCGAAGGGGATGACGAATGAGGAGAAGAAGGGGTTGGCGGTGAAGATGTGGGTGAAGATCACCGGCTTTCCCTTCTGTCTTCCGTTGAAGATCAAAAGCCGCCCGTGGGTCCCGTAGGCGCCCTGGTCGGGCAAGACGATGTGGGCCCAGAACTGGCCCGAGCCGATCAGGGCATCACCGCAGCTTGAAAGCGCTCTTTCGCTCGAAGCCGGTTGGATCCGCGCCAGCGGGCAGGCGGGCAGTCCCTTGCTTTGCAGCAAGCCGTGTTTGTTTACCTCCACGGTCATCTCCTGCAGCTGGGCGGGGATGCCGCCGTGGGGGGCGGAGAGGTGCCCGGCGACGAAGACGGCTATGGGAGCGGTGCCGTGTCTGGGCAGCTTGTAGGGGAGGATCTGGCTAAGGACGGTGATGCGGAGGTTGCCCTCTTGGATCACGCTGGCGTGCGCGAGGGATGCGCACGCCAAGAGCGCCACCGCGCCGGCCAGGGCCGCCGCCCTTCGTCTCATCCCTAGCCCTTGCGCTTGTGGCGCTTGGCCGCTTTGCCCTTGCAGCCCGTGGCCACCAGCTCTGGCTTCTTGTCCCACTGCTTGCCGTTGTGGCCGGTGAAGGAGGCTTCTGCCTTGTGGGTGCCTTTGCAGAGATTGGTGGAGTTGACGAAGAGGCCCTTCTTGCCGCCGAAGAGGCTGATCACCGCGCTTCCCACCGGGGCGTCGGGAGTCGCTTCGAAGGTGTTTCGGAGCCTTCCTTTGACCGAGTCGACCCTCCCCACCAGGGTGACGTCGATCTCGCCGTTGTGGATCGCCGCGACGACATCTGGCAATTGGTGCTCGGAGGATCTGAGGAAGACCGGCCCGGTCAAGGGTTCATCCAGCAGCGGCGTGGTGACCACGGCTTTGCCGTAGATCGATCCACTTGGGCACTTTTCCCCCGGATGGACGCCCTGCTTGAAGACGACCCGGGTGCAGATCGTGTTGAAGTGGGCGTTCTCGATGAACTCCGACTTGGGCAGGGTGACCCGGGTCCTTCTGATCCCCGCTTCGCCGATCCCGTTCATTCGCAGCACCGCCTTCAGGGCCGGATGGGAGCCGCGTCTGGTGCCGCCCTTCAGCTTCAGGGAGAGGCGAGGCTTGAAGGGAAGGGCAGCGCAATCCGCGGCTTGGAAGGGAGTGGAGACCGTTACGGGCCTGTCGTCTGCTTCGGAGCTGAAGTCAAGACCGCTTCCCAAGAGAGTGCTCGCGGTCGAGGTCCTCTTGCAGCTGGAGGGGTTCAAGACGAAGTTCGGCCGGTCGGTATAAGCCCTGATGTCCCTGGCGTGCACCGTTACTCCCTTGATGATGTGGGGGATCGGGTCCGAGCCCGTTGCGTCGATGAAGACTTCGCCTGTTTCGGGGTCGATTTTGAAGGCTTGTCTGATCACCACCGTGCCGAGATCGAAGGGGCCCGCCATGGCGGCGGTGATCGCGACCAGGCTTATGGCAGAGCCGTGGTAGGGGCCGGCCAAATACAGCTTGCCGGGGACGTAGGCCAATACCTGGCCCACTCCCGCTCCGGCCAGGGAGCGACCGATCTCGGATGCCTTCGGACAGGAGGGCGAGTTGAGCTCTTCTTCACCGCCGTGGATCCCGGTCCTCGCCTTCGCCGCCGCGATCGCCGCGTCGGGGCAGAAGGGGATCCCCGCCAGCTTGCCGACCACTCCCGGCGGCAGCTTGATCGAGAAGCGGGTGAACTCCTGTTCGGAGTCGGTTCTGAACAACCTCACGTTGAAGGGAGAGAAACGTCCCGCGGCGTTGTTGATGCTTCCGGCGATCAGGCCCGGGCGGAAAGGCGGCAGGCCGCCCGAGGGACAGGCGCCGCCGTCGGCGCCGTGGTCGATCTGAAAGCTCCCCGTCGTCGTGATCGCTTCGGAGTCGTCTTTGGCCGAGTGCGGGGTGAAGCGGGCGATCGTCTGGTATTCCCCGCAGGCCTGCGGCGTCGAAAGCGGCGCTCTGGCTCCTTCGCGGAAGTGCAGCTTGAAGGAGGAGAAGGGCAGCGGCGGCAGGTCGTCGAAGGTGGTGGTGATCCGGCCGCTGGATGGATCGAACTCGATCTTGCCCGCCTGCTTGACCAGGATGCCTCGTTCCGGCGCTCTGGCAACCATATACATCGCCGCCAAGGTGCCGAAGCGGTTCTCGTACGGTGTCGCCAGGTAGACCGAGCCTTCCACCGGTTCTTCCAAGAGCGGGCTGAGCACGTGGACCGAGCCCAGCTTCGATGCTTCCGGGCAGCCCGCTCCGGCTGGGCTGTCGATCCTCTCGGTCGCGTACTGGGCCTCCGAGCAGGTGGCGACGCCTTCCGCCAATGAGGGGTTGACGGTAACGCCCTCGGGGAGAGTCACCACTGCCTTCCTTGGCTCGGTTTCGACGATCGCTCCCGCTCCCAGCAACCCCTGGTTGGGCAGCTTCAGCTCGAAGTCGAGGCCGCTCGGGTTCTCGGCCAGCTTCGTGGTGGGCTGAGAGGCGATCTTCGGTGAGAAGGGAACCGAATCGCAGCCGGTCAGCGGCGAAGGATCGCCGACCGCGTCACTGAAGGGGGCCGTTTCCTCCACGTAATGGCCCGGACCACTCTTGGAGGAGACCTTGACCGTCGTCATCGCTTCCCCGCAATTCGCCGGCATCGTCAGGTAGGGCGGGTGGGCGCCGGGAACCGAGCAGCCGATGGTGCCTTGGGGGGTGTCGGCGCAGAGGCGTTCGGAGTCGTGGCTTTTGTCCCCGGGAGTGCCCCAGATCGTCTCGGTCACCGAGGTGATCTCCAGCGGGATGTTGGGGGCGGCGACGATGAGGCCGTAGCCGCGCTCAGGCTGCACCGAGGCGTATTGCAGCGGCACGAAATTGAAGAGGGCGAAGCCGAGCTGCGTCGCCACCCCCGGCGGCGGCGTGATGTTGTAGATCGGGTTGACCGTTTCGCCCCCAGCGCCGGGGGCGACGGCGCGCAGCACGCCGACCTGGGTCTCGCCCGGACAATGGGGGCTCGGGCCCTCGAACTGCTGGCGGGTGCAGCGCGGGATCGCCTGCGGGTTGCCGGTGAAGCCCGGCGGCAGCTCGGCGATCACGTCGCGCATCTCGCCGCCTTGACTGCTGCCATCGGCTTCGGTGTTGAGGTCGAAGCTGACGGCGAAGGAGCCCGGGTGCGAGCCGGCCTGTGTCTCGACCCCGCCGTTGGAATCCAGCGCCGCGACTTCGACCGAGCCGGGGGAGAAGCCGAAGTCGGCTTGGGCTGCCGCCGGGACGATCAGGGAGACGGCGAGAGCCGCGAGGGCGATCACTGTCCTTGGGGTCCTCACTTGGCACCTCCGCGGTTGTGCTTGGCGGCTCGCCCATGAGCGCGCTTGTGCTTCTTCGCGTGCTTGTGCTTGGCGTGCTTTTTCTTCTTCTTCTTGTGTTTCTTCGCCGCTTTCTTTTCATCGACGTTGCCGGCACCTTCGAAGCTGCTCGAGCCGGGCGTCGGATCGTTGGGCGGTGAGAACAGCGGCTGGCAGGCTTCGCCCTGGCATTCGCCTCTGGCGGTTTCTGTTTCGCTTGGGATGCCGCCACCTTCGCGGGCGACGTAGAGGTCGATCAGGTCGTCTTTATCCTTGAGGGACAGCTGGTCTCTGGTGGTGAAAAAGACGTTCCTCCCGCTTTCGTCCATCGCCAGGAAGTTGGAGTCGATCGCTTCGTGGCCGGCCGAGATCAAAGAGACGCAGCCGCCTTCCTTGCTGCAGCCGCCCACGCCCTTGGGCTCGTACTGGTAGACGTCTTCGACCTTGCCGTTGGTGTCGTGGAGGACGAGCGAGTCGCGGCTGTCGAAGTAGAGGCGGCCGCTATTGGTCAGGTAGCGCGGCTGCTCCAGGTGGCCCTTCGCGTTTTGGGCGATCCGCAGGAAGGAGTCGCCGTGCGGGTGTTCGCCAACCGGGTTGCAGGAGGGGCAGCTCAGCTCGCCGCTCTCGGAGTCATAGAGGAAGACCTCCGCGCAGGGCACCGAGCCGACGTATTCCAGGATGGTCGCGGCGTATTCGCAGGCGCCGATGGTGTCGACGCCGGTCAGCTCGGCTAGCGAGTTGAAGGCGAGCCAGCGCCCATCGGGGCTGGCCTCGGCGGTGCGCACGACCGGCGCAGCTTCCCAGGTGGTGATACCGGCGGTGGTGTTGTCTTGAGGCGAGAGCGTCGCCACATAGGCAAGCCCACCTTCGCTCCAGGCATAGAGGTTCGGCTCGCCGTCTTTGGCTTTGGCGCCCTCCTCGTTTTCCTCTTCACCGGTGAGGACTTTCGTGTCGACGAGGTAGACGTGGGAGAGGTCATCGCCTTGGCCCGTGATCCCGAGAAAGCCGCCCTGCCCTTGAGTGAGGTCGGTGGTGGTTTCCGTTTCGAGGTCGTAGAGGTGCCCGTTTGAGAGCAGCACCTTCGAGCCATCCTGCGAGGCGGTGAGGAATTTGCCGGGATCGGGGATTTCGCGCGTGGTTTCGCCGTCCACCCTGACGTAGACCTGGCCTGATTCGGAGCTCCAGAAGACGCGCGAGCCGTCGGTGGAGATCGCGTTGGAGTAGTCGGCGCGTTCCAGAGACGTGGGCGAGAGCTGAAGGCCGGAGCCGAAGGCGGCACCGGGGGTTGTTTCCGCGTTTCCGGGCTGCACGTTTAGGAGGTGAAGCTCTCCGTCACTCCATTCGTAGAGGTTGTTCTTTTTCGACCCGCCGTCGAGCGCAGCCGGCGCAAAGGGGGTTTCCCCGGTCAGCGCATCGTTAGCTTCGAAGAAGACCCGCGAGAAGTCGGCGGTGGCGCCGACGTAGTTGAGCGCAAACCCTTCCGCACCATCGGGGGCCCGGTTGAGCGGCGCCGTCTTCAGCAGTGGGTCGAGGTCGAAGCGATCGCTTCCCGGCTGGGCGAACACGTTGCGATATCCGGCCGGCGCTTCGGGGGTCAAGGCCGGGTTCCTCGCGTAGAGGAGCGCCGAACCGAGGTCGGGAGTGAGCGCGAAGGCTTCGAAGAGTGGGTTATCGCCGAGCGGCGGGCCGAGCGAGCGCGTCTGCCAACTGTTGGAGCCTCGGGTGGAGACATACTCGTCGAATTCGGCGGGCCCGTCGTTGAGGGTGAAGGGGGAGCCCTGGTAGGCGATCCCGTCCCCACTGGCCGTGACCTGCGTCGGGAAGCGAGGGGCCGCCAGGCCGGGCTTGCACTCGCCACCGCAGCTGGCGGTGTTGGGGGCGGCGGGGAGCACCTCGCCGCCGTTCTTCTGCACCGGCGAGACGAGCTCCCAGGCGCGTCCGTTCGGGAGCCCTGGCGCTTCCAGGGCGAAGGTGCGGAAGGCTTCGGCTGAGCCCTGAGTGCTTCCTTCTGCATTGGTCGCCACCACGCGGTAGCGATATTCGGTTCCCGGGGAGAGTTTCGAGAGCGTGACCGCGGCGCTCAGGCCCACCTGACCGCTCCCCAGCGGCGCTCCCCCCAACGGCGCTTCGCTCGCCCCGGCGAAGCGTTCGGCCGGTTCGTTTGCCTCGTAGGCCGCGGCGGTGAGGTACTGGAACACGTAGCTCGTCTGCGAGCCTTTGGGGTTGATCTTTGCGTTCAGGGTCGCGCTGATCGGGCCGACCTGGGTGACGGACTGCGCTTCGACTACCGGAAGGTGGCTCACCGCCGGAGCGAACATGTAACCGAGGGCGCTCTGGCCTTCGGCCTCCGGCGGGCAGGCCCCGATTCCTGGGCAATTGGTGGGGGTTCCGGCGTAAAGGACTCCTGGCGCACCGTCTGGGGAGAACTGCCGGGTGGGGTTGAATGCCAGCGCTTCGATGTTGCCCCTTTGCGGAACAACGCTGAAGGGGGGATTTGCCGTTTTGTCCTCGACGAATTTCCCTTCCGCATTGCAGGGGTTGAGTTGATGGATCTTGGCGTCTTTGTTCGTGAAGAAAAAGACCCTTCCGCTCATGGGATCGACCGCCGCCGCCTTAATCCCGCCAGTCGGCAGTTTGAAGCTGCAAATCGAGATGGAAGGCTGCGCAGGATCGTACTTTTCGACATACGCTTCCCCTGATACGTACACATCTCCGCTGTCATCCACCGTCGGTCGAAATGGCGGGTTGCTCGGCAGGAATCCGGCGGCGATGTCACTGCTTTTCCCGGCGTAGACGTAGTGTTCGTAGTCTCCCGGCGTCTGGGGTTTAAACACCATCACGCGATGGAACAGGTTTGTGAGCGTAGCTTCATCGAATACGTACACTGTCCCGGAGTCATCGACGGCGATGTTTTCGTTCAGTGGGGACCCGTGCACCTTGTCCGGGCTGGTCGTGACGGTGCCGTTTGGGTCGAATTCGCCGAATTGAGCGATGGGTCCGGTTCCATCAGCTTTGTACTCGCGTATGAGAAAGGGCGAGCCGGCGATGTTGAAGACGTATACGTTGCCGGTCGTCTGGTTTACGGCGATGTCAATCCCACCGTTGGTTCCACTCGGAAAGGTCGGACACGTAGAAGCCGGGACCACTTTGGGACCACAGCGGCTTATAGGAGTCCATGCAAGTTCGAATTCTCCGTCCGCTGAGTAGCGCGCGGCATGCAAGGGTGTGGTGTTACTGGAACCGACGGTGTAAATGGTCCCTGGATCAACTCCTCCGGCACCGGTCCGATTTATGGCCATGCCGCCGATGCCGCCCAACTGAACGTCTTCCGGCCATTCAGGCGGATTCGGCAGCTGAGGGACGAGCGGAGCGAAGGTTTTCACCGTTTCCCAGCTGACAGCAGAGGCCCGCGGTGCGGCGGCGAGAGCGATGATCGCCAACAGCGTGATCACGCCGGCGATCGACGCTCCGGCCAGGGCCGAGCCCCGAATGACGCTGAGTACATTCACACTGAGTTCATTCGGATGCGATTTGCTCATGTCTCTGTCCCTCCGCCTCTGTTCCTCTATGAGATATGCGCGTCTCTGTGGGAACTGGGACCTGCCGCGCTTGGGCAGATCCCAGTTCCGCAAACTTGCTACTCCAGTGGCGCCGTGACCGCCCAGGTCCCCCAGTTGTTCGTTTGAGTACCTTCCGGAACGAAGGGGCCTGGGATATACGCTCCGTTAGCGCCGTATGAACTAAAGAACACAACTCCTTCT
>JAWVFL010000061.1:0-30381 GCA_033856195.1 Solirubrobacterales bacterium | reverse complement strand
GGGCGCGGGCGAGCACGGCGGCCACGTCGTCGCCGAGGGCACGGCCGCGGACGTCGAGCGGGTCCCGGAGTCGCTGACCGGCCAGTTCCTGGCCGGGACGCGGACGGTCGCGGTCCCGGAGAAGCGGCGCAAGCCGACGGGCTACCTCGAGGTGCTCGGCGCGTCGCAGCACAACCTCAAGGGCGTCGACGTGCGCGTGCCGCTCGGGACGCTCACGTGCGTCACCGGCGTCTCGGGCTCGGGCAAGTCCACGCTTGTCAACGAGGTGCTCTACAAGGCCGTCGCCAACCGGCTGCACCGCGCGAAGCTGCGCCCGGGCGCGCACAAGCGCGTCAGCGGCCTCGAGCAGCTCGACAAGATCATCTCCGTCGACCAGTCGCCGATCGGGCGGACGCCGCGGTCCAACCCGGCGACCTACACCGGGCTGTTCGACGTCATCCGCGACCTGTTCTCCAAGACGCAGGAGGCGCGGACGCGGGGCTACAAGCCCGGCCGGTTCTCGTTCAACGTCAAGGGCGGCCGGTGCGAGGTCTGCCGCGGCGATGGCCAGATCAAGATCGAGATGCACTTCCTGCCCGACGTCTACGTGCCCTGCGAGCAGTGCCACGGCAAGCGCTACAACCGCGAGACGCTCGAGGTCCGCTTCAAGGGCAAGAACATCGGCGACGTGCTCGAGATGTCGGTCGAGGAGGCGGTCGTCTTCTTCGAGAACGTGCCGAAGATCGCCCGCCGGCTGCGCACCCTGCATGACGTCGGCCTCGACTACATCCGCCTCGGCCAGGCGGCGACAACGCTCTCCGGCGGCGAGGCGCAGC
This sequence comes from Solirubrobacterales bacterium, assembly GCA_033856195.1. Classification (GTDB taxonomy): domain Bacteria; phylum Actinomycetota; class Thermoleophilia; order Solirubrobacterales; family 70-9; genus VRUE01. Next base: position 29,566 of record JAWVFL010000061.1, on the reverse strand, counting down.
GCGTCAAGCTGGCGACCGAGCTCTCCAAAGTCGCCACGGGCAACACCCTCTACATCCTCGACGAGCCGACGACGGGCCTGCACTTCGCCGACGTGCAGCGGCTGCTCGACGTGCTCGGCCGCCTCGTCGACGCAGGTAACACCGTGGTCGTGATCGAGCACAACCTCGACGTGATCAAGACCGCCGACCACCTGATCGACCTCGGTCCCGAGGGCGGCGAAGAGGGGGGAGAGGTGGTCGCCACCGGCACCCCGGAGGAGGTCGCCGCTGTGGCCGGCTCCTACACAGGCCGTTTCCTCGTTGGGCTGGTCGAGCCGGAGCCGGCAGTCACAACAAAGCGGGCACCGCGCAAGCGCCGCGCGGCAGCAGTAGCTGCCTGACAGCAAAGCCTTTCGCTCAGCGGTAACGTACTAATCGAACTATCGAACTCTGACGGGGGACGTGAGGTAGCGAATGGTCCGGGGGGTGGGCTGGGGAGCGCTGGTCATTTTGGTCGCGGGATTGATGGCTGGCTGCGGTGGCTCCGACGAAAAGAAGGTCGCCCTGCTCCTGCCCAACCAGCATTCGGTTCGCTATCAGGATCGGTACGGATTCAAGAAGAAGGTCAACGAACGATGTCCCGAATGCAAGGTTCTCTACGCCAATGCGCAGGGCAGCGTCGCGAGGCAACAGGCGCAGGCGGAACGAATCCTGGGCGAAGGCGCCGACGTGCTCGTCGTGGATCCAGTCGAACCCCATGCCGCTGCCCGGATCGTGCACACGGCAAAGCGCACGGGCGTGCCGGTCGTTTCCTACGCTCACCTGATCCCGGGCTCCGGCGTCGATTACTACGTTGGCGTCGACAGCGAACAGCTCGGGTGGTTGCAAGCAGATTTCCTGGGGACGACGCTGAAGGAAGCGGGCAAGCCGCGGGGCCCGATCGTAGTCGTCACCCTCGGCGTCGGCGGACTGCAAAATGTCGGGGCGCGCAAGAGATTCAGCGAAGGCGGGGTGAAGATCGTCGAGGAATACAACGTCGATGAATTGACATCCGAAGGGGCTGAGTTCTCGCTGGCTAAGCGGGAAATGCAGAGGGCGATCGACGCTGTCGGCGCCGGGGGGTTTGTCGGGGTCTTCGCTCCGAATGATCAGACCGCTGCCGGCGCAATCGCGGCGATGGAGGCCGCTGGGATCGACCCGAAGGCAAAGCCGACGACCGGTGCCGGCGCGACCCTCCCGGCCGTAAAGCGAGTGCTGGCTGGCGAGCAAGGCATGTCTACCTACGAAGCAACTTGGCAGCAGTCGGCCTCCAGCGCCAAAGTGGCTGTGAAGCTCGTAAATGGAGACCCCGTGCCGACCGCTTGGATCACGGATGAGCTGACCAACGGCGGCGGGGACATTCCCGCGATTTTGTGGCCGCCAACCGCTGTGACCGGCGAAAACTTGATGAGCACGGTGATTCCCTATCGGTTCATCAAGCCTGGGGAGCTCTGCGTGGCTCATTACTCCCAGTACTGCGTCGAGGCCGGCATCGAATAGAAGGCCGCTAGCTCGAAATTCGTGGCGCCAAGTGCTTCCGAGCGCTACCTTTGGAGTGGTATTCGCTTCGAGCGGGTAAGGGCAGGGGCGGAAAGGAGAGCCCTATGTCCCAATCAGTTTTTAGGCGGTTGACGCTTGCGGTCGGTGCTCTGTTCGTGGTGGTAGTGGTAGCGGCCGGGTGCGGAGGCAGCGGCGGTGGCGGTGGCGGTCCCAAGATCGCCCTGCTCTTGCCGGAGAACCAGACGCCGCGTTACGAGTCCGCCGATCGACCCTACTTCGAAGAAAAGGTCGAAGCCCTCTGCGAAGACTGCGAAATCCTCTACAGCAACGCAACTGAGGACCCCTCCAAGCAGCAGAGTCAGGTTGAAGCGGCCCTGACCCAGGGCGCCGATGTCCTGGTGCTCGATCCGGTCGATGCGGCCTCGGCCGCGGCAAGCGTGCAGAAGGCCGACCAGCAGGGCGTTCCGGTGCTCAGCTACGACCGCCTGATCCTCGGCGCGGAAGTGGCCGTCTACGTCTCGTTCGACAACGTCCGGGTGGGTGAATTGCAGGCCGAATCGCTCTCCAAAAAGCTGAAGGAAGACGGCAGCCCCAAGGGTCCGATCGTGAAGATCAATGGCGATCCCGCCGATAGCAACGCGGCTCTCTTCAAGGAAGGCTCGAACAAAGGGTTCGAAGCCAGCGGCGTCCAGATTGCCAAGGAATACGACACGCCGGAATGGTCGGCGACCAACGCGCAGAACGAGATGCAGCAGGCGATCACAGCGATCGGCAAGGACGGCTTCGCCGGGGTCTATGCGGCCAACGACGACACCGGAGGTGGCGCGATCGCGGCCATGAAGTCGGCTGGGATCGACCCCGAAGAACGGCCGACGACCGGCCAGGACGCGACGGTCGCGGGCGTGCAGCGGATCCTCGTCGGCCAGCAGTACATGACCATCTACAAGGCGATCAAGCCGCAGGCGTCGATCAGCGCCGAAATCGCGGTCGACTTGGCCGAAGGCAAGAAAATCCCGCAGGGCAAGGTCACCGATGAACTCGACAACGAAGCGGGCAAGGTGCCTTCGATCCTGTTCGAACCGGTTGCCGTCACCAAAGACAACATCAAGCAGACGGTGATCGCGGATGAATTCATCTCCCCTGACGAACTCTGTACTGGGCCTTACGCCAAGGCCTGTCAGGAAGCTGGGATCTCCTAGGCGAGGCAAGTCCGATCCATGAACGCCGACGCCCCGTTGCTCGAGATCGATGGGGTCAGCAAGAGATTCGGCCCGGTCCAGGCCCTGGACCGGGTCGACTTCGGCGTTGGCGTCGGCGAAGTGGTGGCCCTCGTTGGCGACAACGGTGCCGGCAAGTCGACCCTGGTGAAGACGATCGCCGGGATTCACCCGCCGGACACCGGGGAGATTCGTTTCGCTGGAGAGCGAGTGACGATCTCCCGGCCCCACGACGCCACCGCCCTAGGCATCGCGACCGTGTACCAGGATCTGGCGCTCTGCGACAACCTCGACGTGGTGGCGAACATCTTTCTCGGCCAGGAGGAGGTCACCGGCGGTCCGGCCCGGGCGACCCGCCAGCTCGACGAGGCGAAGATGGAGCACCGAGCGGGGGACCTGCTCTCCAGCCTCGCGGTGACGATTCCCAGCGTGCGGACCGAGGTCGGGACGCTCTCCGGTGGGCAGCGCCAGCAGGTAGCGGTGGCGCGCTCACTGCTGGGCGAGCCGAAGGTGGTGCTGCTCGATGAGCCCACGGCGGCGCTCGGCGTGCCGCAGACCAAGCTGGTGCTGGAGCTGATCGCCCGGTTGCGGGAGCGCGGCCTCGGCGTGGTCGTAATCAGCCACAACCTTGCCAACGTCTTCGAGGTCGCCGACCGGATCGTCGTCCTGCGCCTCGGGCGCACCGCCGGCGACTTCAGCGCCGAACAGACGACGGAGGAGCACGTGGTCGCGGCGATCACTGGCGCCGGAGGCAACGGCGAGGCCAACGGAGAGCGCGGCGATGGCGACGAGCGTGAGGAGGAGGGTCGATGAGTGCCGCCGAAAGCACCACTCCGGCAGCGGCTGGGCAACCTCGGGAGGGCGCGGGCGACAGCGCGCTACGGCGCTTTGTGCAGGGCGATCTCGCCTCCCTGCGGGTCGTGCTCGGGCTGGCGGTGATCTGGGCGATCTTCCAGTTCGAGAACGACCGCTTCCTCTCGGCCGAGAACCTGACCAACCTGATGCTGCAGATCACGGCGGTCGGCCTGATCTCGATCGGCATCGTCTACGTCCTCCTACTCGGTGAGATCGACCTCTCGGTCGGCGCTGTCAGTGGGCTCGCCGCCGCAGTGATGGCGGTGCTCAACGTCCAGCACGGCTGGAGCCCATACCTGGCGATCCTCGCCGCCGTCCTTGTCGGCACTGCGATCGGCCTGCTGCAGGGCGCGGTGTTCAGCCGCTTCGGCGTGCCCTCGTTCGTGGTCACCCTCGCCGGCCTGCTGGCCTGGCAGGGAGCCCTGCTGCAGGTTCTCGGTTCGACCGGTTCGATCAACATCAACGACCCAAAGATCACCGGCCTGGCCAACACCTTCTACTCGGATGCCGTCGGCTGGATCTTCGCCGTGGTGGTGATCGCCGGCTATGCGGGCATAGTGCTTGCCGGCTATCGCAGCCGGGTCGCCCACGGGCTGACGGGGGAGAGGCTCGCGCCGCTGGTGATACGGATCGCACTTGTCGCCCTGATCACGATCGTCGCCGTCGCCATCCTCAACTCCGACCGCGGCGTGCCGTTGGCGCTGCTGATCCTGCTCGCTTTCGTCGTCGGCTTCGAATACGTTGCCAGGCGCACCCGCTTCGGCCGACACGTTTATGCCGTAGGCGGCAACGCCGAGGCGGCGCGTCGGGCCGGCATCGGCGTCAACAGAATCCGTGTCGCCGTCTTCGCCCTCGCCAGCACGATGGCGGCGATCGGCGGCATCCTCGCCGCCTCGCGATTGCTCGCGGTCAATCAGAGCTCCGGCGGCAGCGAACTGCTGCTGCTGGCGATCGCCGGGCCGGTGATAGCCGGCACGAGCCTCTTCGGCGGCCGCGGCGCCGTCTGGACCGCCCTGCTCGGCGCCCTCGTGATCGGCTCTATCGCCAACGGCATGGACCTGCTCGCCCTCTCCTCGGCGGTCAAGTTCATGGTCACCGGCGGCGTCCTGCTGCTGGCCGTGATCGTCGACGCGATTGCCAGACAGCAGCGCCAAGCGGTCGGGCGAGTCTAGGCAGACCAGACGAACATTTCCCATGCCTGACATGGAGAATGTTCCTTCCACCTAAGAGGCGAAGAGCAGCGAGGCGCCGATCGCGCCGCCGAGGTCACCCAGCGAAGCGACGCGGACCGCCGGCGGTCGTTCGTCGACGAAGAGGTGCTTGGCCATCTCCTCGGCCAGCGGCTCCATGTAGCGGTCGCCGAAGCGCACGCCGAGACCGCCGCCGATGATCACCGCTTCGGGGTCGAGCAGGTTGACCGCGGAGGCGACACCGGTGCCGAGCGCCTCGATCGCGCGGTCGAGCAGCTTCCCGGCCAGATGGTCGCCGTGCTCGATCGCGCGCTCCCAGATGCCACTGGTGAGGCGGTCTTTGCCGTGCTTCTCCATCAGCTTGAAGAGGTCCGTCTTGGTGCCCTCGTCGTGTTGCTTACGCGCCTCGGCTTCCATCGCCGCCCGGCCCGCGTAGGCCTCCATGCAGCCCTTGCGCCCGCAGGGGCACCTGGCGCCACCCCGTTTGACGACCATGTGGCCGATCTCGCCCGCCGCGCCGCGTCCGAGCCAGGGCTTGCCGTCGAGGACGATCCCGCCGCCGACGCCGGTCCCCCAGAAGACTCCGATTAGGCTCTGAAACTCGCGCCCCGCCCCCAGGTGAAACTCGGCTTCGGTCGCCACCTGAACGTCGTTGCCAATCCGCACCTCCGTGCCGAGCGCTTTGGTGAGGGTCTCGCCGAGCGGGAAGCTTCCCCCCCAGCCGGGCAGGTTGCGAGCGCCGCTGACGATGCCGGTCTTGCCGTCCGCGCCGCCCGGCGAGCCGACTCCGACACCCTGCAGCTCCTCCGGCTTCACGCCCGCGGCCGTTGCCGCCTCGCGCAGGGCGTCGGCCATTGCCTGCGCGACGTCGGCGGGACCGCCCTCCGTCGGAGTCGGACGACGCGCTTCGCCGGCGATCTGCCCGTCAGCGCCGACGATCGCCGTTTGGATCTTGGTGCCACCGAGATCGATGCCACCGCGCAGCGGTTCAGCGGCCATGATCAGGTGCTTCCCGCGACCAGGTTGCGGCACTTCTGACGCCACTCGGCGACGTACTCGGGGCTCATTTCCAGCATTCCCATCGCGGCTCCTTCCAAGGCCCGGATTGCCAGGCGACCCTACTCACGGCTCCTCTGGAAAGCTAGGCGGGTGGCCGGCGAGCAGACGGGTTGGCGGGTGTGGTGGGCGAAGCGGCGCTGGTATGAGCGCAACCGGCGGCTTGGGCGGCGCTGGCGGCTCGCCCGCCACGCTGCCCGCGGCGGTTTCTTCGTGCGCGAGCCGCTCGAGGGGGAGGCGCTCGAGGCACTCGACGAGGGCCGCCTGCGAATCGGCGAAGGGACGCTGCTCGAGCCCGGCTGCTGGCTGACCCTGGCGCCCGAGGCGCGGATCGAGATCGGCGCCGACTGCTTTCTCAACCGCAACACGATGCTGGCGGCGCTGGAGCTGATCGAGATCGGCGACCACACGATGTTCGCCAACGGCTGCTTCGTCGGCGACTCGGCCCACCGCTTCGACGATCCGGATACCCCGATCACCCAGCAGGGCTTCACCTCCAAGGGCCCGGTCCGGATCGGCTCCAACTGCTGGTTCGGGGTCAACTGCGTAGTTACTAGCGGGGTGAGGATTGGCGATCGTTGCGTGATCGGGGCCAACTCGGTGGTAATACGTGATCTTCCCAATGGCACCATCGCGGCTGGCGTCCCGGCAAAGGCGATTGGAGAGGTGAAACGCTCCTAGCTGTCTACGCATAACGGTGTGTTTACTAAATAAAACTTGACATATTCAAATTATGTGGAATAGGTTCGCCATGGTTTGGCAACACCGCACCGATCACCGATCCAGCCGACGCCTCGCGTGCGCTACCGCAAGAGCGCCGAAAAGCTCCGGCCGGACCAGCTCAAGGCATTGCGCGATGGATTCACGGCGATCAAGGGACTGCGGGATCGCAATGGCTTTTGGCACTGGGCGGCAGTTCACGGCGCTCCTCGAGATGGGTGCGAGCACTCCCTCAATCAGTTCGACAGCCTCTTCCTGCCGTGGCACCGCGCTTACCTTTACCGGCTAGAGATCGCCCTGCAGACCAAAGTCCCGCAGTGCACGCTGCCGTGGTGGGATTGGCCAACCTCGCGAGCCCGCGCGATCGAATCGAGCACGAGCGCCCTACCGCCAGCCTTTGCCGACCCGGACGCGAACGGGGAAGCCAACCCTTTGGCTGGCTCCGAGCTGCCTCCGCTGCCAAACAATCCTCCGGGCTGGCCGAAAGCGACGGAGCGAAGGCCAGGGCCGGCAGCGAGCCTGCCGGTAAAAGAGGACATCAAAAAGGTCCTTGAACGACCCGACTTCGACGACTTCTCCCTGCATCTCGAGATTGACCTCCACAACCTTGTCCACCGCTGGGTGGGTGGTTCGATGAAATCGCAGGTACTCGCCTCTTACGACCCGATCTTCTGGGCCCACCACACGATGGTCGACAGGCTCTGGTCGCTCTGGCAGGTCTTACATTCGAACCGCGGCCCCCGGCCAAGCCAGTGGCGGACAGCTCTGCGCGGCCTCGATATGACGGTCGAGGACGTTCTCGATACGCAGCCACTCGGCTACCAGTACGCCGCGAGCACGGCGCACCGAGAGGTGGACGGTCAGTGAGTGGGTACTCGGCCCAGGCGCCCTACCGAACCGACGAGCCATTTGCCGTTCCCCTCTGGGAGGGCCAGCCACGCTTCTACCGGGCGGACCTTCACTTCGACGGCGTGGACCACAGCGGCGACTCCTACGAGGGCCGAGTCTTCCTCGACAACCCCGATGCGAGCACCTCCACGCCGCGGGAGCTTGAGTCCGGATACGCGGGCTCGTTCAACGTCTTTGGCCACGGCCCGTGCTTCGGCGATGAGGGCCACTGTGAGGTCCCCAAGGGTCCAATCCACCCCTTCGACTACCGGCGCCCTCATCCGCTGAACCGCCAGCTCATGGTCGTGACGATCACGGATGGCCTGCTGCACAGGATCGATGCCGGGGCGGAGGCAATCGACGTCACCGTAGTCCCCACTAACGACCACGACGAGGACCTGGGCGAGATACTCATTTTCGAGCGCCTCTCGCTCGTCACCTACGACTGAGGGCACGATGCCGGCCGGCCACATAGCCGGCGTGCCGATCGAGGAGACTCTGCTCTCGCTGGGGGGGCCGGCGGCGATCTACCTCGCCGCCGTGGGCTTCGCGGCTGCCGTTCGCAAAGCTCGTTCGCGCCTCGGGTCGCTGCTGCGGGCAAGGCCTGAAGCCGGCGAGCCGCGTCTGTGACGTAATTCGCTCGAATCGCGACGGAGGAATGCCTATAATCCCGAGACGGCCGTGACCCGAAGGGCATGGACCAATGAATCTCCTCGAACTCGCTCCCTCACACGCAACAGGCGACGTGAAGCTCCTTCGTGGCAAGGGCGAGCTTCGCTCTGCTCTGGAGCCGGCTCGCCGGCGGGGCGCCTCGATCGGCCTGGTGCCGACGATGGGCTACCTGCACGAGGGGCACCTGTCCCTGCTGCGGGCGGCACGGGCCGAGTGCGACGTCGTCGTCATGAGCCTCTTCGTCAACCCGACCCAGTTCGGGCCTGGCGAGGACCTCGATCGCTACCCGCGTGACGAGGAGCGCGACCTGCGCCTGGCCGCCGAGGCCGGGGCTGACTTCGTCTACGCGCCGCCGGTCGAAGCCGTCTACCCGGAGGGCTTCTCGACCTGCGTCGAGGTCGAGGGGAACCTGACCAGCGTCCTCGACGGAGACCCGGCGCGGCGGGGTCCCGAGCATTTCCGTGGGGTGACGACCGTCGTCGCCAAGCTCTTCAACTCGGTCGGGCCCGACGTCGCCTACTTCGGCCAGAAGGACGCCCAGCAAGCCACCGTTATTCGTCGCATGGTCCGCGACCTCGACTTTCCACTCCGGATCGAGGTCCTGCCGATCGTGCGCGAGCCCAGCGGCCTGGCGATGAGCTCTCGCAACGCCTACCTCGACGCTGAGGCGCGGGAACAGGCAACCGCGCTCTGGCGCGCCCTGAGCGCCGCCGAGGCAGCCGCCCCCACCGCGGGTCTCGAAGCCGCACTTGCGGTCGCCCGTACCGAGCTGGAGGCTGCCGGTATCGCGCCGGAGTACCTAGAGGCGCGCGACGCCGAAGACCTTTCTCCCGTCACCGAGCTGGAAAGCCGGCCGGTGCTGATCGCGGTTGCCGCCAAAGTCGGTGGCGTCCGCCTGATCGACAACGTCCTTATCCGACCTTGAAAGCTGCGAAACGAAAGATCTGACACGGAGGCGCAATGCAGAGGCAAATGCTCAAGTCAAAGATCCACCGGGCTACGGTGACCGATTGTGACGTCGATTACATCGGCAGCATCACGATCGACACCGAGCTGATGGCCGCGGCGGATCTGATCACCAACGAGCAGGTCCACGTCTGGGACATCGACAACGGCGCTCGCTTCGTCACCTACGTGATCGACGGCGAGGCCGGTTCGAACACAATGCAGGTCAACGGCGCTGCCGCCCACCTGACCCGGCCCGGCCACAAGATCATCGTCGCCTCCTTCGGCGCTTACGACGAGAGCGACCTCGAGGCCTACTCGCCGGTCGTCGTCCACGTCGGCGAGGACAACTCGATCACCGCCGTCGACAGCCATCCCGAGGTGCTGCTCTCATGAGCTCCGGCGCTCGCTCGCACACCGCGCCGCCGCCGGCCGACCGCCCGCCGGTGAGCCTGCCGCGCCTGGCCGAGATGAAGGAGAAAGGCGAACCGATCGCGATGGTCACCGCCTACGACTTCCCCTCGGCCAAGGTCGCCGAGGAGGCAGGCGCCGACATCGTCCTCGTCGGCGACTCGGCGGCGAACGTCGTGCTTGGGCATTCCGGCACCGAGGCGGTGACGCTGGAGGAGATGCTCGTCCTCGGCAAGGCAGTGCGGCGTGGCCTGAAGACCCCGCTGATGGTCGGCGACATGCCGATGGGCAGCTACGAGTCGAGCAGCGAGCTGGCGATCCAGAACGCCCAGCGCCTGGTCAAGGAGACCGGCTGCCAGACGGTCAAGCTCGAGGCTGGGGGAATCTCGGTCGAGCGCGCCCGCGCGATCGTTCGCTCCGGCATCCCGGTGATGGGTCACGTCGGCCTCACGCCCCAGACAGCGACCGCACTGGGCGGCTACAAAGCCCAGGGCAAGACCGCGCAGAGCGCGATCCAGCTCTGTGAGGACGCCCTCGCCCTGCAGGCGGTCGGCTGCTTCGCGATCGTCTTCGAGGCCGTTCCCGCAGCCGTCACCGAGGCGATTGTCGAGAAGCTCGAGATCCCGGTCATCGGCATCGGCGCTGGTCCCGCCACCGCCGGCCAGGTCCTCGTCTTTCACGACCTGCTCGGCATCACCACCGGCCGCATGGCCAAATTCGTCAAGCAATACGCCGACATCCACAACCAGATGGTCGCTGGCATGAACCAATACGTAGCCGAGGTCCGCAGCAGTCACTTTCCCGAACCCGACCATGTCTACGGCGTCGAGCCCGCCGAGCTATCCGAGTTCCGCCGCTACCTCGACCAGGAGAGCCTCACCTCGGCCAAGGCCTGGGACTGGGAGCCGCTGCCGTAGTTCGCTGACTTCGTGTTTTTTCGCGGTATGCGCGAATAAGTGGGAAGTCAGCCCGCTATGAGATCTACGATTGGCGTCGATGCCCGTCTATGCGTTTGAGTGCGAGGAGTGCGGCGAGCGCTTCGAGGAGTTGACCGCGAGCGGTACGCAGAGCCTGCCTTGCCCGCAGTGCGGCTCAGGTCGCACCCGGCGGTTGCTCTCACCGGTCTCGCCAGCGGGGCGGCAGCCGCGTGGGGCGGGCGTGCGATCTGACGAATCACGACGCCGGGAGCGGGAAGCGGCACGGGGCGAACGGTTGGCGGAGACGAAGCGCAAGCGCGCCAAGGGAGAGCTCTGATGGCCACGGCGGAGGAGCGGCGCGAGGAACTCGTCGCGCTCTTCAACGAAGTGAAGGGCTGCACCAAATGCCCGCTGCACGAGACGCGTACCAAGGCTGTGTTCGGCGCGGGAGACGCCGACGCAGACCTGATGTTCGTCGGTGAGGCGCCGGGGGCCGAAGAGGACCGACAGGGGCTCCCCTTCGTCGGACGGGCTGGGCAGCTGCTCAACCAGATGCTGGAAGAAATCGGACTCTCTCGGAATGAGGTTTTCATCGCCAACGTACTGAAGAGCAGGCCGCCGGGGAACAGGGACCCGCAGCCGGAAGAGATCGAGGCCTGTCGGCCCTACCTCTTCGAGCAGATCCGCCTGATCGAGCCGAAAGTGGTTTGCACCCTTGGCAACTTCGCCACCAAGCTGCTGACCGGCAATCCGACCGGGATCACGCGGGTGCGGGGCGCGCCGCAGGTGCACGAGCTGGGCGGTCGCGCGGTGTTCCTGCTGCCGCTCTTCCATCCGGCGGCCGCGCTGCGCACCCCTGCGGTGAAGGAAACGTTGCGCGGCGACATGGCGACACTGCCGGAGCTGCTCGCGAGCACGGGTCCCTCACCTGCCCCGGCCGAGGAGGAGATCGAGGAGGCGCCGGTCCCGGGCCCGCCGCAGCCCGCCGAAGACCAGCTCGACTTCTTCGGGTGAAGGCCACCAGCGATTCTGCTGCCGAGACCGAGGCGCTCGGCGCGCGGCTGGCCCAGCAGCTCGAGCCCGGCACCGTAGTCGTCGTCAGCGGCGAGGTCGGCGCGGGCAAGACGACCCTGATCCGTGGCGCCTGCCGGGCGCTTGGCGTCGAGGAGCCAGTCACATCGCCCACCTTCACCATCGGTCAGCGCTACGGGGGCGGCCGATTGCCGATTGCCCACCTCGATCTCTACCGGCTGGAGGACCTGGAGGGCGAGGATCCGGCCCTCCTCGACGACTACCTTGCGGACGACGGCGTTGCCTTCGTCGAGTGGCCGGCCGTGGCCGAGCCCCGGCTTGGCGGCCGCGAGATCGTCGCCGTGCGCCTTGCCCATCGCGGCGGCGATCGGCGCGAGATCGAGATGCCCGCCGCATCTGCCCGCAAATAAGCGTGTTCCGAAGGGGGACGGTGCATGTAGCATCGAACGAACGTTGAACCGCGAATTGGAGGGACGCCCGATGAAGGGACTGAAGACGGTGCTCGCGACGCTGCTTGCGATCGCGCTGCTTGCGAGCGTGGCAACGGCCACGGCGGGCGCGGCCGCTTACAAGCACTACGTCGCCTGTGGCGTCTCTCAAAACGCGAAGCTGGCGCACAAGTGCCCGAAGAAAGCAAAAAAGGGCGCCTTCTTCAAAAGCCTCAAAGGCGACGTCAGCTACAGCGTCTGCGTCAAGTTCCCGACCGGGAAAAACATCTGCGCGAAAGCGCAGCCGGCGACACAGGGCACGCTCTACGTCAACAAGATCACCTCGAACATCCCCGGCAAGCATCGGGTGAGCTGGTTCGTCGAAGGCAAGCGGGTGGGCTCCTTCGTCTTCAGGGTCACTGGCTGACCTGGGCGCCCAGGAGAAGGCGGTCGTCGGCTTCGACACGGCGACCACCGACACCGCCGTCTGCGCGAGCCGCGGCGGCGAGGTGCTGTACGAGAAGCAACTGGGACTGGCTGCCGACGGCAGCCCGCGCCATTCGACCGCGCTGTTGGCGGAGGTCGAGCGCGCGGCGGCGGCGTGCGGTGGCTGGGACCAGGTCGCGCAGATCGCCGTGGGGCGGGGCCCGGGTTCCTTCGTTGGAATCCGCATCGGCCTGGCGACCGCGCGCGGACTGGCGGCGAGCACCGGCCTGCCCGTCACCGGGGTTTGCACGCTCGACGCGCTTGGGCGCGCCATCACCGAGAAAGCCACCTCTTCCGCTGTTCCTTCGCCACGAAACGAGGAGCAAGGGCACAGCGGAAGCTTGGCCGTGCTGGATGCCCGCCGGGGTGAGGTCTTCGCCGCCCTTTACTCACCGAGTGGAGAGCGGCCATGGGAGCCGTTCGTGGCCAGCCCGGAGGCGCTTGTCGAGCGGCTTTCGGCGCTACCTCGTCCTCGACTGACGGCCGGATCGGGCGCGGTACGATTTCGTCATGAGCTGGCAGGTCGGGACGTCGAGATCCCCGACGACGACGATCCCATTCACCTCGTCGCGGCACGGCACGTTTGTGCCCTCGCCGAGGCTGACGTGGGTGGCGCCGGAGTGGCGCTCGAGCCGATCTACCTGAGACCTCCCGATGCGCAGCGATGGCGTGAGCGAGACGATTCCAAGAGATCAAACTGAGGCGGCGAGCGCAATCAGGCGTCTCGCCTACAGCGATCTGCCCGCGGTGATCTCGATCGAGCGGCGCTCGTTCCCGACCCCGTGGTCGCTGGCGATGTTCGTGCTCGAGCTCTCCAAGCCATCCGGCATCTGCCTGGCGGCAACGGAGGGCGATGAGCTGCTCGGCTACCTGGTCTGCTCGCGCTACGACCAGGTCTGGCACCTGATGAACGTCGCCGTGGCACCGGAGCGCCGCCGTCGCGGCATCGCCCGCCGGCTGATCGCCAAGCTGGTCGAGGAGGGAGCCGGCAGCCTGCCCTTCACGCTCGAGGTGCGGGTCTCCAACCGGCCGGCGATCGCGATGTACGAGCGTCTTGGCTTCCGCTCCGCCGGCGTGCGTCCCCGCTACTACCAGGACAATGGCGAGGACGCGCTGATCATGTGGCTGGACTAAAGACCACCCGCCCGCAGCGGACGCGGACGTGAGTGAGCAAGATTTCCGGTGATCATGAGTGCGAACGAGCAAGAGCGGAGCACGCGGGCGGAATTGATTTTGGCCATAGAGACGTCCTGCGACGACACCTGCGCGGCGGTGCTGGAAGGGCCGCGCATCCTCTCCAACGTGATCTCCTCGCAGGCGGCCGCGCACGCGCAGTTCGGCGGGGTCGTGCCGGAGGTGGCTTCACGCCACCACCTCGAGCTGGCGGCGCCGGTGGTGGAGGCGGCGCTTGTCGAGGCGAAGACGACGCTCGATCGGATCGAGGCGGTCGCGGTCACCGTCGGCCCGGGCTTGATCGGAGCGCTCCTGGTCGGAGTCAGCACGGCCAAGGCGATCGCGGCTCCGCGCCGCTTGCCACTGATTCCCGTCGACCACCTGCAGGGCCACGTCGCCGCCAACTTCCTCGAGCCCGAAGCGCTGGAGCCGCCGTTTCTCTGCTTGATCGCGAGCGGCGGCCACACCCTGCTGGCGGGAGTGCGCGAGCATGGCGGCTACGAGCTGCTCGGGCAGACCCTCGATGACGCCGCCGGCGAGGCGTTCGACAAGGTGGCGCGGATGCTCGGCCTCGGCTACCCCGGCGGGCCGGCGCTGGAGAAGCTGGCTCGGGACGGGGATCCCGACGCCTTCGAGATGCCGGTTGCGATGCGCCACGATCCCGGCCTCGACTTCAGCTTCAGCGGCCTCAAGACTGCGCTGGTCTACCTCTGCCGCGATCTGGGTCGCGAGCAGGTGACGGGGCGTCGCGCCGACCTCGCGGCGAGCTTTCAGGCGGCGGCCGTTGGCCAGCTCGTCGCCAAGCTGGAGCGAGCGCTGAAAGCGGGGGAGTGGGAGGCGGTGGCGCTGGGCGGCGGCGTCGCCGCCAACGGGCCGCTGCGCGCGGCGGTCGCGGCGCTCTGCGAGCGTCGCGACGTCCAGCTCAAGCTGGCGCCGCTCGCGCTCTGCACCGATAACGCAGCGATGATCGGCTCCGCTGCCCGCTTCGTCGAGCCGCTCCCGTACCCTGACTACCTCGCCTATGACGCCTTCGCCACCCCGAAGCGGGCGGCGGCATGAGCGCGATCACGGTCTACTCCCGGCCCGGGTGCCATCTCTGCGGCGAAGCGATCGAGGCGCTCGTCGCCCTGCATGGCGAGGGCTACCGTTTCGAGCTGCACGAGGTCGACATCGAGAGCGAGGAGCTCCTGCTCCGGCGCCTGCTGGAGAAGATCCCAGTGGTCGAGATCGACGGTGAGGTGGTCTCCGAGCTGATCCTCGACGAGGCCGCGGTTCGGGCGAGGCTCGATACTGTGGGGGCGTGAGCGCCTTGATCGAAGAGCAGGACGCGGCCACCGGGCTGGTCGTCGACGGCGAGCGGCTCTCCCTGGGCGTCGCGGCCCGCCTTTCGCGCTATCTCCAGGTTCTCACCCAAGCCCGCAAGATGGGCCGGGAAACGATCTCCTCGCAGGAACTCTCTGAGTACACCCACATCAACCCGACCCAGATCCGCCGCGATCTCTCCGGTTTCGGCAAGTTCGGCAAGCGCGGCGTCGGCTACAACGTCGAGTCGCTGGTGGCGGAGATTCGCAAGATCCTGCGCACCTCGGGGCAGCACAACATCGCTCTCTTCGGCGCCGGCAACCTCGGCCAGGCAATCGCCAGCTCCGACATCTTCGCCGACCACGGCTTCCAGATCGTCGCCATGTTCGACGTCGACAGCGAGGTCGTCGGCAGCGAGGTCGGCAATATGCGCGTGCGCGACTTTGGCGAGCTGGAGTCGGTCGTCGCAGCGCAGGAGATCGTCGTCGGAGTTCTCGCGGTTCCCGCAGCGGCCGCTCAAGCCGTGGCGGACCGCCTTGTCGATGCAGGCGTGAAGATCATCTTCAACTACTCCGAGCAGCTGCTGCAGGTGCCGCCAGAGGTGACGGTCCACACCTCGAGCCCGGCCGTCGACCTGCTCTACGCGCTCTACTTCTACCTGACCTAAGAGCTGAAACTTGTCCCTGGACCTCGACCGCGCTCGCGAGACGTTCGAGTCCTCCACCGACTTCACGATCGGCCTGGAGGAGGAGTTCGCGATCCTCGACCCGGCGACGCTGGAGCTCGAGCATCGCTTCGAGGACGTGTACGCGGCGTGCCGGGCCGACGAGGTGCTGGCTGACTCGGCCGCCGGTGAGCTGATCGCCTCGGAGATCGAGATCCGCTCCGGCAGGGCGGAGAGCTTTGCCGAGGCGGTGACCCTGCAGCGCGAGCGCCGCTCGCGCCTCTTCGGGCTGGTCGAGGGCATGGGCCTGGCGCTTGGGGCGACCGGCACCCACCCCTGGGCCAACTATCTCGACCAGCGAATCATCGACACGCCTCACTACAACCGGCTGCGCCACGAACTCGGCTGGGTCGCCCAGCGCAACAACACCTGGAGCATGCACGTGCACATGGGGGTGCGCGGCGCCGATCGAGCGATCGCCATCTGCGACTGGCTGCGGGAGCTGCTGCCACTGTTGCTCGCCGTCTCGGCCAACTCGCCCTTCCTCGACCGCCGCGACAGCGGTCTGCACACGGTGCGCACGGAGATCTTCACCCGCACCTTCCCGCGCTGCGGCGTGCCCAGCCCGTTCGTCGACTGGGCTGGCTATGCCGATTTCATCGGTCTGCTCGAGCGCGTCGGCTCGGTGGTGGAGTCGACTCAGCTCTGGTGGAGCGTGCGTCCCCATCACGCCTTCGGCACCGTCGAGGTGCGGATCTGCGATGCGCAGACGCGCGGCGAGGAGTCCTTCGCGCTCGCCGGTCTGATCGCCGCCACGATCGCGCAAACCGCGATCGCCTACGACGAGCACGGCTACGACGGCGCCGGCGCGCCGCTGGGCGACCGCGAGATCGAGGAGAACCTCTGGCGGGCGATCCGGCACGGCATGAGCGGCCGGCTGATCGACTTCCGCCGCGGTGAGCAGATCGAGGCAGCGGCCGCCCTCGAGGAGCTTCTTGCCTGGACGGAGCCGGCTCGCACGCAGCTGGGAATCGACGTCGATCTCCCAGCCCGCAACGGCGCCCAGCGGGCCCGCGAGGCGCTCGATGCCGGCTTGGCAATCGAGGACATCTATCGCGACGCGGTGACAGAGACCAAACGCACCTACACGGCTGCCCCGCAAGGGGCGGAATCGGCTTAGGCGGCTCTGCGAGCGCGTTCGCCGCTCGCATATATAGACTCCCGCGCCGCTCAAACCATTCCGGAGGGACCTGACTTGACCAGCTTTTTGACCGACTACGGAGTCGTCGTCGCACTTGTATGCGCCGGGGCGGCTGTTGTCTACGGACTAATCATCACCCAGCGCCTACTGGCGAAGTCGCCAGGCAACGAGCGCATGCAGGAGATCTCGGGGGCCGTACAGGAAGGCGCCCAGGCCTACCTCAACCGCCAGTACACGATCATCGCCGCGGTCGCCGTGCCGATCGCGATCGTGCTCTGGCTCCTGCAGGACTACAAGACCGCTCTCGGATTCGTCTTCGGCGGCATCCTCTCCGGCTCGGCCGGCTTCATCGGCATGAACCTCTCGGTACGCGCCAACTCGCGCGTCGCCGAGGCGGCTCGGGGCGGCGTGCCCCCGGCGCTCGACGTCGCCTTCAAGGGTGGCTCGGTCACCGGCATGCTCGTCGTCGGCCTGGCCCTGCTCGGCGTCGCCGGCTACTACGGCATCCTCGTCGTCACCGGCAGCACCGACAAGGAGGCCGTCGATGCGCTCGTCGGCCTCGGCTTCGGCGGCTCGCTGATCTCGGTCTTCGCCCGCCTCGGCGGCGGCATCTTCACCAAGGCCGCCGACGTCGGCGCCGACCTGGTCGGCAAGGTCGAGGCGGGGATCCCGGAGGACGACCCGCGCAACCCGGCGGTGATCGCCGACAACGTCGGCGACAACGTCGGCGATTGCGCCGGCATGGCCGCGGATCTCTTCGAGACCTACGCGGTCACCTCGGTCGCGGTGATGCTGCTCGGCGTCCTCACCTTCACCGGCGCCGGCGGCGAATTCGCCCGCGAGGTCGCGATCTACCCGCTGGTGATCGGCGGCGTCGCGATCATCGCCTCGATCATCGGGGCGCTGCTGGTGCGGACCAAAACCGACCGGGTCGAGGGAGCGCTGTACACGGGCGTGATCGCCGCAGGAATCCTCTCGATCGCGGCCTTCTACCCGATCACCGACTGGCTGATGAGCGATGCGGTGCGGCTCGGCCTCAGCGCCGGCGCCGATGCCGTCACCACCACGGATCTCTGGCTCTGCGCCGTGATCGGAGTTGCTGTCACCGCGCTGCTATTCGTGATCACCGAATTTTATACGTCGACCCGTTTCCGCCCGGTGAAGTCGATCGCCCAGGCATCGGAGACCGGTCACGCCACCAACATCATCCAGGGGCTGGCCCAGGGCTTCCAGTCGACCGCGGCTCCGGCGCTGGTGATCGCGCTGGCGATCCTCGCCGCCAACGAGCTGGCTGGCATCTACGGCATCGGCATCGCCGTGATGGGGCAGCTCTCGCTCTGTGGCCTGATCGTCGCCCTCGACGCCTTCGGGCCGATCACCGACAACGCCGGCGGGATCGCCGAGATGGCGGATCTGCCGGAGGAGGTGCGCGCGGTCACCGATCCGCTCGACGCGGTCGGCAACACGACCAAGGCCGTGACCAAGGGCTACGCGATTGGCTCGGCGGCGCTGGCGGCCCTGGTGCTGTTTGCGGCCTTCAAGAGCGAATTGGCCGATGAGGCGCCAGCGGGCTTCGACCTCAACAGCCTCTTCAACCTCTCGAGCCCCGACGTGCTGATCGGGCTGATCATCGGCGGCATGATGGTCTACCTCTTCGCCGCCTTCGCGATCGAGGCGGTCGGCCGCGCCGGCGGCCAGGTGGTCGAACAGGTCCGCGAGCAGTTCCGCGAGCACCCCGGGATCATGGAGGGCACCGAAAAGCCCGACTACGCCAAGACGGTCAGCATCGTCACCCTGGCGGCGCAGAAGGAGATGATCCTTCCCTCGCTGATCCCGATCGTCGTTCCGGTCGTCGTCGGCCTGCTCAGCGTCGACGCACTCGGAGGCCTCTTGATCGGCGTCATCGTCGTCGGCCTCTTCGCCGCGATCTCGATGACCGCCGGCGGCGGTGCCTGGGACAACGCCAAGAAGCTGATCGAGGACGGCGCCCACGGCGGCAAGGGCTCCGAGGCCCACGCCGCCTCGGTCACCGGCGACACCGTCGGCGATCCCTACAAGGACACGGCCGGCCCCGCGATCAACCCGATGATCAAGGTCGCCAACATCGTCGCGATCCTGATCATCCCGATCGTCCACTTTTAACCGAAAATCCGTGTAGTGAGGAGGGCCGGGCGCCCCTCCTCAAAACGCTCGGCGGGAGCCTCGCTGGAGTGTTTTGAGGAGGGGCACCCGGCCCCTCTCGCGACACAGAGCTTGATTCGAGGCGTCCCCCGACCAGGGGAAGGCCCGGCGCTTAGAGCTTCAGCTCGTACTCGAGCCAGCTGCTGCGTTTGGCGCCGGTCGAGTCGTAGAGGCGCCGGGCGGTCTCGTTGTCCGGCGCCGTCATCCACTCGAGACGGTGGACACCGCGCTGGCGGGCAATCGCCGTGCTTGCTTCGATCAGGGCCCGGCCGACCCCCTGGCCTCGGGCAGCCTCGGCGACGAAGAGGTCGTTCATCAACACCGTCTCAGCGGGAACCAACGAGGTGAAGGTCCAATAGAGGCAGGCGTAGCCCACGAGCTCCTCGCCCTGCCAGGCGCCGAGCAGCATGCCGTCGTCGCTGGGCGCGATGAAGCGGGAGAAGAAGGCGCGATTTCGCCCCTCGTCGATCTCCGCGACCCCGTAGAAGCGCTGATAGGCGGCGATCAACGGCAATAGGCGCTCGAATTGCCCTTGGGTAACCGCCTCGATCCGCATGCGTGCCTGGATGTTCGCAGTCACGAGGAGGGACCGGGGCCGGCACGCAGTAAACGACCGCACTGACCGGGCCGGCTTGATGCTCCCTTTAAGCTTTGGAGCGCGAGCCGGAGGCAAACCACTGCCCCTAAGGAGGGGATTCCGCTGGCACGGCCGACAGACTCGAACGAGCAACTCCTCTGCAGCTTCTGTGGCAAGTCGCAGAGGCAGGTCAAGAAGCTGATCGCCGGTCCCGGCGTCTACATCTGCGACGAGTGCATCGACCTCTGCAACGAGATCATCGACGAGGAGCTGACGCCCCCCGCCGCAGTCGAGCTGGAGAACCTGCCCAAGCCGCGTGAGATCCACGACGTGCTGCAGGAGTACGTGGTCGGCCAGGACGCCGCCAAGCGCGCCCTCTCCGTCGCCGTCTACAACCACTACAAGCGCGTCCAGATGAGCCAGGCCGAGGACGTCGAGGTCGAGCTGCAGAAGTCGAACATCATGATGCTGGGGCCGACCGGCTGCGGCAAGACGCTGCTCGCCCAGACCCTGGCCCGCATCCTCAACGTGCCCTTCGCGATCGCCGATGCGACCGCGCTGACCGAGGCCGGCTACGTCGGCGAGGACGTCGAGAACATCCTCCTGAAGCTGATCCAGGCCGCCGACTACGACGTCAAAAAGGCCGAAACCGGGATCATCTACATCGACGAGATCGACAAGATCGCGCGCAAGGCCGACAACCCGTCGATCACCCGCGACGTCTCCGGCGAAGGCGTGCAGCAGGCGCTGCTGAAGATCCTCGAGGGGACGACCGCCTCGGTGCCGCCGCAAGGCGGGCGCAAGCACCCCCACCAGGAGTTCCTGACGATCGATACGACCAACATCCTCTTCGTCTGCGGCGGCTCCTTCGCCGAGCTCGACAAGGTGATCGAGAACCGCGTCGGCGATCGCGGGGTCGGTTTCGGCGCCGCGATCTCCTCGCGGGAGGACAAGGAGGACGCCGGCGAGTGGTTCGAGCAGGTGCTGCCCGAGGACTTGATGGAATATGGCCTGATCCCCGAGTTCATCGGCCGCCTGCCCGTCGTCGCCGCGATCCACCAGCTCAGCCGCGATGACCTGATCACGATCCTCACCGAGCCCAAGCATGCGCTGACCAAGCAGTTCCAGCGCTTCTTCGAGTTCGACGAGATCGAGCTCGTCTTCGCCGAGGACAGCCTCGAGGCGATCGCCAACAAAGCGCTCGAGCGCGAGACCGGCGCCCGCGGCCTGCGCTCGATCCTCGAGGAGACGCTGCTAGACGTCCAGTTTGAGCTGCCCTCGCGCCGCGACGTGACCAAGTGCGTCGTCACCAAGGAGACGATCGAGCAGGGCCGGCGCCCGACCCTCGTCACCGAGGCCGCGCCCCAGGACATCAGCGGCATCGGCGACGAACTGAGCGAGGAATCGGCGTAGGGGCCGTTCCGGCAGGGGTTCCGCTTAACTTTTTGCGAAGGAGCGCGGACGGCTTGCGCCCGATGGGAGGCGCGCAAAAAGTACAAGACGCTTCACCCCTGCCGGAACGGCCCCTTAGACTCGCGCTTCTGTGACTGAGGACCGCCTCAAGACCCTCGAAAGCAAGACGCGATACGACCCGACTGAGGTTGAGGCGCGGATCTTTGCGGAATGGATGGAGGCGGGGTATTTCCACCCTCCCGCCGAGGGGACGCCGGAGGAGAACTTCTCCGTGGCGATCCCGCCACCCAACGTGACCGGCGCCCTGCACATGGGCCACGCGCTGAACGGCTCGATGCAGGACGTGCTGGTGCGGATGAACCGCATGCGGGGCCGCAACTCGCTCTGGATCCTCGGCACCGACCACGCCGGCATCGCCACCCAGTCGGTGGTGGAGAAAATGCTCCGCGCCGAAGGCGTCTCGCGTCACGACCTGGGCCGGGAGGAGTTCGTCAAGCGGGTCTGGGAGTGGCGCGAGGAGTACGGCTCGCGGATCGTCGAGCAGTACAAGCGCCTCGGCGCCTCCTGCGACTACGAGCGCGAGCGCTTCACCCTCGACGAGGGCTACGTCAAGGCCGTCTACCGCGTCTTCAAGCAGCTCTACGACAAGGGCTACATCTATCGCGACAACTACATCGTCAACTGGGACCCCGGCTCGCACTCGGCGATCTCCGACCTCGAGGTCGAGAACCGCGAGGTCGAGGACACCCTCTACTCGATCGACTACCCGGTCGAGGGCTCGGACCAGGTGCTGACGGTCGCCACGGTGCGGCCGGAGACGATGCTTGCCGACACGGCGGTGGCGGTGAACCCCGATGACAAGCGCTATGGCGACCTCGTCGGCCGGCACTGCATCCTGCCGCTGGTCGGACGCCGCCTGCCGATCGTCGCCGACGAGCACGTGGACCCCGAGTTCGGCACCGGGGCGCTGAAGATCACCCCCGGCCACGACCCCAACGACTTCGAGATCGGCCGCAAGCACGGCCTCGAGGAGATCGTCGCGATCGGGCCCGACGGGAGGTTGACCGAGGAGGCGGGGGAGAGGTTCGCCGGCATGACCGTGGCCGAGGCACAGGAGGCCGTGATCGCCGCCCTGCGCGAGGAGGGGGCGCTGAGAGCCGAAGAGCCCTACGTCCACTCGGTACCGTTCTCGCACCGCTCCGGTGAGCGGATAGAGCCATTGATCTCGTTGCAGTGGTTCTGCCGCATGGACGAGCTGGCGGCGCCCGCGATCGAGGCGGTGGAGAGCGACCAGGTGCGGATTGCGCCTTCCCAGTGGAAGCGCGTCTACCTCGACTGGATGCGGGAGATCCGCCCCTGGTGCATCTCGCGCCAGCTCTGGTGGGGCCACCGAATCCCGGTCTGGTACTGCGACGCTTGTGAGGAGACGATCGTCGCCGAGTCCGAGCCCGAGCGCTGCGGAGCCTGCGGCGGCGAGCTGCGCCAGGAGGAGGACGTGCTCGACACCTGGTTCAGCTCGGCGATCTGGCCCTTCGCCACGCTCGGCTGGCCCGACGACACGCCCGAGCTGCGCGCCTTCTATCCGACCAGCTTCCTCACCACGGCACGCGAGATCCTCTTCCTCTGGGTGGCGCGGATGATCATGACCGGGCTCGAGTTCGCCGGCGACGTCCCCTTCCGGGACGTCTACGTGCACTCGGTGATCCAAGCCCGCGACGGGCGGCGCATGTCGAAGAGCCTCGGCACCGGCATCGACCCACTGGAGGAGATCGACGTGCATGGCGCCGATGCCCTGCGCTTCGGCCTGCTGGCGATGTCCTCGACCCAGGACGTGCGCTACTCCGACGCCAAGGTCCAGCAGGGCCGCGACTTGGCCAACAAGCTGTGGAATGCGAGCCGCCTGATCCTGCTGAATACGGCGGAGGTCGAGGCGAAGCCGATTGCCGAGCGGATCGAGGACCGCTGGATCCTCTCGCGGCTGGAGCGCACGATCGCATCGGTCAGCGAGAAGCTCGATGCCTACGACTTCGCCCACGCCGCCCAGGAGGCCTATGCCTTCTTCTGGTCGGAGCTCTGCGACTGGTACCTGGAGATCGTCAAGCCGCGCCTGTATGAGGGCGAGGCCGAGGTCTCGGCGAACCTGCTCTGGGTGCTGGAGCGCACGCTCGCCCTCCTGCACCCGATCATGCCCTTCGTCAGCGAGGAGGTCTGGTCCTACCACCCGAGTCGCGAGGGCCATCTCGAGGTGCACTCCTTCCCGCAGGCCGACAGGTCGCTCTTCGACGACGAGGCCGAGTCGAAAATCGGAAGCGGCATCGAGTTGACCCGGCGCCTGCGCGCCTGGCGCGACATGGTCGAGGCGCCGGCCGCCACGCAGCTCTCGTGCATCGTCGAGGGCGGCGCGCAGCCGGAGGAGTTCGTCGCTCGCCTCGCCCGTTTCGAATTCGTCGAGAACGGTGGCGATCCGATCGCTGCCGTTGGCCCCGTCAAGGTGCTCGCCTCCGCCGAGATCGATGCCGAGGCAATCGCCGCGCGGCTCGAGAAACGACGCGAGGAGCTGCGCTCGGAGGTTGCCCGTGCCGAGGGCAAGCTCGCCAACGAGAAGTTCGTCGCCCGGGCGCCAGCCGAGCTGGTCGAGGAGGAGCGCACCAAGCTCGAGCGTTACCGGGCCGAGCTGGAGGAGCTCGCCGAATAGATCCGCAGGCCTATCTCGACTCGCTGCAGCCGGTTGGCTGGAAGCTTGGCCTCGAGCGGATGCACCGGCTCAGCACGGCGCTCGGGATGCCCCAGCACCGTTTTGCCTCGATCCACGTCGTCGGCACCAACGGCAAGTCCTCGGTGACGCGGATGACCGCGGCGCTGCTGCAGGCGCACGGGTTGCGGACCGGCGCCTGCGTCTCACCGCATCCGACGCGCTGGTCCGAAAGGGTCCTGCTCGACGGGGAGACGATCGACGCGGCTGCCTTTTCCGGCGCGGTCGAGCGTGCGGCGCAGGGGGCCGAGACCGTCAACCGCTCCCTGGACGAGGGAGAGATGGTGACTCAATTCGAGCTGGCGACGGCCGCGGCGTTTGTCGCCTTCGCCGCCGCAAGGGTCGACGCCGCCGTGATCGAGGCGGGACTGGGAGGCAGGCTCGACGCGACCAACACGATCCCCTCGCGGGTCACCGTGCTCACCTCGATCGGGCTCGATCACACCGCCTGGCTCGGCGATACCGAGCTCGAGATCGCCGCCGAGAAGCTCGCCGTATTGCGCGATCACACGACGCTCGTGCTCGGCCGGGTGAGCCCGGCGGTCGCGGCCCTGGCCGAGACGACCGCGGCGGAGCGCGGCGCGAAGCTGATCGTCGCCCCAGAGGATCCTGGCGAGGGGATCGCGCTGCGCGCTGCCGGCGGCTTCCAGCGTCGCAACTTCGCCTTGGCTGCGGCGGCTGCGCAGGCGTTCCTCGGCGACCTCGACCCCGCCAAGGTCGCGGCGGTAGCGGCCTCGGTGACCGTGCCGGGGAGGCTCGAGCGCGTTGCGGAGGACCCGGCGACGTTCGTCGACGTCGCCCACAACCCGGACGGGGCGGCCGCGCTCGCCGAGGGACTGCTCGAAATCGCCGGCGATCGGCCGGTCGTCGCCTGCTTGGCGGCGCTTGCCGACAAGGACGCAACGGCGATGGTCGCCGCCCTCGCTCCGGCCCTGAGCCAGGCAATCTGCACGGAGCTCGAGCCGACCGCGCTGGAATCGCGCGGCCTCCCCGGCACCGCAACGCACAGCGCCGCCAAACTCGCCGCTGCCTGCGCCGCCGCCGGCCTTGCCGCCGAGCAGGAGCCCGATTTCGTCGCGGCCGTGAGGCGCGGCCGAGAGCTGGCGGCGGCGCTTCCCGACGGGATCCTGGTCATCACCGGCTCCCACTATG
Organism: Solirubrobacterales bacterium; assembly: GCA_033856195.1. Lineage (GTDB taxonomy): Bacteria > Actinomycetota > Thermoleophilia > Solirubrobacterales > 70-9 > VRUE01. The sequence goes on along the minus strand of JAWVFL010000061.1, from coordinate 4,816 downwards.
CGCTTGCCCCCGCCCGCGCAGCTCTGAACCTGTGAGTTCCGTCGGAAACTCTGCGAGGATTGCGGCGATGGCCTCGGAGACCAAAAGCGCCGGCTCGGAACTGCTTTCGATGATGGCTCTGGTCGCCGCGGTGGTCGCCGCGGTGATCCTCGTCTTCTTCGGCCTCGGCTATCTCTTCGGGAGCCTCTTCCTCTAAGGCGCATCGGACATTGACCACAACGGGGTGGGGTCAAAGTCGGATGCGAGGGTTCAAGGGCTTGGCGGCGAAGTAGACTGCCGCTCCCCTCTCGGTGGGCCTCCAGCCATGGCACTAGCGATCTTCGGCATCTCCAACAGCGGCCTCAACCTGGCCGTCACCCTCTTCGTTCTGATGATCGTCGTCGTCTGGCTGGCCTTGATCGTCTACACGTATCTCGACGCCCGCCGGCGCATCTCGGATCCGTTCCTGGTCGCCTGCGCGACGATCGGCTCCTTCTTCCCATATATCGGCACGGCCGTCTACGCCATCGTGCGGCCGCCGGAGTTCCTCGAGGACGCCCATGAACGCGAGCTGGAGATCCGCGCGGCCGAGCTGCGCGTGCGCCAGCTGACCGAGGCCTCCTGTCCCAACTGCGAATACCCGGTCGAGAAGAACTACCTGCGCTGTCCCCAATGCCAGCGCCGCCTCAAGGACCCCTGCCCGAGCTGCGGCAGGCCGGTCGACCCGCGCTGGGCCCTCTGTCCCTACTGCGAGAACCCGATTGCCGAGCGCCCGCGGCGCCAGCGCCCGCCTGGTGAGAAACGGCGCCAGCCGGCGGGCGAGCGTGCCGCATCGAAGGGGGAGGGGCGTCCGAAGCGCGAGGAGCGCGCAAAGCAGGACGAGCGCCCCAAACGCCGGGCCACGCCAAAGGCCGAGGAGGCTGCCGCCCCCGAGCAGGAGGCCGAGACCGCCCGACCCAAACGAACCCAAAGGAGCCCCGCTCGTGAGCCGGACGCTGATCCTCGTAAAGCCTGACGCCTTCCAGCGCGCCCTGACCGGCGAGGTGATCGCCCGCTTCGAGCGCAAGGGGCTGCGGGTCGTGGCGCTGAAGACGATGCGGGCCGATGAGCCGATCGCCAACAAGCACTACGAAGAGCACACCGACAAGCCCTTCTTCGGCGAGCTGGTCTCCTTCATCACCGGTGGCACCCTGGTCGCGATGGTGCTCGAGGGCGCCGAAGCGGTCGCCGCAGCGCGCCAGCTGATCGGCGCCACCAACCCGGTCGAGGCCGCCCCCGGCTCGATCCGCGGCGACTTCGCGCTCGAGGTGACCTTCAACATGGTCCATGGCTCCGACTCGGACGAGTCCGCGGCGCGCGAGATCGACATCTGGTTCCCAGAGCTGTCTTGACGACAGTCCTCGCTTCCGGCTCGCCACAGCGGGCCGAGATACTGCGAAAGCTCGGGGTCGAGTTCGAGATCGTCGTGTCGGGAGTAGACGAGCTCAGCGGGGGAGATCCCGATGTCGAGGTTCTCGAGAACGCCAGGCTGAAGGCTCGGGCTGTTTCACGCGATGGGATCGTTGTGGCGTGCGATACCGATGTGGTTCTCGACGGCAAGGCGCTGGGCAAGCCGGCCGATGCAGCTGAGTCACGTCGTTATCTGGACCGGATGTCTGGACGGGCACATGAGGTGCTCAGCGGCCTCGTCGTGCTTGTCGATGGTGAGGAGCGGAGCGGGCTTGAACGTACGACCGTGACCTTCAAGGAGCTGAGCGAGGCCGAGAAGGAGCGCTACGTGGAGTTCGGCGAGTGGGAAGGGCGGTCCGGCGGGTACGCGATCCAGACTCTCGGCTCGACTCTGGTCGAGCGGATCGAGGGGAGCGTCTCCAACGTGGTCGGCCTGCCGGTGGGGCTGCTGATCGAGCTGGCGCCGGAACTTTTCGTCCAAGCCTGAGCTCGGTTCGGCGGTCCGTTTGGAGCGTTTGGGATCATTTCCCCTGGAAGTTCTCCAAATCCACGCATGGGTGTATTCAGCTACCTCAGAGGATTGGGCGGCCGCGACATGGCTGTCGACCTCGGGACGGCCAACACGCTCGTCTACGTACGGGGCCGCGGCATCGTCCTCTCCGAGCCCTCGGTGGTGGCGATCGACTCTCACACCGGCCATGTGCACGCCGTGGGGGTCGAAGCGAAGCGGATGCTGGGTCGCACGCCGGGCAACATCACGGCGATCAGGCCGCTCAAGGATGGTGTGATCGCCGACTTCGACGTAACCGAGCAGATGCTGCGCCACTTCATCAAACAGGTGCATTCCAACCGCTTCGCCCACCCGCGCGTGGTTGTCTGCGTGCCTTCCGGCGTTACCGGGGTCGAGAAGCGGGCGGTCGAGGAGGCCTGTCTCTCGGCGGGCGCCCGCCAGGCCTACCTGATCGAGGAGCCGATGGCAGCGGCGATCGGCGCCGGCCTGCCGGTCGCCGAGCCGACCGGATCGATGGTCGTCGACGTCGGCGGCGGCACCACCGAGGTGGCGGTGATCTCGCTTGGCGGAATCGTCGTCTCGCAGTCGATCCGGGTCGGCGGCGATGAGCTCGACGAGGCGATCGTCAATCACTGCAAGCACGAGTACAAGCTGGCAGTTGGCACGCAGACGGCGGAGGAAGTCAAGCTCGAGGCCGGCTCGGCCTCGCCGCTGCCCGAAGAGGTGCGAACCGAGATCCGCGGCCGCGACCTCGTCTCGGGCCTGCCGAAGACGATCACCCTCGGCTCCGAGGAGGTGCGCGAGGCAATGGGGGAACCGGTCGGCCACATCGTCGAGGCGGTCAAGGACACGCTCGACCGCACCCCGCCGGAGCTCGCTGGTGACATCATGGACCGCGGCATCACCCTCGCCGGCGGCGGCGCGCTGCTGCAAGGACTGGAGCAGCGCCTGCGCGACGAGTGCCAGATGCCGTGTCAACTGGCAGAGTCACCGCTTACGTGCGTGGCGGTGGGATCGGGAATCTCCCTCGAGGAGTTCGAGACCATCCACCGCGCCAGCAAGCAGAATTCCGGGACCAGGCACTTTGCTTAGGTCTCCACCATCGCAAGCCCCGAACTTAGGTCTTCACCGTGTATCGAAAGCAAGTACGCCGCCGTAGGGCGGTGCTCGCCCTGCTGATCGTCGGCTCTTTCGTGCTGCTCACGATCACCTACGGGCAGGGCTCCAACGGCCTGCAGCGCGGCGTCAGCACGATCTTCAGCCCGGTTCAGGGGGTGACCGACCGTGCCCTGAAGCCCGCTCGCGACCTGGTCGACTGGTTCGACAAGACCTTCGACGCCCGCGGCGAAAACAGCCGCCTGAAGGGTCAACTGGTCAAGGCGCGCGAGCAGGCGGTCGCCGGGCAGGAGGCGATGCAGGAGAACGCGCAGCTGCGCAAGCTGGTCGAGCTCGATCGCAGCCCGGTCCTCGCCACCTCGCCGTATGACTTGGTTACGGGACGCGTGATTGCGCGCTCGCCGACGCTGTGGCGGTCGAGCGTGACGATCGACGTCGGCAGTGGCGATGGCGTTCACGTCGACGATCCGGTGATCAGCGGCGACGGGCTGGTCGGCCGCATCGCTGCCGCCGAGCCGGGTTCTGCACAGATAATGCTGCTGACCGACCATGCCAGCGGGGTGTCCGCCAAGGTGGTGCCCGCCGGGATTCAGGGCTCCGTCAAGCCCGAAGTCGGCGACCCCGAACACCTGATCCTCGACTTCATCGACTCGACCACACGGGTCCACGGCGGCCAGACCGTCGTTACGGCGGGCTGGCGCGCCCAGGGGATCGCCTCGCTCTTTCCGCCCGGCTTGCCCGTGGGGGAAGTTACAAAGGCCCCGATCATCGACCAGGAGGCCAAGGAACAGGTAGACGTCCGGCCCTTCGCCGACATCCGCAATCTCGACCTCGTCCAGGTGCTGACCGGAGGTTCGCGAGGATGATTTTGACGCCGAAGATCGTCGTTCGAATCGCCGCAATCGGCCTGATCGGCGTCCTTCTGCAGCTCTCCTTCTTTTCCCGGGTTGAACTCTTCCACGTCAGCCCCGACATTCTGCCCGCGCTCGTCGTTTGTCTCGCTCTGCTCGGCGGTAGCCTCACCGGCGCCGTCGCCGGCTTCTCGATCGGCCTCTTCCTCGACTGCCTCCTGGTCGAGGCGCTGGGCGTCTCCTCCCTGGTGTTGCTCAGCATCGGTTACCTCGCCGGGCTCTTTCGCGAGCGCTTCGAGATCCACAGCTCGCTCGTCCCGGCGCTGCTCTGCATGGGCCTCACCCTGCTCGCCGAGCTCGGCTTCGCCGCGATCCAGCTGCTGCTCGGGATCGACGCCCCGGTCAGCCTGCTGATCGTCCGCGACATGCTGTTGAAGAGCGTCTACGCCTTCTTCCTCGGCTGGCCGATCTACCTGCTCATACGGCGCGTCCTGCGGCCTGCCCTGGTCGAGGACCAGAGGGTGCAGCGGCGGCGCCAACCGAGGGTGTTGGGGGCTTAGATGGGCGGGATGGCGGGTACGCATCTGCGGGAATTGATGTCGCACGCGCCCGCTTCGAGAGCGCTTAGCGACTATGTCGGAGCGCGGGCTTTCGCCCGCGCATTCACCGGATTGCATTTCCGCCGCTTCGCGTCATTCGACTGGAGGGCGGCCAGGCCCTTCTCCCGACACGCCCCGAGAACGCGAAGCTCCAAAGCTCAGAGAAGACCTCAGATGCACAGAAGCTTTAGGCGAGGACGGCGCACCCGAAACCACGGCTTCGGGCAAAGACGACCACTGGAGCACTGACACCCGAAGCTCGGCGAGCTTCGAAGCGGGATGGCGGGTACGCATCTGCGGGAATGTCGCGA
>JAWVFL010000060.1:0-4494 GCA_033856195.1 Solirubrobacterales bacterium | reverse complement strand
CGGGATCACCCATCACGATCTGGCCAACAACTACGGCCCCCCCTATGGCGCGGCGGAGATCAACTTCGGCCGCCTGATGCGCGAGGACCTCGGCCCCTATCGCGACGAGATGGTGATCTCGACAAAGGCCGGCTGGGACATGTGGCCCGGTCCCTACGGCCAGGGCGGTGGCTCGCGCAAGTACGTGCTCGCCTCGCTCGACCAGTCGCTGCAGCGGATGGGACTGGACTACGTCGACATCTTCTACTCCCACCGCCTGGACGGATCGACGCCGCTGGAGGAGACGATGGGCGCGCTCGACACCGCCGTGCGGCAGGGCAAGGCGCTCTACGTCGGCGTCTCCTCCTACGACGCGGAGCGGACGCGGCAGGCGCACGCGATCCTCGGCGGGCTCGGCACGCCGCTGCTGATCCACCAGCCCTCCTATTCGATGCTCAACAGGTGGATCGAGAAGGAAGGCCTGCTCGATCTGGCCGGCGAGCTGAGGATCGGGGTGATCGGATTCACGGCGCTGGCCCAGGGACTGCTAACCGGTCGCTACCTCGATGGCATCCCGGGGGACTCCCGGGCGGCCCGGGACGAGACCTTCGACAGGTCATGGCTGAGCGACGAGATGGTCACCAGGCTGCGAGCGTTGAACGAGATCGCGACTCGACGTGGCCAGACCCTCGCCCAGCTGGCGCTGGCCTGGGCGCTCAGAGACGAGCGCATCACCTCGCTCGTGATCGGCGCCTCCTCGGTCGAGCAGCTCGAGCAGAACGTCGCCACCCTGGACAACCTCCCGCTCTCGGCGGAGGAGCTGGCGGAGATCGATCGGCATGCGAGCACCGACGCGGACGTCGACCTCTGGCAGCAGGCTCGGAAGGGCGACCTCTAGGTTCTAAAGAGACTCTCAGAATTGTTTTAGCTGCCGTTTCACAGCCTCGACCAAAGTGTGTCGATGGATCCGGTCGAGAACATGGAGCGAAAGCGAGAGGCGCAGCAACGGCTGTACGCGCAGCGCCGCAGGGTAGGGCAACTGCGCAGCCGCGTGATCGCGATCTCCCTGGTCGCCTTCGTCGTGCTCTGGGGAGTCGTCTTCGCGCAGATGGCGACCGGCAACGACCCCGTCCTCGGCGGGCGCGCGGAGAACGCCGGCGCCCCCCGGGTCGCCTCGGAAGCAATCGAAACGACCGCCCCCGAGGAGATCGAACCGGAACCCGAACCGGTCACCACGAGCCAGTCGTGAACGCTGAAGCGCACCGCAGCTTTGCCTGCTTCGGTGGCACCGTCACGGTCCACGTGCGTGGCACGAGCATCGCGAGCGGCGAGGAAGCAGCCGGCCGAGCGCAGGAGAGGCTGCTCGACGCCCATCGCCGGCTCTCCCGGTTCCTCGCCGAGAGCGAGCTCAGCGCCTTCAACCGCGACCCCCGCGAGAAGGTGCCGGCCACGCCACTGATGCGAGCCCTGGCGAGCGCGGTTGCGACGGTCGGCGCGGCCAGCGGCGGCCTGGTCGACGCGACCCTCCTCGAGGCCATCGAGCGGGCCGGCTACCGCCGATCCCTGGGAGACCACCGCCCCGTATCGCTGGCCGAGGCGCTCTCGAGCCGAGTCGAGCGCCGGCCTGGACAGCCCCACCCCTCCGCCCGCTGGCGCGCGGTTGGTGTCGACGAGGGCGCCGGGGCGATAGTTCGACCGCCGGGGGTGAAGATCGACAGCGGCGGCATCGCCAAGGGCCTTCTCGCCGACCTCCTCGCAGCCGAGCTCGGCGAGCAGCGGACCTTCGCGATCGACTGCTGCGGCGACATCCGAATCGGCGGCAGCGGCCATCAGGCGCGCAGGGTCCTGGTCGACGACCCCTTCGGCGGTGCTCCGATCCACGAGCTGAAGCTGCGGGACGGCGCGGTGGCGACGAGCGGCATCGGCCGGCGCTGCTGGGTCGGACCAGACGGCAAGCCCTCCCATCACATCCTCGATCCGAGCAGCGGCAGGCCCGCCTTCACCGGGATCGTGCAGGCGACCGCGCTCGCTCCCTCCGCCCTGCTCGCCGAGACCTATGCGAAGGCCGCTTTGCTGTCGGGGCCCGAGCGGGCGCCGGAGTGGCTCCCGCACGGCGGGATCGTCGTGCGGGACGGCGGCGAGGTCGACGTCCTCGCCGGAGACCGCCCCCTCGCGGAGAGCGCGGTCGCGGCGTGAGCGCCGGCCCCCACCTCTTCTGGATAACCAGCCGGGCCGCCGGAGGAGCGGCGCTGCTGCTGGCCAGCGCCAGCGTCGCCCTCGGGCTGATGATGGGCTCGAAGCGCAGGACCCCAAGCAGGCGCGATCTGCGAGCGCTTCACGAGGCCCTCTCCATCGCCACCCTTGCGATGGTGGCGCTGCACGGGCTCGCCCTGCTGTGCGACTCCTTCCTCCACCCCGGCCCGGCCGGCATCGCCGTCCCCTTCGTGTCCGCATACCGGCCGCTCTGGACCGGCCTCGGGATCATCGCCGGCTACGGCCTCGCGGCCCTCGGCCTTTCCTACTACCTGCGCGAGCGCATCGGCGCAGCCCGCTGGCGCCAGGTCCACCGGCTCACGGCGGTCTTCTGGCTGCTCGCGGTCGCGCACACGATCGGAGCCGGAAGCGATGCGGGCCAGGTGTGGTTCTTGGCGGCCAGCGGGGCCCTGGTCCTACCGGCCGCGCTCCTCCTCGGTCTGCGCTGGCTCGAGCGTGCCCCGGAGGGCTCGGGCCAGCCCCCGAAGGCCCACGTCGTCAATTAGGAAGGGGCTGAACCGGCGCAATGCGAGCATGGTTCAGCCCGCGAGCGCAGCGGGCACCGTCGTGGTGCCCGGCGTCCCCTCGATCTTCCCCAGCACCTCGAAGATCGCAGCGATGTCCCGGTGTTCGTAGCCGAGCTCACCGGCCCTGCCCAGCACCGCCTCGGCGGCGCGCGTGGAAGGGACGGGCACGTTCAGCTCGGCGGCCGCCTCGAGGGCGAGGCGGATGTCCTTGTGCATCAGCCCGACGTCGAACCAGGCGTCCTCGGGCAGCTCGAGGACGAGCGGAACGCGTGCCTTCAGCATCGGCGAGCCGATCGGGCTCGCCGTCATCACCTCGAGGGCGAGCTCGCGGTCGATCCCGTCGCGCTCTGCGATCAGGAGTCCCTCGGAGAGGGCGAGCACCTGCACCGCGAGGCTGATGTTTATCGCCAGCTTCAGGATCAGGCCCTGCCCGTTGGCGCCGACGTGGGTCGGGGTTCCGAGCACGCGGAGCAACTGCTCGACGCCCTCGTAGGCGCGGCTGTCCCCGCCGACCATGATCGTCAGCGTCCCCGCCTGGACCTGGGGGACGCTGCCGGAGACCGGGGCGTCGAGCATGACCGCCCCAGTGCCCCGCACCTGCTCCGCCAGCTCTCGGCTGGCGCGCGGGCTGACCGTGCTGACGTCGATCCAGGTCTTGCCCGCCCCGAGGCCGGCGAGGATCCCGTCGGGCCCGGATGCGACCTGCCGCAGCACCTCGTCGTCGGGGACCGAGGTGAAGACGATCTCGGCGCTCTCGGCGAGCGCTCGCGGGGTCGGGCGCCAGCTCAGGCCCTGCTCGACCAGGCCCTGTGCCTCGTCCCTGCTCATCGCCTCCCCGGAGACCTGGTAGCCGGCGTCCAGGTAGCGGGCGGCCATGTTGCCACCCATGTGCCCGAGGCCGACGAAGCCGATTGGCGTGTCCTTCGTCGCTTCCGTGGTCATCTCACTCATTCCCTTCGATCGTGACTCTGTCTGCGGCTGCGACCAGTCGAGGTCGAGCGGCTGTCGGTGATTCCGTCTTCACTCTCCCGCCCGGACAGGCATCCGCCCATGCCCTCGGACCCGAGACCGCCCGGGCGGGAACCCCCACCGCAGTCTCGGGTTTCCCCTACCGCCTGGCGCGCGGCAACCCAGAAGCGGCCGGCGCACTGGGACCGGCGTCGCCGCTCCCGTCGCTCTCCTTGCCGGCTGGGGATGAGCCGAGCGAGACGCGGTTGGGCTAGGGTCGGGCGATGCCGACCTACATCCGCTTCGGCGACGACCACGCGGTCGCGGTCCTCGAGGAGTACGAGGAGATCAAGCGCCTGATCGCCGCCGGCGAAGCAGCGAAGGTGCCGATGTTCGAGGTGACTCGAATCGACGGGGCGCGGCTGCTCGTGAACACGCGAGAGGTCTGGACGATCTCCGAAGGCAAGAAGAAGAAGGACGGCTAGGCGAAGGGCGCGGGATCCATCGGGTGCAGCTCACCTCGCTCCAGCGCCTCGGTGCGCAGGTGCGCGATCGCCTGGTATTCCTCGGAGCCGATCATCTCGAGGAAGGCCCCTCGACTCGGGTATTCGACCAGGACGACCAGGTGCCAGCTGTGATCGCCGAGCAGCGCCACGGCAGGGTCGCCGGCGAAGACGATGCGGCCGCCGGCTGCCTCCACCATCGGGGTGACGGCGGCGCCGTATTCGGCGTAGCGCTCGCGGCCGCCGTCGGGCAGGAAGCGGAGCAGGTTCAGCATCACCACCGG
>JAWVFL010000059.1:0-47843 GCA_033856195.1 Solirubrobacterales bacterium | reverse complement strand
TGAGTGCCCCGGACGGCGGCGCCGTCCGGGGCTCTCACAACAACCTGCTTCTTCTGCCCCAACCGGATGCGGGGGCTTGGGGCAAGCAACTACGGAGCTGTCACCGCCCAGGTGCCTACCGCTTCGGCTTCTTCCCCGCTGAACACAGCTGAGAGCATCGATCCCGCGGTGGAGGCGCCCACTCCGTTTGCTCCCGACTTGAAGATCGAGCCGTTGTGGAGCGTCGTGATGAACAGCGAGTTCTTGGTGTAGATGCAGAGGTGCCCAGCAGCTGCTTTGGGCGCTGCCGCCGTGCCCAGGCAGACCGTCGAGGTGACCGTCGGCCCGGTTTTGGGCACTTCTTTGCCTGCATCGTTGATGTAGTGGACGTTTGCTTCGTCCAGTTCCGCTGCCAGCGGAATCGCAAAGGAGATCGGCACGTGAAGTTCGCCCGGTCCCGCATTAGGGGTTGGCCCCATCGTCCAGGTGCCGGTCTCGGTTTTGCCGCTCGGCAGCGTTTCGGTAAAGCCACTGAGGCCAGTCGCGCCAGTCGCGCCCGCTGCGCCAGTCGCGCCAGTCGAGCCCGCTGCGCCAGTCGCGCCAGTCGATCCCGCTGCACCGGTTGCGCCTTTGGCGCCAGCTTCGCCGGTCGCGCCTTTGGCGCCAGCTTCGCCTTTGGCGCCCGCTGGGCCCTGAGCGCCCGCGGGACCCGCGGAGCCTACTGGACCAGTGGGCCCGGCTGGACCCCGCGGTCCCCGTGGCCCGCGCTTGGCTTTGGCCGAGGCAGTGGCCTTGCCGCCGCCGGAGCTGGAGGCGGCATAGGCGCCGCCGAACATGGCAAAGACGAGCGCGATCACTGCAATGACGCCCGGCATGCCAAACCGGTTACGCAGAATGGAAAGCATTATTTCTCTTCTCCCTTTTTAGGTTCAACGCTTGTGGGGCTTGCTTTTGCACGAGTTCTGCATCAGCGGGTGCAGGGCCGTGCGCTTGCCGTTTTGGGCGGTGAACTTGGCAACCGCCCGGTTGGGCTTGGCGCAGAGGTTGGTCGAGTTGACGATCAGGCCCTTGTCGCCTCCTTGCATCTGCAGGGTGAATTCGGAGACCGGGGCATCGGGAACCCCTTCGAAGGTTGTCCGCAGACCGCCATTGACGGAATCGACACGCCCTGCGAGGTCAACCTCGATCGGCATCGAGGGCGGACCCTGCAGCGCCATCACCAGATCGGGCAGGGGGTTTGCGGAGGAGCGCAGGTAGACAGGGCCCTGCAGTGGCTCTTCCAGCAGGGGGGTCTTTGCCACCGCGAAGCCGTAGATCGAGCCCGCCGGGCAGATCTTGGCGGCGAACTGCACCCTCGTGCAGATCGTCTTGAAGTGGGCGTTCTCGACGAACTCCGAGTGGGGCAGGGCGACCGAGGTTCCGGCGATGTTGGCGCCGCCTGCGGGCATCCGCAGGGTCGCCTTCAGCCGTGGGTGCGAGCCGCGGTGGGTGCCGCCGAAGAGGCGCAGGGAGAGCTTTGGGCCGAAGGGAAGCTTGGCGCAATCGGTGGCGCGGAAGGGCGAGGTGGGGCTGGCTGTCTTGCCCCCGGTTGAGGTCAGGGTGGCGGTAGTCAGCTTCTGGGCGCAGGAGGTCGGGTTCAACGAGAAGCCGGGGCGATCGAGCTCGACGTGGATCGCGCGGTAGAAGACCGGGATGCCTTCGATGATCTGGGGCAGCGGGTCGGCCTTGGCGGTGGCCTGCCCGGTGACCGAGTCGACGAAGACGGCCGAGCGAACGACTTCGTCGCCGAAGTCGAATGGCCCGGCCTGGCGGGGAACCACGGCGACGATGCTGAGGGGAGCGCCCTTATATGGACCGGAGAGGTAGACGGCCGTGGGGCGCTTGCCTGGCTGTGGGACCCACAGGGGGGCGGGGCCGCTGCCAACGGCGGCGATCACCTTGCCGATGCGAGAGGCCAGCGGGCAGGCGCCCGTTTCGGCCGCCGCGCCTTCGCAGCGGGGAATGCCGACGAAGGTCGCGGAAAGCCCGCGGGGCAGACGGATGTCCAGCCCGAGGGGGTTCTGTTCGCCATCCTGGCGGCTGATGGTGAAGACGAAGGGCGCATGCTGCCCGGCGCTGGAGTCGACAGCGCCGGCGGAGAGCCGGGGGTCAAACCCGCCTGTCTGGCAGCCTTCTTCGATGCTCATCGGCGAGTTGGCCTCGACCGGGGGTGTCCCAGACCAGGGTGTGAACTGCGAGTGGGTGAGGAAGGTCCCGCAGGCCCCCGGTGCGGTGAGCGGAGCGCGGAAGCCCGACTTGAAGAGCAGCCTCGTTTCGCGGACCGGAAACTGCGGGATGTCGGGGACGACCGAGCTGATCTGGCCGGTTTGCTTGTCGACCTGGAGCTGACCGGCGAGCTTGACGTGGGCGCCCAGATCGTCGGCGACGACCCAGATGCGGAAGGGATTGCCCGGTTCTGGCTCGCGCAGGTAGATCGCGCCTTTCATCCGCCTGGGCAGTGCCGGGATGTCGAATTCGGCGCTGGCGAGCTTGGCGGCATCGGGGCAGTGGGCGTCTTCGCGATGACCCAAGCCGACCTGCTTGACACTGCAGGTGGCAAGGCCATCGGCTGAGCTCGGGTTGGTGGTGAGCCCAGCCGGCAGATCGACCCTGATCGCGCGCACCTCGGAGGGCTCGAGGACGTCGGCGCCATCGGGCCCCGGGAGGCGGATCGTCACGTCGAGGCCGGTTGGAGAGGCGGCGCGGCGGCTGGTCGGCTGGGCGCTCAGCTCGGGGCCGAAGGGCAGCTTCTCACAGCCCGAGATCGGCGGGAACGGGGTGCTGGTTTGGTCGAAGAGGTCGGGAAAGACCCAGCTCGAGGCGCTGGCGGCGATCACGAGCGGCACACCGCAGCGGGTGGGGTTGGTCATGAAGGGAAGCGGCCGGGAGCCCGGCGGGCGCGGGGGCGAGGAGGCGGTGCCGTTGAAGGCCTCGATCGGGGTCATCCGCTTGGTGTCGTGGCTGGGATCGGAAGGCACGCCCCAGGTCGTCGTCTCGGCGCGGATCAGCTTTGCCACCGCCGAGGCGTCGGTGATGTCGGCGACGATGCCGTAGTCGCTCTCCGAGCGCACCCGCAGGTCGACGAAGGTCGGAAAGAGGCCGGCTATGAAGCCCAGGCGGGCGACGACGTCGCCACCCGGCGGGGTCATCATGTAGACGGGCTCGGTGAAGGTCAGGGGCAGCCCGTAGGCAAAGATCTTGGTCACGCCGACCTGGGAGCCATTGGGGCAGCCGCCCCCCGACGCCCAATTCGCCAGCCCCTCCACTGTGCACTGCTGGGAAAGCCCAAGGACGTTGGGATCGCCGGTCAGACCCGGGGGAAGCTCGATCCGCACGTTGCGGGTCGCGGCGTAGCCGTCCTTGAGGTTGAAGACGTTTTCTTTGCTTTTGGGATCCTTCTTGACGTCGAAGGTGAAGGTGAGGTCGGGGTGGGCGCCGGCCTGGGTGGTGGAGAGCGCAGCTTCGACGGATTCGATGCCAAAGCAGGCGGTGCGAGGTTCGAGGCTGCATTCTTCGGCTGCTGCGGCGTCCACGGGCATCGCCAAGGCGACCAGAGCCAAGGCGGCGATGGCAGCGAGTGTTATGCGGCTGATCATCGCCCTGCCCTCCGGTTGTGGTGTTTTTTGTGCGGCTTTTTCACGCAGTGGGTTTTGCCTTTGCTGCGCACCTTGCGCTTGCCCTTCGGGCAAGGCCTCGACCCGGTGCCTTCGGCGTTGCCATCGCCGGGAACGGTGTTGGCCGGGGGTGGCAGAGCGGGCGGGGTGCTGCCCTGGCCCTGGCAGGAGTCGCCCTGGCAGGGTTCTTTGGCCGGCGGGTCGGGGATGCCGCCTTCGACGCGGGCGTCATAGATCGAGGGACTGCCCGTTATGTCGGCGCCGACCAGCTTCTCGGGCGTCGTGAAGAAGACGTCGTGTCCGTTGGGCGTCATCCCGTAGAGGAAGCTGCGGTTCTCGCCCTGGCCGCTCGAGATCAGCGCGAGGCAGCCGCCCGCTCGTTTGCAGCCGCTCCCCTGCGCCCGCCACTCATAGACGTCCTGGACGCTGTTTGCATCCTCGGGAAGCAGCTGGTCGGAGCTCTGGAAGAAGACCGCTTGGCCATCGTCGGTGAGGTTGGGGATCAGTGTCGAGGCCACCGCAGTCGGCGTGTCGCCGCCGGTGGACTGCAGCCTGGGGTCCGTATTGGGCGGGGCGCCAGTCGGGTCGCAGGAGACACAGCTGAGCCGCTCGCCGGGCTGTGCTTCGCTGTCGTAGCGGTAGATCTCGGTGTGGCCTTCGTTGCCATAGGTGGTGAGCTGTGCGTGGGACTGGAAGACGAGCACGCTGCCGCTGGGGGTGCTCCGCGTCGGCGAGGAGGCCCGCCCGACGAAAGGCCCCGCCTGGGTACTGATCGCATCGGTCCAGCGCAGCAGGTCGACGTCGGGATCCCCGAAGGCGACCAGGTCCTGTGGGTCGAGCACGGCGATGAAGCGGATGCCGGTGCCGTCCCAGAGGTAGAGGTTGTTGGCGCCGGGCGTTCCTTCGCCTGCCCCGTCGAGTTTGTCTTTGGAGGTGAAGTAAACGTGTGAGCCATCGGCGGAGACGTTGACGAAGACCGAGTTGGTGGCGATCTGGGTCGGGGCGTGGGCTCCGGGCCCCGCGCAGGGGCCCGGCTGCAGGTCGCAGGCAAAGATGCTCGCTGGGGCCGAGCCCGAGCCACCAGCGGCATAGAGGACGCGGCGACCGTCTTCGGAGATGCCGGCGAAGGTACTGGCTGTCTCTGCTACCTCGCTGCTTTGGCCTTCGCGGTGCAGGTAGAGCGCGCCGCCGGCCTTGAAGAGGACCGCCGAGCCGTCTTCTGTGGCGGCGACGTAGGTGGCGTCTTCGCCGGCGGCGAAGGGGGAGCCGTCTGGCTCGAGCGAGATGACAGCGGCGCTCGCTGCGCCCTCGACGCGATCGTAGATCGCCTCGGCGCCTTGCGGTGGGGCGGTATCCTCGAGGTGTTCCTTGGAGCCGAAGATGACGTGGGTACCACCATCGGAGACAAAGCGCGCGGAGGCGCCGGGATCGTTTCCGAGGCTGCCTTTGCCGACCAACTCAAAGCCCGTGGGCGTACTCAGGTAGCTGCCGGGATCGAGGGTCCCTTCGAAGGTTTCCCGGGGGATGATTTCCCAAAAGGAGCGCAGCTGATCGGCTCCGACGCCCTGTTGGGCGGGCTGTGAGGCCCCCGCCTCGGCAAAGGAGGGGCCCGAGAGCTCGGTTTTCCAGCCATCCGCCGGATGCGAGCCGCTGCCGCGCTCGGAGCGGTAGCCGTCGAAGCGCCCGTTTCCGGCAAAGCCCGGCAGCGTCACGTTGGTGAAGAAGCTGACCCGCTCCCCGGCCCCTTCCCTCCGCGGTGCGACGAGCCAGTCGTTGAACTGGTGGGTGCTGGCGTGATCGGCGGCATAGGGGGTAGCCCCGTGGGTATCGGCTGGCGTGACCAGCTCATAGGCGCGGCAGTCGCGCAGGCTGGCAGAGCGCCCGGTGCGATATTCACCGTTGCCGCATGTTTCCACGGGGCGGTGTTCCAGGGTGGTCAGGGTCTGATCGGGCCCTGTGATGGTCTTGGCTTCGTTTTCAACGACGATGCGGAAGTGGTAAGCGGTGCCTTCGGCGAGGCTGAAGATCGGCACCGCAATGTCGGTGGGGCCGGCCTCGGGCTGCAGTTCCACGGTTGGCGTGCTCTGTCCGTATTCTTCGCCGGTCCCGTATTCGAAGCGGTATTTTGTCGCCAGTCCGGAGGGGTCGACCGTGGCGTGCAGGGTTGCTTCGGTGTAGGAGACTGGCTGGGCGGGCTTGGTCGTGAGCAGCGGTGAGCCGAAGAGGCCGGCTTTGCCTTCGCCTTCGCCGTATTCGTTTTTGGCCAGCAGGCGGAAGCGGTAGCGCGCTTCTGGGTCCAGGCCACTCAGATCGGCGTGCACTGCGGCCGGGTCGCTGCCTTTGCCGATCGCCGCCGGGCTCTCCGCGCAGGCTTTGGAGTCGGCCCCAGCAAAGGTTTTGCCGTTGGTCTCATACTGGGTCTCGGGGAGGTACTCGAACCTGCATTCTTCCAGGTCAAAGCCGCGTGGGTTGACCGTCCCGTTCACGGTCGCGTTGCCGCCGCCCACTGCGCTGGCGAGGCCGGTGAGCGCGACCGGCGGCTCGCCGTAGACGAGCGGCCCGAAGGCGCTCAGGTCTTTGAAGAAGGCGAGGTAGGCGCTGCCCTCGTTGGGCCCGCCTGAGTTGTCGACCGCGACCCCCGAGAATCGGCTGAGCCCTTTCGCGAAGGCGCCGAACTCCGCCACGAAGGCCCCCGTTGCCTCATACTCCTCCACCACTCCCCTGGCTTGCAGGAAGATCAGCACGTGTCCGTTTGCCTGATCGACCGCGATGCTTCCTTGCGAAATCGAGGCGAAGGGGCCCTTTGGGCTCCCCGCCCCACTGATCCCCCCCAGCACCTGTGTCCCCGCTTCGTTGATGACCAAGATGACGCTTCCACTCGCCAGGTAGACGTTGCCGTTTGCCCCGTATACCGCCAGGTCTTCCCTGCCCGCGCCGAGTTTCGGTCCCCAGGCTCCGTTCAGCAGTCCCGATCCATTTTTCGCCGCGTCCACTTCGATCGTCTGGCTTCGCTGTGTCACCAGGACATGGTCGTTTTTCGGGTTGACCGCGATTGCCGTCAGCGTTGGATCCCCCACCGGCGGGAAGCTCGCCGCAGTCGCCACCGTCGTCGGCCCGCTATAGGTGGTGCCGGCCACGGGCGGGAAGGCGCTCGGGGTGAAGTAGACCGCTGCCTCGTCTCCGCTCGAGGAGGTGCCTTCATTAAGTCCATAGACGTGGCCGCCCGAGTCCACCGCTAGGTGGCAGGGGTGGCCGGGGTCAGTGATCGTCGCCAGCGCCGTGTTGCCGCTCGGCGGGTAGACGCGGATGCTCGCATCAGCCGCCACGTAGCGGTTGCCCTCTGAATCGACCGCCACCCCGCAGGCGTTTTCCAGAGGGAAGGAGAGATCGGGGTGCGGCGGCCGGCTCGGCGCCGGCAGCGCCCCGAAGGTGAACACTTTTGCTCCCGTGCCCGCCCCGGCGCTGACGTAGACGCGGCCCGGGCCAGAGCCCTGCACTTCAGCTGTGATTTTGCAGCTTGCCGCCCCGCCGCTGAGCGACGCGTTGCAGCCCAGCTGCGTCACGTTGCCTTTGCCGAGGGCGCCCCTGAAGACGATGCTGTAGGTGCCGGTTGCAAAGGTTTCGTTGTAGCTGCCGGCGATCACGACGTCTTCCGCCCCGACCGCCGCGAGCGCCTTCAGCGCCGCTTCCACCTGCGTCGCGGTTGCGTCGAAGGAGAGCGCTTCGGTTTCCTGGCCTTCGAAGCTGAGCCTGTAGGTGCCGCCCGTCGCTTTGACCACAAGCCGCTGCACCTCGTTGCGCTGCGGGAAGACCGCGACCGCGCTCGGTTTTGCGTCGGAGAAGCCGGGATCGTCGATTTGGGTGAAGTAGGTGCCGCTGGCCTCGAACTCATCGACGACGCGGTGTTCCTCGTCATAGACGAGGAAGTGGCCGTTGGCCTGATCGACGGTGAGGTAGGCGCCGGCCGAGCCGAAGCCGAAGCCGTTGTCGGGGGTCTTGTCGGCTTTGAAGCTGTCTTTGTCAGAGCCGTCGATCGTCTGGCGCAGGGTCAGGGAGGCGAGGCTCGTCCCGGAGAAGACGCGGATCGCATCGGTTGCCAAATCCTCGGCGGCAAAGACGTAGCGATCGCCGCTGGCGTTGGTATAGGCGGCGACGCCGGTGGCGGTGCTCAGCTGACCGAGGCCGACCGTTCCTGCGGAGGCCCCACCGGACTCATAGACGGCAATGCGATCGCCCTCGGCGACGTAGAGGCGATCGTCTGTAGGGTCGACCGCTATCCCCTTGGCTTTGCCGCTTGCATCGGCTGGGGATGGGGCGCCGTAGCTGGGGGTGCCGGAGAACGGATAGGCGTTGGGGGCATACTTGGCGACGTTGCCGGTTTTGGACTCCGAGACGTAGAGGCTGCCTTTGCTGTCCACCGCGAGGCCACACGGTTCGTTGGTGTTCGGGATCGTGGTTAGATATGTGTGGTCAGGAGCGAAGACGTCGATCGTCGAGTTGCCCGCACTGGCGACGTAGACGTCGCCTTCGGAGTCAGTCGCGACCCCGCATGCCCTATTGAATTCTTTGGGAACCACCGTCTTGCTCGAGCCGTCGAGATCGAGGCCCGGAAGCGGCGGGTGGATTGGCGCAGCAGATGCCGAGGAGACAAAGAGAAGGAACGCGAGCACGAACGCAAGTGCGCCCGCAGCGCCCGTCATCTGGCGTGTCCCCCCCATTTCCCCGATATCTCCTAGCCGTCGTTGATCAACTGGCAAACTAAGCCTAAGACACGTGTGTGTTCCTGTCAAGCGCTTAAAGCGTTCCTCAAAGAGAAGCAGCCGCCCCGGAGATCCGGGGCGGCTGCCTTTGCTCACTTTGGTGTCTAGGAGGCCTGGCTGCCTAGAAGCTGCTTGGCACCAGCTACCAGCTAGTTCGTGATGAACAGCTCGTGGGGTAACGTGATTGCGTAGTTGGCATCCCATTTGCCTACTGCCGGGCAGAGAGAGCCTTTTCCTGTCAAGGGCGCTTCGAACACCGTAATCGTGCCTAAGCTACTCGAGCTTAAGGGTAAGCTCGCACCGACAGCGGACCCTGACGGTTCGCCACCGAACGTACAGTTGATAACGCCGAGACAGACCACTCTGACTTCATTGCCTAAGGAGGTCAGCGTACCTTGATTTGACCCCGTCTTTAAGAGATCGGCTAAGCCAAGCGTAATGGTCGTGACGGTACAGCTTACGCCGAGTTCGGTTTTGCAGTTGCCGGTGAAATCGATTAATTCGATATGAGTTAGCTGTGCTGTGCCATTTGAGGCTGATGCTAACCCTAACGCGTTGCCTAAGATCACCGAGTTTTCGCAGGTGACGTTGGCGAGGTTACTTAATAGCCTCGGGGCACTAGTAGCTACTCCTTCGATGTGCCCGGTGTAAGGGCTGGCGCAGACTAACGCCACGTCTGACGTACACAGCGCGGTTTCCTGTGCCGACGCCGACGAGGCGCCGATGAATGCCATTGCAGCGACCGCTGCAATGGCGGCAAGGCTGAACATCTTGAGGAGTCTCACTTGATTCCTCCCTTTCAGGCGGGCTTGCCCGCCAGGATTGATTGCTGGACGGCGCGAAGCGTCAAGATTCGACGCCGAAGCGCCGTCGCGTTAGATATCCGATCCGAGCATTGCGGTCAAGAAATCTTAATAATTCGAGGAATATGGCGAAACGCCAAGCCCTAACGTGGATAGCAACCAGAGGGCACGTTTAGCCTGCAAACACGAGAGCAAAGCTGTGCGCGCGCCAGGCGAAAGCGAGGGCGCCCTCAGGTCGGCAGAAGGGCCGTGTGGAGCCCTTCAGCCACTCCGCTGGCCAGCGCCGGACTCTCGCCGCCACTGCGAAGAAGGTCCACGCGGCCTTCGAGGATCGCGTCGACCCACGACTCGACGGTGCCGAGCGCCCACGTGCGGGGGTCGGGCTCGAGGTGCGAGCACTCGCGGCGGCCGGCGGCCATGAGCGGACCCACGGCCCACCCCGACTACGCACAAGAGGAGTTCGACCTCTCCTGCGAGCGCGCCATCGTGATCGGCAATGGCAACGTGGCGATGGACGTCGCCCGGATGCTGGCGCTGAGCGACCACGAGCTGCGCCAGACCGACACCGCCGACCACGCGATCGAGCTGCTCGACGCGAAGAAGATCCGCGAGATCGTCGTGCTCGGCCGCCGCGGGCCTGCTCAGGCGGCCTTCACCAACCCGGAGATCAGGGAGCTGGGCGAGATGGAGGATGCCGACGTCATCGTCGACCCCGCCGACGACCCCGCCAGCGCTGCGGCCGCAACGAGCTGGTCGAGGAAGGCGGCACGCTGCGCGCCCGCGACAGCGGCGAGCGCGAGGAGCTGGAGTGCGGCCTGGTGCTGCGCTCGGTCGGCTACACCGGCATCCCGATCGAGGGCGTCCCCTTCGACGAGAAGCGCGGCCTGATCCTCAACGAGGGCGGCCGCGTGCTCGACTCACACGACTCCGGCCACAAGGTCGGCCACTACACGGCGGGCTGGATCAAGCGCGGCCCCTCAGGTGTGATCGGCACCAACAAGAAGGACGCTCTTGAGACGGTCCAGCACCTGCTTGCGGATGTGGAGTCACAGACGCTGCTCAGCCCCGAGAGCCCGGACCCCGGCGCGGGTCGAGGCACTTCTCGCCGAGCGCGGAGTCCGCTACGTCAGCTTCGAGGACTGGCAGGCGATCGACCAGGCCGAGGTCGACCGCGGCGAGCCCCACGGCCGCCCCCCGCGTCAAGTTCGTCCGGGTCGAGGAGATGCTCGAGACCCTGGGCGAGCGCATCTCCGGCTAGGGATCGCAACCGTCCGTCACGACAGGCCGTCCGCCGGCCGTCGGCAACCTATTTGACCGCGACCAGATCGACTACGAAGACCTCGGCTCCGGTGGCCGGGGCGAACTCGGGAGGCACCGTCAGTTCGCGGCGACCACCTGCTTTCATCCCCACCAGGCCCTTTTCCCAGCCCTCGTTGGCGAATTCGGAGCCGAGTTCGAATTTGTAGGTCAGGATCCATGAGGTTTCGACGGTCTTGCCGGTGGCGTAGTCGAAGGCGCCGTAGTGAACCCAGAGTTCGTCGCCGACTTTGGCCGGCGGTCCTTTGCCGACTTTGATGTCTTTGATGATGATCTTTTTCGGCTGCGGGGCGCTCCGCGGCTGCTCCCATGGCCGCTTGCCCTTCTCCGCGGGCTCGACTCGCGTCAGGGAAGGGTCTGGTTCGGAGTCGGACACCGTTCTTGTCGGGCCGGCACCCTGCGCTTCGTCACCCGATCCGCTCGAGCCGCAGGCGGCAAGGGAAATGGCACAAAGAAAAAGTATTGGAAGCAAGAATTTCAACTGCACGATCCTAGTCAAAGCGAGTTTGTCCCGCTTGGCGGACTTTTGCCATTTCGATCACGTAGATGAAAGTCGTCGTCCCGTACTCGAATCTCGGAGGTGTGACCAATTCCCTCAGGCCGCCGGCCCTCATCCCTTTCAGGCCGACTTCCCAGCCCTTGTGCGTTTCTTCGAGCAGGAACTTGCTCGGTCCGCCTTGATCCCAGCTGTCATAGAAGGCCTTGCCAGTCGCATAGTCGATCCCCACATAGTTGACGATGATTTCGTCTTTCAGCCCTTCGACCGCCGGACCCGTCCCCTTGCGGAGGTCCCTGACCACGAGCTCCTTTGGAGGCGGGCCCGATGGAATCCTGATCTTCAGCTTCTTCGAGCCGGGTCCGGGCACTTCGGTGACACGAGGTGAGCTTGGGCTCGAGCTGGTAGTAGCAGTCGTGGCGTCGCCGCCACAGCCAGCCAACGCCAATGACACACAGAGCGCGCCGAAAAACGCTAGGCGCTTCACGGTGTCGCCCGCTTGGCCTCGAGCAAATCGATCAGGTAGACCACTGCGCCCGAGTCGTACGCCAATCTCGACGGAACGATCAGCTCGCGGCGGCCGCCGACCCTCATCCCCTTCAGGCCGCGTTCCCAGCCACTTTTCATCGCTTTGAGATAGAAGCGGCTGGGAGCAGTCTCAGTCCAGGTGTCGAAGAAGGCCTTGCCTGTCCTGTAGTTGACTCCGGCGTAGTTGACGACGACCGTGTCGCCGGCCCCCGCGACTTCCCGACCCGTGCCCTCGCGGAGGTCCCTAACCACGAGCCCCTCCGGAGGCGGGCCCGGCGGGATCCCGATCTTCAGCGTCGAATGGGGTCCGGCAACTTCGACAACCCGAGGCTCGCTCTGCTTCTCATTGGCAGAGCTGCTGCCACCGCAGGCGTTGAGCGCCAAGGCGATCAGGGCTCCACCGATTAGCGCAAAATATTTCACGCGGCGATCATAGAGAGTGTGGCGCCCGCCGAGACGCCCCTTGCGTTGGCGTGGCGGCTCAGCTCAAAACGTCTTTGCTGACGCTGCCGACGCCGAGCAAACCCGGGCCGACGTGGGGCGCCGAGCACGGCACCGATCTCCGAGACGAAGGCGGGCTCGCAGCCAAAGATCTCACGGCAGTCGTCGATCAGGCCGGCGGCGGTGCGCGAGCAAGCTTGTCATGGAACGCCTGAAACCGCTTCTCGGGGCTCGGCGGCAGCGTCAGATTGAAGTCGCATTGACTACGAGAACAGATTGAAATTTATGGAGGCGCCGGGATTCGAACCCGGGTGCGTGGTCGTAGCGCGAAGGCATCTACAGGTTTAGCCGGCGCTTGATTCTCGTCTCCCGGGGTCCGCGCCGACGGGCACTGCGGGAGATAAAGCCCTCTGAAATTTCCCCTGGCGGACGGGGCGATCCGCCTGGGTGAGCCCGCGTTCTGAAGCCGGCTGCCCCCTCCGCGGGCGGGAGAGGACCGACTCTCATCGCCTAGGTTCTAGCTAGGCAGCGAGGGCGAACTCATGGTCCGCACGTATTGGTTTTTGCCGGGGTTTAACGAGGCCTCCGGCAACCTCGACCTGCAACCGTTCGCACGAACCGACCACGTCGAAGCCTGTCGCCCCCGTGCTATGTGCACCGATTGTACGGAGTCGGGTAGGAATACACGCGTGAGCGAGCGAGAGTTCGACGCAATCGTGCTCGGTGCCGGCGCGCCGGGCGAGGTCTGCGCGGGGCGGCTTGCCGACGGCGGCCTCTCGGTCGCGATCGTCGAGCAGCACCTGGTCGGGGGCGAGTGCTCTTACTACGCCTGCATGCCGTCCAAGGCGCTGCTGCGGCCAGCCGACCTGCTCGCCGAGGCCCAGCGCGTGCCAGGGATCGCCGTCGACGAGTACCTCGATCCACAGGCCGTGCTCAACCGGCGCGATGAGGTCGTCCACGAGCTCGATGACTCCGGGCAGTTGCCCTGGCTGGAAGAACACGGCATCGAGCTCTTCCGCGGCAGCGGTGCGCTCGACGGCGAGCGGCGGGTTCGCGTCGGCGACGATCTGCTCAGCGCTCGCCAGGCGGTCGTCGTCTCGACCGGGAGCGGTGCGGCGATGCCGCCGATCGAGGGCCTCGACTCGGCACGCGCCTGGAACAACCGCGAGGGCACGACGGCCAAGCACGTGCCGGAGAGCATGGTCGTGCTCGGCGGCGGTCCCGTCGGCAGCGAGCTTTCCCAGGCCTGGTCCTCGCTCGGCTGCCGGGTGACACTGATCGAGGGTGGTCCACGCATGCTCGCGCGCGAGGAGCCCTTCGCTGGCGAGGAAGTGGCAAAGGCGCTGCGTGAAAACCACGGCGTCGATGTGCGCACCGGGGCGAAAGCCGTCCGGGTCAGTCGCGATGGCGACGTCGTCACCATGGCACTGGACGACGGCAGCGAGGTCGGCGCCAGCGAGATCCTCGTCGCCGTCGGCCGTAAGCCCCGCACCGAGGAAATCGGCCTTGAGACTGTCGATGTCGAACCCGGCAAGGGCGGCTTCCTGGAGTGCGACGACAAACTTCGGGTGGCCGGACGCGAGTGGCTCTACACGGTTGGCGACGTCAGCGGCCGGGCGCTCTTCACCCACATGGGCAAGTACCAGGCCTGGGTGGCCGCCGAGAACGTCCTCGGTCGCGAAGTCGACGCGGTCGCGGAAGGGATCGGCTCGCCGCGGGTCACCTTCACCGACCCCCAAGTCTCTGCGGCAGGCAAGACGCTCGAGCAAGCCCGGGAAGCCGGCATCGACGCAAGGGCCATTGACGTCCCCACCGACGGCACCGCCGGCGCCAGCTTCCAGGGCAAGGAAACCGGTGGCACCTCGCGAATCGTCGTCGACGAGGCCCGCCAGATCATCGTCGGCGCCACCTTCACCGGCTTCGAGACCGCCGACTTCCTCCACGCCGCCACGGTCGCAATAGTCGGCGAGGTACCTCTCAGCAAGCTGAGACACGCAGTTGCGGCTTATCCGTCCCGCAGTGAGATCTGGCTCAAGCTCCTAGAGGCCTATGGCCTGTAGCGGCAACGTCTTTCTGACGAGCGATCCCGGCAGGGGTGGAGCGTCTTGTACTTTTTTCGCGCTTCGCTCCGGGCGCCAGCCCATCCACGCAATTTCGAAAAAAGTTAAGCGGAACCCCTGCCGGGATCGCTCGTCAGACCCGCGAACGTCTCTTTAGATCTTCGAGCACGTCCTGCGGAAAACCGGGCACCTCATCGAGGTCGTCGACCGAGCCGAAACGCCCCAACCGCTCGCGGTGGGCGAGCAGGCGCGTCGCCTGGGTGACAGAGATGTTTTCGGCGCGGAGCTGCTCGAAGGTGACCGAGTTGAGGTCGATCGTGCCACTGACCGGCGAGACCGAAGCGGCTGGCGCCGGGGGCTCGGGCGCCGGAGGCGGAGTTGGTGGCATCGGAGTTGGTGGCGGCGGCACTGGCGCTGGCGGCGGGGTGGGCCCGGGCGGCGTCGGGCTGGGCGGCACTGGCTCCGGAGCCGGCGGCACCGGCGGGCCTGGATCGGGCGCCGGTGGTGTCGGCTCAGGCATCGGTGGTGGCGCGGGTGGTGTCGGCTGCGGCATCGGTGGCTGTCCTCCTTGGCCCTGAACGGACTGGATCACGGCTTGCTCGGCTTCGGTGGCGCGGCGCTCGGCTTCGCGGGCACGCTCCTCTGCCTGGGCGACGCTGTCGCGAATCTCCTGCAGGCGCCGCTCGCGCTCCTCCTCTTCGGACTTCAGCTTTGCCAACCGTTCCGCCTCGGCGGCGCGGCGCTCGGCCTCCTTGGTCCGCTCTTCGATCTGCCGCAGGCGCTCCTGGGCCTCAGCCATCGCTTGCTCCTGGGCTTCACGCTCCTGCTGAAGGCGTTGCTCGGCCGTCTGCAGGCCAGCGGGCTCAACAGTTGGCTGGGGCGAGACTGGTGGTGGTGTCGCCTGCGGGGGCGCCGCCGCCGTGCTCTGTGTCGCCTGGCCGCCTTGCGCCCGCGCGGCTCGCTCTTCGGCTTCGCGCTGCATCCGCTCGGCCTCCTGGATGCGACGATCCGCCTCGGCGCGAATTCGTTGCTCCTCGCGCTGGATCTCGGCGACCTTGTCATGCACCCGCTGTTCGGCCAGAGCAGGGTCCTCATAGCCGACAGGCGGTCCCTGCCCCGCGGTTACCGGAGGGATCATCGCCGCCGGCGGCTGCGGCATGGGCGTCGCTTGCGGGACGGGCGGAACGGTGGAGGGAGGAGGCGGAACCGCGGTTGGCGGAGTCGGCGCCGCGGCCGCGGGCGGCGGTGCAGCGATCCCCTGCTGCAGCTGTTCGCGCTCGTGCGCGGCCCGCGCCTCGGCGAGCTGGCGCTCGGCTTTTGCGGCTTCCTTGCGGGCCCGCCGGCTGTCGGCACGACCGCCGCCACCGACCGGCTTGCCGCGCCGTTCGGCCCGCTTTGCCACGCGTTCCTCCTTGCGCCGTTTCGCCTCTTCCTGGCGCCGTTTGCGGTGCTCGATACGAGCCAGCCGCTGCTGCTCTCGGGCCTGTTTGCGCTTCTCCTTCCCGCTCAGCGCCTGGCCGCTGGCCGCAGCCGGCGCGGCGGTTGGGGCAGGCGGAGGCGTAGCTGCAGGCGGGGGGGGCGGCGTCCGCGGCAGCTCCGCCGTCTGAGCTTGCGCTGGCGACGGCGAGGCACCCGCGCGACCAGGCGGAGAGGGCGGTGGCGTCGATGGCGAGGCTTTCTCCTTCGCCGCCTTCTCCTTGCTGCGTCGCTGAGTGATGCTGACCACCAGCAGGAGCAGCAGGATCGCCGCAACCAGACCGGCGACGAAGTACTGGATGTTGTCGCTGACGAAGTTGCCGGCTTCGCTCGGGAAAGATTCCGCCTTCGCCTGAGCCGGAACGGCCAGGGCCAGCGCAACGATGGTCACCGTGGACCAGAGCAGGGCAATCCTGGAACGCATCGGTCCCGAAGCTACCTCATCCGGCCCTTGAATTCCCGCTCGACTTCACGGCGCACGTCGCGGTCCGCGATCTCCCGCCGCCGGTCGCGGCCCTCCTTGCCCCGCGCCAGGGCCAGCTCGACCTTCGCCCGGGGGCCTTTGAAGTAGATGCGGAGGGGGATCAGGGTCAGGCCCTTCTCCGCCGTCTTGCCGATCAGCCTTTCGATCTCGCCCTTGTGCAGGAGCAGCTTGCGCGGCCGCTCCGGCTCGTGATTCTCGCGACTTGCGGGTTCGTACGGCGGGATGTGAAGCTTGCGCAGCCAGACCTCGCCCTTCTCGACCACCGCGTAGGAGTCGGTCATCTGCGCCTTGCCGTTGCGCAGCGACTTCACCTCGGAGCCCTGCAGGACGATCCCCGCCTCCATTTTTTCCACCGCTTCGAATTTGTGGCGGGCGCGGCGATTGGTCGCGACGTCCCCGGACACCGGCTCGCGCTGCGCCTTCGACTTCTTAGCCACCGGCGAGCTCCAGGTCGACGCGACCTCGCGCCGGCGCGAGGTCAGCGACGCGGACGGATATCGGATCGCCGAGCCGCAAGGTCATGCCCGACTCGCGCCCCACCAACGCCGTCTCGGTCTCGTTCAGCTCGAAGCGCTCGCTGCCCATCGTCCGCGCCGGCACGAAGCCCTCATAGACGTCACCGAGCTCTCCGCCGAAGGAGGCGAATGCGCCGGCCCGGATCGTTCCGGATATCTCGCCCTCGAACTCGACCTCCTCCCCCCGCTCGCCGAGCTCTCGCTGCAGCAGGTAGGCGGCGCAGACGTCGTCGGCGTCGCGCTCGATCCGCGCCGACTCGCGCTCGCTCTCGCTGCAGTGCCAGGCCACCTCGCGTGCCTCGGACGCGCGCGGCGCCTCCTCCCCCTCCCCAAGGGTCGCCAGCAGCGCCCGGTGCACGAGCAGGTCGGGGTAGCGGCGAATCGGCGAGGTGAAGTGGCAGTAGGCGGGGCTGCCGAGACCGGCGTGACCGCTGTTGCGGTCGCTGTAGGAAGCCTGCATCAGGGAACGGAGCACGAGCGATGTATACGCCTCGCGGCCGTGGCCGCGCCGTCTCGCCTCCTCGAGCACCAGGCGACTGGCCTCGGCAGCCACCTGGCCCGCCTGGCTGGGCGCAAGACCTTGGCCCAGGGGCGGTGTCGGGATGCCGAGCGCATTCAACTGCTCGATCAGGCGCTCGATGCGCAGCGGGTCGGGCTGGGCGTGCACCCGGTAGACAGCCGGCACCCGCTTGCGCTCCAGCAGCTGCGCCACCTCTTCGTTGGCGAGGATCATCAGCCGCTCGATCAGGCGGTGCGACTCGGTCTGCATCACAGAGCGGGCGGCGACCACGTCTCCGTTCGAGTCAAAGCGAAACTCGGGCTCAGAGGACTCGACGTCGAGGCTGGTCGAGCCATGGCGCTCCCCCAGCGCCGCCGCCGCCTCCCGCGCCACTGCCAGCGGGTCGGCGACGCTCTCAGGGGCACTGCCCTTACCGGCAAAGATCAGGTCGAGCTGGTCGTAATCGAGGCGCGCGCGGGAGCGAATGCGGCTGCGGTAGAAGCTGGACGAGCGCGGGGCGCCGCTCGGGCTCAGCTCGATCTCCGCGGTCACCGCCAGGCGCTCCACGTCGGGCGCCAGGCTGCAGGCGTCCTCGCTCAGCGCGCGTGGCAGCATCGGCTCGACCGCGCCCGGAACGTAGGTGCTGTTGCCGCGCCGGCGCGCCTCGAGATCGAGCGGGGTGCCGGGCCGCACGTGGGCGGCGACGTCGGCGATGTGGATCCAGACGCGCACGCCGTCGGGCTCGCGCCGCGCCGAGATCGCGTCGTCGAAATCCCGTGCCGAGGCGGGATCGATCGTGAAGGTGGACAGCTCGGTGAGGTCGCGACGGCGCACCTCGTCGGCCTCCGCCGCATCGGCTGCGCGCCCCGCTTCGACCTCGAGGGCGGCGGCAAAACCGCGTCCCCCCAAGCGCTCCTCCAGCAAGGCGTCGACCGCCTCGCGGGCGTTCTCCGGCTCCCTGCGCTGCCGGCCACGCCCTCGCTGCCGCTCCCGGTAGTAGCGCCAGTCCCGCTTGCTCACCGAACGCCCTTCCGGTGCGCTTTATGCGGGCATAGGGCGCATAAGGCGCAGCGGAAGCTCATCGCTCGGCTGCGAGCACGCCCCAGGCCTTTTCCAGCGCCTCATCGGCAGGGGTACTCGGGTTGTCGGTGGCTTGCACGTCGGGGTGGATGCCGTGGCTCTTGGCGAGGTTGACGCCATCCGGCGTGAAGTACTCGCCGATCGTCAGCTTCAGGGCGCCGCCGTTGGAGAGCCCGATCTCCTGCTGGAAGACGCCCTTGCCGTAGGAGCGCGTGCCGATCACCCTGGCGCCGGCGTCATCGGCGAGGGCGGCGGTGAGGATCTCGGCCGCCGAGGCCGTGTTGCGGTCGATCAGGACGACGGCGGGGACGGCGGGCAGGTTGTCACCGACGGTCTTGTAGACGGTGTGGCCCTGGGTGCGCGAGTCGGTGGTCACCACGACTTCGTCCTTGGGCAGGAAGACACTGGCGGTGAGCACCGCCTCCTCGAGCAGGCCGCCGCCGTTGCCGCGCAGATCGAGCACGATCCCTTCGGCGCCTTTCTCCTCGACCTTTTCGACCGCTTCGCGCAGCGCCACGTGGGCGCCTTCGCTGAAGGAGATCAACCGCACGTAGCCAAGCGTCCTGCTCCCGACCTCTTTCACTTTGCTGCTCACGACCGGCAGCGAGATCTGTTCCCGGGTGACCTCCACTTCGCGGACCTTGCCGTCGGCGCCCTTCTTCACCCCGATCGTCACATCCGATCCTTCCGGGCCTTTGATCTTCGCGGTCGAGACCTGGCTGCTCTCCCCCGCGATCGACTCGCCGTCGACGGAGACGATCAGGTCACCGGGCTCGATCCCCGCCCGCTGTGCCGGCGAGTGGGGAAAGACGCTGTCGACGCGCAGCCCCAGCTTGACCTGGGAGACGGTGAGACCGATCCCGGAGAAGTGCCCCGAGATCGTCGCATCGAAGCTGGCCAGCGCTTCCGGTGAGAAGTAGTCGGAGAAGCGATCGCCTTGGTGGCGGCGCAGCTCACGGACCATGCCCTGCAGCGAGGCGTTGGTCAGCTCGGCCGGCCCCACCGGCCGGTAGTAGTTGTCCTCGATCAGTTCGGTCGCTTCGAGGTTGAGCCCGGCGGCGTCGTCGACGAAGCGGTCACGGAGGAATTCAGGCAGCTTGGCGGGGTGGCCGCCGAGCCAGATTCCGGCGCAGAGGACGACGATCAGGGCAGCCACGAGGGCCGCGATCCGTGCCCCCCTCACGACCTGCTCAGACCTTGAGGAAGCGGCGCAGGGTGACCCCGGAGCCAACCGCGGAGACGAGTACAGCCGCGCCGAAGAGGATCGCCACCAGGGCCGGGAAGGAGAGTGTGCTGTTGTTCTGCGCCGCGAGGAACGAGAAGGTGTCGCTCAGCGGGTCGACGATCGTGATCTTGCCCAGCCACAGGATCAGTATGGCCACCAGGCCTCCCGCGAAGCCGACCACGACCCCCTCGATCATGAACGGCCAGCGAATGAACCAGCGCGTCGCGCCGACCAGCCGCATCACCTCGACCTCGCGGCGGCGGGTGTAGATCGACAGCCGGATCGTGTTGCCGACCAGCATCAGCGAGGCAAGGATCAGCAGCGCGGTGATCACGGTCAGGACGATCTTCAGCGCGCTGGTCACCTGCTCGATCTGCTGGGACTCCTGCTGGCGATCGAAGACGTCCTGGACGATCGGCGAGATCGGCTGCGGCTTGCCGTTCGGGCCCGGCGGGGTCACCGCCGCGCGCACGGCGTCGAGATTGCCCGCATCGTCGGCCTTGATCTGGAAGTTGGCCGGCAGCGGGTTGTCGTGCAGCTGGGCGAGCAGGTCTTCGCTCTTGCTCTTGCCGAGGTCC
The DNA here is from genome assembly GCA_033856195.1 of Solirubrobacterales bacterium. Lineage (GTDB taxonomy): Bacteria > Actinomycetota > Thermoleophilia > Solirubrobacterales > 70-9 > VRUE01. Next base: position 27,949 of record JAWVFL010000059.1, on the reverse strand, counting down.
TTTTCGAGTTCGCGCAGCGCCTCGCCCTTGCTGATGAAGCTGACCGAGGAGACGTGCGGGATCGCCCCGAGCTTGCGTTCCAGCGCCGAGATTTCGCCCTGCGTGGCGTCGTCGTAGATCGCCACCCGGAACTCGAGGCTTTCGCGAACCGCGTCGCTCTTGGCCTGGGTGGTCTGGAAGACGGGGATCAGCACGCCGAGCAGGATCACCGTGGTCACGGTGGTGACGATCGCGGCCATGCTCGGCGCGCCGTTGCGGCGCAACGCGCGGAATGCCTCCTGGGTGAAGAAGAAGAATCGCGACATCTAGATCAGCGAGTCGTGTCCGTTGGTCTGGCCCTCGGGGGCGACGCCCATCTCGGCCCGCATGCGCACGCCGAACTCGGTCGTCGACTCCTCGGTGTAGCCGCCGCTGACCTCGTCGCGGACGACGCGGCCCTCATACAGCTCGATCACGCGGCGCTGCATGTTGTCGACCATCTCGCGGTCGTGGGTGACGACGACAACGGTGGTGCCGGTCTTGTTGATCCGGTAGAGCAGCTGCATCACGCCGATCGAGGTGACCGGGTCGAGGTTGCCGCTGGGCTCGTCGGCGAGCAGCAGCGGCGGGTGGTTGACGAAGGCGCGGGCGATCGAGACGCGCTGCTGCTCGCCGCCTGAGAGCTGGTCGGGATAGCTGTGCAGCTTGGTAGAGAGGCCGACGAGGCGCAGCGTCTCCGGCACCTGGGTGCGGATCTGGCCGCGACTGGCGCCGATCACCTGCAGCGCGTAGGCGACGTTGTCGTAGACGGTGCGGTCGGGCAGCAGCTTGAAGTCCTGGAAGACGGTGCCGATGTTGCGGCGCAGCTGGGGGATCTTCTTCTCCGCCATCGTGCCGATGTCGCGGCCGGCGATGCGCACCGAGCCCTCGGTCGCCTCCAGCTCGCGGATCAACATCTTGATCAGGGTCGACTTGCCGCAGCCGGTCGGGCCGACGAGAAAGGCGAACTCACCGCGGTCGATCGCCAGCGAGACCCGGTCGAGCGCCATGTGCCCGCCCGGGTAGACCTTGGTCACGTCGCGCAGCTCGATGATCGGCTTGCCTCCCGGCCGCCGTCGCTGTGGCTCCTCGCCACCCGTCTTTCGCTTTCGCAATCTGGCCATGCCCGCGCTCCCTTCTGCGGACACAGGTTGACTCCTGCGAACCGCGGGGCGCGCAATTCCGCGCCCACTGAAGCGAGCGACAGGCTAGCGAATTATTAGCGACTCTTCACAAATAAGGAGAAGGCCTCTAGCCCCTCGCCCTACAGGTACGGGTCAGCACCGCATCCAGGGTCAGGTGGCCGGCGAAGGCGAAGCTGGTCTTGGCCAGGGGGAAGGCGGCGCTGGGGAAGCCGGCGGGGGCGGGACAGCCGGCACTCAGGTAGCTGCGCGCCTTGCCGTGGGAGTTGAAACGGCGCCGCAAGCTCATCCGCAGCCCTGTCACATAGCCCCAGCTGCCGGTCGCCTGGGGCAGGGAGGCTTCGAGGGTCGTGCCATAGGTGCCATGCCCGTCCCTGAGCACGAAGAGCAGCACGGTCGAACTCGGCGCCGGCTGGGTGCCGTAGATGTGGGCGAGGATCGCCGGCTTGCCGTGCACGCGGCCGTTGAAGGCAAGGACCTTGCCCGCCGAGGGAAAGGGCGACTGCTCGGGAAGCTTGACGTTGGCCGAGAAACTGCCTTCGCCGACCAGGGAGCGGCGACAGGCGCTAAGCGCTCCGGCGGTGGTGGAGGGCTGGATCTGGTCGGGGCGACAGACCGGCAGGCCCTCAGAGGTGAAACGGCCGTTGCGGTTGATCGCGATCGAGATGCGGCGCAACTGCGGCGGGTCCTCCCCACCAGTGGCGCCAATCTTGGCGTCGACCACGATCCCGACCGGAGCCATGCCGTGGCGCGGCAGTGAATGGGGGGTGAGCTTGCCGTCGAAGCTGACCCGGACGCCGCGGCGCTGTTCGACCACGGAGGCCGAAGCGCCCTGGTCCCCAGCGGCGCCCGCCGGTGCGCCGGCGTCTGCTCGCGCGGTGAGCGTGCCGCCGGACAACCCGCCTGACCCCTCGGGGGACGACACAGGCGTGGCGAACGGTGCGAAGGGGCCGTACTTGACGACGTTGGCCTGTTCGCTGTTTCCCGTCGTCACGAAGAGATCGCCGGTTTCGGCATTCACGGCAATTCCGGACGGTTCACCGAAAATCGGCCCTTCTTTCCGCTCTTCGCCCGGTGGCCCGACAGTCCTGACTTGCAGCCTGTCCAGGTAGGTGCCGTCGGCGTCGAACTCGTAGACGGCAGCTTCCGGGAATTGGAAACGGGGTTTGAGGTCGTCGACGATCAGCACGTGCCCTTTGCCTTCGGTCGGGCTTTCGTCGACCGCCAGGGAGGCGTTGGCTAGCGAGTTGAAGCCGGCTTCGCCTGGCGGACCGTCGATCGTGTCTGTTGGAACCGTGAGATCAACCGCTGGATCGAAGACCTTGACGGTCTCGTCTGCAGCATCGGGGACGTAGACAAGGCCGGATTCGGAGTTGACCGCGACACCGTAGGCATCCTCCAAGCTGCCGAACCCGATTTTCAAGCTCGGTGCCTCGCCCGGTACGACCGGCGCATCGTAGACCGCCACGTAGGTGCGGTCGTTGACGTAGAGGTCTCCCTCTTCGTTGACGGCGAGCCCCGTTGATTTACCGGAGTCGATGACCCCTTCGCCCGGCAATCGCATCACCCGCTGATGGAATTCGTTGGCGTAGCGGGTCCCAGTTGAATCGACCGCCAGGCCGCAGACGGCATCGAGCTCGTCGATGGGTTCGAGGACGGGTGGCGGATCACCGCCGGCAAGGAACTCCGTGCCGGCGTAGATGCCGGAGAGGCCATAGGTGTGAACGGAACGGTGGTAGTAGTCGGAGACGTAGAGGGTGCCCGAAGGCGAGATCGCCAGGCCACAAGCCCCTTCGATGTTTCCTCCCACGGAGGAAGGAGGCTGTTCCAGCCACTCTTCCGGCCCGCCTTTCAGGGGTGTCAAAGGCTGGCGAAAGGCCGGGGCATCGGTGGCCGCGGCCGAGAGTCCACCCGCCAGAGCGCAGGCGAGGACTGCCACGAACGCGCGAACTCTCATCTTCCGCCCCCCTTCTTCCTCTTCTTGCATTGGGCCTTCACTTCCGGGTGCAGTCGCCAGCCGCGGTTGGCGTGCCCAATGAACTTAGCGACGGCCGGCTGCCGCTTCCGGCAGAGGTTTTCGGCGTTGACGAGCACCCCCCGCTTGCCCGCCTTCATCTTCAGCACGAACTTGGTCACCGGGGCGTCGGGGATGATCGGGAAAGTGCCGCGGATGCCGCCCCCAAAGGAGTCGATGCGGCCGGCGACGTCGACCTCGATTCCGTGACCGCGCAGGGCGAAGACGAGATCGGGCAGCGTGTGCGCCGAGGCTCGCAGGTAGGCGGGGCCTTCCATCGGCGCTTCGAGCAGCGGCGTAAAGGCGAGGACGTGGCCGTATACCGAGCCGCGTGGACAGTTGTGGGCGGCGAACTGGACCTTGGTGCAGATCGTTTTTATGTTGCCCTGTTCGAGGAAGAGGGAGGGAGGCAGCGTCACCTGGGCGGAGCGGATGTTGGCCTCGCCCGGGCGCGGCCTGACCACTACCCGGAGCGAGGCGTAGGCGCCGCGCTTGATGCCGCCCTTCATCTTCAGGCCGATCCGGGGCCTGAAGCCGAGCGAACCGCAGTCGAACGCCTGGAAGGGCGCGGTGGCGGTGGCGAGCGTGTCGTCCGAGCGATCGCCGAAGCGCAGGCCGGCGCCGTTCATCGCCGAGGAGACGGTGAATTTCTCGCAGCTGGTCGGGTTGAGGGTAAAGTTGGGACGGTCGATGTAGGCGCGCACGTCGCGCAGGTGAATCGGGATGCCGTCGATGATGTGCGGGATCGGATCGGTGCCGGTGGCATCGATCGAGGCCTGTGCCGTCTCGGGGTCGATGCGGACCGCCGAGCGCACGATCACGACACCGAGGTCGAACGGCCCAACCAGAGCTGAGTCGATCGCCACCACCGAGAAGGGGGAACCCCGGTAGGGACCGGCTAGGTAGAGGTTTCCGGGCGCGTAGGCGAGCACCGAGCCAACGCCGTAGCCGGAATAGGTGCGGCCGATCAGGCTCGCCGCCGGACAGGACGGGCGATCGCGCTCCGCCACTCCGGAGTTACGGCGCGCCGCCTCGATCGCCGCCTCGGAGCAATAGGGAACGCCGGCGATCTTGCCCAACAGCCCCGGGGGGAACTGAGCCGAGTAGGAGACGATCTCCTGTTCGGCCACGTTGCGCGAGAGGCGCAGGTAGAAGGGGGTGTAAGCACCGGCACGCGAGTTGAGCGAGCCGCCTTTCGCCTGCGGGGCAAAGGGCGCCAGGCCCGACGGGCAGGGGCCGCCGCCCACACCCGCGGTGATCGAGGCTGGCAGCGACACATGTTGAACGACGTTCGGGTTGCGCCAAGGGGTGAGATCGGCCTCCGTTGAGATTGGGCCGCAGGCCGGGGGAGTCGCCAACGGGCTGCGCTGGCCTTCGCGGAAGTGGATGCTGAGATCCGAGTAGGGCAGCTGCGGCAGCTGGTCGAAGTTCGCCGTGAGGCTGCCGGTGGCCGGGTCGGGGCTCAGCTCCCCGGCGACCTTGACGAGGATGCCCCGCGGAATCGACTTGGCGACCAGGTAGACGGCGAGCAGGCTCCCGAACGGATTGTCGTGTGGCGCGGCGAGATAGATGCTCCCCGTGATCGGGCCGGCGACGATCGGGCTGCTGACGCTGAAGTCGCCGATCTTCGACTCGCTCGGGCACCCGGCGCCAAACGGTGAGCTTGGCGTCTCCCCTGCTTCGTACTGGGCCCGGCTGCAGACGCTCAGGCCGGCGCCGACCGAGGGGTTGATGCTCACCCCCTCGGGCAGGGTCACCACCGCCTTGCGCACGGGTGTTGGGGCGCAACCGGTTGCGAACGTCGGTCCGTGGACGCAGACCGGATCGGTGACTCCGCCGGTATCGACCTCGATATCGAATGCGTATCCGGAAGGCGACGAGGCGCGGGGGTTGCTCAGCTGGGCCGTGGCCTGGGGTTGGAATTCGAGCTTCTCGCAACCCGTCAGCGAAGCTTTGCCAGACGTGCTTCGGCTCAGGTCGGCCGGTTGCTGCCAGGAGTCGGCAGAAACCGCAAAGTCCATTGGCTCTTCGCAGGAGGTGGGGAGGGTCAGGTAGGCGAGCGGTTTGGAGCCGAATTGGGACGGAGGCCCCACTGAGCATTTGGCCCAACCGAAGGCGGGTTCCACCTCGTTGAGGCAGTTGCCGCGCTGTTCGTTGTTTACCACCGACCAGGGAACCCCCCAGATCGCCACGCTCAGCCCCGACAAGTGGAGATCCTCGGGAATGTCGTTCATCGTCAGGGTGATTCCGTACTCCCCCTCGGCCTGGCGAATCGACGGCACGAAGACGATCGGTTTGCCGTACGGGCTCGCGCCGAGCCTTGCGGGCTCGCCGCGTTTCGGCACGAGATTGAAGAGCCCAAAGGTGCGAGCTTTCGAACCGCCGGCAAAGGAGCGCGCTGTCAGCGTGCCGACCTGTGTCTTGTCTGTGCAGCTCTCGCCCGAGAGGCTCGTTTCCCAGGGTGAATTGCGCGGCGTTTTGAATTCCGTGTCGCTGCAGTATTTCTGCCCGAGCGCGGTCGGATTTTCGAACAGGCCCGGCGGCATCTCGAGGCTGAGGTCACGCAGCCCATCTTCTCCGGGCGGCCCGGTGCCTTCGAAGTCGGCGTTGAAGGTCAGTGCGTAGGGATGTGAGCCTGCATGCGTCGTCAGCTGATCCGTGCCGTCATAGACGTTGACGTCGAAGCCTTTGGCTTCGGGCAGGAATTCAAAGGCAACGGCCTTAACCGGAACGAGCATTGCCGCGACAAGGACGGCGACGAGAGTGACCCAACACCTCAACGCACGGGTCTCCCCGAACCCCCATGCTTGCCGTGCTGTGGCCCTGCTCGACGATGACCCTTCCGAGGTTTCTTTTTCTTCTTCGGTTCGAAGACACGGAACGGCGGGTTGCCAGAGCTCGGGACGAGGGTGCCCGGAGTGGGATCTTCTGGTTCCGGCGGCAGGGGCTGGCAGCTGTCCCCCACGCAGATCGGTTCTTCTTCCGCTCCTTCCACCGCGCCCCCAGCCGCTCCCGGGCCGGCGAGCAGAATCGCGCAAACGAGAAGAACCCCCGCGGCAGTCTCCCTGAACCTAGCCACCTGACCATTTCTACGGTACGGGAGACGATTTATCAAGAAACTAGCTGGGTACGCCTAGGCCCCGACGGGCTCGAGGGCCCGCTCGGCCGCCGCGACGATGTGCGCGGCGTCGATACCGGCCGCGGCAAGCAGGTCCGCCGGGGGGCCGCTGCCGGGCCGCTCACTGACGGCTAGACGGGTGAGCCGGGTCCCGGTACCGGCTTCTGCGAGCACGGCGGCGACGGTCTCGCCGATTCCGCCCTCCGCCCAATGGTCCTCGACCGTGACAAGCGCCTGGGTCTCGCCGGCGGCGAGGAGCAAGGCCTCGGCGTCGACGGGCTTGATCGAGTAGAGGTCGATCACGCGAACTGAGACGCCTTTTTCGGCGAGGGTCTCCGCAGCGGAGAGGCATTCGCGCAGGGTGATGCCGGCGCCAATCAGGGTGATCGTGTCCTCGCCGCTCGAACGAACCGTGCGGCTGCCGCCGATCTCGAAGGCCTCCTCTGCCCCATAGAGCACCGGGGTCGCCTCGCGGGTCGTGCGCAGGTAGCTGACGCCACGGTGCTCTCGCATCGCGTCGAGGAGCTGCACGGCCTGGTTGGCGTCGCTGGGGTAGAGCACGACGCTGCCGAGGACGGCGCGCAGGGAGGCGATGTCTTCGAGCGCCATCTGCGAGGGACCGTCGGGGCCGATCGAGACGCCGACGTGGGAACCGCAGAGCTTCAGGTCGGCGTCGGATATCGCCGCCATGCGGACGAAGTCGTAGGCGCGGCTGAGGAAGGCGCCAAACGAGGAGGCAAACGGCTTCCAGCCGCGTGTCTGCATGCCAACGGCGGCGGCGACCATCTGCTGCTCGGCGATGTACATCTCGAAGAAGCGGTCGGGGTGCTTGGCGGCGAAGCGTTCCGCGTAAGTCGAGTTGCCGACCTCGCCGTCGAGCGCGACGACCTTCTCGTCGACGGAGCCGATCCAGGCGAGGGCGTCGCCGTAGGCCGCCCGGGTCGCGACCTTCTCGCCCACCTCGTAGCTGGGCCGGTCGACGGGGGTGCGCTCGATCTCGAACGGCTTCGCCTCACCCGGCGCCGCCACCTCGACGCCGACCTCGCGGATGCCACCAAGCTCCTCGATCGCGGCCTCGGGATCGGGAAGCGGCTTGCCGTGCCAGTTTGGCTGGTCCTCGACGGCCGAGACCCCGGAGCCCTTCTTGGTGCGGGCGAAGATCACGGCGGGCCGCTCGGCGGCCAGGGCCGCCGCGTACGCGGCGTCGATCGCCTCGAAGTCGTGGCCGTTGATCTCCTGCACGTGCCAGTCGCAGGCGGCAGCGCGCGCGGCGAGCTTCGAGGTATCCCACCCGTGCATTGTCGGGCCACGCTGGCCGAGCCGATTGACGTCGACGACCGCGATCAGGTTGCTCAGCTGGGCATAGCCGGCGTGCTCGAAGGCCTCCCACATCGATCCCTCCGCCAGCTCGGAGTCGCCGCAGAGCACCCAGACCCGCAGGTCGGAGTGCTCGAGCCGATCCGCCGCGAGCGCGATGCCAACCGAGATCGGCAGGCCCTGGCCGAGCGAGCCGGTGGCGACGTCGACCCAGGGCAGTTCTGGCGTCGGGTGGCCCTGCAGGCGCGAACCGAACTCACGGAAGGTGAGCAGCTCGTCGTCGTCGATCGCCCCCGCCGCCTTGTAGAGCGCGTAGAGAAGCGGCGAGGCGTGGCCCTTAGAGAAAACAAGGTGATCGTTGGCAGGGTTCTCGGGCGCATCGAAGTCGTAGCGCAGGTACTTGCTGAAGAGCACCGCCATCAGGTCCGCGGCCGACATCGAGGAGGTCGGGTGGCCGGAGTTCGCCGCGGCGGCGGCGCGGACCGAATCGACTCGCAGCTGCTGGGCTAGCTCGTGCACGGGCCCGGACAATATCTGGCGCTAGCCGATCGCGACCATGCGCTCGATCGGCAGCCGCGCCCGCTCCGCGACGTCCGCCGGCACGCTGACCTCGAACTTCATATCGCGCAGGCTGTCGCGCAGCTTCGGCAGCGTGATCATCTTCATGTACTTGCAGAAAGCCATCCGGTTGGCCTCGATCAGGTTGGCCTGCGGGGCCGCCCGCTGCAGGGGATAGAGCATCCCGTTCTCGGTGGCGACGATGAAGCTGCCGTCGGGGTGATCTTCGACGTGCTGGAGCATGCCCGAGGTGGAGAGCATGTGCACGCCCTCCGGCTCGATGTCGCCGGAGGCGACGTACTCCATCGCCTGCGTGGCGCAGCCGCACTCGGGGTGAATCAGGAACTCGGCCTCGGGATTCTCGACTCGCGTCTGGGCGATGTCGCCGGGGCGGATGCCGGCGTGCACGTGGCACTCGCCGTCCCAGATATGGAAGCGGGCGCGGCGCTCGGAGTCTTCGCGAATGCCGGTCTCGCGCTCGACGAAGGCGCCCAGCCACATGTCGGGGCCGAAGAGGATCTCGGTCTCCGGCCCGTGCTCGGCCCAGATGTGCTCGACGACCTTTACCGCGTTGGAGGAGGTGCAGCAGTAGTCGGTCTCGGCCTTGACCTCGGCTGAGGTGTTGACGTACATGACGACGAGCGCCCCCGGATGCTCGGCCTTCCAGGCTCGCAGCTGACCGGCGTCGATCGAGTCGGCGAGCGAGCAGCCGGCGTCGAGGTCGGGGATCAGCACCTTCTTCTCGGGCGAGAGGATCGAGGCGGTCTCGGCCATGAAGTGCACGCCGCAGAAGGCGATCGCATCGGCGTCGGTGGCTGCGGCCTCACGCGAGAGGCCGAGCGAGTCGCCCATCTGGTCGGCGACGTCCTGCACCTCGGGCAGCTGGTAGTTGTGGGCGAGGATGACGGCGTTGCGCTCGGCAGCGAGCGCGCGGACCTCCTCGCTCATCGCGCGGATCTCCTCCGGCGAGAGGTCCGGTGCCATCGTGGGTTGGATCGTGGGCAACTCCTGCATGGAGCCTTCCGTTTCCGATGTTCGCTGGCACGGTCACTGACCTAGAACCAGTCGAATGAACTGACTACAAGTCTAACGGTCTCGCCCGCGCGCAAGACTTGTCGGATGCCCGAGCTTCCCGAGGTCGAGATCACCGCCCGGCGACTGGACACAGCGGTGTCCGGAGCGACGATCGAATCTGTGCTGGCGCCGGGGATGAACGTGATGAAGACCTTCGATCCGCCGCTGGAAGCGCTGGCGGGCCGCGAGGTCAGCGGCATCCGGCGAATCGGCAAGATGCCCGTAGTCGAGGTTGGCGACCTCTCGCTGCTTATCCACCTGATGTCGGCGGGAAGATTGCGACTCTTCGACAAACGAGCGTCGCTGAAAGACCGGGCGTCTCGGGTGCTGATCCGATTGGATGACGGGCGGGAGCTGCGCTTGCGCGAGTTCGGCACCAAGCAGCGCGCCTGGGCGAAGCTGCTGCCGAGCGATGCGGTGGGCGACGACGAGGCGGTCGCGCGGCTTGGGCCCGAAGCCTGGCCAGCGCCTCCCCTGGACGAGTTCGCAGCACTGATCGACCAGCCGCGCCACCTCCACCCCCTGCTCCGCCACCAGGGCGACATCGCCGGCATCGGCCGCTCCTGGGTAGACGAGATCCTCTGGGAGGCCCGACTCTCCCCCTTCAGGAAGGGCTCCGAACTCGATCCAGAGGAGATCGAGCGCCTCCACGCAGCCCTGCACGTCCTCGGCGACGCGATCGACCATTACGAAGAGACGATCGGCGAGCAGCTCCCCGACAAAGTGCCGATGCCGCTACAGGTCCACAAGCGTGAGGGCCAACCCTGCCCACGCTGTGGAACCACCATCGAGGCGGTGTTCTTCTCAGAGCACCAGACCAACTATTGCCCCAAAGAGCAAACGGGCGGTCGCGTGCTCAAGGATCGCCGCCTCTCCAAGCTGTTGAAGTAGCCGCCTAGGCCAGTTCGATCAGCATGCTGAAGTCGAGCGTCGGCGCCGAGTGGGTGAGGGCGCCGACCGAGATGAAGTCGACGCCCGACTCGGCGATCGTCCGCACCGTCTCCAGGTTGACCCCGCCCGACGCCTCCAGCGACGGGCCCTTGCCGACGGCGTTTTCGTCACGCAGCTTCACTGCTCCGCGCATTGTCTCGGCGTCCATGTTGTCGAGCAGCAGGACGTCGACGCCGGTGCCGAGGGCGTAGGCAACCTCGTCGAGGTTGCGGCACTCGACCTCTACCGGCAGCTCCGGGTACTTGGTCCGAGCGCCGTGGACGGCCTTGGCCAAGCTGCCGGCAAGGGCGATGTGGTTCTCCTTGATCAGGATCGCGTCGTAGAGCCCCATGCGGTGGTTGCGTCCACCCCCTGCCAGCACCGCCGCCTTCTCCAGCTCGCGCAGCCCCGGCGTCGTCTTGCGCGTGTCGAGGATCGCCGCCCCGGTCCCGGCTACCGCCTCGACGAAGCGCGCCGTCAGGGTGGCGATCCCGGACAGACGCCCAAGGAAGTTGAGCGCCGTCCGCTCGGCCGCCAGCAGCGCTCGCGCCGGGCCGCTGGCAAAAGCGACATCGGCCGGGATCGAGTCGCGCCACTGCCCCTCGACAACGAGGTTGTCGACGTCCTCTACCCCGCACTGCCGCATCGTCTCGGCAACCAGCCCGAGCCCGCAGACCACGCCCGACTGCTTCTGCACGATCCGCGCCCGCCCCCGCACCTCAGCCGGCACGGTCGTCTCCGAGGTCACGTCGCCCGTCCCGACGTCCTCCGCCAGCGCCCGCGCCACGATCTCCTCCAGCCGCTCCGCCATCGCCGCAGCCTAGATCAGGCTGTCTCACGCTGTGCCTGCCCGCAGCGTTTAATCCAGTGAGTGAACGCTTTGCCGCCGTTTCAAACTCTGCTCGACGAGCACGCTGCCGACGTGATGGGAGTCCTGCGCGGCGCGGTCGGGCGCACCGACGCCGAGGACTGCTTTCAGGAGACCTTCCTCGCCGCCTTGCGCGCCTATCCGAAACTGAGCGATGCGTCCAACCTGCGCGGCTGGCTCCTGACGATCGCGCACCGCAAGGCGATCGACCATCACCGCGCCAACGGCCGCCGGCCGCTGCCCGTGGCGGAGCTCGCCGAGATCGAGACAAACGATCCCGAGCCCGACGACGGGATCTGGGAGATGGTCGGTGCGCTGCCGCCGAAGCAGCGCGCGGCGGTGGCCCTGCGCTACGCCTGCGATCTCCCCCATTCAGAGATCGCTGCCGCCCTGGGCTGCTCACCGGAGGCCGCGCGACGCAGCCTGCACGAGGGAATCAAGCGACTGAGAAAGGAGCTGGCATGAAGGCTTCACTGCAACGCTTCGCCGAGAGCGCCGACAACGAGGGCCTGCTCGACGTCGCCTACACGATCTCCGACTCCCCCTTCGGACCGTTGCTGCTCGCCGCCACGCCCCAGGGGCTGGTCAAGGTCAGCCTGCCCGGTCACGATCCCGGCGAGGCACTGGAGGATCTCGCCGCGCGAATCTCCCCTCGCGTGCTCGAGGCGCCCGCTCGGTTCGACGAGACTCGCCGCGAGCTCGACCTCTACTTCGCGGGCAAGCTGACGGAGTTCGACCTGCCGCTCGACTGGCGACTCAGCAAGGACTTCCGCCGGCGGGCCCTGCGCGCAATCGACCGCATCCCCTACGGCAAGACCCGCAGCTACACCGAGATCGCCCGCAGCGCCGGCAACGAGCGTGCCATTCGAGCGGCCGGAACCGCCTGCGGCTCCAACCCGATCCCGATCGTCGTCCCCTGCCACCGCGTCCTGCGCAGCAGCGGCAGCCTCGGCGGCTACGGCGGTGGCCTGCCGATGAAGGAGGCGCTGCTGAAGCTGGAGGGCGTGCTCTAGCCGGGACTAGAGACCGGGCCGAAGAGCTCGCGCGCCCGCGCGATCACCAGGTCGGGCCGCTCCTCGGCGATGAAGTGCCCGCAGCGCTCGACTTCCTCGACGCTCATGTCATCGGCGTAGGGCTCGAAGCCGGCGAGGATGTCGGCACGGATCACCGGATCGGCTTCGCCGGCGAGGATCCGGGTCGGCACCGAGCTGCGCTGCGAGCGGTAGTGACCCTTTTTCAGGCGGGGCAGCTCATGGGCGAGGAAGCTGCGGTAGACGTGGGAGGAAGCGAGTGCGTGGTCGCGGGGACGGAAGCTCTCCGCGTAGCAATCGAGCTCCTCCTTGCTCCACTGCATATCCGGGTGGGCGCCGCGCCGCAGGGCCAACCTGACGAAGCCCGGCACGAAGCGGAGCATGCTCTCGCCGAGAAGCGGCGCGGCAAGCAGGAACTGGTAGGCGGTCCGCTGCAGTGCCGCCGGAGACGGTTTCGGCGGCTCGAACCAGGGATGGACGATCCCCAGGGCCAGGTAGTTGCGGATGCGCTCCGGCGTGCCCAGACAGAGCAGGAAGCCGGCGTAGCCGCCCCAGTCATGGCCGATCAGGTCGACCTGATCGAGACCCAGCTCATCGAGCAGGGCGACGATGTCGGCCGCGAGTTCCGAGATTTCGTAGCGACCGGCAGGAGCCTCGCTCCAGCCGAAACCGCGCAGGTCGGGGCAGATCACCCGGCGATCCTCGGCAAGCGCCGGGATCACCTTGCGCCAGATCCACCAGTGCTGCGGCCAGCCGTGGAGGAGAACGAGCGGCGGCCCCGCGCCTGCTTCGGCCACGTGCAGGCGAACTCCGGGAACGTCGACGTAGCGATGCGTGACTCCGTCGATCTCCGGGGGCGATCCGTGCATAACCGAGAAATCTAGCGGGGAAACCCTGGCGTCGTTAAAGGGTTCGCGGCCCCCAACCGATTAACCGGACATGAAGCTGGCTTGGCTTACGGTACCCCTCGTTCTGCTCGCGCTGCTCACAGCAACCGGATCGGCCTTTGCCCTTTCCGAGGCAGAAGCGACCTCGGATCCCACTGCACAGCTGGACGAAGAAGTCGAATCGGAAGACGAATGCGTCGAAGTCGATGAGGAAGAAACCGATTCTGAAGAAGCGGGAGAAGAATGCGAAGCCGAAGCCGACGACACCAGCTTCTCACCCGCCGAAGACTGCTACCTGCGCACCGCGCGAGCTCGTATCGTCGCCTACCCCACCCGTAACACGATGCGCCTCACGCTCGGCTACACGACCTACACCCCAGCCCAGGCAACGGTCGAATACAGCGCAAAGCACAATCGCCTGGGCACGGTGACGCGCAAGCTCGGTCGCAGTGGAGTCATCCGCCTCAGCAAGCACCTTGGCGAGGGAGAGATGGACCAGATGCAGGGATCGCACCGGTTCACCGTGACGGTGCACGTACCCGAGGCGCCACCCGCCTGCCAGCGCTTTGAGACCGAGCAGCTGCAGGTGGAGCACAGCAGCGATTCCAGGATCACCTGGTCAGAGGACCGCTAGCCCAGGCGCTAAGAGTCGCGGCGAGGCAAAACCTCGTCCAGCCACCCGGCCGCCGCAGCCAGGTGGCCGGGATCGATCTGGTGTCCGAGGTCCGACTCGTGGTAGTCGACCGCGATCCCGGCGGCCGTGAGCAGCTCACGAGCACGGCGGGCGAAGTCGATTCCCATGATCGGGTCGCGCCGGCCATGGGCGACGAAGGCGCGTGTGCCCTGACGATCCTCGAACTCCGGGTCCCAATCCTCGACCGTGGGGACGAAGCCGCTGAAGGCAAGGACTCCGGCCACAGCCGGCCGCTCTCCGCTGAATGCCATCGCGTAGCTCATCACCGCGCCCATCGAGAAGCCGCCGAGGACCGTGCGCGCCGGCTCGACTTCGGTCTTCTGCCAAAGGCCGTCGTGCAGCTCGGCCAGCGCTGCGCGAGCGGCGTGGAAGGTCTTGGGATCGGGGTAGCCGACTCGCGGCACCAGGTACCAGTGGAATCCCGGTGAGTCGCCGAGCGTGAGCGGCGCCCGGGGCGTAACCACATGCAGCCGTCGGTGCGGATCGAGCGCATCGGCAAGCCCGAGCAGGTCGCGCTCGTCCGTGCCCCGCCCGTGGTGGAGGACCAGGAGGCCGTCCGGCTCACCCTCGGAAGCGCGCTCCAGATAGACGAGCGACTCGGAAATGACGGTCCTAATTCGCCGCTGAGGCGGCGGTCTTGTTGAGGTAGTCGCGGATGAAGTCGTCGAGGTCGCCGTCGAGGACGCGTTGGGCGTCGCCGGCCTCGTGACCCGTGCGGTGATCCTTGACCCGTTGGTCGGGGTGGAGGAAGTAGCTGCGGATCTGCGAGCCCCAGGCGACTTCCTTGACTTCGCCCCGCACCTTGGCCAGCTCTTCGGCGCGTTTGCGCTCCTCCAGCTCGATCAGCTTCGAGCGCAGCAGCTGCATCGCCACCGCCTTGTTCTGCGTCTGCGAACGCTCGTTCTGGCACTGCACGACGACGCCGGTGGGGACGTGGGTGATGCGCACCGCCGAGTCGGTCTTGTTGACGTGCTGGCCGCCGGCGCCGGAGGCACGGTAGGTGTCGATGCGCAGGTCGGCGTCGTCGATCTCCACGTCGACCCCCTCGTCGACGAGCGGGCCGACGTCGAGCTGGGCGAAGCTGGTGTGGCGGCGCGCCGAGGAGTCGAAGGGCGAGATTCGCACCAGACGGTGCACGCCCCGCTCGGCGGCGAAGAGCCCGTAGGCGTTCTCGCCGCGGGCGATGAAGGTCGCGGACTTGAGTCCCGCCTCCTCCCCCGGCGAGGCCTCCTTCATCTCGACCTCGAAGCCGCGACGCTCGGCCCAGCGCAGGTACATGCGCAGCAACATCTCGGCCCAGTCCTGCGAGTCGGTGCCGCCGGCGCCGGCGTGGACCGTGACGACGGCATCGCCGGCGTCGTAGTCGCCACTGAAGAGGCGCGCCTCTTCGAGCTCGTCGAGGCGCCGCTCGACCGAGGCGAGCTGGGTCGCGAGCTCGCTCGCCATCTCCTCGTCTTCGGCCGCCATCTCCGCCAGCTCGTCGAGGTCGCCGGCCTCCGATTCCAGCTCGCGGAACGTCTTCAGCTTGCGCTGCGCGCGTGCGTGCGCGGCAGAGGTGCGGGCGGCGGCATCCTGGTCGTCCCAGAAGCCAGGCCGCTGCATCTCGGCCTCGAGCCGGTCGACCTCTCCTGCAAGCGAAGCGGGGTCAAAGGTAGTCCGAGAGCAGGGACAACTGCTCGCGGATCTCGGCAAGCCGCGCTGGCACCGACTCGGTTGGCGCGGTCTCCGCCATACCCACAGCCTACCCAGCCGAACTGCATCAAATTTCCTGCCCACCAGCCCGGAAATTTGATGCAGTTCGAATCAGGCGGGGGCGTGGGCGCTGATGATCCAGGTCGAGGCCGGTGCGTAGACGCCCTCGGGACCCTCGAGCTCGGACAGGGCCTCGCGCAGCTCGGCGGCGATCTTGGGCCGGATCTCGTCGATGCGGTCTTCCCAGAGGCGCAGCACCTCACCGGCGGGGCCGAGCGCCATGTTGAACTCGACCGCGTGATCGAGGTCGTTGCCGATCTTCAGCGGCAGGTCGCAACGGCGCAACTCGATCTCCTCGAAGCCGGCGATCTTGAGCTGCTCGCTGACCGTGTCGGCATTCGCCATCGAGAACGGCCCTGGCCCGCAGGTCGGCTGGTCGGTCTCCTCCGGGTGATCGAGATACTGGTCGACGACGAGCTCGGCGCGGCGGACCCATTCGTTGTCGAGCTTGCGACGCCAGACCACGGCGCAGAGCTGCCCTCCCGGTGTCAACGCCTTGCAGACGTTGCGCAGCGCCTGCACGGGATTGGCGAAGAACATGATTCCCATCCGCGAGAAGGCATAGTCGAAGCTCTCGTCGAACTCGGTGACTTGCACGTCGCCGACCGCAAAGCGGACGTTCGCGGCGCCTGTCTCGTCGGCCTCCTTACGGGCCATCTCGATGAACGGCTCGGAAACGTCGATGCCGAGCGCATCGCCATCGGAGCCGACCAGCTCGGCCAACCGTTGCGTCGTGTCGCCGAAGCCACAGCCGAGGTCGACGACGCGGTCGCCAGGCCGGGGCGGATGCGCCGCGAGCGCGGCCTCCCCATGTGCGCCCAACCCACCCGCAACGAGATCGCGGTACTGCACGAAGCACTCGAACAGCGGCCCGCTCCAGGCCTCAGTCGCCTCGCGATTCTCTGCGGCCGGGGCTCCCATCCCCACCATGGTACGCCTGCCAGGCCGCCTCACGGTCCTCAAACGGCCGCCAGCTGCAAATCCGGTGGTCGTGCAGCTCAAAGAGCCAGGCCATCTCGTCCTCCCCGGCGGCCGACCCGTCTTCGTCCCAGCACCACGCCCGCTTGATCAGTGCCAGCGCCCTGCCCCCACCCGACTCGGTGTCGTCCTCGAACAGCTGCTCCAGCTCGATCGCCTGCTGCACGCCACCGGGAGGGCGCGTCGCCCAAACCCGCGCGGCATCCTTGCCCTTGCGCAGCCCCTTCATCGAATGCAGCTCAATCTCCGGATCAAGCACCGCAACGAACGCATCCAACTCCCGCTCGTTGAAGGCCCGAATGAACTCCCGAACCGGATCATGAATCACGAAGCTCGCCCCGCTTGAAGGCCATCCCGGTAGGGGTGGAACGTCTTGTACTTTTTCGCCGACACGGCTCGGTGCGTCAGCAAACAGCGATTCTAGAAAAAGTTAAGTGGAACCCCTACCCGGATGGCCTACATCCACCCGGGCGGCCTCAAGCCCCATGGCACTTCTTGAACTTCTTCCCTGACCCACACCAACAGGGATCGTTTCTCCCGATGTTTTCATGCTCGTCCTTGACCACGGTCTCGACCACCTCGGCGCCCCCGTTGCCCGCGGTGGTTCCCGCAACCGCTTCGATCGGCCCAGCGCCCGCGGCAACCTGCTGCAGCGCCGATGGCTGGGCGTCGGGAGTTCCGCCCGAGTAGGAGAGCGCGGCCGGAGCATCGCCGCCGTTGGGGCCCAATGCCCGCTGTGCCTGCGACGGGTCTACCTCGACCTCGACGTGGAAGATCAGCTTGCTGAACTCCTCCCAGATCGAGTGCATCAGCTCCTCGAACATGGCGAAGCCCTCGTTCTTGTAGGCGACCAGCGGGTCGATCTGGGCAAAGCCGCGCAGGTGGATGCCCTCGCGCAGATAGTCCATGTCATAGAGGTGCTCGCGCCAGCGGTTGTCGATCACCTGCAGCAGGATCGAGCGCTCCAGGTAGCGCATCAGCTCTCCCCCGAAGACCTCTTCGCGCTCGTCATAGGCACTCATCGCGTCGTCGTCGAGCTCGTCCTTGAGCTTCTCCCGGTCGACCGCCTCCGGCGCCATCGCGCCGACCTCGACGCTGACCGGCCAGATCTGGCGCAGCTGCGTCTCCATCTCCCCCATGTCCCATTCCTCGAGCACGTCGCCGGGCGTGTACTCGTCGACCAGTCGCTCGATCACGCCCTCCATCTCGTCGCGCGCGATCTCCGACATGTCGCGGCCTTCGAGGATCTCGCGGCGATATTTGTAGACGATGCGGCGCTGCTCGTTCATCACGTCGTCGTACTCGAGCACGCGTTTGCGGATCAGGAAGTTCTGTTCCTCGACCTTCTTCTGGGCGTTCTCGACGGTCTTGGTCAGCATGCTCGCCTCAAGCGGCATCTCCTCGCCGTCGTCGTCGACCGGGCCGAGCCGGTCGAGGATTTTGTAGATGCGATCGCCGGCGAAGAGGCGGATCACGTCGTCTTCGGCGGAGAGGAAGAAGCGGGTCTCGCCGGGGTCTCCCTGGCGGCCTGAGCGGCCGCGCAGCTGGTTGTCGATGCGACGCGACTCGTGGCGCTCGGTGCCGCAGATGAAGAGCCCGCCGAGCTCGCACACTTCGTCGGCCTCGGCAGCGCAGAGCGGTTCCAGCTCGGCAACCTTGGCCGCGAGCGCCTCCTCGTAGCCCTCGTCTCCCGGCGTGATCCCCTTCTTCTTCAGTTCGTGGATCGCCGACTGCTCGGGATCACCGCCAAGCTTGATGTCGACGCCGCGGCCCGCCATGTTGGTCGCGATCATCACCGCTCCCTTGCGCCCCGCCTGGGCGATCCGCTCACCCTCTCGCTCGGCGTGCTCGGGCTTCGCGTTCAGCACCGCGTGCTCGATCCCCCGCCGCTTCAGCTCCTCGGAGATCATCTCGGAGACCTCGACCGAGACGGTCCCGACCAGGATCGGCTGGCCCTTCTCGTGCCGCGCCGCGATTTCCTCGAGCACCGCTTTCCACTTGCCGTCCTTGGTCTTGAAGATCTGGTCGTTGCGGTCGGCGCGGACCATCTGGCGGTGGGTCGGGACCTCGACCACCGGCACTTTGTAGATCTTCATGAACTCGGTCGCCTCGGTCAGCGCCGTGCCGGTCATCCCGGAGAGCTTGTCGTAAAGGCGGAAGTAGTTCTGCAGGGTGATCGTGGCAAGCGTCTGGTTCTCCTCGCCGATCGCGACGCCCTCCTTGGCCTCGACCGCCTGGTGCAGGCCCTCCGACCAGCGCCGCCCCTCGAGGATGCGGCCGGTGAACTCGTCGATGATCATCACCTGGCCGTCGACCACGGCGTAGTCCTTGTCCTTCCGGTAGAGCGCCTCTGCCTTCAGCGCCTGGACCAGGTGGTTGACGAGGCTGCCGTGCTCGCCGAGGTAGAGGTTGTCGACGCCGAGGAACTCCTCGGCCCGTTTGACCCCGCGCTCCGTCGGCGAGACGGTCTTGTGCTTCTCGTCGAACTCGTAGTCGTGCTCGGCCTCGGAGGTGTCCTTTGACTCACCCAGCGAGCGCAGCTTGTCTTTGGCCTGCACGCCGCCCATCTGTTTGGCCAGGCGGGCGAAGGTGTAGTAGGTCTGCGCCGCCTGTTCGGGGGCGCCGGAGATGATCAGCGGCGTGCGCGCCTCGTCGATCAGGATGTTGTCGACCTCGTCGACGATCGTGAAGTTGTGGCCGGGCTGGACACAGTGCTCGAGCGCGTCGGCCATGTTGTCGCGCAGGTAGTCGAAGCCAAACTCCGAATTGGTGCCGTAGACGACGTCGCAGGCGTACTTGCGCTGCCGCGCCGCGTGGTCGTCGCCCTCCTGGATCGCCGCGACGCTGACCCCGAGGAAGTCGTAGATGGGTTTCATCCATTCCGAGTCGCGGCGGGCGAGGTAGTCGTTGACGGTGACGAGGTGGACGCTGTGGCCGCCCAGCGTGTTGAGGAAGACGGCGAGGGTCGCGGTCAGCGTCTTGCCCTCCCCCGTCTTCATCTCGGCGATAGCGCCCTCGTGCAGAACCATGCCGCCGATCAGCTGCACGTCGTAGTGCCGCTGGCCGATCGCCCGCCGCGCCGCCTCGCGGGTCAGCGCAAAGGCCTCGGGCAGCAGGTCGTCAAGCGACTCGCCGTCCGCCCCGCGCTTGCGCAGCTCGTCGGCCTCCTCGCGCAGCTCGGAGTCCGCGAGCAGCTCCATCTCGGGCTCGATCCGGTTGATCGCCTCGGCGCGCTTCTCGTACCCCTTGAATTTGCGCCCCTCGCCGACGCGCAGCGCGCGCGAGACCATGTCCCTTGCAGCAGGCATGGTCCTAGGGTAGCGAGGGGTGACGGCTTAAGCCGCTAGGCAGTGCGACCGCGCATCCGGGCCACGGAGCGCCTTGTCTGCGCGCGCTTGCGGCGCAGCTCGCGGTGCTTCTTGACCTGGCGGCGGATGTCCTCGGCGAGCTCGTGGATCGTGTGTGCCATCTCCGGCGATGCCTCACGCGCCCGCAGGGTAACGCCCTTCAGCCTCATCGTCGCCTCGGCGACCTGGCTGTCCTCGATCGAGGGATTGCGCTCTTCGTAGATCTCGACGTCGAGCGTTGCCAGCTCCGACACCTGCCTGCCGACGCGGCGAAATCGTTTGGTCACATGCCCTCGCAGCTCGTCGGTCACCTCGACGTTGCGCCCACGTATCTCGATCCGCATATTTCCTCCTTGGGTGTCGGTCCATCGATCCTACGCCCTCACATCCGGCGGGTAAAGGTGATCGCGACTACCCGGATCGCGCCGCCCCCACGCAGAGCCCGGGCACAGGCGGAGAGCGTGGCGCCGGTGGTGAGCACGTCGTCGACGAGCAAGGCGCTGCGCGGCGCCTGGCCGCGCAAGTTCACATGCGGGGGCTGGCCGATGCGCTGAGCGCGACGCTTGCCGACCTGACGACCGCCACCGCTGCGACTCAGGCAGGCGGAGAACGGCAGATCGGCCCGCTCGGCCAGTGCCGCGCCAATCTCAGCGGCGGGATCGAAGCCCCGACCGAGCGAACGCAACCTGGCGGAGGGCACCGGTACGACCGTGCCGCTGAGCAGACCCGCCGATGCCAGCCACTGGATCCGCTCGGCCATCGTCTCCGCTACGGACAGCAGGCGGCGGAACTTGAGCGCGACGACCAAGTCTCGTGCCACGCCCTCGTGCGAAGCCGACGACCAGACGCGGTCAAGGCCCGGCGGTCCGCTGCCGCTCAGTGGCTCTGCCTCGGCCAGACGACGAGCACAGCGATTGCAGAGCATGGCGCCGGGCCGACAGCCGCGCCCGCAAGCGGCGCAAAGCGCTGGAATCAAGCCGGCGGCAACCGCATGGAGAGCCTTCATCCCCCGATCGTGCGGGGCCGCGGCGCGCCGGTGGCGCGCAGGCCGTCAAGAAAGAGTCAGGGCTTGGCGACGCGACCCGCGATGGCGCCGACCAGCATCCCCTCGGCCGGCAGCTCGGCGCCGGCGAGCAGGATCGAGTCGCGTATCCAGGCTCCCGTGCCGATCCGGCAACCGTCGCCGACGATCGCCGGACCCTGGACGCGAGCGCCGGGGCCGAACTGCACCTCAGAGCCGATCAGGGCGGGCCCCTCCACCTCGACGCCTTCGAGCGGGCTCGCCGAGCGGATTCCGTCCGCGACCTCGGGCGCCCCCGGCTCGACCTGGACGTCGCCGTGGAGGGCGTCGAGGTTGCCCTGGCGCAGCTCGTCGAGGTTGCCGATGTCGTTCCAGTAGGCCTCGATCTCGTGCGAGTAGAAGGGTACGTCGTTCTCCAGCAGGACCGGGAAGACGTCCATCGCCCAGTCGGCGAAGCCATCCGGATCGTCCGGCCCGGCCGCCTTGCTCGTGCCCGGCTCGGGGAAGTAGTCGAAGATCTCGGCACGGAACATGTAGATGCAGGTGTTGGCGAGGTCCGAGAGGGCCTCCGCAGGGTCGGGCTTCTCCTGGAATCCCTGGATACGACCGTCTTCGCCGGCAATGACGACCCCGTACTGATCGGTGTCCGCAACCCGCTTCGTGGCCATCGTCGCGATGCCATCGTGGGATTCGTGGAACTCCCGCATGGCAGCGAAGTCGAGGTCTGTCAGCGCGTCGCCAGCCACGACCAGGAACGAATCGCCGAGGAAGCCGGCGGCGTTGCGAACTCCTCCCGCCGTTCCCAAGAGGTGCTCCTCGCGGCTGTAGGAGAGCTTGATACCGAAATCGGAACCGTCGCCAAAGTGGCCCTCGATCGTCTCCGGGAACCAGTGCAAGTTGGCAATCGCCTCGTTGAAGCCGTGGCGAGCGAGCAGCCGCACGCTGTGCTCCATCACCGGCCGGTTGACCACCGGCACCATCGGCTTCGGCACCGCGTAGGTGACCGGGCGCAGCCGGGTGCCGAGCCCCGCCGCCAGAACCATGGCCCTCATCGAACTTCCCCTTCCTCGAGCGTGCTTGCGGTCTCCGGTCGTCCGAGCGCTGCCTTGAAGCCCTCGATCGCCTCGACCGGCAAGGGATCGACACCGCGGGCCTCGGCGAGGGCGAGCGAGACGAGGTCTCCCAGCATCACGCCCCAGAGCAGGCGGGCGATTCGCGTCTCCCCCTCGGTCTCCAAGCTGACGACGGTCGCGCCCGCGGCGGCAATCGCCTCGCCGGTGAGCTCGAAGCGGCGGCGCTCGCGCGGGTGCTGGTCGCGGTCTTCGAGCAGCACGGCCGCGAAGGCATCTCCCGACCAGCCGCAGAGCTCGTTGTGGTCTGCCTCGGGCAGCTCGGAGAAGAAGGCGGGCAGCTTGGCGTTCTCGTTGACCTGCGCCTTCCAGCGGCGGGCGAGGGGAGCCGTCAGGTCGGCGCCGACGATGACCGGAACGCTGCCCTGCAGCTGGGCCGCAATCTCGGCTGCGCGGGCCTGAAGGTCATCTGTGCGCTGAGAGAGGAACGCGGCAGCAGCGTCGATCTCGGTGTGCACGCGGGGGGCGGCGCCGGCGAGCGCGGCCACCTCGACGGCGATCGTCAGCATGTAGGCGACGGCGGCACGCGGCTGCAGGATCCCCGGCAGGCCGACCACCGGCACGCCGTTCTCCCGCGCTTGCTCGACCAGGGAGCCGCCGGTGCTGGCCACCACGCGTCTGGCGCCGAGCGCCTCGGCCGCAGCGAAGCAGGCCAGCGTCTCCTCGGTCTCGCCCGAGTAGCTGGAGCAGAGCACCGTCCACTCGGGGGTCAGCCAACTGGGCAACGCGTAGCCGCGCACGGTCAGCAGCGGTCGGGTCAGGCGGTCACCGAGGGCCGCCGCCGCGAGATCGGCGCCGATCGCCGATCCACCCATCCCGCAGACGGCCAAGCCGGCGGCCCCAGCGGGTTCGAGCCGCGCCGATTCCACTCGCCAGAGGGCGTCACGCAAGTGATCGGGAATCGCGAGGACGTCGTCAAGCATCGGTCTCCACCCTTTCATCGGCACCGAGCACCACACCGTCCAGAGTTGCACCGGCCTGTACTTCGACCCCGGCGGAGAGGATCGAACCGGTGACCCGGGCGCCTTCGCCGACCACGCAACCGTCGAGCAGGACCGACTCGCGCACCTCCGCGCCCACCTCCAGGCGACTGCCCGCGCCGAGCACGACGCGCGGGCCGATCCTTGCCCCGTCAGCGACCTCTGCCATCCGTGCGACCAGCATCCCCGGCGCCGTCGGCTGCACCCGCGTCTCGACTCGGCCCTCGAGGATGTCCCAGCTTGCCTGCAGGTAGCGCTCGGGCGTGCCGATGTCCATCCAGTAGCCGTCGAGGCGCAGGCCGTGTAGGCCCTCGCCGACGAGCCGGGGGAAGACGTCGCGCTCGATCGAGACCTCCTCGCCGGGCGGGATCAGGTCGAGCACCGAGCGCTCCAGCACGTACATCCCAGCGTTGACCTCGCCTGGCACCGCCTCGCCGGTCTTCTCGGTGAAGTCCCGAACCTCGCCACTCGCGCTGCTGCGCACCAATCCATAGGCGGAGGAATCCGAAACCGGATGGAGCGCGATCGTCGCCCGTGCACTCCCCGTTCCGCTGTTCACTGTCCCCGTATTACCGGGCAAAGGAACAGCGGAGCCTGGGTTGGCGTGGGCCCGGAGCAGCGCGGTCAGGTCGAGATCGGTGAGGACGTCGCCGTTGAGCGCCAGGAAGCGGTCCCCGAGCCGATCGCCGAGCTCGTCGGCGGCGAAGCGGATCGCGCCGGCGGTGCCGCGCCGCTCCGGCTCGACCACGTAGGAGATCCGGACTCCCGCCCGCTCCTCCTCCCCGGCCAGCGCCTCGCGCAGCACGTCGGGCAGGAAACCGCAGGCGAGCACGACCTCGTCGACCCCGTGCTTTGCCAGCCACTCGATCATGTAAGCGAGAAAGGGCCGGTCGACCAGTGTCAGAGCCGGCTTGGGAACAGTCTCCGTCAGCGGCCGCAGCCGCGTCCCCTTGCCGCCTACCAGGACGATTGCCTGCACTACTCGGTTGTTCCCGCCGGGACCGATCCCTCGACCGCCCGGCCGATCCCCTCGTACTCGAAGCCCGCGGATTTGAGCAGGCTCGCGTCGAGGAAGTTGCGCCCGTCGATCAGCAGCGGCCGCGCCATCTTCTCGGCCGCGGCGGCCCAATCGAGCTCGGCGAACTCCGGCCACTCGGTGACCAGAATCGCCGCATCGGCGTCGGCGAGCGTCTCGAGCGCTGAGCCGCGAAACTCGACCCCATCGAAGAGCTCGCGAGCGGCGGCGCCCGCGACCGGGTCGTAGGCAACCACCTCGGCCCCCTCCCCTTCCAGGCGTGCGGCAAGCACCAGGCTCGATGCCTCGCGCATGTCGTCGGTGTGCGGCTTGAAGGCGAGGCCGAGCAGGGCAACGCGCTTGCCGACCAGCGAGCCGAGGTGCTTCTGCAGCTTCTGCACGACGCGCCGCTTCTGCAGCTCGTTGACCTCGATCACCGCGCCGAGCAGCTGGAAGTGGTAGCCGCTGTTGCCGGCCAGCATCTTCAGGGCGCTGACGTCCTTCGGGAAGCAAGAGCCGCCATAGCCAATCCCGGCGCGCAGGAAAGCCGGTCCGATTCGCTGGTCGAGCCCCATTCCCCGCGCCACCTCGGCGACGTCGGCACCGACCTCCTCGCAGACGTTGGCGATCTCGTTGACAAAAGAGATCTTGGTGGCGAGGAAGGCGTTGGAGGCGAGCTTGATCATCTCGGCGCTGGTGACGTCCGTGCGCACGATCTCGCCACCCAGTGGCTCATAGAGGCGAGACACGGCATCGGCGGCCGCCTCATCGCCAGGATCGGCGCCGACGACCACGCGGTCAGGGTGCAGGAAGTCGTCAACCGCCGAGCCCTCCTTGAGGAACTCGGGACAGGAGACGTAGGCGAGACCGGGCCGGTCGCGGCGGATCGAGTGGCCGGTTCTGGCCGGCACCGTGCTCTTCATCACCAGCACGTGCTCGCTGTCCGCGGGCAGCTCCTCAACGACCGAGCGGACCCGCGAGAGGTCGGCGTCGCCCGAGCGGGTCGGTGGCGTGTCGACGCAGACGAAGAGCAGCCGCGCTCCGTCGAGCAGCTCCGACATATCCGTGGTGAAAGTGAGCCGCTCGGCATTTCGCTTCAGCAGCTCCTCCAGGCCGGGCTCGTGGATCGTGATCTCGCCGCGCGAGAGCGCCTCGACCTTCTCGGCGAGGATGTCGCGCGCGATCACCTGGTGGCCGACCTCGGCGAAGCAGGCGGCAGTGACCAAGCCGACCCAACCCACTCCGATCACGCCGATCGGCTCCCTCTCTGAGCTCATCGCTTCGCCTTGCCTCCTTTTCGCTTCGGGTTCGGGATCTTGACGCTGGCCGAGCGGGCGATGCCGATCATCTGATCGTTGGTCAGCGTGTTCAGCAGGTCATTCGAGACCCAGTAGGAATTGTCCCCCCGGCGCCAGGCAACTATCGGTATCCGGTCACCGTCTACATAGATGTCGTATTCGCGGCCATTGATGGTCTTGGTCAGGCTCGGGTTGTCGAGGATCGGTGGATCGGACCAACCCTGGACCCCCTGCATGCCGAAGTAGTGGATGCCGTCTGACTGCGGCCACTCGACAACCATCCGGTAGGCACCGTGCCGGTTTCCATCGGGGTCCTTGAAGTGGTAGGCGCGCGGGTCCTGGATGTGTTCATAGGAGTTGCTTTCGACGTAGAAGGCACCCGAGGGCAACCTCGTCGGGTAGAAAACGGGGAAGCCGGAGCTAACCTTGCGCGCCACTGGCTTGGCCTCCAGCTCGCCCGCTTCGCGCGCCGGCACGAGCCCGTCACTGCCGGGCGGCTTGGTCGGCCCCAGGTGCGGCTTCTGCTTGCCCTTCCCCTTTTTGTTCTTCTTCTTGCCCTTCTTCTTCGATGAGCCTTCTTCCAGCGAACCACGCGGGCCACTGCTTGCTTCGATCCCGAGGAACTTGTCGGTCGCTTCCTGAATCATTTCCGGCGAGGCGTAGACGTAGCTCGGCCCGAGTTCGGCCGGGAAGTGGACCTCCTTGATCGCAGCGTTGCGCGAGGAGACGAAGAGCTTCAGCACGTCGAGCATCGTCTCCTTGTCGTTGATGTCGGAGGTGGTGTATTCGGTGAAGATGTCGATCAGGTCATTGCGGTCGAGGACCAGATCGTCGATCGGCACCCGCTGGCGGGCAGCG
The DNA here is from genome assembly GCA_033856195.1 of Solirubrobacterales bacterium. Taxonomy (GTDB): domain Bacteria; phylum Actinomycetota; class Thermoleophilia; order Solirubrobacterales; family 70-9; genus VRUE01. Next base: position 1,919 of record JAWVFL010000059.1, on the reverse strand, counting down.
GCGAGGAAGTCCTGCTGGCGCGCGGCGCGGACCAGGTCGGTGTCGGTGTGGCGGTAGCGAACGTACTGCAGGGCCTTTTTCCCGCAGAGCAGCTGGTAGCCCGGCTGCACGTTGATTTCCGAATACTGTTCGGAGGGCGGCACGCCGAGGTTGGAGTGGAAGTAGCGACGGTCGACGTCGACGTAGACACAGTTGATCGCGTCGACCGCACGTACGAAGCCCAGGTAGTCGACGTTGACGACGTGGTTGATCGGCAATCCGGTCAGTTCCTTGACCACGCGCAGGGTCAATCGCGGGCCGCCGTAGGCAAAGGCGGCGTTGAACTTGTCGGTGCCGACGCCGGGGATTTCGACCTTGAGGTCACGCGGGATCGACATCAGCGCGATCGCGTTGCGGTCGGGATCGAGGCGGAGCAGGATCGTGGTGTCTGATCTACCTGGATCGCCCGGTTCGCTGGCCCGCTTGTCGGAGCCAAGGATGAGGATGTTCTCCGGTTCGCCGCCTTCAGTCTGGGTGATGAATTTCTCGACCTTGCTCTGCAGGACGTTGTTATGGGAGAGGGCCTTGGCGATGCTGTCGATGTAGCGCAGGATCACCGTCGCTGTGGCCGCGGCACTGACCAGGACGATGACCAGCGAGCCAAGCGTGAAGCGCCACCAGAAGCGCTTCGGCTTCGGCGCCGGCTCGTGATCGCCCGAGGGCGGCGGCTTGCTTAGCCCGGACTCAGCCACGGTCCCTCAAGCGTCGAGACGGGTGGGAAGTGAGCGCAGGAAGGTGTCGAGGGTCTGCCGGTAGGTGTGCAGAGAGGAGACCGAGACCCACTCCTCGGGCCCGTGATGCCCTTCGCCGAGCGGGCCGAACTCGACCGCCGGCACGCCCACGCGCAGGAAGGAGACCGCATCGGAAGCGCCGTCTCGCCCCACGCTCATCGGCTCGCCGTCGTGATGTGCGGTAGCCGCGTCGCGCAGAGCGCGGACGTAGGGCAGCTCCCGGTCGACGACCGCCGGCGGTCGCGTAAAGAGCTGTTCCACTTTGGCCATAGGTATGCCTTCCACCTGCTGCAGCAGGTCGGCGGGGTCCTGATCGGGCAGGTAGCGGATGTCGACGTCGATAGCGCATCGGTCGGGCACCTTGTTGAGCGCGTCGCCACCCAGGATCCGGCCGAGGTTGATCGAAGGGCGGTCGAAGAGCTCCGAGGAGTGCCGAGCGAACGGTAGCGACTCGATACTGCGGAAAACATCGATCGCCCTCAGCACCGCGTTTTCGCCCAGCCAAGGCGTCGCCCCATGGGCGGCGGTGCCCTCGACAGTCACGCGCACGGCAAGCACCCCCTTCGCCTCGACCCCGATGTGCAGATCGGTCGGCTCACCGGTGATCGCGAAGTCGCCGAGAAAGCCGCCGTCGACGAGATGGTCGCTGCCGCGTTCGACTTCCTCCTCGGACTCCTCGTCGCCAACGATCCCAAGCCGCACGCGAACCTCCTCCTGATCGCGCATCCCAGCCGTCGTAAGCAGCATCGCCGCCAAGCCACCCTTCATGTCATAGGCACCCCGCCCATAGAGCCGATCCCCATCGACCCGCGGCTCGAACTGCCCCGCCTGTCCCGGCACGACGTCGATGTGCCCATGCAAGACAACGGTAGGCGCATCCTCGGGTCCGACTTCAGCTCGCAAGACCGGCAAGCCGCGAACCTCGTCCCCAGAAGTCTCAATCCCCCGAGCCTCCAACCAGCCCTTGATGAAGCCAGCAGCTTCCAGCACCCCATCCGGCTCAGACGTGTCGTAACCAACCAGCCGCGTGGCGAGGGCAACGAGCTCGTCACTCATCTGAGCCCCCTCCGCGAGTGTTCCGTGCGCCCAAGGTCGAGGGGCGAGTCGATGTCCCTTCGCGGGAATGTCGCCGAAGGCGGCGATATGCAA
>JAWVFL010000058.1:0-7515 GCA_033856195.1 Solirubrobacterales bacterium | reverse complement strand
TCCAGTCGAATGTCGCGAAGCGGCGGAAATGCAATCCGTCTTTTGCGCGGCGAAGCCGCGCTCCTCCATAGTCGCTAAGCGCGAAGCGTGTGCGACATCAATTCGACTGGAGGGCGGCCAGGCCCTTCCCACCACCACAGCAGCAGAACCCGGAATCGACCACCCGGGGAGCGTCTGATGTATCTCCGATCCGATGAGCGAGGTCCGGCGATGAGCAATCGGCTGGCGTTGCGGCTCGCGCTCTTCGGGGGCTTCGCCGTCGCCCTCTTCGCGATCCTCTTTTTGCGCCTCTGGCTGCTGCAGGTCCTCGACGGCGACGAGTACCTCGCCGAAGCGAAGAACAACCGCACACGGTCCTTCCGGACCGGTGCTCCGCGTGGCGAGATCCTCGATCGCAACGGCAAATTGCTCGTCGCCAACAGGACCAGTCTCGCCCTGCAGGTGAATCCGCGCAAGCTGCCGGCCGACCCCGCCGAGCGCCGCGCTGAGCTCTCGCGCCTCGCCGACCTCACGCACAGCACCCTACGCCGCGTGCGTCGCACGATGCAGGAAGAGCTGAAACTGGCACCGGCCGCGCCGGTGACGCTGCGCCGTGACGTCGGTCACTACCTCGTCTACTACCTGCAGGAGAACCAGGAGCGCTTCCCGGGGGTCGAGGTGCAGCGCGTCTTCGTTCGCGCCTATCCGGACGGGACGCTGGCCGCGCACATCCTCGGCAACGTTGGCGAGATCTCCCCAGAAGAGCTGAAGGACCCTCGCTACCACGGCCTGCTGGCCGGCGACGAAATCGGCCAGGACGGAGTGGAGGACACCTACGACCGCTACCTGCGCGGCCGTCCCGGCCTGACCCGGATTCAGGTCGACGCTTTGGGTGAGCCGACGCCGAACGGCCGCCTGGTCGCCAAGCCGCCGGCCCCGGGCGACAACCTCAAGCTCTCGATCGACACCGACGTCCAGGCTGCCGGCGAGGCGGCGCTCGCGGCGCAGGGTCTGCCGGGCGGCTTCATCACAATGGACGTCCACAGCGGCGAAATCCTCGGCCTGGGCTCGTTCCCGAGCTTCGAACCGGCGCTCTTCACCCGGCCGCTTACCCAGGCTCAGGTCAATGAGACCTACCGCAACCCGTCCGCGCCCCTCGCCGACCGGGCGATCTCGGGCCTCTACCCGACGGGCTCCACCTTCAAGATCATCACCGCCCTGGCGGCGCTCGAAAACGGCGTGATCACGCCGAGCGAAGCGATCTACGACAGCGGCTCGATCACCGTCGGCGGGCAGCCATTCCAAAACGCCGGCGGCGCCGCCTTCGGCAGCGTCAGCCTCGTGCCTGCCCTGCAGGTCTCCTCGGACGTCTACTTCTACACGCTGGGCCTGAGGATGTGGGACACGGGCGATCTCCAGCACTGGGGGCACGCGCTGGGGATCGGGCGGCCGACCGGACTCGACCTGCCCGGCGCCGCCGAAGGCCTGCTGCCCAGCCAACGCTGGCGCAACCAGCTCTACGAGGAAGGCGGGACCGATCGCCCCTGGTCGGCGGGCGACAACATCCAGCTCGCCACGGGGCAGGGCGATCTGCAGACCAACCCGCTGCAGATGGCGATCGCCTACGCCGCGCTCGGCAACGGCGGCACCATCGTCACCCCCCATGTCGGCAAGGAAGTCACCGACGCCGCCGGCCGCGTGCTGAAGGAATTCGCGCCGCCGCCGCGCCGCCAGGTCCACATCGACCCCGAATATCGCTCCGCCATCCTCGAAGGCCTGCACGAGGCTGCGCAGGTGAACGGCGGCACCTCCTTCGGCGTCTTCGGCAACTTCCCGGTTCCGGTCGCCGGCAAGACCGGCACGGCGCAGCGGGACGGCCACGAAGACCAGTCCTGGTACCTCGTCCTGGCGCCCTATCCCAACCCCAAAATCGTCACTGCCGTTACGATCGAGGAAGGAGGATTCGGCGCAGATGCAGCAGCGCCGGCCGCGCTCCAGATTCTCGAGGCCTATTTCAACAAGCACACCACCGGGTCAGCCGGTGCCAACGGGGGCAGCCCGGGCTGATGTACGCCACCCGCGCACGCCGGGCCCGGCCCGAGCCCTTCGCCTTCCATCCCGGCATCGCCGAGCGCCTTGGCCTGCCCTACATGGACGGCCCTCTGGCGCTCTCGGCGGCCGCCCTCGTCGCCTTCAGCGTCTTCACCCTGGCGGAGGCCACAAAGCACGACGTCCCCGGTAACGCGTATTACTACGTGGACCGGCAGGCGATCTACGGCGTGCTCGGGATCGTCGGCATGTATCTGCTCACCCGCATCGACTACTCACGCTTCCGCGAGCTGCGGGTTGGCATCTACACCTTCCTCTGCGTCAGCATCTCGCTCGTCTTCGTCTTCGGCTTCGCCGCGCGCGGTTCGCGGCGGGCCTTCGAACTTCCCTTCTTCAGTTTCCAACCATCGGAGCTGGGCAAGGTGCTGCTCGTCTTGGCGCTTGCCGGCTTTGTCATCGATGGCGCCAGAAACGGGTCGGAGTGGCAGCGCACGGTGCGCTACCTCTGCCTCGGGCTGGCACCGGCAGCGCTTGTGTTCCTGCAGCCGGACCTCGGCACCGCATTGGTGTTCGGGGCAATCACACTCGCCGTGATGTACGTGGGGGGCGTCCGCTGGACGCACTTCGCGGTGATCGGCGCAGCCTTCGTCGTTTTGACGGTGGCGGTCCTCGTGGTGGCGCCCGCAGTTGGGACGCCGATCCTCAAGGGTTATCAGGAGCAGAGGCTCACCTCTTTCCTGAATCCCAGCGCGGACCCCGCCGACGCGGGCTACCAGCAAAACCAGGCCAAGATCGCCATCGGTTCCGGGGAGAAGACCGGACGGGGCGATCGGGCCACCCAAACGCGGCTCGACTTTGTCCCTGAGCGGCACACCGATTTCATCTTTGCCGTGATCGGTGAGCGCTACGGATTCATCGGCGCCGCCTTGGTCCTATCCCTATACGCCCTGCTGATCTGGCGGGCGCTGCGGATTGTGACGCTCTCGAAGAACTCCTACGGAACCCTGGTGGCAGGTGGCATCGCCGCCATGTTGCTCTTCCAGGTTTTCGTAAACGTGGGAATGAACCTGGGGATCATGCCGATCACCGGGATTCCCCTACCGCTGATGAGCTACGGCGGGTCGTCTGTACTGGCGACCTTCCTGGCGGTGGGCATCCTGCAGAGCATTCACATGCAAGCGCGGCTCAGCCAGAAAGGCAGGTTCGCCTGGTGACCCCTCGAAGGGGCCCGGACGTGCGTACCTATCTGAACTGAGCTAACTCAAAATGAAAAAGACAATTCTGGTTTCAGCCGATCGTGGCGAGACCCGCGTCGCCGTCCTCGAGTCGAAGACGAAAGGCGGCAAACGCGACGTTGCGGAGCTCTACATCGAGCGCCGCGGCCGACGTTCCATCGTCGGCAACATCTACAAGGGCAAGGTCGACAACGTCCTGCCCGGCATGGAGGCCGCCTTCGTCGACATCGGCCTCGAGCGCAACGGCTTCCTGCACGTCGACGAGATCGTCCTGCCGGGCGGCGAGGCCGCGCCGAAGCGGGGACGCGGCAAAGGCCGCCGGATCGACGAGCTGATCAAACCCGGTCAGGAGATCGTCGTGCAGGTGGTCAAGGATCCGCTAAAGACCAAGGGCGCGCGGCTTTCGATGAACGTCTCGATCGCCGGTCGCTACCTGGTCTACGCGGCGCAGGGCAGTGGCGTCGGCGTCAGCCGGCGGCTTGCCGACCCCGAGCGCGACCGCTTGCGCAAGATGGTCGACCGCACCTACAAAGGCCCGGGTGGGCTGATCGTCCGCACCGCCGCTCACGGCGCCAAAAAGGCCGACTTCGTGCGGGAGATCGGCTACCTGCACAAGCTCAACGACGTACTCGAGCGGCGCACCGAGCAGATCGTCGCCCCGGACCTCGTCTTCCAGGAGGCCGACCTGCCGGTGCGGGTCCTGCGCGACGTCTTCCTCAGCGACTTCGAAAAAGCGATCATCGACTCGCCCAAGCAGTTCGAACGGGTGACCAGCTTCTTCCAGCGCACCGCGCCGGAGCTGGTCGACGGCGTCGAACTGTACGAGGAGCGCAAGCCGCTGTTCGAGAAGTGGGGGATCGACAAGGAGATCGAGTCGACCCTCGGCAAGCGCGTCGACCTCGCCTCGGGCGGCTACCTGATCATCGACTACGCCGAGGCGCTGACCGTGATGGACGTCAACAGCGGCAGCTTCACCGGCCGCGGCAAAGGTGGCCTCGAGGAGACGATCACGCGGGTCAACACCGAGGCCGCCGAGGAGGCGGTGCGGCAGCTGCGCCTGCGCGACATCGGCGGCATCATCGTCATCGACTTCATCGACATGGCACGGGCACGCAACCGCGACAAGGTGCTGAAAACGCTGCGCAAAGCGCTCGACGCCGACAAGTCGAAGAGCTACGTGGTCGAGGTCTCGCCGCTGGGGCTGGTCGAGATGACCCGCCAGAACGTCACCGACGGCGTGCGCGAGATCCTCACAGTGCCCTGCTCGACCTGCGAGGGCGAAGGCGTCGTGCTTTCGGCCGAGACCGTTGCGCTCGACGCGATGCGCCGCCTGCCGGACATTGCCGCCGGGGCCAAAGAGGCCGAGGCGCTGCTGCTGAGGGTCCATCCCAAGGTCGCCGCCGAGCTGATCGACCCCGAGAGCGGCCTGGCCGAGCTCGAGAAAGAGACCGGCAAGCAGTTCCACTTCGAGGGCGGCGACGCACTGCCGATCGACACCTTCGAGGTGGTCGAAACCGGCAGCCGGACTGAGATCGAGGAGCGGGCGCTGCCCTTCAAGGTCGGCGAGGAGGTGCTGGTCAAAATCGACGAGCCGCACATGTACAACGCCGACGACGCCGTCGCCCGCGTCGACTCCTACATCGTCAGCGTCACCGGTGGCGGCCGCTTCGTCGGCCAGCGCAAACTGGTGCGGATCGAGCGAGTCGAGCGGGCTGCCGCGGTGGCGTCGTTGCCCGAGGGGGAGGCGGCCAACGGCGCTGGCGGCGAGGAAAACGGCGCCCAGCTAGAATCCTCGCCCTCGCGCAGTAGCCGTCGCGGTCGCAGAGGCGGTCGCGATAGGTCGCGCTCAACCCAGAGCGGCAAGGACGAATGAACACGTACGCAGTCATAGAGACCGGTGGCAAGCAGTACAAGGTCGAGAAGGGCACCTCGCTGCTCGTCGATCGACTGAGCGCCAAAGAGGGCGACAAAGTCACGCTGCGCCCGGTGATGTTCCGCGACAAGGAAGTCGTCGCCGGAGGAAAAGAGCTGGAGAAGGTCAAGGTCGAGGCGACCGTCTCCGAGCACCTGCGCGGGCCGAAGATCAAGGTCTTCAAATACAAGCCGAAGAAGGGCTACCGCCGCCGTGCCGGCCACCGCTCCGAGCTGACCAAGCTCGAGGTGACCGAGATCAAACTGCTGGGACGCAAACCGGCGGCGGCGAAAAAAGAGGAGCCGGCCGAGAAAAAACCCGCCGCTGCCAAAAAACCCGCGGCGAAAAAAGAGGCTGCGAAGAAACCAGCGGCCAAAGCCAAAAAACCGGCCGCGAAAAAAGCTGCTCCCAAAGCGAAAAAACCGGCTGCCAAAAAACCGGCTGCTAAAAAGGACTCTGACGATGGCTCATAAGAAGGGACTCGGCTCAAGCCGCAACGGACGCGAATCCAACCCCAACATGCTTGGGGTCAAGGTCTTCGCGGGCCAGAAGGTCTCCGGCGGCGAGATCATCGTGCGCCAGCGGGGGACGCGGTTCTGGCCCGGGGACGGCACCGGGCTTGGGCGGGATCACACGATCTTTGCCACTCGGCGAGGGACGGTCGAGTTCAAGATGGCCCGCAAGGGCCGCACGATCTCCGTTCTTCAAGACAGCTAGGAAAGGAACAAACATGGCCTTGATCTCCGGGGGCGTTGCCTCTCGACGGACCTTTGCGGTCTTCGCAGCTGTCTTCGTTACTGCCTTCACCGCAGTGCTTTCGATCGCTTCTAAGTCCGAAGCGGCTGAAGTCATCTACTGGGATAACTACAGCGATAACACGGTCTCCTACGCCAGCGTTGACGGCAGCGGCGGTGGTCTTGCGAACCTGACCGGCGTCACGCTCGACAGTCCTGAAGGCATAGCGTACGACTCACTCACGAACAGGCTCTTCATTGCGAGCTCGAGCGGCGGCCCAGGCGGGATCGGCGAGATTATCTTCGCCAATCTCGACGGCAGCGGGGCCGGGGTATTGAGCGCCCCCGGCGCGCCGGTGGATTCGCCGGAGGCCATTGCCGTCGATCCGGTGACGAGGCTCGTCTATTGGACCAATACCGGAGGCACCAACTCGATCGGTTGGGCCAGGCTGGACGGCAGCGGCGGTGGCGCGCTCAACACGACGGGAGCGACGCTGGAAAACATCTACAAGCTCGCTCTCGACCCGGTCGCGGGCCGCGTGTACTGGACCAACAGCCCCCCGGTTGGCCCCGACTTCCTCTCCTTCGCCAACGCCAACAACAGCGGCGGCGGGGGCATTCTCAGCCTGGCTGGAGCCACTCCGCCGGAAGGCATTACAGGCCTCTCCGTCGATCCTGCCGGCAATCGCATCTACTGGCTCGACCAGACCGGGGAAAGGGTCTCGTTCGCCAGCCTCGGCGGCGGTGGGGGAGGCGATGTGAACATGACGGGTGCCGTCTTCAAAAATCCCTACGGCCTCGCCTTCGATCCGTCGATCGGGCGCCTCTACTGGGGGAACTACAACAGCGGGACTACGGTAAAAACCGGCGCAATCGGCTTTGCCAATGTCTCCGGTGGAGGCGGGGGCATCAACATCTCCACGGCCCCGGTCCACGGCCCGCAGGACCCGGTGATCCTGAAGAGCCCAACCGGCAGCGGTGCGCCGACGGTGACGCGATCGACTAAATCGCGCTCCTCGCTGTCGTGCTCCGCGGGAAGTTGGACCGCTGACTACCCCGGGTCCTTCGTCTACCAATCGCCCCGAGCTTTCGCCTACCAGTGGACGCGCAACGGAGTGGCGATCGCGGGCGCCACCGCGACGACCTTCGCGGCGAAATCGGCCGGCCAGTACGCCTGCGCCGTGACCGCGACGAACCAGACCGGCTCCGCGAGTCAGGCCAGCGCAGCCGTCAAAGTGAAATCGGCCAAGGTCAAGCTGAACGTGAAGAAGAAGGTCACGGTCAAGCCCGGCGGGGTGGCGAAGTTCAACGTCAAAGCGGTCAACCAGGGGGATATTCAGTCCCGCAAAGCGCGCGTCTGCGTCAAAGTCCCGAAGAAAGCCAAGGCCGATCTGAAAGCGCCGAAATGCCGGTCGCTCAGCAAGCTCAAAGGTCGCGGCAAACGCGGCGGGCCGCTGAAGGTCAAGGTCGGCAAATCGGCCGCCGGCACTTACAAAGTGACGTTCTCGGTCAAAGGCAGTCCCGGCACCTCGGCTAAAGCGAAGATTCTGGTCAAGTAGGCGGGCCGGGGCGCCCCCTCCCAAAACGAGCGGCGGGAGCCGCTCTT
>JAWVFL010000057.1:0-32316 GCA_033856195.1 Solirubrobacterales bacterium | reverse complement strand
AGGCGTCCCGCATCGCGCCCGTAGACCGCGCACGCCTCGCGCACCCAGCCGGCGAGCTCCTCGGCGCGCACGCGCAGATCGTCGAGATCGAGATCGCCCATGGCGCGGCGCGCGAAGAAGCGCGCCGCCACGCCGCCTTCCATGACCTTGCCGAGCGGGCTCAGCAGCGCGATCCCGGGCGCGAGCTGGTGCCCGAGGTCGATCAACTGGTGCTCATCGCCGCCGGTGCCGTGCAGCAGGAGCAGCGTCGCCGCAGCGGTGCCGGGCTCGAAGCGGTGCACGAAGGCATCGACGGGGCTCACGGGGTTTCAGGACGCCAGGCCCGGATGTCGGGCAGCGGTGTGAGCGCGGGCTCGATGCGCTCGCGCAGATGCTCGAAGTCGGGCGGCAGCGAGAGGCTCTCGCCGAGCGAGAGGAGCGGCTCGTCGGACGTGAAGCCCGGGCCGAGCGTCGCGATCTCGATGAGCACCCCGCCCGGCTCGCGGAAGTAGATCGAGCGGAAGTAGAAGCGGTCGATCACCGGCGTGGGCTGGGCGCCGCCGGCGATCGCGCGGTCGCGCCACTCCTCGTGCTCGTCGATGGTCGAGGCCCAGGCGACGTGGTGGACGCTGCCGGCACCCTGAAGAGAGCGCTCCTCCGGTGGGGTTTCATAGAGGTAGAGGCCGCCCCGACTCGAGCCGCGCGCCTCCCAGCTGTTCTCGTCGACCGGCTCGAACTCGAGCGACTCGAGCAGCGTCGTGCTCGCCGCGGGGTCGGCGGTGTAGGCGCAGACGGCGTGAAAGCCGCGCAGCGCCAGCTCGGCCGGCACTTCGGGATGGTCGGCGATCAGCGGCTCATCGGCCACCTCGACGACCGCAAGCTCGTGGGCGAGCCCCTCGGGGTCGGCGAAGCGCAGGCCTCCCCCCGCCCGCTCGGACTCGATCCCGTTTGCCCCGAGCCGCTCCTCCCAGAAATCGAGCGCCGCGTGCGAGGCGACCCGCCAGACGATCCGGTGCACGTCGCCGGCGCCGGCCCGGCCCGGCGGCACGCCCGGGAACTCGAAGAAGGTGAGGTCGGAGCCGGCGCTGCCCTTCTCGTCGGCGAAGAAGAGGTGGTAGACGGTCGGGTTGTCCTGGTTGACCGTCTTCTTGACCAGGCGCAGGCCCATCACGCCCGCGTAGAAGTCGACGTTGCTCTGCGCGTCGGCCGTGATCGCGGTGATGTGGTGAATTCCCTCTAGCTTCACTACGTCACATATACCATTCGCCAATGAGCCGCGGACGACGCCGTTTTGTGAGGGCCCTGATCGTGCTCGGCTCGTTTCTCGCCTTCCTCAGCGTCTTTGCGATCTGGACCGAGCGCCAGGCGCTCAACACCGACGACTGGGTCGAGACCAGCGGCCGCCTGATCCAGAACGAGACGATCCGCGAAGCGCTCGGCGACTACCTCGTCGACCAGCTCTACGAAAACGTCGACGTCGAAAAGGAACTGAGCCAAAAGCTTCCCGGCGACACCAAGGACCTGGCAGGGCCGATCTCCGGTGGCCTGCGCCAGATCGCCCCCGAAGGCGCCAACCAGGTGCTGCAGAGCTCGACCGCGCAGGAACTCTGGAAGAGCGCCAACCGCACGACCCACGAACAGCTGCTGGAAGTGCTGGAAGAAAAGGAAGGGACGCTGGCGACCGAAGAAGGCAAGGTCAGTCTCAACCTCGGCAGCCTCGTCACCAACCTGGCCGACCAGGTCGGGATCGGCGCCGACCTCGCCTCGAAGCTGCCCCCGGACGCGGGCCAAATCACGATCCTGCGATCCGACCAGCTGAAGACCGCGCAGGACATCGTCGTCGCGATCAAGGGCCTGGCCCTGATCCTCTCGCTACTCACCTTCCTCTGTTTCGGCCTGGCGATCTACCTCTCGCGCGAGAGCCGCTGGGTGACGGTGCTCTTCTGCGGTCTCGGCCTCGTCGCCGCCGGCTTCGCCGTGATCGTCGCCCGCGAGGTGGCGGGCGGAGTCGTCGTCGGCCAGCTGGTCGAAGAAGAGAGCGTCAAGCCAGCCGCCGAAGCCGCCTGGTCGATCGGGACTTCGCTGATGACCAGCATCGCCACCACGGTGATCGTGATCGGCGTGCTCTTCGGAATCGCCGGCTGGCTCGCCTCGCCAACCGACTCGGCCCGGGCGACCCGCCGCGTGCTGGCGCCTGCCCTGCGCGACTACCCCGCCTACGTCTACGCGCTGCTGGCGGTCGTCGTCGGTATCTACTTCCTCTCCGCCCCGACCCAGAACTTGCGCTCCTTCCTGACCACACTGGTAATTGCCGGCCTGGCGGCCTTCGGCATCCACGAGCTGCGCAAACAGAGCACCGAGGAATTCCCCGACGCCGACTACGGCGACGTCGTCGGCCGCACCAAGGACCGCGTCGTCGACGCGGTCAAGGACGCCAACCTGGGAGAGCGGGCATCCAAACTTCGCCTGCCCGAGATGCGCAAGCCCAGCGGCGAGAGCGAGGCGCCGACAGCAACTCTCGCCGCCGACAGCGAGGACGCCCGCCTGGCCCGCCTCGAACGCCTCGCCACCCTGCACGAAAAGGGCGTCCTCACGGATGAGGAGCTCGCCTCCGAGAAGGCGCGAGTGCTCAGTGGCTCCGGCAAAGACGTTTGATTCGCCCAGAGCCCGCCTCCGGAATCGAACCGGAAACCTCTTGATTACAAATCAAGTGCTCTACCAGTTGAGCTAGGCGGGCAGCCTGTCGAATATAGAGGCCATGGGCGACTCCGTCAGCGGTCTCGAAGCGCGGTTCCGATTCCTCGAGCCCGACGAGGGGGCAGTACTCAGCGAAGCGATCGAGGCTGCTTACGGGGACAGCTATGACGTGCGCTGGGTGTATGACGCCGAGGAGGTCTCGGCACGGCTTGCTGACGGGACCTACGTGTCATGCGTGGCCGAGACCAGCGACGGCGAGCTGCTCTGCCACGAGGGGATGAGTCTGGCAGCAGCCGGAGACGCAGTCGGCCATTCGGGGCAGGCGGTGACTATGCCGGCGGCGCGGGGGCAGCATCTCTTCACCCGGACCAAGCGCTTCCTGATGGACTGGGCGAGGGAGCGAGGACTGGCTGGGATGTACAGCGAGGCGACGGCGGCCCATCCCTACAGCCAGCGGGCCAACATCGAGCTGGGTGCGCACGAGACCGGCTTCCTGCTCGGCTGGATCCCGGCGTCTGTCTCCAACGACGCCGCGACCGATGGACGACACGGGCGGCAATCGGCGGCGCTCTTCTACGCCAAGCTGAACGATGGCCACGAGCGGCCTGTCTACGTCCCCGAGCGCCATCGGGACATCGTCGGGCAAACGCTCGAGCTGTGCGAGCTGCGGGGAACGCTTGCGGAGGCGCCGGCGGAGGTGGAACTTGCCGAGCGCAGCGAGCTCCACGTAGCCGTCGACACGGATCACGACCTCGCCCTGATCACCGTCCACGTGCCCGGCGCCGATCTCGAGCAGGTCGTGGCGGCCGAGCGACACCACCTCTTCCACCGTGCCTGCCTCGACGCGATCTACCTGGACCTTCCCCTGGAGGCGCCGGCGACCGCGCTCGTCGCGGACCACCTCGAGCGACTGGGCGTCTCCTACTCCGGCGTCTTCCCCAACAATCGCTGTGACGGCGACGTGCTGCGCATGCAGTCCCTGCACCGTGTCCGGATCAAGGCTGACGACGTCTCAGTCGCCTCCGAGCACGGCCGGGAGCTGCTCGACTACGTCCTCGCCGATTTGCGCTAGTTGAGGGTCTCCCGCGAGGCGAGGTGGCTGCCGACCTTGCGCTTGACACGCTGCAGGGCGTTGTCCACGGTCTTGGTGTCGCACTCGAGCCGCTCGGCGGTCGCCTCGTAGGAGTGACCGTCGAGGTAGAGCGAGAGCACGCGGCTCTCGAGGTCGGAGAGGACGCCGGAGACGCCCGAGAGGCAGGAGACGAGGCTGTCGAGCTCTTCGGCGGCGATCACCTGGTTGACCGGATCGTGCACGGTGGGACCGGGCAGGATCTCGTCGAGGGTCGTATCCGAGTCGCCGGCCGCCGCTGGGGTCTGGCTGAAGGAGACGTACTGGTTGAGCGGGGTGTGCTTGTTGCGCGTCGCCGTCTTCACCGCGGTGATGATCTGGCGGGTGATGCAGAGCTCGGCGAAGTTGCGAAAGCTCGACTCGCGGTCGGTCCGGTAGTCGCGGATGGCCTTGTAGAGGCCGAGCAGGCCTTCCTGGATCAGGTCGTCGGCCTCGCCCCCGAGCAGGAAATACGAGGAGGCCTTGAGGCGGACGAAACCGCGGTAGCGGCGAACGATCGCGTCGTAGGCATCGGCACGACCATCCTTGGCGAGAGCGACCAGATAATGGTCATCAAGCTCGAGTTGAGGGTTAGCTTCTGCTGGTTTGAGCGAGCCGTTGAGACGGCCCGAGGGGAGCTGCATTTCCTGGGTAGGCGAAGATAGAGCCACAGATCCTTCTCCTTGACGAAGGGTCGTGGCGCCTTACCTCCCCTGGCGGCGCCCTGTATGGAATGGGTGATCTCAGACTCAAGCTGAGGTTCACCCTTATTGGCGCGTTAGTTTACGGCCGCGCGGAGTTCTGTCAACCCCGAACGGAAATTCGTGCAAACGCCGTTGCAGTTGCTACCGCTGCCGAACGGCCTCGAAAAGCAGCGCCGCGGCGGCCGCCGAGACGTTGAGCGAGTCGATCTTTCCGCGCTGCGGCAGGGCAATAAGCCCGTCGCAGGCCGACGCGACGCGGGGGCGCAGACCCTTGCCCTCGCCCCCAAGCACCAGCACCGTCGGCCCGCTCAGGTCGACGTCCCAAGGCGCCTGCTTCGCCTCGGCATCGGCGCCCCAAATCCAGAAACCCGCCTGCTTCGCCTCGGCAAGCCAATCGGCGAGATTACGAACGTGGGCGATCGGCAGGTGCTCGACAGCCCCCGCCGATGCCTTGCAGGTAACGGCGGTGACCGCGGCGGCTCGGCGCTCTGGGATCACCAGCCCGTCCGCCCCGGCCGCCTCCGCCGAACGTGCGACCGCCCCGAGATTGCGCGGGTCCTGCACCTGGTCGAGTGCGATGAGCAGCGCGTTCTCACCCCGCAGCAGTTCTGCGGAGCCAGCGTAGGGATAGGGCTCGACCTCGGCCACGACCCCCTGATGGTCCGGCGACCCACAGAGCCGCTCCAGCTCCTCGGTCGGCGTCTCAGGAGCCCGCCAGACTCGCTGAACCTGCCGCCTCCCCCGCTCCGCCTCCGCTACCGGCTGCTTGCCATAGATCAGCTGCGAAGCCATCTAACCCTTGGGCACGAGCTTCGCGCCGTCGGCAGAATCGCGGACCTCCCAGCCCATCTCTGTCAGCTGGTCGCGAATCGCATCGGCGCGCTTGAAGTCTCGTGCCGCCCTCGCCTCCTCGCGTTCTGCCAGCAGCACCTCCTTGGGCCGAAGCACTTCCCCTGACGCTTCGACCGCCAGCCCAACCGTCGATGTCGCGGCACCTTCGGTGACTTTCTCCTTTGCGAGCGAATCGAGCCCCAGCAGCTCGAGCATCTCCTCCACAGCCTCCGGCGCGCCCGGAATCTCCTCGCGATTGGCTTCTGAAACCAGCTCGGAGACCTGAGCCATCGCTCGCGGCGTGTTGAAATCATCGGCAAGAGCCTCGCGGAACGCCTCGATGCGGGAGGCCGGGGGGGTCTCGGCGGAGCCTCCCCGCGGTTGCTCCGACGAGACCCCCCCGGCCTCCCCTATGGGGTGCTCCCGGAAGAAATTTCGGAGCCGTTCGACGCGTGCCACTGCCTGGTCCATTTGCTCGGCCCCAAAAGCAAGCGGCTGCCGGTAGTGCCCCGAGATCAGGTAGGCAATCACCGCCTCGCGCCCGTAACGATCCAACGCCTCGGAGAGCTGAAAGATGTTCCCCTCGGACTTCGACATCTTCTCGGCGTCGGTCTCGACCATCCCGTTGTGCATCCACGCCCGCGCAAACGGCCGCCCCGCCGCCTCCGACTGAGCGATCTCGTTCTCGTGATGGGGAAAGACGAGATCGGAGCCACCGCCGTGGATCGCGAAGAAAGGCCCCAGCTCCGCCTCCGCCATCGCCGAGCACTCGATGTGCCAGCCCGGCCGCCCGGGCCCCCAGGGCGACTCCCAGGACGTGTCCTCACCCGGCTTGTGCGCCTTCCAGAGCGCGAAGTCGAGCGGGTCCTCCTTGAGCGAAGCCAAACCCGCCTCCTCGCCCTGGTCCATGTCCTCGGTGCGCCGGTTGGAGAGCTTGCCGTAGCCGTCGAAGCTGCGCACTCGAAAGTAGACGTCCCCGCCCGACTCATAGGCATGGCCGGCAGCGATCAGATCGGAGATCAGCCCAACGATCCCCCCGATCGTCTCCGTCGCCAACGGCTCCGCGTCGGGACGACCCAGTCCGAGCTGGTCGGTGTCCTCGAAGTAAGCCTGGGTCATCCGCGCAGCGAACTCAGCGGACCCCTTCCCGACGTCGCGGGCGGCAACGTAGATCTTGTCGTTGATGTCGGTGACGTTGACCACCAACTTCGCGCCGTATCCCTCCGACTTCAGAAATCGGGCAAGCAGCGAAAACACCACGAACGGCCTCGCGTTGCCGATGTGGATCCTGCTGTAGACCGTCGGGCCACAGGCATAAATCCCAACCTCATGACCGGGGTCGAGCGTCACCAGCTCCCCGCTCAATGTGTCCTTGATCCGCACCTGTCTCATCCGGCTGCGGATGCTAGTGGGGAGGCGGGGTACCGCTCCCCGCGGCTTGTACTTTTTCGGCAATCCAATCTCGGACGGCCAACCCCGCCCACCGAAAAAGTTGAGCGGGGAGTGGTACCCCGCCTCCCCGCGCTAGAACGTTCTGTATCCGGAGCCCGAAGCCGCGGCTTCGCGTCGCTCCCACGACGGCGCAGTCTTCTCGGCCGCCGCAAGAACCTCGCGCCGCGCCCGCGAAGTGCTCGCTTTGATCTCGTCCTCAGCAGCGCGCCTGACCCGCTCCTCGCGCTGCTCGGCCTGCGCCCGGATCCGGTCGGACTCCGCTTTCAGTGCCTCCTCGGCCCGGGCCCGCGCCTTCTCGGCGGCCTCGCCTTCGACCTTCTCGACCAGCGTGCGGACCCGTTCGTCGGCCTCGCGGCGGACGTCCTCGGTGCCCTGCATGACCCGCTCCTCGATCTCGGTCTCGAGCTTGACGGCCAATTGGTGGGCCTCGGCGGCGGCCGCCTCGGCTTCGACGGCACGCTGCTCGGCCGCGGCAACGCGCTGGTCGGCCTCCAGCTTGGCTTTGTCGAGCGCCTCCTCGTGCCGCTTCGCGGCCTCGCGCTCGGCCTGCTCGACCCCCTTCGCGAGCGCATGCTCGGACTCGGTCCGGGCGGCGCTCAGCTCTTTGGCGATCGCTTCGCGCTCGCCTTCAGCTTTCGCCTGGATCTGCTCGAAGTTCATCTCGGCCCGATCGCGGGCGGCCTCCGCCCGCGTGGCGCGCGCCTCGGCCTCCTCGCGCTTGGCGCGTTCGGCCGCGATCCGCTCGCGCCCTTCCTCGCCGAGCTTGCGCACCGTGGCCATCGCTCGCTGCTTCAGCTCGGCGCGAAGCTCCTCGCCGCGGGCCTCAGCCTTGGCGACCCGCTCCTCGCTGACCCGCACCCACTCGAGCGCCTGCTTGGCGGTCTCGTGCAGCTCTTCGTTCGCCGCCCCAACCGCCTTCAGCTGCGCCGCAGGATCGCCCATTGACCGCAACCTACTACGGGCGCCGGAGCCGTTTGCCGGCCTTGCCCCGCCAAAAGCTCGCAATTAGCGGAGTCGGCGCTAAGCGGAGCGCTGCGACTCGCGCGCATGCAGCTCGCGCTTGAGGATCTTGCCGGTCGCGTTGCGCGGCAGCTCGTCGAGGAACTCGATCTCACGTGGCGCCTTGTAGGCGGCCAGGTTCGCCTTGACGTGAGCCCTGAGCTCTTCTTCTGAGACCTCGTCCTCACCCGTGGCGACGACGAACGCCTTCAGCCGCTGACCGAACTCCTCGTCCTCGACTCCGATCACCGCCACCTCGACCACGCCGCAGTGGTCGGCGAGCAGGTCCTCGACCTCGCGAGGGAAGACGTTCTCACCGCCGGAGACGATCATCTCGTCGTCACGGCCGTCGATGAAGAGTCGCCCGCCGGAGTCGATGTGGCCGACGTCGCCGCTGCTCAGCAGGCCGTCGATCACCTCCTTGCCGCCGCCGCCGGTGTAGCCCTCAAAGGACATCTCGTTGCCGACGAAGATCCGCCCGACCTCGCCCTGCGGAACCTCGCGTTCCGACTCGTCGAAGAGGCGCACGACCGTACCCCGCGGCGGCCGTCCCGCCGTTCCCGGTGCCGCGCGCAGATCCTCGGGCGTGGCGACGGTCGCGTAGGCGACCTCGGTCGAGCCGTAGAGGTTGTAGACGCTGTCGCCGAAGCGGTCCATCCACTCGGTCGCCAACTCGCCCGGCAGGGCGGAGCCGGACGCTGCGGTGATCCGCAGCGAGGAGAGGTCGTAGGAGGCGAGGGTCTCCTCGGGCAGGCGCAGGATGCGCTGCAGCATCACCGGCACGACCGCGAGCACGTCAGCGCGGTAGTCCTGCACCGCCCGCAGCGTCTCCTCCTCGTCGAAGCGCCGCCGCAGGACCATCGTCGAGGCGGTCGGCAGGCTCATCACGAAGTGGAAGAAGCCCCAGGAGTGGAAGAGCGGCGCCGCGACCACCATGGTGTCGCGGGCCCGGTAGGGGATCTTGTCGATCAGCGCCGCCATCGCCAGCAGGCCGTCGGGGCTGGAGCGCTGGGCACCCTTGGGCGTTCCCGTGGTGCCCGAGGTGAGGATTACGAAGCGTGGGTTGTCGGGCGGCGGCTTGTGGCCGGAATCATCGTTGACGGCAATCAGCGAGTCGAGCGTCGGTCCCTCCACCTCGCCGTCGCTCCAGGCGACGATGCGGGCGATGCGCTCGTCGACGCCGTCGAGCAGGCCGGCGAACTCCTCGTCGTAGACGAGCGCCTTCGGTTCCTCGCGCATGGTCACCTCGACCAGCTGGGGACCGGCGAACATCGTGTTCAGATAGAGAGCGCTGGCGCCGAGCTTGGCGGCCGCGAGGGTCGTCTCGATGAAACCGCGGTGGTTGCGACACATGATCCCGACTCCGTCGCCGGGGCCGATCCCCATGCCGGCGAAGGCGTGGGCGAGGGCATTGGAGCGTCGATGGACCCGCTCGAAGCTGAGCGAGCCGCGTTCGTCGATCAGCATCGTCTCGTGCGGGTACTTGTGCGCCGCGGTGGCGACGCCGGTCGCCGGGGATGCACCCCAGCGCAGGAAGGTCGTGGCGACCTTCGCCGCCTTGTCGGGGCGAACCAGGCCGACGATCCCGGCCTCGTGCAGCACCTTCGCCTCGAAGACCGAGTCGGAGACCGACTGACGAGCGCTCGTCGCTATTGACTTCAGCATTCCCATCGCAGCGGCGAAGATTATTCGCTATCGACCGAAGCGACGGCTATGCAGGCGATTCCCTCGCCCCGGCCGATCCAGCCCATTCCCTCGTTGCTCGTCGCCTTGACGCTGACCCGGGCCGAGGTGGCCTCGGCGAGCGTCCGCTCCATCTCGGCGCGGTGCGGACCGATCCGGGGCTCCTCGCAGATCACGGTAGCGTCGACGTTGACGATCCGCCCGGAGACGGTGCCGACGACCGTGCGCAGCAGGTCGATCGAGTCGGCGTCCCGCCAGGTCTCCTCATCGTCGGGAAAGAGGGTGCCGATGTCACCCATCCCAGCCGCACCGAGCAGGGCGTCGATCACGGCGTGGGCGAGTACGTCGGCGTCGGAGTGTCCGGCGAGGCCACGCGGATGATCGAGCTCGACGCCGCCGAGGACGAGCCGTCGCCCCTCGGCGAAGCGGTGGCTGTCGTAGCCGATCCCGACGCTCATCTATGAATCCTCGCGCACGGCGCGGGAGAGCGGTTCGAGCCGGCGCCTGCGACCCTCGAAGACGCAGATCTCCCCCACCCCCAGATCATCGAGGAACTCGATCGCCTCGGGGTAGCCGTAGCCGACCTGCTCGGGCAGGTGCGCGTCGGAAGACAGCGCGAAGACGGCGCCGGCCTCGACGCACATCTCCGCAAAGCCGGTTGCCGGATAGATCTCATCGACCGGCTTACGCAGGCCCGCGGTGGAGACCTCGACGGCGATGCCGCTTTCGGCGATCGCCTCGACCGCCGGCTCATAGAAGAAGCGCGGGTCGCGCTCTGGCAGCGGCCGGGCGCCGCCCCAGACCTTGACCAGGTCGGGATGGGCGAGGATGTCGAAGAGGCCGGAGCGCGCGCACTCGGCAAGCGCGGCGAAGTAGCGTCGCCAGACCTCGTCTGCATCTCCCCGGCTCTCCCAGACGTCCCAGCCCGGGTGATCGACGGCAGAGCCACCGAGGAAGTGGACCGAGCCGACGACGTAGTCGAAGTCGCGCGCCTCGAGCAGCGCCGCGGTGCGATCTTCGGCAGCGGGGACGTAGTCGCACTCGACTCCGAGCCGCAGCGGCGTGCCACGCACGAACTCGCAGTAGGCGTCGAGATCGTCGCGCGCCTGTTCCTCCCAGAAGGGATGGCGCCAGAGGTCGAGCGCCTGGGTGAAGCGGTAGACGTGCTCGGAGACCCCGAGCTCGGCGATTCCGGCGGCCTCCGCCGCAGCCAGGTAGCGGTCGACGTTCTCGCTCGTGAAGAACCGCTCGCCCGGAGTATCGGGCTCGTCGGGTCTCAGGTGCAGGTGGTAGTCCGTCAGCATTCCGGTGTTCCTTTGCGCCGTCATATGCGGTGAGGGCACAGCGGAGCGGTGAGATTAGGCGACCCGGGCCACGGATACGCTGGAGCCATGGTCCACCTGCGGATCGTCGTGCCGGAAGACCGTTGCGGGAAGGTCCTCGACCTGCTCGAAGCCGCGCCGTCGGCGACCAACCTCGTCTTCCTTGCGGGCGCCGCGCGCCAGCCAAAGGGAGACGTCGTGCTCTGCGACGTCGCCCGCGAGGAAGCGAGCGTGCTGATCGAGGACCTGAAGGAGATGGGGATCGGCCGCGACGGCTCGATCGCGCTCGAGCAGATCGACTCGCAGGTCTCCGACGCCGCAAAGCGGGCTGAGCGGGCTGCCCGCGGGATGCCGTCTGACGCCGTGGTCTGGGAGGAGGTCGAGGCGCGCACCTCCGAGAGCACGGAGCTGGGCGGCAACTTCCTCGTCTTCATGATGCTCGCTTGCCTGATCGCCTCGGTCGGCATCTTTACCGGCTCACCGATCCTGATCGTCGGGGCGATGGTGGTAGGGCCGGAGTTCGGCCCGCTCGCGGGCCTCTGCGTGGCGCTGGTCGAGCGCCGCCGTGCTGCCGGCCTGCGCTCGCTGACAGCGCTCACCGTAGGCTTCCCGGTTGGGATCACCGCCGCCTTCCTCTTCACCCTGATCTGCGTGGCGACGGGGCTGGTCGACGCCGGTTTCAAGAGCACCCAGAACCCGCTCACGCAGTTCATCGCCGAGCCGGACGCCTTCTCCTTCATCGTCGCCGCCTTTGCCGGCGCCGCGGGTGTCCTCTCGCTCACCTCGGCCAAGTCCGGCGCCCTGGTCGGCGTGCTGATCTCGGTGACGACGATCCCCGCGGCCGCCAACATCGGCGTCGCCGCCGCCCTCGGCAACTGGGACGACTGGGTCGGAGCGATGACCCAGCTAACGGTCAACCTGAGCGCGATCGTAATCGCCGGCGTCGTCACGCTCTACGTGGAGCGCGTGCTCTTCGAGCGGCGGCGCCACCGGCACCTCAGCGACGGGACGAGAGCGGCCGGCGGGCTGCCAGTCGCTCCGGATCGGAGCAGCTCGCGGCCGTGATCCGCCAGCTGGCGATCATGCTCGCGGCCTTTGCCGCCGGCGCGCTGGTGGCCGGCGCGCTGGGCGCCGCCAGCCTCGGCGTATCCGTGGGGGTCGGTCAGATTTGCTTTGCCGCTGCGTTGGTCTGGGTACTACTGCGCTGAGCGGTCCGCAAGCAACGCTTCGGCGAGCTTCCGGTCCAGGGGCGTCGTCACCTTGAGGTTCTCGGGCGGTGAAGGGTGGATCAGGACCCTGCCGCCCGCCGCCTCGACGATCATCGCCTCGTCCGTCGCCTCGCGCAGCCGCTCGGGGTCTGCCGCCAATGCCTCGCGCAACGCCGCCGTCCGAAAGACCTGCGGCGTCTGTGCCCCCCACAGCCGCTCGCGCTCGAGTGTCGAGTCGATGACCAAACGCGGATTTTCCATCCCCGTGATGGGAAATCCGCGTTTCGTCCCGGCTGCAACTTGCTTGACGGTGTCCGTGACGGGGGTGGCTGCGATGGCGCCAGCGGCGTCGGGATCGGCCACCAGGGTGGCGATTACGTCCTCGATCAGCGCCGGCGTCACCAGCGGCCGGGCCGCGTCGTGGATCGCGACCAGCTCGGTGCCGACCGCCTGCAGGGCATTGAAGACCGACTGAGCGCGCGTGTCGCCGCCGTCGACCACGCCCACGTCGTCACCAGCGAGGTCGTGGACATGCCCTGGCGGGCAGGCGACGACGGTCGAGCGGATCGAAGGTGCTGCACGGAAGGCCGCGATCGACCACTCGGCAAGCGGCCGGCCGGCAAGCGGCACGAAGGCCTTCGGACCGCCGGCTCCGAGCCTTCGCCCGGAGCCGGCGGCCGCGATGACCGCGGTGACAGACGCAGCGGTGCTACGCCGTGGCGGCGAAGCGCTCCTCCAGCAGCCCGTCGAGGTACTCCTCCGCGCCTTCCTCGTCTTTGTCGAGCGCGTACATGAACTCCGAGGCGAGGATCTTCTTCGCCCGCGTGTACATCTGCTTCTCACCGGTTGAGAGGCCCTTTTCCATCTCGCGGATGGCAAGGTTGCGAACGACCTCGGCCAGCTCGAATACGTCCCCGGTCTTGATCTTCTCGCGGTTGTACTTGAAGCGCCGGTTCCAGTTCTTCGGCATCTCCGAGACGTCGTCGGTGAGCACGTCGGTGACCTTCTTGATTTCTTCCTCGTCGATAACGCGGCGCAGACCAGCGATGCCGGCGTTCTCGCAGGGGACCATCACCGTGAGTTCGTTGTGGAGGATCTTGATCGTGAGGTAATCACGCTCCTCCCCCATCAGCTCACGGGACTCCTTCTTCAGCACGAGGCCAGCGCCGTGGTGGGGATAGACGACCTTGTCCCCCTCTTCGAAGTCGCAGACGTAAGGGACCTCAACGTCCGCTTCGAAGCCCGCCTCCATGGCCTCCTCTGCTAGCTCAGAAATCGGGTGCTCCTTTCGTTTATCGACGGCGCCATTGCCGTCAGCTCTGTAGGTACCGATCGACCAAGTCGACCTCCTGAAGCCTGCGCAAGCCCTCGCGGATGTCCTTGGCTCGCGTGGAGCCAACACCGTCGACGGCCTCCAGGTCGGCGTCAGAGGCAGCGAGGACCTCCTCCAGCCCACCCAGCTCCTGGATGATCTTCTGGACGACAAGCTTGGGGATGCGCGGCACGCGGCCGAGCACACGGTAGCCACGCGGGGCCACCGGGAAGTCGAGGGTGTTGAGCTTGCGGTCATAGCCGAGCAGCTCGGCGAGGCGACCGAAGTCGAGGACGTCCTCGTGCGGCAGACGGGCCAGCGACTGCAGCACCGTGGCCAGGTTCTGCTCGGAGTCCTCGACCGAGTAGTCGCGGACCAGCGCTGTCTTGTCGGTCGCGACGCCGACCATCGTCTCCTCCAGCTGCATCTCGATCAGGCGGCCCTCGGTGCCGAGCTCGACGATGTAGCGCTCCACCTCGACCGCCATCCGGGTGACCAGCTCGGCGCGCTGCAGCACCGCGAGCGCGTCGTAGAGCACGCCGCCGCCCTCGAACTCGAGCACGGTGAGACGGTTGGAGACCTGGTCGAGGCGGGCGCGGTACTTGTCCAGCGTCGCCAGGCCCTGGTTCGCCTTGGCGAGCACGGCGGGGATGTCCTGAAGGATGTACTTGGTCCCCTCGATGTAGAGGGAAACGACGTCGCGGCGCTGCGAGATCGCCACTACCAGCGCATCGGTCTGCTTGGAGACGCGCTCGGCGGTCCTGTGGCGGGTGCCGGTCTCGGCCGAGAGGATCGTCGGGTCGGGCATCAGCTGCACGTTGGCCCAGGCAATCTTGGTCGCCTCGGAGTTGAGCACGATCGCCCCGTCCATCTTTGCCACCTGGTAGAGCATCGCCGGCGTGTAATCGATGTCGAGCTTGATCCCGCCGGAGAGCAGGTGCGAAATGTCGCCGGCGTCGCCGACGACTATCAGGCCGCCGGTGCGCGAGTGGACGATGTTGTCGAGGCCCTCACGCAAGGCGCCACCGGGCGCGACAACGTCAAGGGCCCTCAGTAGGCGGGGATCTTGACGTTCAGACAACTCATGAAGCTCATCCCCAGGAAGCGCTGACATCGCCCTTTAGGATGGCAAAAACCGCTTTGGAATGCGGTGTGGCTATTCCCCAGTGGACAGGTCGGGATGGTCATTGTCAAGGAAACCGGTCACCCAACGCCGCAAGTCCCGCAATTGCGTGCCTGAAGTGAACCGGATCAAATTCTCATCCCGGTAGGTAGAGAATCTGCCGTAGTTCGATTTTGGTCCCTCAGAGGTGGAAGCGATGGTGGTGGGTGTGGTGTTGGAGGGCACTTGGGGGAGGGTTCCCGGCCACGGCGGGGTCCGGCCCCGGATGACCGGGATCGCGCACGAAGGCCCAGGTGAGGACTCCGCCGACCGCACAGAGGACGACGGCGACCCAGGTCGAGCCCGCGATCGAACCGGTGAAAGTATCGCCACCCGCCTGCAGGGCGTGAAAAACAGCGCCGGTGGCCGCCAGAGCCAGGGAGCCGGCAACGATACGGTCCATCGCCAGCACGCCCGAGGCGATGCCAACCTTCTCCGCCGGCATCACCGCCATCGCGGCGGTCGACATCGGTGCGTAGACAAGTCCGATCGCGATGCCGAAGAGCAGGTAGCCGCCGAGCAGGGACCCATAGGAGGAGTGCGGGCCGATCTGCGTCAACACGATCAGGCCGGCGGCGCCGAAAGCCATTCCCGCCGTCATCAGCCCGCGGGCGCCAAAGCGCCCGATCAAGCGGCCGGAGAAGGGCGAGATCAAGACCATCGGCGCGGTCACGGGCAGGATCATCAGGCCGCTGAGGATCGCCGAGTGCCCGCGGGCGTCCTGCAGGTACTGCGGCTGGAAGAACATCACCGCCCAGTAGGAGCCGACGACGGCGAGGGCGGCGGCGCTGGCGCCGAAGAAGGGACCGTTGCGGAAGAGGGTAAATTCGACGATCGGTTCGCGCACGCGCCGCTCGACCCAGGCGAAGGTGGCGAGGGACAGCACGCCGACCACGGCGAGCCCCGCTGTCACCTCAGCCGACCAGGTCCTCGATTGGACCATTGCAAGTACGACCCCGCCAAGGCCGACGGCGAGCGCCACCAGACCGCCAAAGTCAACGTGCTTGCCGGCGCCGGGATCGGTCGACTCCGGCGTCGCGGCGAGGACTATCACCAGACCGATCGCAATGATCGGCAGGTTGATCCAGAAGATCAGGCGCCAGTCGACGGCGATCAGCGCTCCGCCGACCACCGGCCCGATCGCCAGCGCGATCGCCGAGACGGCCGCCCAGACGCCCAGCGCGCGCGGCTGCCGCGAGGCCGGGAAGGCGTTGCAGACGATCGCCAGCGAGAGCGAGAGCATCGGCGCCGCTCCCACACCCTGCAGAGCCCGGCCGGAGATCAGCATCGTCGGACTCTGCGCCGCGCCGGAAAGCACCGAACCGGTGGCGAAGAGGACCATGCCGATCACGAACATCCGCTTGCGCCCGAACATGTCGCCGAGGCGCCCGGCGGTGACGACGAGCACCGCGATCGTCAGCAGATAGCCGTTCATCACCCACTGCAGCTCCGCCGCCTCAGCGCCGAGGTCCGCCCGCATTGAGGAGAGTGCCAGGGCGACCACGGTCGAGTCGAGCATCAGCAGGAAGAGGCCCGAACAGGCGCCGATCAGCGTCCACCAAGCCCGATTGCCTTCGTCGATCCGAAGCATCGCGGCGACGCTATCCGCGTGCGCGGATGCCGCTAGCTGTGGACGAGATCGCGCCCTGGGTCGATGCCCCAGCGCGCGCCTGTCTCGGCCAGCTCTTCGTTGAGCGGCCAGCGGTCGGGGCGCTCCTCGCCCTCATGCTGGGGGCTCGCGCCCTTGAGGGCCATGCAGCCGGTGTTGTCGCCGATCGCCCGGATCGCGGCCACGTCCTCGGCGCTGAGCCGCCGCTCGGTCGGCAGCGCCGCCAGCTCGGTCCGCTGCTGCTCGATCGAGCGCGCCCGGGGCCCGGCCTCCTGGATCAGGGTCGGCACCACGCACTCGACCGCCGGATGGGCGAGGTTCCACTGGCAGGCGAGCTGGATCGGGGTCAGGCCGGCCCGCTCGGCGTAGGGCAGCACGCGCTCCAGCTTCTCCAGCCCGGCCTCGATCCAGCCCTCGGAACGGAAGGCCCGGTGGTCGCCGCGGGCGAGCTGCATGCCGGGCCGCAGATCGCCCCAGAAGAGGCCGCCGTAGTCGACGACGCGGGTGATCACCTTGACGTCCTGGCGCTCGGCCGCCTCGAGGCAGAGCTCGCCGGGCCAGGGCTCGAAGGGGTTGAGGATGATCATCGCCCAGTCGATGCGGTCGCCGAAGCGCTCCAGGCAGGCGATCAGATCGAGGGTGAAGCCGTTGGCGGGGCCCGGGGCGACGCCGATCCGTGCCGTCAGGCCGGCCTCCCGCAGTGCTGCCATGCCGTCCCAGACCGCCTCGCTCGAGTAGCCGATCCGGTCGGGGTTGTGAAGCAGCAGCAGGTCGAAGGAGCTGACATCGAGCCGCTCGAGGCTGCGCTCGGTGGCCATGCGCAGGTAGTCCGCGTACTCCGCCTCGCCGCGCAGGCGCGGATCGGTGAAACGCGGGAAGCCGCGCGGGCCGTCGCGCTCGCCCTCGTAGAAGTCGTGGCCGACGGCTCCGACCAGGCAGTAGTCGTCACGGGGGGCCCCGACCAATGCCTGCCCCAGCAATGAGTCGGCCGCACCCTGCCCATAGGTGTCGGCCGTGAGCAGAGTGTCGATCCCGTTACCGGGCCGCAGCACGTCTTCGATCCGCTCCTCATCGACCGTTTCGCCAAAGTGGAGGAACCTCCCTCCGCTCCAGGTGCCTATAGCTGTGCGACCAGGCGCGCGCATCTCAGGGAACGATAAGGGCCTATCCCGGTAGGGGTGGAACGTCTTGTACTTTTTCGCCGCTAGCCACCGTCGGTAGCCTGAGGCGCAACTCGAAAAAGTTAAGTGGAACCCCTACCGGGATAGGCCCTAGCTCGGCTCCGGCTTGGAATCGCCGTCGCCCGGCTCTTGGCCATCGCTGGGCTTGCTGCCCTCGTCCTTCTTGGCGCCGACACCGACCGTCTCGGGCTCGGGCTTGGACTTCTTCGGCCGCGCCGGCTTCTTCGGCTTGATGATCGTCAGGCTGAGCGGGTGGTCCTCCTCGTCGCCGGAGGGGTCGCGCTTGACCATCACGGTCGAACCGGGCGGCATCTGGCCCTGGCGCAGCACTTCGTCGGCCAACGGGTCCTCGATGTAGCGCTGGATCGCTCGGCGCAGCGGGCGCGCACCCATCGACGGGTCCCAGCCTTTCTCGACCAGCAGGTCCTTGGCCTCGTCGGTCAGGTCCAGCTGCAGCTCGTGCTCGGCGACCTGGACGCGGACGCGGTTGATCATCAGGTCGACGATCTCCTTGACCTCGTCCTTGGCCAGCTTGTGGAAGACGATCACCTCGTCGATCCGGTTGAGGAACTCGGGCCGGAAGACTTTCTTCAGGTCGCTCATGATCCGGTTCTTCATGTCGCCGTAGGACATGCCGGTCTCATCGGCGACGGTGAAGCCGATCGAGGTGTTCTTGGCGATCTCCGAGGCGCCGATGTTCGAGGTCATGATCACGATCGCGTTGCGGAAGTCGACCGTGCGGCCCTGGGCGTCGGTGAGGCGCCCGTCCTCGAGGATCTGCAGCAGGATGTTGAAGACGTCGGGGTGGGCCTTCTCGATCTCGTCGAGCAGCAGCACCGAGTACGGCTTGCGCCGCACGGCCTCGGTCAGCTGGCCGCCCTCGTCGTAGCCGATGTAGCCCGGTGGCGAGCCGACCAGGCGGCTGACCGCGTGCTTCTCCATGTACTCGGACATGTCGATGCGGACCATCGCCTCCTCGTCGCCAAAGAGGAATTCAGCGAGGGTGCGGGCGAGCTCGGTCTTGCCGACCCCGGAGGGGCCGAGGAAGATGAAGGAGCCGGCCGGGCGCTTGGGGTCCTTGATCCCGGCGCGCGAGCGGCGAATCGCCTTGGAGACGGCGGTGATCGCGACCTCCTGGCCGATCACCCGCTTGTGCAGCTCCTCCTCCATGCGGATCAGCTTCTGGGTCTCGGCCTCGGTCAGTTTGAAGACCGGGATCCCGGTCCACATCGAGACGATGTCGGCGATCTCTTCTTCGCCCACGTCGGGACGCTCGCCGTTCTCGCCCTCGGCCCACTCGTCCTCGAGCTGGCGCTTGCGGGTCGTGAGCTGGCGCTCGGTGTCGCGCAGGTTGGCGGCTTTCTCAAACTCCTGCGCTTCGATCGCAGCCTCCTTGTCGCGCCGCGTCGTCTCGATTTCCTCCTCGAGGTCGCGGTAGACCGGCGGCGCGCTCATCGACTTGATCCGCATCCGTGAGGCGGCCTCGTCGATCAGGTCGATCGCCTTGTCGGGCAGGAAGCGGTCGGAGATATAGCGGTCGGCGAGCTCGGCGGCGGCTTCCAGCGCGTCGTCGGTGATGTTGACGCGGTGGTGCTGCTCGTAGCGCTCGCGCAGCCCTTCGAGGATCTTCACCGTGTCCTCGACCGAGGGCTGGTCGACCTTGATCTGGGCGAAGCGGCGCTCCAGCGCTGAGTCGCGCTCCAGGTACTTGCGGTACTCGTCGAGCGTCGTCGCGCCGATCGTCTGCAGCTCGCCACGGGCGAGCGCCGGCTTGAGGATCGAGGCGGCGTCGATCGCGCCCTCGGCGGCGCCAGCGCCGACCAGGTTGTGGAGCTCGTCGATGAAAAGGATGATGTCGCCACGCTGGGTGATCTCTTTCATCACCTTCTTCAGCCGCTCCTCGAACTCGCCGCGGTACTTCGAACCGGCGACCAGAGCGGCCAGGTCGAGCGTGTAGATCTGCTTGTTCTTGAGCAGCTCGGGGACTTCGCCCTTGTTGATTCGAGCGGCCAGTCCCTCGACCACGGCGGTCTTGCCGACGCCGGGCTCGCCCAGCAGCACCGGGTTGTTCTTGGTGCGGCGGGAGAGGATCTGCATGATCCGCTCGATCTCGGTCTCGCGACCGATCACGGGGTCGAGCTTGCCCTCCTCGGCGAGCTTGGTCAGGTTGCGACCGAACTGGTCGAGCAGCTTCGAAGACTTTTTGCCCTCGCCGGAGCCACCGCCGCCACCGGGACCGCCGCCCTGGCGTCGCCCGCCGGGGCCGGAGAGCATCCGGATCACCTCGTTGCGGATCTTGTCCGAGTCGGCGTCGAAGTCGAGCAGGATGCGGGCGGCAACGCCCTCGTTCTCACGCACGAGACCGAGCAGGATGTGCTCGGTGCCGATGTAGTTGTGACCAAGCGAGAGCGCCTCGCGCAGCGCCAGCTCGAGGACCTTCTTGGCGCGCGGCGTGAACGGGATCTGGCCGGAGGTGACCTCCTCGCCGGAACCGACGATGCGGACGACCTGCGAGCGGACGCGCTCGGTGGTGATGTCGAGCGACTCGAGGACGCGGGCGGCGAGCCCCTCCTCCTCGCGCAGCAGTCCCAGCAGGATGTGCTCGGTGCCGATGTAGTTGTGCTTCAGCGTGCGCGCCTCTTCCTGGGCCAGGACGACTACTTGACGGGCTCGCTCTGTGAATCGCTCGAACAAAAAGCCTCTCTATCTACTCAACTCGCCTCAGCCGAGTAAGTATCGGAAGACGCCCTTCGGTTATCGGGAGGCGTCCATGTGCTCGTTAGAGGATACCGAGAGCGCCCAACCGGCCCCCGGCCGCAAAAATACGCTCAGAGCGGCCTTTCCAGCCGTTTCGGTGCGCTTTATGTGGTCATAGACCGGATAAGGCCGCACCGGAAGCGACGCGCTAGGAGCGCATCGCGGGGAAAAGCACGACCTCGCGCACGCTCTTGGCGCCCGTCAGCAGCATGACCAGGCGGTCGACGCCGATGCCGACGCCCCCCGTTGGGGGCATGCCCTGTTCGAGCGCGGCGACGAAATCCTCGTCGTAGGGCTGCGCCTCCTCGTCACCCCGCTCCAGCTCGGCGGCCTGCTGCTCGAAGCGACGGCGCTGCTCGTCGGGGTCGTTGAGCTCACTGAAGCCGTTGGCGATCTCCATGCCGCCGGCGAACGCCTCGAAGCGCTCGACCAGGCCCTCCTCGGAGCGGTGTGACTTGGCAAACGGCGAAAGCTCAACCGGGTAATCGAGCACGAAGGTGGGCTGGATCAGCTGCGGCTCGACGTGCTTGGAGAGCAGGCCGTCGACAAGCTTGCCCCAGCCCTCCTCGGGATCGGGCTCGGTTTCGATCGCCGCGGCAAGCGCCTCCCGGGTCGGGTGCTCGGCGATGTCGATTCCGCTGCGCTCACGGATCGCGTCGCGAAAGGTGATCCGGTTCCAGGGCGGCGCGAAGTCGATCGAGACGCCGTCACGCTGCACGACGGTGGTCCCCAGAACTCGCTCCGCGACCTCGGCGACCATCGTCTCCACCCGATGTGCCGTCGCGGAGTAGTCCGAGCACGCCTCGTACCACTCGAGCATCGTGAACTCGGGGTTGTGCTTGTGCGAGATGCCCTCGTTGCGGAAGTCCTTGCCGAGCTCGTAGACCTTGTCGATACCACCGACTACGAGCCGCTTCAGATAGAGCTCGGTGGCGATGCGCAGGTAGAGGTCGCGGTCGAGGGCGTTGTGGTGGGTGGTGAAGGGACGAGCCAGGGCGCCGCCGTAGAGCGGCTGCAGGACTGGCGTCTCGACCTCGACGAAGCCGCGCTCGTCGAGCCAGCGACGCACCTCGCTGACCGTGCGGGCGCGCAGCGCGAAAAGCCGGCGGCTCTCCTCGTTGGCGATCAGGTCGAGCTCGCGCTGGCGGTAGCGCGTCTCGACGTCCTCGAGGCCGTGGAACTTGTCGGGCGGCGGGCGCAGGCTCTTGGCGAGCAGGCGCCAGTGGTCGATCGCCAGCGAGAGCTCGCCCCCGCGGCGCGTCGCCAGCGCCGTTCCCTCGACTCCGATGATGTCCCCCAGGTCGAGATCGACCAGCACCTCATAGGGCTCCTCCCCGAGCAGATCCTCGCGAGCGTGCAACTGGATCTGGCCGCTGGCATCGCGCAGGTCGAGAAAGCAGGCCTTGCCATGACCGCGGCGGCCGACCAGCCGCCCTGCAACACGATGGCGCGACTCCGTCTCGATCCCAGGCGCCAGCCCCTCATGCGCCGCCCGCACCTCCCCGATCTCCTCCCGATCGACGAAGTCAGGAGGAAACGGATCGATCCCCGCATCCCGAAGCCGCTCCAGCTTCTCCCGCCGATCACGAAGAACGTCAGAAAGCTTTGAACCCTCAGCCGAATCGTTCATCTGGGCGCGACCCTACAGCGCGGCTGAGAGCCAATCCCGGCAGGGGTGGAGCGTCTTGTACTTTTTCGGCAATTCCTCGCGGCGCCAGCAGGTGCCGTTCCACCGAAAAAGTTAAGCGGAACCCCTGCCGGGATTGGCTTGGGGTCGCCTACGCGGTCTCGATCTTGGTGATCTTCAGTTTCTTCCTCGGTCCGCGCGGGACCTCGACCGTGACGATGTCGTTGCGCTTGTGGCCGAGCAGGGCTTTGCCGACCGGCGACTCGTTGGAGAGCTTGTGCTCCAACGGGTCGGCCTCGGTCGAGCCGACGATCTGGAATTTCTGCGAGTCGCCGGTCTTCTGGTCCTTGACGTGGACGATCGAGCCGAACTGCACCTCATCGGTGCTGATGTCCTTCTCGTCGATGACGGTGGCGCGGCGCAGTCGCTCTTCAAGCTGGGCGATGCGTTGCTCGAGCAGCGCCTGCTCGTTCTTGGCGTCGTCGTACTCGGCGTTCTCGGAGATGTCGCCGAACTCGCGCGCCTCCTTGATCCGCTCGGCAACCTCCCGCCGCTTCACGGTCGTGAGGTTTTCGATCTCCTCCGTGAGCTTCTCGAGGCCCTCGGGTGTGATGACGGACTGGCGACTCACTTTGGCACTACCTCGCTTTAGTGGATTGAGAACGGCCTAAACGGCTCATAGACCCAAAAACGCCCAGGTGTGGCGGCGTTCGGATCACCACACCAGGGCCGGAAGTCGCGGGATTATAGCGAGGGCGCTGGAGCGGCTAGATCGGCGATCAAGTGGCGGGCGCGGGGCAGGTCGGCGTGGCGCTGCAACTCGTCGGCAAGCTGCGGCGATGCGCCGAGCGATTCCATGTACCAGGGGTAGAACTTGCGCAGGTAACGACCGGCGCGCTCGCGGCCGAGGTGCTCCTCGGCTCTGTCGATCACCCAGAGCAGCTCGGCGACCACCTCTGCGCGGTCCGGCGGCGAGGTTCGCCGGCCGGTCAGCTCTTCGAAGACCCAGGGATTGCCCAGCGAGCCCCGGGCGATCATCACCGCGTCGGCGCCCGACTCTTCATAGGCGCGGCGCGCCGCCTCGGCGCTCTTGAGGCCGCCCGAGACGATCACCGGCGCCTCGATCCGTTCGACCAGCTCACGGGTGAGGGCGTAGTCGGGGCTGCCTTTGTGGCCGACCGTCGCCGCCCGGGGGTGGAAGCCGATCGCGGCCACGCCGGCCTCCTCGACCAGGCGCACCGCCAACTCGAAGCCGGAGCGATCGCCCACTTCTATCCCCGAGCGCAGCTTGACCGTGACCGGCAGCCGGCTACCCTCGACCGCACCTTTCGCCAACGCCAGCGCCAACTCGTGATCGCGCAGCAGCTCGGCCCCGGCACCCGTCTTGCGCACCTTGCGCACGGGGCAACCCATGTTGATGTCGATCAGGTCGGCTCCCGCCTCGGCGGCGACCGCGGCCGCCGAGCGCATCACCTCGGCGTCGTGGCCAAAGAGCTGGATCGAGACGGGGTGCTCGTCGGGATGGATCCGCATCAGCTCGCGCAGGGTGCGCTCGTTGCGATGGTGCAAGCCGAAGCTGGAGACCATCTCCGAGATAGCCAGTCCCGCCCCGTGCCGCTTCGCCTGCAGGCGGACGAACCAGTTGCCGATGCCCGCCAGGGGGGCGAGCAGGACCCTGTTTGGAATCTCGACGCTGCCGATCCGGAAGGGATCAGTCAGCGGGGGCTGTCGGGGTGTTGCGCGCATGGATCAGGTGTAGCCCCTTGAGAGTAAGCATGTCGTCGACCTCCTCGATCGTTTCGGTGAAGGGGACGACGACCGAGGCGAGCCCGCCGGTGGCCAGCAGCCGGGCCTCGCCGAGCTCGTCTTCGATCCGGCGCACGAGGCCGTCGATCAAGCCGGCGAAGCCGAAGACGAAGCCGGATTGAATCGCGGCACGGCTCGAACGCCCGATCGCCGCCTCGGGCTCGACCAGGTCGATGCGGGTGATCCGGGCGGCCCGTTCGATCAGGGCGCTGAGCGAGATCTCCAGGCCGGGACCGATCGCGCCGCCGAGATAGGCGCCATCGCTGGAGACGACGTCGATGTTGATCCCGGTGCCGAAATCGACCACCACGCACGCATCCTGAAAGCGCTCATAGGCGGCAATCGCGTTGACCAGGCGGTCGGCGCCGACCTCGAGCGGGTTGTCGATGCGAATCGGCATGCCGGTCTTCAAGCCGGGGCCGATCGTCAGGCAATTCGCCTTGAGGTAACGCTCGCTCAATTGCTCGTACTGGGTGCCCAGCGGTGGCACCACGGAGGAGACGCAAACCGCGTCGATCTCCCCGAACGGCATCCCGCAGAGCGTGAAGAGACCGTTGATCCGCTCCGCCAGCTCGTCGCCGGTCGCGCCCGAACGAGTCTGAAAGCGCCAATGCTCGACCAGGCGCTCGCCATCGAAGACGCCCAGGTGGGTCTGCGTGTTGCCGACGTCGACCGCGAGAAGCACGGTCGCGGATTATGCACATAGGATGGCCAACCAGTGACCGCTCGGCTCTACGTGATCCCCGCCTCTCACCCGAGTATCTCGGTTGCGCTGATGCTCGAGCACAAGGGGATCGCCTTCAAGCGGACCGACCTCTTGCCGGTGATCTCGAAGGGCGTCCTGCGCGGTCTCGGCTTTCCGCGCAATACGGTCCCGGCGATCAAGATCGACGGCGAGAAAGTGCAGGGCTCGCGCGAGATCGCCCGCACGCTGGACCGCCTGCAGCCGGAGCCGTCGCTACTGCCAGCCGATCCTGCGGAGCGGGCAGCGGTCGAAGAGGCCGAGCGCTTCGGCGACGAGGAGCTGCAGCACCCGATCCGCCAGATCCTCTGGTGGTCGATCAAGCGGGACAAGGCGCCGCTGCGCAGCTATTCGGAGGGCGCCAAGCTGGGGGTGCCGCTTTCGCTGGCGATGAAGACCGCCGCTCCGGTCGTCGCTCTCTCCGCCCGCTTCAACGAGGCAAGCGACGAGAACGTCCGCCGCGACCTCAGCTCGCTTCCGGGCCTTCTCGACCGAGTTGACGCCTGGATCGGGTCCGGCGTCCTCAATGGCGAGCAGCTCAACGCCGCCGACTTCCAGATCGCTCCCAGCCTCGGCTTGGCGATGACGCTCGACGACCTCCGCCCCGCAATAGAGTCACGCCCAGCAGCCGAGCTGGCCAAGCGCGTGGTCCCGAACTACCCCGGCAAGACCCCCCCGATCCTGCCTCCCGCCTGGCTGCAGCAGCTCCGCGACACCACGACTGCATAGGGCCGGCCGCGAGCCATTGGCTCGTCCCATGGCGGGGGAGGTGTTATCAATCAAGCTCTTCCGTGCAATCTGAGCTGCTCTCCCCAGTCCGGCCGACCCCCGAAGAGCCTTCCCAGCCCGACTCGCTGGCCGCGCTCTGCCTCTCGGGCGGCGGCTACCGGGCGATGCTCTTTCACGTCGGGGCGATCTGGCGCCTCAACGACGCCGGCTACCTGAAGGGTCTCGCCAGGATCTCTAGCGTCTCCGGTGGCTCGATCGTCGCTGCTGCCCTGGGAGAGTGCTGGAGCCGGCTCGAGTTCGGGGAGGGCGACGTCGCGACGAACCTCGACAGCCAGCTCGTCGGCCCGGTGAGGAAGCTGGCCGGAAGGACCATCGACGTCCCCGCCGTGCTCACCGGCCTGTTCCTGCCCGGCACGACGATCAACAAGCGGGTGGTCGCCGCCTACGAAAAGCACCTGCTTGGAAGCGCGACGCTCCAGGACCTGCCGAGCGACGGGGAAGGCCCGCGATTCGTGATCAACGCGACCAACCTGCAATCGGGAGTGCTGTGGCGCTTCTCGCGTCCCTACGCCCGCGACTACAAGGTCGGCGAGATCGCCTCGCCGGAGATCTCGCTCGCGGTGGCGGTCGCGGCCTCCTCGGCCTTCCCGCCGATCCTCTCTCCGGCCCGCCTGCGCTTCCGCGAGGACCAGTACGTCGAGGGCTCCGGCGAAAGCCTGCAGCGTCCTCCCTTCACGACTCGTCCCGTCCTCTCGGACGGGGGCGTGTACGACAACCTCGGTCTGCAGACCGCCTGGAACAGCGCCAAGACCGTCTTGATCAGCGACGGGGGCGGGGCGATGAAGGCAGAGGGAGGAGCACTGGGCCCGATCGGGTGGTGGCGCTGGCGCGATTGGGGCTCGCAGTCCTACCGCGTCCTCTCCGTGATCGACAACCAGGTACGCAGCCTGCGCAAGCGACAGGCGATCTCCGCCTACCAGCTCGAGGGCACAAGCCCACAGCACCGTGACGGGACCTACTGGGGCATCCGCAGCCACATCGACGACTACAAACTCAAAGGCGCGATCGCCTTCCCGAAAAAACTCGGCGAAGACTTCGCCGAAGTGCCGACGCGGCTGAAGGCGCTCGACACCCGCACCCAGGAAGGACTGATCGACTGGGGATACGCGATCTGCGACACCGCGATACGCAGGTGGGTCGACCCGGCATTACCGGCGCCAACCAGCCTGCCGTACCCGCTTTGACCCGGACGCTGGAGCCCGCCCCTAGAGGGCGCCGGCGCGCTGCGCGCGCTGCTCCGAGCCGAGAGCGTCGAGAGCGTCGAGGAGGTGGGTACCGTCGGGGAGAGCGAGGTCGGGGTCGAGCTCGAGCAGGGGAGCGAGGACGAAGCGGCGGCTGCTGACCTCAGGATGAGGCAGGGTGAGGCGCTCGGTCGAGAGTTCGAGGTCGCCGAGCAGGAGCAGGTCGAGATCGAGCGGACGGGGACCGTGACGCGGCGCGTCGAGAGTGCGGCCGCGCGCCAGCTCGATCTCCTTGCAGAGATCGAGCAGCGCTTCCGGCTCGAGATCGGTGCCGATGCGGATTGCCGCGTTGAGGAAGTCGGCTTGGTCGAGCACCTCGCCCACCGGCTCGGTCTCATATGTGGAGGAGATCGCGTCGACCTCCACGCCGCGTTCCCCCAGCATCTCGATCGCGGCCCGCAGGTGCGACTCGCGGTCGCCTACGTTGGAGCCCAGGCCGAGGTAGCCGATCCTCACGACTCCGACTAGCCCGCTTCCGCCTCGTCTTCGTCTGGCTCTTCAGCGCGCTCCTGGACGACCTCGACGGCGACCTCCTGGATCGCCAGGGGCAATGGCGGCTCCGGCTTGGCGGCGCGGACCCGAACCGACTCACAGCCGTAGCGCTCCATCAGGCGCTCGCCGACGACCTGGGAGAGGCGCTCCAGAGTGCGGTAGCTGCGCTCGGTGGCGGCCAGGGCGACGATGTCGCAGACCTCGGCGTAATCGACGGTGTCCTCGATCCGATCGGTAAGCACGGCGTCGCAGTCGGGAACGTCGAAGGAGACGTCGAACTCGAGCCGCTGGCCGACCTCCTGCTCGGAGTCGCTGACGCCGTGGTGGGTGTAGATCGAGAGTCCACGCAACTCCACCTCAACCCGTGACTCGAACCCGTTGCCATGTGCCTCCATAGAAGGAACCTACCCAAGGATGGCCCTGGTGACGGTGAGCGCCTGTGACATCTCGGCGACGTCGTGAACGCGCAGCACGTCGGCTCCCTCGGCAACGGCGAGCACAGACGACGCAATCGAACCGCCGATCCGCTCGTCCACATCCGACCCGTCGACCTTGCCGATGAAGCTCTTGCGCGAGGCGCCGATCACCAGCGGCCTTCCCAGCCCGCGCAACTCGCGCAGCCGCCGCAGCAGCTCCAAGTTGTGCTCGAGCGTCTTGCCAAACCCGATCCCCGGATCGAGCCAGATCCGCTCCTCGGCGACGCCCTCGCCAACGGCGAACTCCATTCGATTGGCCAGAAACGCCTTGACGTCATCGACCACATCGTCGTAAGCCGGATCGTCCTGCATCGTCCGCGGATTCCCCGGCATGTGCATCAACACCACCCCAGCGTCGCGCTCGGCGCAGAGCGCCGCCATTGCCGGATCACGCTGAAAGGAGGTCACGTCGTTGACAATCGAGGCGCCGACATTCAGCGCCGCCTCGGCAACCGCAAGCTTCGAGGTGTCGATCGAGACGGTGGCCTCCCCAGCCAAGCCGGCAACCACCGGCTCTACTCGCCGCAGCTCCTCCGGCTCGTCGACTTCGACGGCCCCCGGCCGAGTTGATTCCCCCCCTACATCCAAGATCGAGGCACCGTCGCCTAGAAGCTCTTTCCCATGCGTGACAGCCGCTTCGGCATCGAAGTATCTGCCTCCGTCCGAGAACGAGTCGGGGGTCACGTTGACGACCCCCATCAGCTTCATGGAGTCCGTCAGCTTGCGTCGCCGCCGGCGTAACCGGGACGTGGGCGCGGTATCGGACGCGCGCCCTCGCGCTGCGCCCTTTCGGGCTCCGGCGCCGGCTCGACCGGCTGCGCCGGCTCCTCGTCGTCGGCAAAGATCTCGTCCTCAGGCTTGCCTTCGAGCAGGGCGACGAACTGCTCGGCGTCGATCGTCTCGCGCTCGAGCAGGATCTTGGAGATCGTGTCGAGATTCTCGCGACGCTCGGTGAGCAGGTCCTTGGCGGTCTGGTGGGCGCTCTCGACGATGCGGCGAATCTCGTCGTCGATCTCGCGGGCGATCTCATCGGAGTAGTCGGGCTCGGAGGAGAACTCGCGGCCGAGGAAGGGCTGGCTACGATCGTGACCGAAGACGCGCGGGCCCAGGCGCTCGGACATGCCGAAGCGCATCACCATCTGCTTCGCCGTCTCGGTCACCTTTTCGAGATCGTTGGAGGCGCCGGTGGTGATCTCGCTGAAGACGATCTCCTCGGCGGCGCGGCCGCCAAGGGTCATCGCCATCGTGTCGGTCAGCTCAGCGCGCGAGGTGAGGAACTTGTCTTCGGTGGGCAGGCTGATCGTGTAGCCGAGTGCCTGGCCACGGCTGATGATCGAGATCTTGTGGACCGGGTCGCAGTTGGGCAGCAGGTGGCCGACGATCGCGTGACCAAGCTCGTGGTAGGCCGTGATCAAACGCTCCTTCTCGCTCATCACACGGGTCTTCTTCTCCGGGCCCGCGATCACCCGCATGATCCCCTCCTCCAGCTCCTCCATGGAGATCTCGCGCCGGCCCTGGCGGGCGGTCAGCAGCGCCGCCTCGTTGATCAGGTTGGCCAGATCGGCGCCGGTGAAGCCGGGTGTCTGGCCGGCGAGGGCGTCGAGCTCGATCGCCTTGGAGAGCGGCTTGCCGCGGGTGTGCACCTCGAGGATGTGCTTGCGGCCCTTGCGGTCAGGACGGTCGACGACGACCTGGCGATCGAAGCGGCCGGGCCGCAGCAGCGCCGGGTCGAGGATGTCGGGTCGGTTGGTGGCGGCGATGAGGATGATGTTGTCCTTCATCTCGAAGCCGTCCATCTCGACCAGCAGCTGGTTGAGGGTCTGCTCGCGCTCGTCGTGGCCACCGCCCATGCCGGCGCCGCGGTGGCGGCCGACGGCGTCGATCTCGTCCATGAAGATGATGCAGGGCGAGTTCTGCTTGGCCTGCTCGAAGAGGTCGCGCACACGGCTGGCGCCGACGCCGACGAACATCTCGACGAAGTCCGAGCCGGAGATCGAGAAGAAGGGGACGCCCGCCTCGCCGGCGACCGCGCGGGCGAGCAGCGTCTTGCCGGTACCGGGCGGTCCGTAGAGCAGCACGCCCTTGGGGATGCGCGCGCCCAGCGCCTGGAACTTCTTCGGGTTCTCGAGGAATTCCTTGATCTCCTGCAGCTCCTGCACGGCCTCGTCGACCCCGGCAACGTCGCGGAAGGTGATCTTGGGAGCGTCGACGGCCATCCGCTTCGCCTTCGATTTGCCGAAGTTCATCACCCGCGAGCCGCCACCCTGCATCTGGTTCATCAGGAAGATCCAGAAGCCGAAGAAGAGGACGAAGGGCAGGATGTAGGTGAGCAGCGAGAGCAGACTGGAGCCGCCGGTGCCGTGCACCGTCGTTTCCACCTGGTTCCGATCGATCAGGTTGAGCAACGACTGCTCGGTGTTGGCCGGGTAGCCGGTGGAGAAGCTTTCGCCATTGCGCCGCTCGACGTCGAGCGTGTAGTCCTTGGTGTTGATCGTGATCTTCTCGATCTTGCCGCTGGCGATCAATCCACCCTGGGCCTTCGAGCTGACCAGTTCGTTGTAGGACGGCGCCTTGTCGTCCGACGGGCTGCTGATCACCTTCTGCGCAACGAAGGCAAGGATCACCACGAGCAGGATCGGAAAAGCCGCGCTCTTGAAAAAACGCCTCACAGGGAAAAATCAGCGTACCAGGGGGGATTCGGCATCTAATCGTCCAACGCGGCCACGTAGGAGAGGTTGCGGTAGCGCTGCGCGTGGTCGAGTCCATAGCCGATCGCGAAACGGTTGGGAATCTCGAACCCGACGTACTTTGGCGAGAGATCCACCCGCAGCCGCTCGGGCTTGGTCAGCAGGGCGCAAACCTCCAGCGAGGCGGGATTGCGCGCCTTCAGGTTGCGCATCAGGTACTGCAGGGTGAGGCCGGAGTCGATGATGTCCTCGACGATCAACACGTCGCGGCCTTCGATCGGCGCGTCGAGGTCCTTCATGATCCGCACCACGCCCGAGGAGTCGGTCTGGGAGCCGTAGCTGGAGACAGCCATGAAGTCGATCTCGCAGGGGGCCTCGATGTGGCGCATGAGGTCGGCGAGGAAGAGAACCGCGCCCTTGAGCACGCCGACCATGAAGAGATCGCGCCCGGCGTACTCCTCGCTTATCTGGGCGCCGAGCTCAGCCACGCGCCGCTGCAAGTCCTCGCTGGAGACGAGGGTCTCGCCGATGCTCGTTCGTTCCGCGCTCAAGCGGCGCAGTCTAGATACAGCGCGGCGTTTCGGATGCTCAGCGCTCGGTGCGCAGCACGCCGCGCTCGACCACGGCTCGCACACCGCTGCCGAGGTCGAGCATCGCAGTGCCGGTTTGGCGCAGTGCCGCAACCTCATCGGCGCGATTGGCCGCGCCCGGCACCGGGCGGCCGGCAGCGCGGTCGGCGAGGCGCTGGACGACGAGACGACGCAGGGCCGGGGGCAGCTCCGACAGCCGGCTGAGCTCGATCGTGCCGCGATCGGATCCGTCCGCGCCGAGCTCAGCGTCGACCAGCGAGTCGAGCACCTCGGCCTCGTCGCGCAGCAGCTCGGCCGTGCGCAGCACGTTGCGGGCAGCGGCTGGGTGAACCTCGGCCAGGGCCGAGGCAAGACCGTGGCGGACACGGTTGCGCGCGTAATGCTCTTCGGCATTGGTGGGATCGTCGCGCCATTGCAGCCCCCGCTCTTCGCAGTAGGCGGTCGTCTGCTCACGGGTGAAGCCGAGCAACGGCCGCACCAGGCTGCCGTCGCGCGGACGCATGCCCAGCAACGCACGTCGGCTGGGCGAGGAGGCGAGCCGGTAGAGGATCGTCTCGACCTGGTCGTCGGCGGTGTGGCCGGTGGCGATCACGGCGCTCTGCCCGAGCGCCAAGCGTGCCGCCGCCGCGTAGCGGATGTCGCGCGCCCACGACTGCAGGTTGCCGGGACCCTCGGGCCGGCGCGGCCGCTCCAACTCGAGGCTTACTCCAAGCCGCGAGCAGAGCGCAGTGCAGTGCGCCTCGTCAGCATCGGAGTCGTCGCGCAACCCGTAGTTGACATGTACCGCCGTGACTGCGGCCGAGCCGAGCAGACGGACCGCGAGGTCGAGCATGCAGACGGAGTCACGACCGCCAGAGAGCATCGCCACCAGCGGCGTATCGGCTGACAGCAGTCCACCCTCCCGGACGGCGTCAAGCATCTGCTCGCTCTCCATGCTCGTAAGTGTCGCGCGGCCGAGTGCTCCGGTGCGCTTTGTGCTCACTATTGCGCGATAA
The DNA here is from genome assembly GCA_033856195.1 of Solirubrobacterales bacterium. Classification (GTDB taxonomy): domain Bacteria; phylum Actinomycetota; class Thermoleophilia; order Solirubrobacterales; family 70-9; genus VRUE01. Next base: position 867 of record JAWVFL010000057.1, on the reverse strand, counting down.
GGCGCACCGGAACGCCTAAGCGTCAGTCCCAGCACGGACCACGAAGAGTGGTGTCGGCGCCGGGAAGCCCCTGAGGGTGACCTCGCCGATCGGATCGCAGGCGAGGCCGCGCCCCCGCAGTGCTTCGCTGACGCGATCGGTCACCAGCACCTCCCCGGCCTGGGCCCGGTTTACGACCCGGTGGGCGAGGTTTACATGGGTGCCGAAGTAGTCCCCGTCGCGGTAGACAGCCTGCGCATAGTGGATGCCTACCCGAGGCTGCGGGCGCTGGGGGAAACGTCCCATCAGGCCAACCGCCCACTCGGTCAGCGAGGCGGGGTCGGGCGAGACGACCATCACCTCGTCACCGATCGTCTTGACGATGGTGGCCTCGGGCGGAAGCGTCGCCTCGACCGTTTCGACGAAGTTCTCGATCACGTCGAGTGCCTCCATGTCCCCCTCTTCCTCGGTGTAGCGGGTGAAGCCGGTGAGGTCGATGAAGCAGAGCGCAAGGTTGACCTGGCCGAGTTCGATTTCCGCCGTGTCGCCACTGGCTTCGGCCTCCATGTGGCCGACGACGTCCTGCTCGATGTAGAAGCGCAGGTAGCGGTTGTGGAGGTACTCGGTCAGCGGCGCCGCCAGCGGCATCACGTCGGCCGCCAGGTCCCCCATCGCCTCCGCCATCTGCAGCTCCGGGACGCCGTCGCGGATCAGCGGTTCGTGGACGTAGAGGTGAAAGAGGCGGACCTCGGCGTCGGCGATGCGGCGCATCGACTGCACGTAGACGCGGACCAGCTGCAGGAAGGCGACGAGCGGGAAGCCCGAGGTCAGCATCGCGCTGATGTGCTCGAGCGCCTTCATGTCGTCCTCGTTCAGGGTCCCGTCGTG
>JAWVFL010000056.1:0-3937 GCA_033856195.1 Solirubrobacterales bacterium | reverse complement strand
CGAGAAGCGCCCGAGGTCAGGCTTTGGCCGGCTCGCCCTCGAAGCTGAGATCGGGCAGGGCGCGGTCGAGCCAGGCGGGCATCCACCAGTTCCAGTCGCCCATCAGCTTCATCGCCGCCGGGACCAGGATCAGCCGCACCAGGGTCGCGTCGAGGGCGATCGCGACCGCGCAGCCGAGGCCGAGCTCCTTGATCGAGGGGACGCCGGTGAGGACGAAGACGGCGAAGACCGAGGTCATGATCAGCGCCGCCGAGGAGATCGTGCGGGCGCTCGAGGAGAGTCCCTCGGCGACCGCGCGCTCGTTGTCGCCGTGGCGGAGGTAGCGCTCGCGGATCCGCGACATCAGGAAGACCTCGTAGTCCATCGAGAGGCCGAAGACGACGGCAAAGATCAGCGGCACGTTGATCGTGTCCAGCGCGCCCTGGCTTTCGAAGCCGAGCAGGCCGTCGAACCAGCCCCACTGGAAGATCGCGACGAGGACGCCGAAGGCGGCCCCGATCGAGAGCAGGTTCATCAGCACCGCCTTCAGCGGCAGGATCAGCGAGCGCAGCATCACCATCAGGACCAGGAAGCTGAGGGCGAGCACGAAGAGGACGATCTTCCACATCGAGCCGCTGATCTGTTCGCGGACGTCGAAGCCGCGGGCGGTCTCACCGCCGACGTCGACGGCTGCGGTCTGACCCAGGGTCGAGGCCGAGACCACCCGGTCGCGCAGCCTCCGCACCACGGCGATCGCGCCGTCTGACTCGCTGCCCGCACTCGAGGTCGCCTGCACGAGGACGCTGTCGCCGGCGTAGATCGGCGGCGTCACCGAGCTAACCCCCTCGGTGCCCTCCAGCGTGCCGACGAACTCCGCCACCGCGGCCCGGTCGCTGGCGCTCGGACCCCCGTCGAAGCTGCCCACGACCTGGATCGGGTCGGTGCCGCCGCCGAGCTCCTCGGACGCCAGTTCGTTGCCGACGCGGACGTCGGAGCTCTTGGGGAACTGGGCCAGCGCCTCGGTCCCGGTCTCGAGCGAGAGCAGCGGGCTGGCCAGCACCAGCAGCACCGCCGAGACGCCGATCACGGCGGTCCACGGTCGCGCCATCACCCGTCGCGTCCATCCCTCCCAGAAGCGGTTGTCGCCGGCGGCGAGCTGCTCGGCCGTGCGACGGCGGTAGAAGCGGCGCCGGAAGAAGCGCGCGACCCGGCCGACGACGCCGCCCGGAAGGACCCGGTCGCCGAGCATCGCGATCAGCGCCGGCAGCAGCGTCGTCGCGGTCAGGATCGAGACGGCGACGACGGTCATCGCTCCCAGCGCCATCGAGCGCAGCGCCTGGTTGTCGACCATCCAGAGCCCCGCCAGGGAGATGATCACGGCGAAGCCGGAGAAGGTGACGGCGAGGCCCGAGGTCGAGAGCGCCTTCGAGCGCGAGTCGCGCTTGCCGAGGCCCGACTGGCGCTCCTCGCGATAGCGGGCGAGGATGAACAGCGAGTAGTCGATGGCGACGCCGATCCCGATCATCGAGGCCATGTTGGTGACGAAGACAGAGGTCGTCATCTGCAGCGAAATGAAGTAGATCAGCGCGCCGGTGACGAGGACGCTGACGAAGCCGAGCGCCAGCGGCAGCGCTGCCGCCGCCAGCGAGCCGAAGACGATCAGCAGGATCAGCGCCACGATCGGGAAGCCGGTCGACTCCGCCTTGGCGAGGTCGCGCTTGGAGATCTCCTGCATCCCGGCCCAGATCGTCGGCTGCCCGACCAGATAGGGCGTGACGCCGCCCTCGGCGGTGCCGGGATCCATGTCTTCGCGCAGGGTCGCGGCGGAGTCGATCAGCTCGTCGGAGGACTGCTCGCTGCGGATCGGCAACAGCGCAAATCCGGTCGCCTGGAGCTGGCGCCGCGCCCGGCGGGCGGTCGCCGGCGCCACCGCCACCTGGTCGACCTGGGCGACTTCGCGCTGGACGCGGGCGACCGCGGCGGCGCGCTCGGCGGCGCTCGAGTCTGGCGCCGCCTGCAGCGCCACCGCGATCCCGTCCGCCTTCTCCCCGAAGTCGCGCTGCAGCGACTTGCTGACCGCGTCGGACTGGCTGCCGGGCACGTCGAAGCCGCCGCCGGTCAGGTGCTCGGTCTGTTTGGCGGCGAAGGGAAGGGCGAGGAGGACGATCACGACCCAGATGCCGACGACCCAACGCCGGCGCCGGCCGAGCACTGCCGCAAGTCGGTTCATCGCGTCGCGCATGGGTCGCTGGCGAGCCTCCCCCACCGGCGGGGCCGCGGTCTGTGAGGGCGATCACTCCGTGAGCAGCGTCACTCGAACCGCCCCGATCGGGCGCGCGCTACTCGGAGATCAGCAGGTAGCGGGCGGAGGCGGCGCCGGCCTCGAGGCCCGCGCTGTTGTCCCGCTTGGGGTCGGAGAGCGCCTGCAGGGCGAAGCCGTCGCCGACCGCGAAGAGGTAGGAGACGACCGCGTCGGCGTCGAAGCGCAGGCTGATCACACCCTCGGCCTCCTTCGCCCTCAGCACCGCGGCGACGTGGGAGCGGGTGCGCTCGAAGAGCTGGCCGACCTCGTGCTGGATGTCGGGGTTGCGGCGGCCGGCGCTGAAGAGCTCGTAGAGGAGGAGGAAGAAGCCGGGATCGTTCTCGATCATGTCGGTGAGGCTGGAGACGAGGACTTCGAGGACGTCGTCGACGGTCTTCGCCTTCTCCAGCATCTCGTCGAGACGGGCGACCCGCAGCTCGGCGTCGCGGCGCACGACCTCGATCAGCAGCCGCTCCTTGGTCCCGAAGTAATAGTGCAGGAGGCCGCGGCTGACCCCGGCCTCACGGGCGACGTGCTCGAAGGTCGAGCCAGCCGCGCCGCGCTCGGCAACGGAATCCCGCATCGCATCGACGATGCGCTGGGCCTTGTCGCCGCTCAGCTCCCGCTCTTTCGTCGCTGCCTCCATCACAACCAGTCTAGGTGAGAGGACTGACGAGGCTCAGCGGGCGGACTGACGAGACCCAGCGGACGGCGAGCAAGGAGGCAGGGAGCGCCGCGTGCTCCGCACGCAAGCGACCGACGACGCCGCACGCCGTTCGCTGGGTCCGTCAGGAGCCGTTGATGCTGGTGGTTGAGGAGGAATACTCGAACTCCTCTTCGGCACCGAAGAGCGTGTCGAGCACCGTTTTGCGGGCACCCTCGCTGAGCACCAGCGCGACCACCGCGCCGACCAGGGCCAGCAGAACCAGCTTGCCGAGGCGGCTCTTGCGCTTCGGCTTCTGCAGGCGGTCGTTCGCCTTCTGCAACAGCTCGGCGGTCTTCCGCATTTCCTTCTGGACCTTCTTGTCGGTGGTCACGGCCTTGACCGTTCCCTTGCCGTTGCCGGTCGCACGGCTGTAGGCCTTTTTCGCCGACTCGAAAGCCTCACGGAGGTTGTCGCGCAGGTCGTCGTCCTCGATCAGGCGCTGCACGTAGGGGTTCTCGCGGGCAGTCTCGTAAATGTCGGTGGCACGCGCCGCCTTGGTCTTGCTCATTCCCTCTCCTCGCTTGATTCCGAAGTTCGCAGGATAACCCTCAATGCCTTGGAGCACACCTACCCGGGACCGACGCCGTCAAGCAGTACGCCATTGGTCCGGAAGTCGAGGCGGGCGTGGCGCAGTTGCCGCAGCCGCAGCGGCGCCAGCCCGGGCCGCGGCAACCGGTAGCGCCGGATGAACAGCCGACCGGCATCTTCACGGCCGGTTTCGCGGAAGCCGGGTCCGAGCAGCTTGCGCGGCAGCGGCGGCACCTTGCCCTCGGAGACGGTGGCGATTTCGTGCACCATCCAGCCGTAGCGTTCGGACGGTTTGGCCATGAAGGCGCCGCTCGAGAGCTCGAAGCGCAGCGGCGCCTCGCCGAGGGTCCAGGTCACGGTCGCCCGCGGCGCCTGCGGTTCGCCGAGGCGGCTGGCCACGGCGCCCCAGTCGGGCCGCTGCA
>JAWVFL010000055.1:0-154902 GCA_033856195.1 Solirubrobacterales bacterium | reverse complement strand
CGGACGCGCTATCGCGCTGAGTGTCCGGGGACCCAACCCCCGACGCCCCCCGCAACGCGGAAGCGAGCTTCCAAGCGACCGCGGTACCGCAGAGTTCCGCGAAGGGATAGGCCTCGTCGAGGCCCGGGTGAAGAATCGGGCAGGCTGGCAGCTCCTCACTCGGCTGGTGGTGGTCGGTGACCACGACGTCCATCCCCAGCTCCTTGGCAAGGGCAACCTCAGCGACTGCGGTGATTCCACAGTCCGCCGTAAGGATCAACGAGGTCCCGCGCTCGACAAGCTTGCGGACGTTGGCCTCGCTCAAGCCGTATCCATCCGCCATGCGATCCGGGATCAGCCAGTCGCAATCGGCGCCAAGCTGGCGCAGCGTGGAGACGAGGATCGTGGTCGAGCAGACACCATCGACGTCGAAGTCGCCGTGGACGGTGATCCGCCCACCGGCTTCGACTACGGCGAGTACGCGCTCGACGATCGCTCCCATCGAGGCAAACGCGTCCGGCTCGTGCATCTCATCAGCCGCAAGGAACACCCGCGCCTCCTCAGGCGTCCGATAGCCGCGGCGCACCAGAGCGATCGCCACCGGCTCACTCAGCCCAAGCTCCGCCGCAAGCTCCCGCGCCTCCTCATAAGAATAGGCCTCAGCCTTGTAAGCACGCAGGGTCTCCGCCACGCCCCAAGCTAAGTGCCCTCGTCGGATGGAACCGTGCTCCGAAAACGACCGCATTTGGGCCGATCTCAGTAGGTCGGAGCGTCTTGTACTTTTTTTGCGCCGCGTTTTGGGCGCCAGCCCTCCCCCGCCACTTCAAAAAAAGTTAAGCGGAGACCTGCTGAGATCGGCCCTACTCGACCGCTTGCTCTTGGCGCATCCCGATCGCCCATACGACCGCCAAGCCAATGGCCACACCGGGGATCGCCGTCAGCGCTGTTGAGACATCGGTCTCGCCGAGCCCTTTGCCGCTGGCGATCTCGACGACAGCGCCGAAAGCGACGGCGCCGACCGTCGAGCCGAGGAAGGCGCCGACGATGCCCTGCCAGAAGTGATCCGGCAGGAAGACAGTGAAATGCCAGAGGGCGATTCCCATCGTGAACCAGACCAAGAGAGCCACTAGCGCTTCCTCCCGTGTTTGCGCCTTTGCTGGCGGCGGGCCCGGCGCTTCTCGTTGCGCTCGCGGCGAGCGGCAGAAGCCGGGTCGACAACAGGCGGTTCGCCGTTGCTCGACGGTTCGCCACCGTCACCTTCAACCGGCGGCTCGGCCGTCGCAACCGCCCCCGCCTTTGGCTGCGCCTCGCGCTGCGCCGCGACCTCCTCCTCGATCTCCACGTCGGTCTCGCCGTCCTCGCTGAGCATCGCCAGATCGCCCTCGTCGGCAAAGGCAGGCACGGCGCCGTCGGCCGCGACGATCCGCTCGCGGCGGCGGATGAAGCCCGGCTCGCGTTCCTTCCATGCGGTCAGCACCGGCGAGGCGATGAAGATCGAGGAGTAGGTACCCGAGACGATCCCGACCATCATCGCGAAGGCGAAGTCCCCCAGCGTGGCGCCGCCGAAGACCAACAGCGCGACGACGGAGAGCAGGGTGGTGAAGCTGGTGGCCAGCGAACGGGTCAGCACCTCGCTCATCGAGCGGTTGACGATCTGCGAGAACGCAGCCCGCGGCATGCGCGGCATGTTCTCGCGTATTCGGTCGAAGACGATGATCGTGTCGTAGAGCGAGTAACCGAGGATGGTGAGGAAGGCGGCGACCGTTCCGCTGCTCACCTCCCGGCCGGTAAGCGAGTAGACGCCCGCGGTGATCAGGATGTCGTGGAAGATCGCGATCAGCACCGGCACGGCGAATTTCGGGTCGAAGCGGAAGGCGATGTAGGCACAGATGATCAGCAGCGAGAAGATCAGCGCGTTGCGGGCGCTGTTGGCGACGGTGGCGCCGAAGGTCGGGCCGACGCTGGTGCTGTCGAAGCCGTTGGCCTCGATGCCGAACTCGCGCTCGAGCTCCTTCTGCATCTCGTTGATCTGGCTCGGCGCCAGGGTCTTGGACTGGATCAGGAAGGCGTTGTCGCCGAGCCCCGGATTGCTCTCCTGCTGCACCTCGCCGCCCGAGATGCCGGCGCCCTCGAGTGCTTCGCGCACGCCTTCCTCGTCGGTCGGTTTGACCAGCGCCACCTCGACCCTGGTGCCCGACTCGAAGTCGATGCCGAGGTTGAGCTGCTTGGTCGCCAGCGCCAGCGCGCCGACCAGCAGGATCACCCCGGAGACCGAGAAGAACCAGCGACTCGCCCCCATGAAGTCGAAGTGCCAGCGCACTCCCTGGCGGGTCGAGCCGAGGGCGCTTGGCGAGCGCAGCAGGCGGGTGCGGCTCAACGAGCCGAGCAGCGCCTGGGTGAAGACGACGGCGGTCAGCAGCGAGACGATCGTGCCGACGCCAAGCACGAAGGCGAACCCCTTGACCCCGGCGGTGGCGAGCACGAAGAGGACGAAGGCGGTGAGCAGGGTGACGACGTTGGCGTCGATGATCGTGGCGATACCGCGCCTGTAGCCAGCCGAGATCGCGCTCGACATCGAGCGCCCAGCCCGCACTTCCTCCTTTATTCGCTCGAAGATGACGATGTTGGAGTCGGCGGTGACCCCGATCGTCAGCACCAGGCCCGCGATCCCCGGCAGGGTCAGGGTGATCGGGATCAGTTTGATCAGGGCGAAGAAGATGACGCCGTAGGCGCCCAGCGCCGTCACCGCGACGAGGCCGAGGAAGCGGTAGAAGATCAGCAGGAAGAGAACCGTGAGGGCGAGCCCGATGATTCCGGCCTTGATCCCCTGGTGCAGCGCTTCCGATCCCAGCGTCGCCGAGACCTGCGACTGGCTGATCAGGTTGAGGTTGATCGGCAGCGCCCCGCGCTGCAGGAAGCTGGCCAGGTCCTGCGCCTCGCCCGGACTGTTGAAGCCGCCGGAGATCTGCGCCCCGGTGCGGCCGTCGATGCCGTCTGGGTTCACGGCGTAGTTGATGATCGGCCGCGTCTTGACTTCGTTGTCGAGGATTACCGCGAAGTGGCCCGAGGTTTCTTCGGCCGACTGTTCGTTGCTCGGCCCGATCGAGGAGGCGGCGCCGCGCTGGGCGATCTGGCGGGTCACTTCCTGGAAGGCCTTGCGGCCGTCGTCGGTGAAGCCGAAGGTGACGTTGGGGGCGCCGAGTTCGTCTATTTCCTGCTTGGGCCGGGTGATTTCCGTGCCCGAGAGGGCCGGATTGTCTTTCAGGGCGAACCAGCCGGGCTCGGCGTTTTCGAGCACCTGGCCCTTGCTGTCGCTCGGCTTTTCCGAGACGACGATCGTGCCCTGCGGCACCTTGATCACGACGCCCGCGCTGGCAGGCCGCTTTCTGCCGCTGGGCGAGATGAAGAGGTCTTCCTTGGTGAACTCGGGCCCGTCGATCAGCTTGTGCGGTTCTTTCTTCTCGAACAGGTAGAAGGTCGCCGACTGGCTGCAGTTTTCACAGTCCGGCCGCGGCTTCTGTTCGGAAGCCAGCTTGGCGGCGGCGTACTCGGTCGGGTAGGCGCCGGCGAAGAGAAGCTGTTGGTTTTCCCGCTTGGTCGGCGTGCGTCCGGCTTTTTCCCATTCTTTGGTCGCTTCTTCGAGCGGGCCTTTCGGCGGTTCCGTGCCGGGGCGACCGCCGATCGTGGACTCGCGGCCGATCAGGTTCGGTTCCCAATCGAAGAAGAAGAGGCGTGCGGGCTTGGTCGCGCATTCGGTTGCCTTGCCGACGCTGGTTGCTCCCGGGATGCCGACCTGGATCTGGTCGCTGCCCACCCGCGCCACCTCGATCTCCGAGACGCCTAGCTGGTCGCAGCCGGAGCGGATGATGTCGACGGCCCTTTCCATCGAGCCGTTGTCGAGGGTCGGCTGCTGTGGCGTCGGCCGCCCCTGCAGGACGAGCTGCACGCCACCCTTGAGGTCAAGGCCAAGCTTCGTCGGCTTGCTGGCGATGACGATGCCGGAGACGACGATCAGGCCGAGGACAAAGAGCAGGACGAAGACGTGTTTGCGCCTTTTGCCCATGCCCTGCTCAACCCTCCGGGGTGAGGACTATCAGCAGTCCCCCGTCATCGTCGTAAGCCGGAAATACGTCGGCAACCGCCTCCGCCGGAATGTCGCCCTCGGCGTTCACCGAGACGCGCTTGCCAAGCGAGCGCACGCCCCACTCCAGCGAGGTCGCGATCGGGTCTGCCGTGCCCTCGCGATCGCCGCCGGGCACCTTGGCCTCCTCGCGCCACTGCAAACCGAGAACCTCCTGCACCGGACGCCCGATGACGTCCTCGTCGGTCAGGCCCGTCAGCTCGAAGCTACCCCGGCCGGCATCGATCACCCGCGCTTTCTGGTCGCAGACGAAGAAGGCCGCGTTGGGCGCCGGGTAGTAGTCGTCGAGAAGCTCGAAGACGAAGCCGAAGCCGCATTTGGAGCAGCCCTTGGGACGCGCGCTGAAGCCCGCGGTGCGCTCGGCGCTGACCTCCCTGTGGCCGCAGTTGGGGCAGATGAAGAACGGCATCCTCCCGCAGGTTACTCAGAAGAGGCTGTTCGCTCCTTCGGGCACGGGCAGGCCCAGGTGCTCGTAGGCCCTGGGCGTGATTACGCGGCCGCGCGGAGTGCGCTTCAGCAGGCCCTGTTGGAGCAGATACGGCTCGAGCACGTCCTCGATCGTGTCCGCCTCCTCGCCGATCGCCACGGCAAGGGTCGAGAGGCCGACCGGGCCGCCGGCGAACTTGGTCGCGACCACGTCCAGGAGAGCCCGATCGCTGCGGTCGAGGCCGCCCGCATCGACCTCGAGCATCGCCAGGGCGGCGCCGGCAACCTCGACGTCGATCGCGCCGCGCTCTTTGACCTGGGCGAAGTCCCGCACGCGCTTGAGCAGGCGGTTGGCGACACGCGGCGTGCCGCGCGAGCGTTCGGCGATCGTTTGCGCACCCTCAGCGTCGATCTCGACCCCGAGGATTCCCGCCGAGCGCACGATGATCTCTCCCAGGTGCTCGGGCCGGTAATGCTCGAGGCGGTGGGAGAGGCCGAAGCGATCGCGCAGTGGCGTCGTCAACAGCCCGGCGCGGGTGGTGGCGCCAATCAAGGTGAAGGGCGGCAGCGGCAGCGTGACCGTGCGGGCGCCGGCGCCCTGGCCGAGCACGACTGGCAGCTCACCGTCCTCCATCGCCGGATAGAGAGTCTCCTCGACGGCCCGCCCGAGGCGATGGATCTCGTCGACGAAGAAGACGCTGCCCGGCTCCAGCGCGGTGAGGAAGGAGGCGACGTCGGCCTTGCGCTCCAGCGCCGGCCCAGCCGTCTGCACCAGCGGCACGCCCATCTCCTCGGCGACGATGTGGGCGAGCGAGGTCTTGCCGAGGCCGGGCGGCCCCGCCAGCAACACGTGGTCGAGCGGCTCGTCCCGCCCGCGAGCGGCCTCGATGAAGATCGAGAGCTGTGCGGTCACCTGCTCCTGGTTGACGAAGTCGGCCAGGGTGCGCGGCCGCAGCGAGCGATCGAGATCCTCGTCGGGGACATCCGCCCGCGCATCGTGCACGCGAACATCATCGAGCGGCGTCTCGTCGCCGGGCGGGAACGGCCCGTCGATCCCCGGGGTTCGAATCCGGTCGCTCACGTCGCCTTGCTCCGCGAGGAGCCGGCTTTGCGCAGCGCCGCCGCAAGCAGTTCCTCGGCGTCCTTGCCCTCGATGCCTTCGAGCAGCTGCTCGGCCTCCAGCGGCGCGTAGCCGAGATTGACCAGGCCATCGCGAGCGAGCCCGCGCGGGTCGGTCCCATCGGCCGCCAGTGCGGCGACCTCCTCCTCGAGCGAGCCGGCGACCTTCTCGCGCAGCTCGACGATGATCCGCTCCGAGGTGCGCTTGCCGATGCCGGGGACGGCCTGGAAGCGTTTGGCGTCACCGGCGGCGATCGCGCGCAGCAGCTCGCGGGCGGGGCCACCGGAAAGGGCCGCAAGCGCCACCTTCGGCCCGATGCCGCTGACCGAGATCAGCTCGCCGAAGAGATCGCGCTCCTCCTCGGAGGCGAAGCCGAAGAGCGAGAGCGAGTCCTCTCGTGAGATCAGCTCGGCGTGGAGGAATACCTCCCTGCCGGTCGCGGGCACGGCCTTCAGCGTCTCCGCCGAGACCGCCAGCCGGTAGCCGACCCCGCCGGTGTCGACGACGACGTGGTCGGGCCGTCGCACCATCACCTCGCCCCGCACCGCGGCGATCATCCCGCCAGCCTCTGTGCGACCGCTTCTTCCGCGGCAAGCGTTGCCGCTTCCCGCCCGGTCGCGCCGCCGTGGCAGATCGCCACCGCGAGCGCATCGGCCGCGTGGTCCGGTGTCGGCGGGTCGGGCAGGCCGAGCAGCGTTCCCACCATCCGCTGCACCTGCTCCTTGCCGGCGCCACCGGAGCCGCAAACCGCCTTCTTGATCGCCTGCGGCGTGTAGGTAAAGCAACTGACGCCACGCTGGGCGGCGGCGAGCATCGCCGCGCCGCTGGCGCGGCCGACGGCCATCGCCGAGTGCACGTTCTTGCCGAAGTAGAGGTCCTCGAGCGCCATCGCCGCCGGCTGGTGCCACTCGATCAGCTCGGCGAGGGCGCTGTGGATCCGCTCCAGGCGTTGCTCCATCGGCACTTCGGGCGAGGTTTCGACCACGCCGCCGTCGAGGGCAACCATGCGGCTGCCCTCGATTCGCACCACACCAAAGCCCAGATTCGCTGCACCCGGGTCGATTCCCATCACAACCTGCATGAGAAGTGATTCTGGAGCCATGCCCGGATGCCTTCAGGCCGATCCCGGCAGGGGTGGAGCGTCTTGTACTTTTTCGTCAGATCGCTTGCAACGCCAGCCCAACCACGCTCCACCGAAAAAGTTAAGCGGAACCCCTGCCGGGATCGGCCTCAGGCGGCGGCGAGCTTCTCGATGATCTCCGCCGGCACGTCGAAGTTGGCGTGGACCTCGTTGACGTCGTCATGCTCCTCGAGCGTGTCGACGAGCTTGAGCAGCCATTCGGCCTCGCTGCCCTTGACCATCACGGTGCTCTTCGGCTCCATCGTGAGGTCGGACGACAGCACCTCCACCCCCGCCCCTTCCAGTGCCTCGCGCACCGCGCTGAGGTCGCTGGGCTCGCAGATCACGCGCAGCTGGTCGCCATCCTCACGCACGTCCTCGGCGCCGGCGTCGATCGCCACGATCACGTCATCCTCGCCGTAGCGGTTGCCGTCGACGACGACGACACCGCGTTTCTCGAAGATCCAGGCGACCGAGCCCGGCTCGCCGAGGTTGCCGTGGTGCTTTGTGAAAGCGTGGCGCACGTCGGCGCTGGTGCGGTTGCGGTTGTCGCTCAGCGCCTCGACCAGGATCGCCGCGCCGCCTGGGCCGTAGCCCTCGAAGAGAATCTGTTCGATCGCAGCGGCGTCGGTGCCGACCCCGCTGCCGCGATCGACCGCGCGCTGAATGTTGTCCTTCGGCATCGAGGCGTCGCGCGCCTTCTGGATTGCGGTGGCAAGAGGGGCGTTGGCCTCGGGATCGGGGCCCCCGTCACGGGAGGCGACCGTGATCGCCCGCGCCAGCTTGGTGAAGAGCTTGCCGCGCTTGGCGTCGGCCGCACCCTTCTTGTGCTTAATAGAAGACCACTTCGAGTGTCCGGACATACCTGGCATTCTATGAATGTGGAAATGGTCACCGAGCCGCATAGGGGCGGGGCGGCCAGAGGATTGGCCGCAAGCCTCATCTTCGTGGCGATGCTGTTCGCTGCTCTGGCGATCTGGACCGCGATCCCGCTGAGCTGGATCTACATCGGCTCCAAGGTCTCCAGCACCCAGTTCCCCAGCGAGGGCCCCTACTTCGTCGTCGCTGCGGGAATCATCGTCTCGATCCTCTTGATCGCCTGGCTGATCGGCCGGCTCAACCGCCTCTACGTCCAGATCACCGGCACCAACCGCCTCGAGCCGATGCGCCCCACCTGGCTGAAGAGCATGCGCGACACCACGCCGACCGCCGGCACCACGACGGTTGTCGAGGCGGTGCTGATGGGCTCGGTCCTGCTCGCCGCGCTCACCCTCACGGTCTGGTTCTTCCTGCTGGCGGGATCGCCGATCCCGAATCAGTAGGCGGGGTGGGATGGCGGGTGTGCCTTCGAGAGAATTGATGTCGCACGCGCTTCGCGCTTAGCGACGGATGAGCAGCGCGGCTTTCGCCGCGCAGACGCCGGATTGCATTTCCGCCGCTTCGCGACATTCTCGCGAAGGCACACCCGCCATCCCTCGCCAAGCACACGAGCTTCGAACCACGGCACGAAGCGTCTTGACCTGAAGCTTCTGCAAGCTTGGGGGCTCGCGTCATCGGGCTTCGCAGCTTGGAGCTTTAGGCGTGTCGGAGGAGCCTGGCCGCCCTCCAGGCGAATGTCGCGAAGCGGCGGAAATGCAATCCGGTTATTGCGCGGCGTTAGCCGCGCTGGAGATTCGGAGCGAAGCGCGCGTGCGACATCAATTCGACTGGAGGGCGGCCACGCTCCTCTCGATTCGGGCTTAGACGACGAATTTCCCGTCCTGCTGCATCACCGTGCCGTCGACTTCGATCTTGCCGCCCTGGCGCAGGTCGCAGACCAGGTCGGTGTGCACGGCGGAGTCGTTGACGCCGCCGGACTCGGGGTAGGACTTGCCGACCGCCATGTGCACGGTGCCGCCGATCTTCTCGTCGAGCAGCACCTCGAGCGTGCCGCGGTCGATCGCGTAGTTGGTGCCGATCCCCAGCTCGCCGAGGCGGCGGGCGCCCTCGTCGGTGTCGAGCAGCTGGATCAGGAACTCCTCGCCGCGCTCGGCGCTCGCGTCGACGACCTTGCCGGCCTCGAAGCGCAACCGCACCCCGGAAACCTCGCGACCGCCGATCACGGCGGGCAGGTGGAATGTCACCTCGCCCTCGACCGAGTCCTCGACCGGGCCGGTGAAGAACTCGCCGTCGGGCATGTTGTGGTCGCCGACGCAGGGAATGAACGTGCGACCGGCGATGCCGAGCTTGATGTCGGTGCCGGGCGCGGTGACCCGCACCTCCTCGTGACCCTGGATCCACTCGGCGAGCCGTTCGCACTCGCTCGAGGCCCGCTTCCAGGCGGTGAGCGGGTCGTCGTCGTCGGCAAGACAGGCGCCGAAGTAGAAGTCCTCGTAGTCGACGAGGCTCATCTCCGCCTCCGAGGCGTAGGCGTTGGTCGGGAAGAGCGTGTAGCACCAGCGGAAATCGCCGGCGGCGCTGCGCTCCATCATCCGGTTCAGCACCGGGCCGGTCGCGGTCTGGCGGCGCGTCTGGCGCTCCGGTGGGACCGCGGACAGTTCACGCGTGTTGGCGCTGGCGCCGACGCCGATGCGGACGTCGGCGTTCTCCACCGTCCACTTCATCAGCGGCGAGATCCAGGCCAACTGCTCGTCGCTGGCGTGCTCGTAGTAGATCGCCGCGAGACCGTCGAGGCCGACGTTGAGGATCGGGTGGGCGCCCGCCTTCAACACCTCCTCGTAGATCGCCCGCAGGAGCGGCTCGGCGCCGACCTCGCCGTCGATCGAAACGATCTCGCCCGCCTTCACCTCGGTCGAGTAGCCAACCAGGATCTTCGCCAGGTTCTCCGCTCTGGGGTCTCTCAAGTCTCCGCCTCCTCCCGAGCGCGATTTTCTTGCGCGCTCGTAGTCATCGCCATGAACAGTGCGTGCAGCCTTGGATCGTCGGTCAGCTCGGGATGAAAGGCGCAGGCGAGCACGCTCCCATCGCGGATCGCTACGGGATGCCCCTCGTAGTTGGCGAGCACCTCCACCTCCGTACCGCGGCTGGCCACCCAGGGAGCGCGGATGAAGATCGCCCGCAGCGGCTCGTCGCCGATCCCCTCGATCTCCAGGTCCGCCTCGAAGCTCTGCAGCTGGCGACCGAAGGCGTTGCGTTCGGTGGTCGCGTCGATCAAGCCAAGGTGCGCTTCGTCGCAGACGATCATCCCGGCGCAGGTGCCGAAGATCGTCCCGCCGGCGCGATGCAGCGCGCGGATCGGCTCCTCCAGCGCCGCCGACTCGATGCCCATCGAGATGGTCGTGCTCTCACCCCCCGGGATCACCAGACCGTCGAGCCGCTCCAGGTCTGCCGGCACGCGGACTTCGCTGACCTCCGCCCCCAGCTCGCGCAGCACTTCGCAGTGCGCTTCGAAGCCCCCCTGGATTGCGAGCACGCCGAGGCGCAGCTCAGGCACCGCGGTCTTGTAGGAGCGCGTCCGCTGCGGCGAGGTCGGCGATCTCCAGGCCGGGCATCGCCTCACCGAGGCCGATCGAGGCCGCGGCCACCCGCTCGGGGTCGTTGAAGTGCGTGGTCGCCTCGACGATCGCCTTGGCGCGGCGCTCGGGGTCGCCGCTCTTGAAGATGCCGGAGCCGACGAAGTTGCCCTCGGCGCCGAGCTGCATCATCAGCGCCGCGTCGGCCGGAGTGGCGATGCCGCCGGCGCAGAAGAGAGGCACGGGCAGCCGGCCGCGCTCGGCCACCTCGTGGACGACTTCCAGCGGCGCCTGGTGCTCCTTGGCGGCGCCGGCAAGCTCCTCGGGGCCGAGCTGGGCGAGACGCTTGATGCCGGAGACGATCTCGCGCATGTGACGGACCGCCTCGACCACGTTGCCGGTGCCGGCCTCTCCCTTGGAGCGGATCATCGCCGCCCCCTCGCCGACCCGCCGCAGCGCCTCGCCGAGGTTGGTTGCGCCGCAGACAAACGGCACCTCGAAGGCAAGCTTGTCGATGTGATGGCGCTCGTCAGCCGGGGTCAGCACCTCCGACTCGTCGATGTAGTCGACTTCCAGCGCCTGTAGGACCTGCGCCTCGGCGAAGTGGCCGATCCGCGCCTTGGCCATCACCGGGATCGTCACCGCCTCCTGGATCCCCTTGATCATCGCCGGATCCGACATCCGCGCCACCCCACCGTCCCGGCGAATATCCGCCGGGACCCGCTCCAAAGCCATAACCGCGCAAGCTCCAGCGTCCTCGGCGATCCGCGCCTGCTCAGCCGTGACCACGTCCATGATCACCCCGCCCTTCAGCATCTCTGCCAGGCCGGTCTTGACCCGAAATGTTGCTCGCTCAGCCATCGGAGCCAATACTAGGGATCAGCCCCCCCGAGGGACTACTTGAGCTTGTAAGCGCGGATGCGGTCTTTGTGCGTGTCTTCGTCGCGGGCGTAGAGGCCGTGGGCCAAGGCCTGGACGAGAGCCATCAGCGCGGTGTTGGACCGTGCGAAGGAAGGGCTGTTCGACGAGTAATAGAGGGTCAGCTCAGCGTGCTCGCCGACCTCTGACATCGAGGCATCGGAGACCGCCAGGGTGCGGGCACCGCGATGGAGGGCGAGCTTCATCGCCCGCAGTAGAAGTGGATGGGCGCGGCCAGAGGAGATGACGATGACCAGCGTCTCCTCGTCGATGCGACCGAGTCGCTGCAGCGACTCGCCGCCGGTGCTGGCGACGATCTCGGCGCGAATGTCGAGCAGGCTCAGGGTGTGACGCAGGTAACTGGCGAAGAAGGCCATCTGGTCGACGCCGACGATCACCACGCGCTGGGCTTCGGCCAGAGCGGCGACGGCGCCGTCGACCTGCTCGCGGGTCAGCTTGCGCGCGGTTTCCTCGAGATTTGCGTAGTCGGCCCCCAGCGAGCCCTCCAGCTCGGAGTGATCGAAGGAGAAGAGCGCTCCGGAGCTCGCCGCGCTGGCGGCCGCGGCGCCTGCGGTGCGGTACTCCTCGATCGCGGCCTGCTGAAGCTCGGGGTATCCCTCGAAGCCGAGGGCCTGGGAGAAGCGCACCACCGTCGATGACGAGGTGCTCGCTCTCCTGGCCAGCTCCTCGGCGGTGAGGAAGGCTGCCTCGTCGAGGTGATCGACGATGTAGCGGGCGACGTCTTTCTGGGAGCGCGAGAACTCGTCAAAGCGCTCCTGGATGTACTCGGAGAGGCTCTTGAGCTGGGCGGGACTGGTTGTGGTCTTGGTTGCAGTCTTGGTCACGGCGGTCGTTTTCGCCGGACCCGGAGCTTTCCCTTCCAGCAAACCGTGAACACTTCGACCCACCCGCTTTCTCGCTATCTGGTTGGATTGGCGCTGCGATGACGCTCGAGCAGGCCCTGCGCCTCACCAACCGCAACATGATCGTCTTCGATCTGCTGCTCGGCAGCGCCGCGATTACCGCTCCCGCTGCGACCCTCAGGGTGCTCGGACACGAGCACCCTTCGCCGGATGCGGAACACCTCTTTCGCCGTTGCGGTCCGATCTGGCTCACCTTTGCCGCCGCACACGCGATCGCCGAGCGCCGCGGCGAGCAGCGCGACTGGTGGGCCCTGGCCTGGCTGCGCGGCACCGAGATCGCCACCGATGCACTTTGGGCCGAGTCCCCTGCTGTCAGCCGCCCAGGCGCCAAGCTCGGTCTTCGTCTCGCTGGAGTCGCCAACGTGGCGATGGCCGCGGGGTTCGCCTGGCTCTCGAGGAAGTAGCGCCTTGGCCGATCTCGCCGGGCTCCCCAACAAACGCTGGAGCCTGCGCGGCACCACCGAAGAGGGTGACGAGGCGTGGCTGATCCGCGGCATCTCGCGCAAGCTCTACCGCTGTCCCGCCTGTCACGGGGAGATCGAGATCGGCAGCGAGCACGTCGTCGTCCAGTACGTCTTCCGGCTCGGCGGCACCGAACACCACCACTGGCACCGCCGCTGTGCGGAAGAACTGCTGATCGGGGAGCTGAGCGACGTGCGGCGGGTGCCGACCTCGGAATCGGCCCAATCGAAGCTCGAGCGGCGCGGCAAGTACCCATCCGGCAGGCGCCGGCATCGCTGACGTGACCCGCCGCGCCGAGCTGATCTCGGTCTACGCCCGGATCGGGCGGACCTACTGGCGCTGGGCGCCCTCACTGCTGCTGCTCGCGGTCGTCGTCTTCGTCCCGCTGGGCCTGATCCACGCACTGACGATCAGCGCCGACATCGGCTCGCTCGACTTCGGCGGCGCCCTGCATCTGCTTGCCATCGTCGGAGCGGTCATCGCCTTGGCCGCGACCGGCCTGGTTGGCGAGGTCTTCTACACCGGCGCGGTGGCGATCTCGCTGACCCATCCCCGCGACGGCAGGCCGCCATCGCTGCGCGAAATCGCCGGCATGATCAACTACCGTCGGCTGATTGCCATCGACCTGATCTACGGCGCGCTGGTCGCCGTCGGCCTCGTCTTCCTCCTCGTCCCGGGGATCCTCGCCTTCATCTGGCTGGGCCTGGCCGCTCCCGTGGTCGAGATCGAGCACCAGGGCATCCGCGCCGCCTTTGCCCGCAGCGTGCGCCTGGTCCGTGGCAAGTTCTGGCTCGTCGCCCTGGTGCTGATCCCGATCGAGATCGCCGGCGACTCGCTCACCAGCCTCGCCGGCGACCTCACCCACGACCTCTTCGGCAGCGAACTGATCTGTGAGTGGCTCGCCGACGTAATCTCCAACATCGCCTTCACGCCGTTCTACGCCGTAGCGGCGGTCCTGCTCACCGTCGACCTGATCCGCGAGAAGGGCGGCGGCGCCGAGCTGCACTCCAAGCCGGCGCCCTGACTACTCACCCATCGCCTTGATCACCAGGCGCTTTGGGCGCCCGCCGTCGAACTCGCAGTAGAAGACCTGCTGCCAAGGCCCGAGATCGAGACGGCCAGCGGTGACGGGAACGATCGCCTGATGATGGACCAGCAGGTTCTTCAGGTGGGCGTCACCGTTGTCCTCGCCGCCGCGATGGTGGCGGTAGTCGCCGGCGTCGGGCAGCAACTCGGCGGCGACGTCGTTGGCGGCTGGCTCCCAGCTCGGCGGCGCCACCTTGTCGAGCCATTCGAGCACGTCCTCGTGCAGCCCCGGCTCGTCGTCGTTGACCCAGACGCCGGCGGTGATGTGCATCGCGGAGACCAGCACCATCCCCTCCTCGATCCCGGCCTCCTCGACCGCCGCCTGCACCTCCTCGGTGATCCGGATCAGCTCCCGTCGCTGAGTGGTGTTGAAGGTCATGTAGGCGGTGTGGTGCTTCATTCGCTCCTCCTATCCTGCTAGCCGTGGCTGGCGCTGCATTGTCGGAGACCGACTTCGCGCGCCAGGCGGTAGCGCTCGTCGGCTTCGGAGTCGCGGCGTTCGCGGGCCGCCGCGTAGCCATCGGCGTCGCTTCCTTCGGCCGCCTCCAATGCCTGGCGGTCGTTGAGCGCAACCAGCCTCTGAGCTTCGACGTAGTTCTCGAACTCATCTTCGAGGTTCGGCGGCGGGACGAGCGCCCTGAAACGGCGGAGCGCACGTTCTGAGATCCCAACCAGGGTGGCGGCATAGGCCACATCCGGGCTTTCTTCCTTGGCCTGGGACCTAACGCTCTTGTAGGTGTTCTGGCTGTCTTCGCAGATCGCATCGGCCTTGGCGATCAGCGCCGGCTTGCTGAGCGGCGCCGGGTCGGGTCTGGGTGGCTTGGCTTTCTTGGTGCTCGTCGTCTCGGTCTTTTTGGGGCCGGCTGCGCTGTCGGCTCCGTCGCCACCGCTTCCACTGCTTGTCAGCACCACGACGGCGACGATCGCTGCGACCACTGCCGCGATGCCGCCGAACAGCGCCTGGCGCCGGTTGCTCGCAGGCCCAGCGGCGGTTCCGCCCCGTTTCTCCGGTGCGTCGGGCGCAGCGGTCTCGGCCGTGACCCTCCGAGTCGCCTCGGTCGGCTGCGAAGACGGCCGCCTCTCTTCCGGCTCCGCCGCGATCGTCTCGGTGGTTCGCGTCGCAGCGGCGCCGGTTGCCACCGTCCGCTCGGGCACCGCCGGTGTCTCGCCCCGCAGGGCCGCCCCGGCAGCGCGGCCGAGATCTCCGGCCGATGGGTAGCGATCGTCAGGGGTCTTCGACATTGCCCGGACGACAACGTCGTCGAGCGCCATCGAGACCTCCGGCACGTAGAGCGACGGGGCCGGCGGTGGGTCGTTGAGGTGGGCGTAGAGGCGAGCGGCCTCGCCGTCCTTGGGGAAGGGAACTTCGCCGGTAAGCAGCTTGAAGAGCAGGCAGCCGAGTGCGTAGACGTCGACCCGTGCATCGACAACGCCGCCGGAGATCTGCTCGGGAGCGACGTAGTCGAGGGTGCCGACGAAGCGGCCGGTCTGGGTCAGGCCCGACTCGGTTGCGACGTTGCGGGCGACGCCGAAGTCGGTGATGTAGGCGTGCTCGGCCCCGTCGCCGCCGCTGAGCAGGACGTTGGCGGGCTTGACGTCGCGGTGGACGAGGCCGGCGGCGTGGATGGCGTCGAGGCCGTTGGCGACCTGGGCGATCAGGTCCACAGCGTCGTCGGGGGACAAGCGCCCCTCGCGTAGGAGACGTTTGGCGAGGTCGGCGCCGGCGACGTAGCGCATCGCGATGAAGGGAACTCCCTCCTCTTCCCCGGCGGCGTAGATCGGCACCACGTTCGGGTGCTCGATCGAGGCCGCGATCTTCGACTCCTCGGCGAAGCGTCGGGCGAAGACCTCGTCGGCGGCCGCCTCGGGGGCGATCAGCTTCAGCGCCACGTGCCGTTCCAGGCCCGGCTCCACCGCCAAGTAGAGGATCCCCATGCCGCCACGGCCGAGGCGGCGCTCGATCCGGTAGCCGGCGAACTCATCGCCGTCGGAGAGCTCGATCCGGTGAGTAGGCTCGGCCATTGCCGAACCCTAGCCCGCGACGGGTTGGCCGGTTAACTCAGTCGCAACCTCGGCCTTCCTAGACTGGGTGTGAACCATGCGACGCCTCGCCCTTGCGGTCCTACTCCTCGCCTGCCTGCCTGTCGGTGCCGCTGCCGCGCGCCAATTCGTGCAGGAGGGCAACCTCAGGGTCGCCTTCGACGCCCGCCTGCTCCCCCATGCGTTGCCGCGCGAACGGGAGGTGCCGGTCACCGTGCAGCTCGCCGGCGCGGTTCGCACCACCGACGGCAGCACCCCGCCACAGCTGCGCGAGATCTCGATCGCGATGAACCGAGCCGGCATCGTCTCCGTCGCCGGGTTGCCGAGCTGCTCTTCCTCGGAGCTGCAGCAGACCAGCACCGACGCAGCCCTCAGGCAGTGCCGCGGCGCCCTCGTCGGCCATGGCCACTTCGCCGCCAACGTCAACTTTCCCGGCTCGCCGGTCTTCCCGGCGCGCGGAACGGTCCTGGTCTTCAACAGCACGAGCAAGGGGCAGATGAGCCTGCTCCTGCACCTCTACGGTTCCAGCCCAGTCCGCGCCGCCTTCGTCCTCCCCTTCAAGATCTCCCGCCAGAGCAAGGGCAAGTTCGGCACGGTGTTCTCGACCCGCCTGCCCCGGCTCGCCTCCGATCAGGGCTACGTCACCGACATCGACCTGAAAATCGGTCGCACCTACAGCTACCGGGGCGAACGGCGCAGCTTCATCAGCGCCAGCTGCGCCGCCCCGGCGGGCTTTCCCGGCGCGATCTTCGAACTGGCGAAGGCAAGCTTCTCCTTCGCTGGCGGACAGCGCCTGATCACTCACTTGCCGGGCGACTGCAGAGTCCGCTAGCCGCCCGGCCGTCAACGATGCTCAGTTGCCGTACTTGTTCACCTGCTTTTCGGCTTCCTTGATTGCGCCTTCAGCTTCTTCCTTGCCCTTTTCGATGCCTTCTTCGGCTTCCTTCTTGGCCTTTTCAATCGTCTTGTTGGTCTGGCCCTTGCCGTTTTCGACACCCTCCTTGGCGGCTCCTTCGGCTTCGTCGAAGCCCTTCTTCACTTCGTCTTTGGCCTTTTCGATGCCCTTCTTCGCTTCTTCGGCGCCCTGTTCGATGCGGTTCTGGGCTTCCGAGGAGATGCTGTCGCTGTTGCTGCTGCCACCGCACCCGGCCGCGACGCCAGCCACGATCCCGATTGCCAATACAAGCGGCAGCAGGCGGGTGATCCGCGTGCTCCTCCACCTCAAGCTCTTCGCTGACACATTCGCTCCTCTCGATCGCATTAGGTGGCGATCTTCGCATCGATCGCGGCGCGGGGAAGCGCGGAAGTGGACACCCTCGCGTCAGAGCCCAAGCCCGCCCACCCCGTCCTCATTCCAGCCAAGGTGATGAGCAAGCTCGTGCCGCAGGGTTTGCTCGACCTGGCGGGCGAGCAGCTCCCGGTCGTGCCCGAAGTCGCGTTCCAGCGTGTCCTTGTAGATGACGATCCGGTCCTCATAGCGATCATGCGCGACACCGTCGCCGTAGTACTGGCCGTAGGCATGCATCTCGGTCCCCAGGTCGGAGACGACCACCGCAACCCGCGCCAGCACCTCCTGGAACTGGTCAGGCAAGCGATCGATCGCATCGGCGACCAGGGACTCGAACTCCTCTGACTCAGGGGCGTCAGGCACCCCTAAAAGCTAGGCCACTGAGCCGGCCAGATCCAGGTCGATCTCCAGCAGGTAGGGGGCGACCAAGCCCTCGTAGTCGGCCTTGCGCTCCTCGGGGAGATCCTTCCAGCCGGTTACCGAGCCACGGCAGATGTCGGCTCCACAAAGACAGCCGCCCGGAAAATGCTCGATCGAGTAGTTGCGCATCGCGTAGTCGAAGGTGATCTCCTCACCATCGGCAATCGACCTCCGAGCCACAAAATCGCAAGCGCCGGTCTCATTCAGCTCAACGCCACAGTTGGGGCTGCACGAGTGGTTGACCTTGGGACCGAGACCACCATGTCTGGCCCACTTGGTGCGACTCACCTGCGTCGCATGCGAGTCGTTACGGGCCACCTCGCCTTCGAGCACTCCGACCATCACCGTCTCGCCAGCCCGAAAGCCACGCGTTGCGCGAACGCCGCCTCCCTTGTCTCCTTCAGGGGTGCAAAGCTCATATCCGACAGGATCCAAGGGACCGCCTCTCAATTGTTTGGGCACAACAACGCTGCGCCCCCGACGACCCTAGCCCATCCCTATCTCATGTCCGGGCGCTTGCGAGTGAACCGAGGGTCGCTACCCCTCAACGGGAATGAGCAGCTTTGTCAACCTGGAAGCCCTCCCGGGGGCCGGGCTCATCCAACGGGGCGCTGAAGACTTGGATGCGGGACATGAATCGGCCGAGGCGCTGCTGGTATCGATTGGCGCACCACGCCTGCGGTCTGTAGGAATTGAGCTGTCCTCACCGATCCCATCGCCAGAGCACAAGCTCTACCCGCTCCTCGCCGGCGAGAAGGGCGACGCGGCCCACTCTGCCTATAACGCTCTGATCCGGCCGACTCGTCAGCTTCGAGCGGGCGGCCGCGTGCGCGAGCTAGCGGACTCCACGCGCATCGAGCGGTTCATGCGTGAACTAGGACGCGCCGCCGCGTGGGCGGCCCGCCATTTCGATCCGGTCGCCAAGCATTTCCGGGGCTGTCGCCGGCCTAGTCTCAGGCCATTGCTTCCACGCGAGAATTAGCTAGCGTCGGAGTTCTCGGTCGAGTAGATGAGCAGGTCAACCTCGCCGCCGAGGGATACGTAGTCGCCATGGTCGACTCGCCTGCTGGTGGCTTTCAGTCCATTGACGTAGACCCGTCCTTTGTCAGCCGTCAAAACCGGCTCCCCGTCATCCAACTCGATGACCGCGTGCCGAGGTTCAACTGAGTCAGCACGGATCCTGACTTCGTCGTTCGCCGAGCTGCCCATCCGGATGGGCCGGTTGCCTAGCGGAACCACAACGACTCCCTCGGTCGACTCCACCAAAACGCACCACTTCACGGGGGGCTTGTCCGCCTTCAGCGCAACCGGCGACTCAACGATGACGGCCCCCTCTTTCGCGTGGCCCCTCAGCACCACTTCTGGGGGCTCGTGCCGGTCGATGCCCGCAGCCTCTGACTTCGCGAACTCTTCTAGGTCGAGGATCGCCCCGCGGACGTGCTCGATGTCGTCCTCCGGAACCTCCCAGCTGTCCTCGTCATCGACGCGCAGGAGTCCCTGGGGCCCACCGCGGGTCGAAAGAAGGTCAACGTAACAACCGTAGTCCACGGAGTAGGCGTCGAACCGAACTCCCGCCCTGTCCTTCGACGCGATGCTGCGCTTCATCAGGTGGATGAGACGAGCGTCGTAGAGCCACTCGATCAGGTGGCTTTCGGACCCCTGCTGGAGCAGGAACCCACGGATTGCACGCTTTTCGATGACATGGTCAATGATCCAATGCAGAAGATCGCGCTCCGTCGACCTCGCACGCAGAGCCGCCTGCTTGTCGCTGAGGTACCACGTTCGAGCGGCATCCCGAACGTGCCTTAGCGTTATCCGCCCATCCGCAGCTTGCAGGGCGGCCTTGCTGAGCACATTGATGCCGTCGCGTGGGACCCCCTCGGCGGCCCGTACCAGCTCTCGAAAGGCGCCTTCACCGGCGAATGAATGCTTGACGAAATCATCCGGTGAGGAGAAGTCAAGGCCGTCGCCCGGCCGTGCCGCAGCCTGGATATGGCGCTGGAACAGCTGCGCGAAGAACACGGTGGCACTTTTACCCGCCGTCGCCAGCACCATGAACTCATCGAGATCGATGTCGGCGGCTACGTCAGCGCCCAACTCGATTCCCAAGTAACTGCCTTCGACGCGGTCCAACTTGAAGATCGTCCGGGTCTCGATGGCTCCGAACTTCACAGTGACTCCCGGTATGGGGAGCAGACAGTGCCGAATCAGGTCTGCGAGGAGGGGCTGCAGATCCATCGATACATGACTCCACTCGTCCATGATGAGCCACAGGCGCCCGCCCGGGAGCGACGGAATCAATTTCTCAATTGCACGGGCTACTGAACCAAAGTGGACACGGTGGCGCGCGACCCCCCGCATTACCACCTCCCTCTCAGCCGCCAATCGCTGGCCTTCGTTGATTCGAGCGAACGCCGATAGACGTGGCGCCTCGACCCCCAGCTCAGCTCCCCGGTTGGAGCTGGCGCTCGCGGTTTTGCGCTCCTCCGTCTCGCCGACTATCTCGACGTCGGCAAGAGCATCGCTGAGTTTCGTGAGGCGACTGAGCAGATGATCGCCCTCGATCGAGTCCGCAGCATTACCGTCGAGCGCCTCGTCGACAAGGCTCTCATAAGTTTTCTGCAACACGTCAAGCAGCAGGCGCGTGCCCGCCTCTGGAATCGACACAGCCGGATCCGTGTAGATGCCTCCGCTCGACCCAAGCAGTCGAAGGTCGAGGTACACCACCGCCTGTCCTTCACCGCGCAGCGTCTCTGCTAGGTACTTCAAGGCATGGGTCTTACCGGTACCTCTTCGTCCGAAGACTACTTGCGAGTCCCTACTTGACAGGCGCGCGAAAAGGGCATTCACATCGACAAACGTCTCGGCGAGCGTTGCTGGATCCTCCTCGTCAGCGCGTCGCAGGAGCCGAGCAATCGCAGTGTTGACTGCACTTGCGGACAAGCGCCAAACCTAACTCACCGTACGGACGGCACGTGTTGTGGGGACGGACTATAAGTGGGGCGGGAAGGACTCGAACCTTCGACCGACGGATTATGAGTCCGCTGCTCTAACCAACTGAGCTACCGCCCCGTTGGCTGGGGAGGGTAGCGCTAGGCGCTGAAGAGCTGGGCCAAGGAGCGGCCGACGTCGGGGGGCTCTTCTTCGCCTTTGGCGGCTGCGGCGGCTCCCTCGGCGATGGCTTTGGCGGCGTCGGCGATCTGGTGGGTGCGGCCGCCGCGGATCGAGCCGGTCTTCTTGGCTTCGGCGAGGTCGGATTCCATCAGGCCGGCGAGCTCGGCGAGGCGGCGCAGGCCGACGACTGCGGCGGCGCCTCTGAGGGCGTGGGCTTCGATCCGCATCGTCTCGAAATCGGTCGTCTCGGTTGCCAGGCCGGCGGCGATCACGTCGCAGCGGCGTTTTGCCTCCTCGGCAAAGGAGGCCCGCAGCTCCTCCTCTGCGCTCGTCTTATCGCTCATTCTCCGGTCAATCCCTTCACCACGTGGGTCAGCTCTTCGACGCCGAATGCGCCCTCGATCTCGGCCTTGATCCTTCCATCTCGGCCGATTGCGAACAACCAGGGCTCGTTGGGAAGGTGGAAGGCACTCACCTGGGGGCGCACTGGCCTGCTTGGGTCGTTGTCTTCGTAGATCTCCATGTGGATGAACGCGACCTTGTCTCCGTAGAGCTGCTTGACCTGCTCCGCGATGTCCACGACCGGTCCGCAAACACGACTCTGGCAGAACTGCGGGGTGGCGAAGAGCAGCACGATCGGTTCCTTATCCAAGGCATCCGCGTAATCGACGTGGTTTTGGGTGTCCGGCGGAATGCGGGTGGTGATCTTCGAAACGTCACCACCAACGTCGGACGCCGTCGGCGTGTGAATGAGCGGCGCCCGCTGTCCCACCTGGGGGATCTTCTCGTAGCCGCCGACAACGGCGCTGGGGAGCAGCGTGGCGGTCAATTCGCCGTCGCTCTTGATTAGCGCCCCAATGCGCCACTCGCCGTTTGCCGGGAAGTTGACGTCGGTCGCGTAGACCACCGTGGCTGCATCGGGATCGCTGGTCGTCGTCTGCGCACGAAAGGCGGGCTGCGTTTGCATCGATTCGATCCGGGCCGGGAACGGGCCAACGGCCTGCTCGTCCAAAGCGCGTTCCTCCGCTTTTTTCGCGCTCGTCGATCCTGCGGCAGGACCGAATTTGTCCCCTGTCTTGGCTTTCTGGCCGGGCACGCGAGCGAAGTAGAGGGCAACCTCGGCATCGGGGACCTGCGTCCGATCGCGCTCGAAGACCCCGAACGGGTAGCGACTCTGGCCCTTGTAGAAGACCAGGGCGGCGGGGGAAACGACCAGGCTCGATGGGCCGTCTGCCGCTTCCAGGACCTCGGCCAGCGTCTTACCTTTTGCGCTGGGGAACGAGGACTTCGGCGGAGCGGGCCGGCTCTCCCCTGGCGCCGATGAAGAGTCGGTCGAATCGTCCGATCCGCCACCGCATCCGGCAAGTGGCAGCGCGAGGAGTGCGAGCAGGCAGGCGAGGATGGCGAGTGCTCGGCGCGAGCGCATTCGCGGCATGTTATTCACGGCGAAGCCGCCGCCGCTGTGCCATCCGGCGTGGCCTTCGAGCGGGAGATAAGGTCCTGCGGCGGAACGGGCAAGCGGAAGGAGAGGTCTTGGCGGAGCGAGCGGCACTGATCACAGGAGCATCGAGTGGCATCGGGCTTGCGATCGCCCGCGTGCTCGGTGAAGAAGGCTACGGGCTGACCGTCTCGGCAAGGCGTCCCGACAAGCTCGAGAGCGCCGCTGAGGGCCTTCGCAGCGATGGCCTGGAGGCGCAGAGCGTGGCCGCCAACATGACTGACGAGGAGGACGTGGTCGGCGTCTTTGCCAAGCACCGTGACGCCTATGGGCGACTTGACGTGCTCGTCAACAACGCCGGGGTCGGAATCGGCGCGCCGATGGAGGAGATCCAGACCAAGCACCTCGACATGCAGCTCGGTGTCAACCTGCGGGCCCTGATCATCGGCACTCGCGAGGGCCTGCCGATGCTGAAACAGGCCGGTGGCGAGCACGGCAAGGCGCTGATCGTCAACACCGCCTCGATCGCCGGCAAGGGCGGTCAGGCATGGCTCTCGATCTACGCCGCGACCAAGGCCGCCGTGATCAACTTCACCCAGTCGACGCACCGTGAGGTGGGCACCGCCGGGATTCAATGCACGGCACTTGCGCCGGGCTTCGTCGACACACCGATGACCGAGTTCGCCAAGGGGCAGGTTCCTGGCGAGGAAATGATCCGGCCCGAGGACATCGGCGAGGCCGTCCGCTTCCTCTTGAGCACCTCGCGCAACTGCCACGTCCCTGAGATCGTGTTTACCCGTCCCGGTGAGGGACTCGATACCCCCTAGAACCGCACCGTGATGCAACGCGGCGAGAGCCTTCGCTTCCTCGTCGCGGCCTTTGGCGATCCGGGACACGTCTTCCCGGCGATCTCGCTGGGGCGGGCGCTGCGCGGGCGCGGTCACGAGGTCGTTGTCGAGACCTGGGAGGAGCGGCGGGCGGCGGTCGAGGGCGCCGGGCTCGGTTTCGCCGCGGCAGAGGAATACCGGATGTTCCCGCCACCGGATCCCGACTCGGCCGAGGGAGCGCACGCCGCCGAGGCGGCGCGGGCGCTGCTGCCCCTGCTCGAGGAGATGCGGCCGCACGTCGTCGTCAGCGACATCCTCACCCTGGCCCCGTCGCTGGCGGCAGAGATGGCCGGTGTGCCGCTGGCGACCCTCATCCCTCACATCTATCCCGTCGTCGAGCCCGGTCTGCCGTTCTTCGCGGTCGGCCTGCAACCGCCGCGCACGCCCCTGGGACGCGCGGTCTGGCGCACCGGCCAACGTGCGCTCAATATCGGCTTGGAGCAGGGCCGTCGTGACCTCAACAGGCAACGCGCCCGCCTCGACCTGCCTCCCGTTGAGCGCTTCCACGGCGGCATCAGCAGGGATCTGGCTCTGGTTGGCACCTTCCCCCAGCTCGAGTACCCACGCCGGTGGCCGGCCGGGGTGCAGGTCACCGGCCCGATGACATTCGAGATGCCCCACCCCGACATCGAGCTGCCGCCCGGTGAGGAGCCAGTCGTCCTCGTAGCTCCGAGCACCGCGCATGACTCGGACAACCACCTCGTGCGCACAGCGCTCGAGGCTCTCGCCGATGAGCCGGTGCGCGTGGTCGCAACTACCAACCGGGTGGCGCCGCAGGCGCCGATCGAGGTTCCGGCAAACGCGGTCCTCGTCGACTGGCTCAGCTACAGCCAGCTGATGCCAGCCGCCTCCTTGGTCATCTCTCACGGCGGCCATGGCACCGTCGCCCGCGCCCTGGCCGCCGGCACCCCAGTCCTCATCTGCCCGATCATCGGCGACATGAGCGAGACGGCGATGCGAATCGCCTGGGCCAAGTGCGGCCTCTCGCTTCCCTGGCGCCTCTGCCGGCCGGCTCCCCTGCGCTGGGCGGCCCGACTCCTGCTGGACGACACCTCGTTTGCGAGTCACGCCGAGGACCTGGCGAGGTGGGCGACCCAGAACGACGGCGCCGAGCACGGCGCCGAGCTGATCGAACAGCTGGCCCGCACTCGAGCGCCCGCCTAGAGAGCTCCGGGGGTGGGACTCGAACCCACAACCTCTCGGTTAACAGCCGAGCGCTGCTACCAATTGAGCTACCCCGGACCGTGCTAATCCAGCTGAGCTACACCGGACTAGAACTCGTCACGGAATTTACCGGTTAGCCGCCGACGCGCTCGGTGTGGGCGATGCGCTGGACCAAGGCCGCCCTTTCGCGGCTGAGGGCGGCGCGCTGCTCGTAGTCGTCGCGTTCGCCGGCGGCGGCGATCTCGGCCTCGATGCGGCGCTGCTCGAGCAGCAGGTAGTTGAGCTCCATCGCCTCACGGGAGGCGGGCTCGTCGTGGGCGGTGATGACGAGTTCGGTGATCAGGCCGGCAAGCTCGGCGTCCTCGCGGGGAAGGTCCGAGGCGGGGTCCTGCAGGTGGTCGCGGAGCCAGGCGGCGGCGCGGGCGCCGAGGCGGGAGAGATGCTCGTCGGTGAGGCGGGCCAGGTACTCCTTGCCGTCGTCAGGGAGGGCGATGCACATCGCCAGCAGGGCGCGCTCGCGGCGCTCGCGCGAGGTCAGCTCGGCAACGCGGCGGGATTCGGGAGCGGGACCGCGATTCGACGGCTCCGGCTCTGCCGAGCCGCCGCTGAGCGGCTGCGCCACGACCACCCGGCCCATCACCATCGCCGGCTCCAGGTCGAGCCGCTCGGCGACGCGCCGCACCAGGTCGTCGCGGCTGGCGCTCTCCCCCAGGCTGGCGAGGATCGGCGCCACCTCCGCCAGCGCCCTGTCACGCTCCGCCGGCGAGGAGACATCGGTTCGCTCGAGCACCAGGCCGACCTGAAAGGCCGTTATCTCGACCGCGCCGTCGAGCAGGGCGCGGAAGCGCTCCGCGCCGCCCTCAGCCGCCATCATCTCGGCCGGATCCTCGCCCGCCGGCATCGCCGCAACCCGCAGTCGCATCTTGCGCCCGGCGGCGACGCGCTGCGCCCGCAGCATCGCCTCCTGCCCGGCGGAGTCGGCGTCCAGCGCCAGGATCACCTCGTCGACCATGCCCGACAGCGATGCAACCTGCTCGTCGGTGATCGCCGTGCCCATCACCCCCACCGCCTCCTCGATCCCGGCCTGGTGCAGGGCGAGCACGTCGGTATATCCCTCGACCACGACCGCCCTCCCCTCCTTGGCGATCGCGCCCTTGGCCAGATCTATGCCGTAGAGCATGCGACTCTTGTGGAAGAAGTCGGTCTCCGCTGTGTTGACGTACTTCGCCCCCTGATCGGAGCGCATCGCCCGGCCGCCGAAGCCGAGCGTGCGGCCGCGGCGATCGCGGATCGGGAACATGATCCGTGAGCGGAAGCGGTCGTACTCGCCTCCGCCCCGTCCTCGCTGGACCAGTCCCACCCCGCGCAACTCCTCGACCTTGAACCCGGCCCGCTGGCCGCGCAGCAGCACTTTGTCCCAGGCGCTCGGCGCATAGCCGACCGCGAATGCGCGCAGGGTCTCCTCGCCGAGTCCGCGCTCGCCCAGGTACGCGCGCGCCTTGCCGGCCTCGTCGGAGTCCCAGAGATAGGAGGCGTAGAAGCCCGCGGTGCGATCGAGCAGGTCACCGAGTCGCCGGCGCTGCTGACGCTTGGCCTCCGCGCGTGGGTCCTCGCGCTCGCGCTCCAGCTCGACCCCGTAGCGATCGGCGAGCAGCTCCACCGCCTCGGCGAAGCCCAGGCCCTCCTTCTCCTCGATGAACTTGATCGTGTCGCCGCCGACCCCGCAGCCAAAGCAGTGGTAGAGCTTTTCCTGGGCGTCGACAGAGAACGAGGGCGTTCGCTCATCGTGGAAGGGGCAGAGCCC
This sequence comes from Solirubrobacterales bacterium, assembly GCA_033856195.1. Classification (GTDB taxonomy): domain Bacteria; phylum Actinomycetota; class Thermoleophilia; order Solirubrobacterales; family 70-9; genus VRUE01. Next base: position 129,120 of record JAWVFL010000055.1, on the reverse strand, counting down.
GACCCAGCGCGTCCCCTGGCGGCGCAGGTCGGTGTGGGCCGAGATCACCTCGACGATGTCGGCCGCCTGCTTGACCCGCTCCAGGCTCTCGCCCGAGATCAGTGCCACAGCGTTTCCTCCGGGATCGTCAGCTCCGCGTACTTGGCGATGCAGTAGCGGTCGGTCATCCCGGCAAGGTAGTCGGCGGCGCGCTGGCAATCGCTCGCGCCCGGCTCCAGCTCCGGGACCTCGTCCGGGTTCTCCATGTAGTGGTCGAAGAGCGCGCCCATCGCGCGGTGAACGCGCTCATGCTCGCTGCGCGCCAGCGGCCCCAGGTAGACGCGGTCGAACATGAACTTGCGCAGCCGCAGCATCGCCCCGCCGATCTCCTCGCTCTGGACGATGTCGCGCGCCGCTCGCGAACGCTCGACGATGTCGCGCACCAGGGTGTCGATGCGAGCCGAGCCGGTCTCGCCCAACAGCTCGATCTCGGCACCCGGCAGGTCGTCGGCGTGCAGCACTCCCGCCCGCAGCGCATCGTCGATGTCGTGGTTGATGTAGGCGACGCGGTCGACCAGCTTGACGATCCGGCCCTCCATCGTTGCCGGCTTGCGCGAGCCGGTGTGGTTGAGGATCCCGTCGCGCACCTGCTCGGTCAGGTTGAGGCCGCGCCCGTCACGCTCCAGCACCTCGACGACCCGCAGCGAGTGCTCGTTGTGCTTGAAGCCACTGCCGCAACGCTCGCGCAGCGCCACATCGAGCGCTTCCTCACCGGCATGGCCAAAGGGCGGGTGGCCGAGGTCGTGGCCGAGCCCGATCGCCTCGGTCAGGTCCTCGTTGAGGCCGAGCGCACGGGCAACCGTGCGAGCGATGCCGCAGGCCTCCAGGGTGTGCGTGAGCCGCGTGCGGTAATGGTCGCCCTCTGGGGCGACGAAGACCTGCGTCTTGTGCTTGAGCCGGCGGAAGGCCTTGCAGTGGACGATGCGGTCGCGGTCGCGCTGGAACGGCGTGCGCACCGGGCTGTCGGGCTCTTCTATCTGACGCTGCGCAGGGTAGGAGCGGGTCGCCCGCTCATCGAGGAATCCCTCCTCCCAGGCGCGCACCCGATCCTCGAACGTCACAGTTGCGTCCATCTACCGATCCTAAGGGTCGGTCCTGGCAGGGGTGGAGCGTCTGTACTTTTTGCGCGCCACGCATAGGGCGACAGCCGGTCCACCCTTCGTCGCAAAAAGTTAAGCGGAACCCCTGCCAGGACCGACCCTCACGCCGCAGATCGCAATTGGACATGAGCGTGATGCTCGAGCGTCTCGCCGACGGCGCGTTCGGCTTGCCGCAGCGCCGGCTCCTCGGCGCTCGGCGCCTCGGCAAGCGGGCTACCGATCGCGCCGACCATGAAGCGATGCGCCTCTTCGGAGAGCGGGAAGGCGCCGCCTTCGCAGCTGACGCAGACGACGCCACCGGCGGAGCCGGAGAAGCCACTCAGGTGCTCGGCTTCGCCGCAGTGCGCGCAGGAGGCCAGCTCGGGGGCGAAGCCGGCCGCCAGCGCCAGCTTGAGCCGGAAGGAGAGCGCCGTCTCGAGGCTGGCCGCCCCCTCCTCGCCCGGATCGTCGAGCATCGCCAGATAGCGGCAGAGCAGGTTGTAGGCGGGCGGGTTGGGCTCGGCCGAATCGAGCAGGCGCAGCACCGCGTCGCAGGCGCGGGCGCCGGCGTTGAGTGCCGGCCCGGAGGCACGCAGGCGCGGATAGCCGTCGACGGTCGCGGCGTTGGTGACGGTGAGCAGCTCGCCGCGGCCTTCGTGCAGGATCAGGTCGAGCCGGAAGAAGGGCTCCAAGCGCCCGCCGAAGCGCGACTTCGGTTTCCGCGCCCCCTTGGCGATCGCGCCGATCCGCCCCTTCGTCTTCGAGTAGAGATGGAGGATGCGATCCGCCTCGCCGTAGCGGATGCTGCGCAGCACCACCGCCTCGGTCTTCAGCGTCTTTCCGGCCATAGCCGGTTTACGTTGAAGGACGAGCCGGACGGCGCCGGCGAGGGCGCTTGCGCAAGCGCACCTGGCAGCCCGGGCAGTAATAGGTCGAGCGGCCGGAGACGACGATGCGGACGATCGTGCCGTCGCAGCGCGCACAGAGCTGGCCCTCACGCGTGTGGACGAGGAACTCGTCCTGCATCGAGCCCTTCTCGCCGCGCCCGTCACGGTAGTCGTCGATTGAGGCGCCGCCGCCGTCGATCCCGGCTTCCAGCGCGGCGATCACGCCCTCGTGCAGCGCCTCCAAGTGCTCGGGCTTCATCGAGCCGGCGGGAGAGAGTGGATGCAAGCGGGCGCGGAAGAGCGCCTCGTCGGCGTAGATGTTGCCGACGCCGGCGACGCCCGACTGATCCAGCAGAAACGACTTCAGCGGTGCCGTGCGACCAGCGGCCATGATGCCCAGCGCTTGGGGCGTGAACTCATCGGAGAGCGGCTCGACGCCGAGCTTCGCGAAGCGCTCGTTAAGCTTGGCATCGTCGATCAGGAAGGCCTCGCCGAAACGGCGCGGATCGGTGAACCAGACCTCCCGTCCGTCGTCGAGGCTGAAGCGGGCTCGCAGGTGGCGCTCGGATACCGAGCGCTCGGTCTCGTAAAGACGCCGCCCCTCGGAAGGATCGAGCTTCTGCTCTCCCTCGACCAGGACCAGGTTGCCTGTCATCCGCAGGTGCATGACCAGCGTCCGCTCGCCATCGAGCGCCAGCAACAGGTACTTGCCGCGCCGTCCCAGCCCCTCGATCGTCGCCCCCGCGACGGCGGCCTCGAGCTTCCTCGGCGCCATCGGCCGACACCAGCGCGCATCGAGCACCTCCAGCACCTCGATCCGCCGCCCCACCAGCTCCGGATCGAGCTGCCGGCAAATGGTCTCCACCTCAGGCAGCTCGGGCATCCCACAGTTCTATCGGAGGCTGACTTCGCACTTACTCGCCCATAGGGCGAAAAAAGGCGAAGTCAGCCGGCGGTGGCGCGGGGGTGGGACTTGAAGTAGACGGTCTTTAGGTGCTCGCCTGACAGATGGGTGTACATCTGGGTGGTTGAGATGTCGGCGTGGCCGAGCATCTCCTGCACGGCGCGCAGGTCGCAGCCGCCGGCCAGCAGGTGCGTGGCGAAGCTGTGGCGCAGGGTGTGCGGGCTCATCTGGCCGGTGAGGCCGGCCGCGCGGGCGTTGCGCTGGACGATCTTGTAGAGGCCCTGGCGGCTGAGCGGACCGCCCCGGAAATTGACGAAGAGCCTTGCCTCGTGGCGTTCTCCGACCAGCTTCGGCCGGCCGCCGCGCAGGTAGGAGGAGATCGCCGCGATTGCCTTGCGGCCGAGCGGCACCAGCCGTTCCTTGCTGCCCTTTCCGCGGGCGCGCAGGAAGCCCTCGTGCAGGTCGATGTCGGCGAGCTCCAACCCGATCGTCTCCGAGGCGCGCAGCCCGCAGGCGTACATCACCTCGAGCAGGGCTCGGTCGCGCAGCGCCGTTGGCTCGTCGCCGCTCGGCGCCGCCAGCAGCTTTTGAACCTCCGCGTAGTTGAGGACCTGAGGCAGCTTCTTGGCCCGGCGCGGGGCGCTCAGCGCCGCCGTCGGATCGTCGCCGATCAGCTCGTCACGGCGCAACTGCTTGTAGAAGGAGCGCAGGCAGGCAGCCTTGCGATGGACCGTCGCCGCGGAGCAGGCAGGGCGGCCATTGCCGATCGCCAGCTCGGCGAGGAACTCGCCGATGTCGGCGGGGCCGGCGGTCAGTGCGTCGATGCCGTGAGCCGCCAGGTACTCGCCGTACTGGCTCAAGTCGGTGCGGTAGGCGTCAAGCGTATTGCGGGAGAGCCCCCGCTCCAGCTCCAGATAGGAGAGGAAGTCGAGGACGAGGGACTCGAAGCGCGATTCGGTGCGAGGTGGATCGGCAACGACCATGGCGGGGGTGTTCTCCCCGCCGCGCTTCAACCCTTGCGGCGCAAGGCGGCGCCCGCGGCGAGGGGGGCGGCAAAGAAGAGTGGGTCTTCCCCGAGGCTGCGCCCCATCGTCTTCGCCGGCAAGCCGGTCGCCGCGTAGCCCGGGAGGTCGACCGGGGCTTCGCGCAGGTGGTGGCGCCAGCCCGCCGCGGTGGCGAGCACCGCGATCGGGACCGGCTCGTTGGCGGGCACCGGGATCTCCACCGCACCCAGAAGGAGCTGCAGGACCGTGAGGGTGTGGTGACTCACCGGCCGGTGGCGCTCACGCGGATCGGCGGCCGAGAGGCGGGGTGAGAGAAGGGTCGGAAGGCCCAAGGCCAGCGAAGCATGTGCCGTATCGAGCGCGGCGATGCCGCCGTGGCCGAGGCGTGTGTCGGAGCCGATGATGCCCGGGCCGGGCCCGGCGATCACCGCGTCCCAACCCAGCGCGTGCGCGGCGGCGTCGAGGGCGCCGGCGACCGAGATCGCCTCGTGCTCACCGCCGTAGGCGGGCGCAGCGGTGACGTGGCCGCAGAGCAGGTCACGTTCGCGCAGCTCGACGACGTCGCGGCTGAGTGAGCCGGGCAGCGCCCCTCCCCCTGTCTGGACGTATCCCACCTTCAGCCCGGGTGCCGCCTGAGCGGCAGCCCAAGCCGCCGGCGCCAGATGCCCGTGCAGCGGCAAGACCAACACCGGCATCCGCGCTTCCGGTGCGCTTTTTCCCCCTCCAGGGGGGATAAGGCGCACCGGAAGCTCGACGGGATCGACGGTGTGCTGGAGCGAGGTGTAGTTGAGCTTGATTACGTGCTCGTCGCCTGGGGAGCCACCCCCCTCGAGTCCCCTGGTCAGGTTGACGTGGACGACGTCGAAGCCGCCCGAGCCGAGCTCTAGGTCCAGCGCCTCGACGTTGACGATGACCTCGTCGCCCTCGCGCATCTCGCCCAGCAGCAGCTCATCCGCCCAGGCCGGGCGTCGCTGACCATCGACCTCTACCGTCAGCGGCTCCTCGGCGACGATGACGCCGCGTCGCAGCTTGAGGCGGCCGCTCACGGCGCGGGCACGGCAGCGGCCTCGGCGACGATGCCCTCGCAGACCTCGAGCATCGCGTCGAGGTTGCGGGCGCTGACCGACTCGTCCGGCGTGTGGTTGGCCTCGGTGCCGTTGGCGAGCAGGACGCAGTCGAAGCCGTCGACGATCAGGGCATTGGCGTCGCTCCCACCACCCGTCGCCGTGCGCTCGGGCTCGAAGCCCGCCCGTCTCAGCCCAGCCTCGGCCAGCGCCAACGCCGGCGAGGACGGAGGGATCCCGTAGCCGCGGAAGAGCTCTTCGATCCGAACGTCGGCGTCGCAGCCATGCTCGCTCGCCCCCCAGGTACAGGCGTCACTGAGTGAGCCAGCGACCTCGGCCGCCCGCCCCGAATCGAGGCTGCGGGCCTCGGCGACGATCTCGCAATGCCCCGGCACGACGTTGCCGGAGGTGCCGCCGGCGATCACCCCGACGTTGGCCGTCGTCTCCTCGTCGAGGCGTCCCAGCTCCATGCGGGAGATCGCCGCAGCCGCGGCGGCAATCGCGTTGCTGCCGTCCTCGGGACGGATGCCGGCGTGGGCCTCGACGCCGACGAAGTCGGCCAGCACCCGCTGCTGAGTCGGTGAGCTGACGATCACCTCGCCGATCGCGCTGGCGTGGTCGAGGACGAAACCGCAGCTCGACCGCAGCACGCTCGCGTCGAAGGCCTTGGCGCCGCGCAGTCCCTGCTCCTCCGCCACGCTCAGCACCAGCTCGATTCCCACCGGCGGAGGCACGGCCGCGTGCCGCGCGACCAGCTCCATGAAGACGGCCACGGCGGCCTTGTTGTCGGCGCCGAGGATGGTCTCACCGGCGCTACGAAAGACGCCGTCGGATTCGACCACCTCGATCTGGCCCTTGTGCGGGACCGTGTCGATGTGGGCGCAGAACATCACCCACTCCTCGCTCTGCCCGGGCAGCCGGGCGAGCAGGTTGCCGGCCCCGGCTTCTGCCGGCCCGGCCGCGTCGTCCTCGCTGACCTCGAGCCCAAGAACCCGTAGCTCGGCGGCGATCGTGTCCGCCACCTCGCGCTCCTCGCCAGTAGGACTGCGGATCTCGCAGAGCCTTACGAAGGTCTCGTGCAGTCGGTCCACGGCGAACAGGCTAACCGGGAGCTACGGCCGGCTCAGTGCGACTGGCGAACGCTTGCTTCGCTGCCCTGGGCTTCCGCCTCCGGCAGCTCACCACCATCAGCGGGCTGCTCGCCCGCGTGGTGCGCCGCGGCGCCGACGAAGTCCCGGAAGAGCGGCTCCGGCCGGTTGGGGCGGGAGTTGAACTCCGGGTGGAACTGCGAGGCGACGAAGAAGGGGTGGTCGGGCAGCTCGACCATCTCGACCAGGCGCTCATCGGGTGAGGTACCGCCGCAGACAAGGCCCTCGTCCTCGAGCCGGCGCCGCAGCTGGTTGTTTACCTCGTAACGGTGGCGGTGGCGCTTGTAGATGACGGCCTCGCCGAAGATCTCGCGCGCCCGCGTGCCCTCGTGGAGCTTGACCGGGTCGGCGCCGAGCCGCATCGTGCCGCCCATCTCGGAGACCTCCTTCTGCTCGGGCAGCAGGTCGACCACCGGGAACGGCGTCTCCGGATCGAACTCCGCCGAGTTTGCTCCGTCCATGCCGACGACCGTGCGGGCGAACTCGACGACCGCTATCTGCATGCCGAGGCAGATGCCCAGGTACGGGATTTCGCGCTCTCGGGCGATCCGCGCCGCCGAGACCTTGCCCTCGATGCCACGCTCGCCGAAGCCGCCCGGGATGAGGATGCCGTCGACCCCCTCGAGCCGCTCCTGATCGAAGTTCTCGGAATCGACCAGCTCGACCTCGACGTTCACCCCGTGGTGGATGCCGCCGTGCTCGAGCGCCTCGATCACCGACTTGTAGGCGTCGGCGAGCTGCACGTACTTGCCGACCAGGGCGATCCGGACCTTGCTCTCGGCCTCGTCGGCGCGCTTCACCATCGCCTCCCATTCGGAGAGGTCGGAGGAAGGCGCCTCCATCTCGAAGTGGTCGAGCACGAGGTCGTCGACGCCCTCGGCACGGAAGACCAGCGGCACCTTGTAGATGTTGTCGACGTCGTTGGCGGAGATCACCGCTTCAACGGGAAGGCTGGCGAAGAGGGCGATCTTCTCGCGGATCTCGCGGTCGAGGCGTCCCTCGGAGCGGCAGACGAGCGCGTGCGGCTGGATCCCGATCCGGCGCAGCTCGTTGACCGAGTGCTGCGTCGGCTTCGTCTTCAGCTCGCCGGCATGGCCAACGTAGGGAACCAGGGTCAGGTGCACGAACATCGAGCGCTTCGGTCCCAGGTCCGTGTAGAGCTGGCGAATCGACTCGAGGAAGGGCAGCGACTCGATGTCGCCGACCGTGCCGCCGATCTCGGTGATCACGAAGTCGACCGACTGCGACTCGGCGACGATGCGGATCCGGTTCTTGATCTCGTTGGTGATGTGGGGAATCACCTGCACCGTGGCGCCGAGGTAGTCGCCGCGGCGCTCGCGGTTGATCACCGAGTTGTAGACCGCGCCGGCGGTGACGTTGGAGGCACGTGAGGTGTTCTCGTCGGTGAAGCGCTCGTAGTGACCGAGGTCGAGATCGGTCTCGGCGCCGTCCTCGGTGACGAAGACCTCCCCGTGCTGGAAGGGGCTCATCGTCCCCGGGTCGACGTTGATGTAGGGATCGAACTTCTGCAGCTGGACCCGGTAGCCACGCGAACGGAGCAGGCGGCCGATCGAGGCCGCGGCGATCCCCTTGCCGAGAGCCGAGACCACGCCACCGGTGACGAAGATGAAGCGTGTATCTCCTTGCGCGGGCCTGCTCATGCGAGATTGAATCCCGCGAGCGTCACAGCCTGATTCTTCGCGAGCGGGATTCGATCGAGCCGTTTACTCATCTGCCGAGCGAGTCTAGCCAGCGCAGTGGCGGAACCGATTCGATCGTCGCCGAAATCGAACGCAACTCTCCGTAAATGGTCAGTCCAGCGACTACGGCGAGGGCGATCAGGCGCGCGTCGGCGCCCAGCGTCGTCAGCAGCCAGACCCCGCCGACGGCGCCGAGCAGGTTGGAGCCGGTGTCGCCGAGCATCGCCCGCTCGCGCAGGGTGAAGGCGGCGCCGACCAGGACCGGCCCGGCGAAGATGCCGAGCAGCTCCAGTGGGGCGAAGCTCCAGGCGCCGAGGCAGAGGCCGGTACCGAGCAGGGCCAATCCCTTCTCCGCCCGCCCGGGCCGCAGGTCGAGCAGGTTGAAGAGGTTGGTGGCGAGGATCAGCAAAGCCACGTCGGCGAGGTAGCGCCACGATTCGAGCCCGCGGCCCGAGACCACATAAGCCGCCAGGGCCAGTGCGCCCAGCGCCTTCACCGCCCCGGTCGAGAGGCTTCCTGAACGCAGCGCCCGGGCATGCCCGCGCCAGCCGCGGGGTGTGCCTGCTGCCTCACCCTGCCCCAACGAGTCATCGAGGAAACCCAGGAATGCGAGCCCCAGCAGATAGGGCATCCACTGGCGCAGGCCGGGACTGAGCAGGTCGAGGTCGGCACGGTCGTTGAGAAATGCGAGCGGCGCCAGCGCCACCAGCGCCGCTGTCGCCAGCACCGCGCCGAGCGGAAAGGCAAGCCGGGCGCCGCGGAAGTTGGTCCGCACCAGGCCGGCGTCGAGCAGCCCCCGGACTCCCGCTGGCACGACCAGCAAGGCGATGGCGATCGCGACCGGGAAGCCGACCCAGGTCACGCTCAGCGGGACCCCGCCGGAGGCAGCAGGTCAGGCAGCAGGCGGTCGGCCGAGCCCTTGACGCCAAAGCTGCCCTCGGCGCCAAGCAGAGCGAACACGGCAGCCACCTTGCCCGCCGTGACGTCGACGTCATCGACGCTCGAGAGGTCGTTACCCGCGAAGAAGGAGACCGAAGAGGGTTCCGCGGTCGAGGTCTCGACCCCGACCGCCGGCGTGCGCGTGCCGGTGACCCCGGCCATCAGCGCCGATTCGAGCGCCGCCGCCTTGGAGTGCTGCACCGGGCCCATCTCTTCTGGCGTCTGGCGGACGACGATGACTCCATCTAGCGCGCCGAAGTTGCCGCTGGCGCGCGAGAAGAGGTGACTGCGGACGCGATCGAGCAGCGTGCCGCCGCGAACGATCTGACGTCCCGCGCCGGCGCCGAACGCGGTCAGCGTGTCTTCGTTGGTGCGGATGTTGGCGAAGCGGGTTTTCGCGAGGTCGCCGGCCAGCGCGTTCAGATCGACCGGCTCGCGCACGACGCCGATGCCGACCAGGCGCGCCCCGGTCGGTCCCAGCGTCTCCTCGATCGCCGAGGCCGTGTCGCCCGGCAGGTCCCCCAGCGCGACGACGCCGATCCGCCGGCCGGCAAGCCGGTCGCGGACCAGCGCCGGGTAGACGCGGCTGGCGAATTCATCGGAGCGGGCCAGTTTGCCGTTCAGCTCATCGGCCCGTTCGCGGGCGTCCTGCAGGTTGCCGGTCAGGCTCTGCTCGAGGTTCTTGCGCGTGCTGGTCAGAGCGTCGCCGCCGAACTCGGCGCCGATCAGGATCCCGATCGCGAGGGCGAGGAAGACGGCGATCAGCGAAGTCGCGTGGTATCGGGCGCTGTAACCCATCGGCGGGGGAAGGCTAGATGCCGGAGCGCCGCGGCGCTACAGGCCGAGCCAGATCTTGATCTTCAGCCAGACCAGTTCGACGAGGTCGCTGAGCGCCGGGGAGGTGATCACGACGATCGCCAGCAAGACCATGAAGGCGGCAAGGAAGAGGGCCACGGGCCCGAAGGGAGAGCTGGGGTTGTAGAGCCGGCTGACTCCCTTGGCATCGACCAGCTTCTCTCCTATCCGCAGCCTGGTGAGGAAGGTCGAGGACATACCGCCGCGCTTGCGGTCGAGGAACTCGATCAGGTTGAAATGAGCGCCGACGCTGACGATCAGCGCAGCGCCCTTCTCGTAGGCCATCAGCATCGCCACGTCCTCGCTGGTCCCGGCGGCGGGGAGCAGCATGTGGTCGAGACCCATGTCGAGCAGCCGCTGGCGCCCGGGGGCGCGGCCGTCGGGATAGGCATGGACGATCAACTCGGCGCCACAGCGAAGGGCTTCGTCGCCGGCCGAGTCCATGTCACCAAGGATCACCTCGGGCTTCATCCCGGCCTCGAGGATTCCGTCGGCGCCACCGTCGACCGCGACGACGATCGGGCGGACGTCGCGGATATAGGCACGCAGCGCCTTGAGGTCACGGCGGTGGCGGTCGCCCCGCACGACGATCAGCACATGGCGGTCGCGGAAGGACGCGCGGGTCGGCGGGAACTCGACGCTGCCGGTGAGCAGGTCGGTCTCCTGGCGCACGTGGGCAACCGTGTTCTCGGCGAATTCAGCCAGCGCCTCGTCGACGCGTTCCAGCTGCTCGGCACGCTGGCGCTTCAGCTCCTCGACGTCGAGCATGCGGCCGTGTAGGAGCTCACGGCCGCCACCCAAGACGACCCCGCCGGCGACGGTGACGCGGTTGCCGTCGGCGAGCAGCTCGAAGGGATCGGCATCCTCGGCATCGATCAACCGCACTCCCGCCTGCACCAGCAAAAGCGGCCCGGCATTGGGATAGCGGCCGTTGGAGGAAGGCGAGGCGTTGATCACGACCCGTACGCCGCTGGCGATCAGCTCCTCGGCGGCGATCCGGTCGACGTTGACGTGGTCGATGACGGCGACGTCACCGGGGATGAGTCGTTTGACCAGGTGCTTGGTGCGGCGCCCGAGGCGCACCCGCCCTTCGATTGCCTCGACCGGGGAGGCCCCGTTACGGCGCGAGAGCAGAGCGGGAAAGCGACGTCGACTGGCGGTTGCCACCGAAGCAGAGTATCCCGCTGGGCAAGCGGGTCAAACCGTGTCGCTAGGCGGCAGCGAGAAGCTCACGAGCGTGGCGCGTGGCCGCCTCGTCGCTGTCCTCGCCGCCGAGCATGCGGCGGATCTCCTCGACCACGCCCTCGCCGTCGAGCCGCCGCACGCCGGCGCTTGCGCGCTCGCCCGAAACATCCTTTTCGAGCGTGAAATGGGTGCCGGCCAGCGAGGCGACCTGAGGCAGGTGGGTGATGCAAAGCACCTGACGGCTCTCGCCAATGGCGCGCAGCCGCTCGCCAACCGCGCGGGCGGTCTGGCCGCCGACTCCGGCGTCGATCTCGTCGAAGACCAGCGTCCCGGCGCCGGCGCCGCCACCGAAGCCACTCAGCGCCAGCATCACCCGCGAGAGCTCGCCGCCCGAAGCGGCGTCGCGCAGGGGCGCCGGCTCCAGCCCTGGGTTAGGCGCCAGGCGCAGCTCGACCGTCTCGGCGCCGTTCGCGCCGAAACCGTCGGCGTGCGGCTCGAGCACCACCTCGAGACGAGCGCCCGGCATCGCCAGTCGCTCTAGCTCGCCGGCGACCTCCCGTTCCAATCGCGGCGCCGCTTTCGTCCGGGCTTTGCCCAGCTTCTCGCCGAGCTTGGCCCGCCGCTCCTCGGCCTCGGCCAAGGCAGCCTCGGCCTCCACGCCACGCACCTCGGCGTTCTCCAAGCGGGCAATCTCCGTCCGGCAGCGCTCGGCGTGAGCGAGGACCGACTCGACGCTGCCACCGTGCTTTCGCCGCAAGCGGTCGAGGGCATCGAGCCGTTCCTCGACCACGGCCAGGCGGCCCGGATCGGCCTCCAGACCGTCGAGGTAGCCGCGCAGCTCGCCGGCAACGTCGGACAGCTCGATCGCCACGGCGCTAAGCCGCCCCGAGAGCGCATCGAGGCTTGTGTCCACACCGGCGACCCCCTGCACGAGAGCCTCCGCCTGGGCGAGGGCGCCGGCGGCCCCGCCACCTTCCTCGTCGTTCCCCAGCGTCGCGGCATGAGCCCCCGCCGCGGCTTCGCGCAGCGCCTCGGCGTGGCGCAGCCGCTCGCGCTCACTGCCAAGCTCGGTCTCCTCGTCGGGATCGGGAGCGACTTCCTCGATCTCGGCAAGCTCGTAGCGGTAGAGATCGAGGTCGCGCTCGCGCGAGCCGTCGCGCTCGCACAGCTCGGCCAGTTCGGCCACGAGCCGCGTGCACTCGCGGTGGGCCTGGCGGTATTCCTCGCGCAGCTCCAGGTGGGCAGCCCCCGCAACGCCATCGAGCACGTCCATCTGCGCCGAGGCGATGGTCAGCTTGCGGTGCTCGTGCTGCCCGTAGAAGGCGAGCAGCCGCCCGCCGAGCAGCTTCAAGTCCGATGCGGAGGCAGCCCGACCGGCGACGAAGGCACTGGTCCGCCCGCTCGCCGAGACCCTCCTTCCGAGCACCACCTCGTCAACGCCCTCCGGCAGGCGATCGGCGATCTCCACCATCTCCGGCTCGCTCAGCACCCCCCTCGGCAAATCGAAGACTCCCTCGACCCAGGCCTCCTCCGCCCCAGGCCGGACGATCTGCGGTCGCGCCTTGCCGCCCATCAGCAGGTCCAGTGAGTGAGCGAGAACGGTCTTGCCCGCACCGGTCTCCCCCGTGATCGCGTTGAGCCCCTCGCCCAACCGCAAATCCGCCTTCTCGATCAGCAGCAAATTCTCGATCCGCAGCTCTCGCAGCACGTGTTCTGTCTAGCACTTAGGGCGGCGGGTCCTGTCGCGGCGGCCCTCCCCCATGTGCTCGGACGCTCCGCGTCCTCCGCTATGGGGACCCCCGCCACCGCGCCACCCGCTGCAGGAAGCGCTAGACAGGGACGGGCTCGGTTGCGATCTCGCCTTCAGATGGGATGTCTTGGACGAAGTCCCTGGACCTGACCAAGAAGAAGCCAAGGGCGGCGCCGAGGAAGGAGAGGACGGCGGCGATCAGGATGATCTCGTTGAAGCCGCTGGTGAAGGCGACCGCAGAGGCGTGCGCCACTTCGGCGCGGGATCCCGGTGGCGAGACGGCGACGGCTGCCTTCGAGCCACCGGAGGCCACGAGTTCGCCCAGGCCGTCGGGTGCGTTGGGAAGCAGTTGCGAGAGCTTCGAGTCGACTCGCGACTGGAAGATCGCTCCCAGCGAGGCCACACCGGTCGCGATCCCGACCTGGCGGAAGGTCGTGTTGATCCCCGACCCCATCCCGGCTTTCTCGACCGGGACGACGGCGATCGCGGCCTGGCCGATGCCGGGGTTGGTGATGCCGATGCCGACGCCGGCGATCAGGAAGCCGGCCAGCAGCGCGGTCCACTCCGAATCGGCGCTCACCCCGTGCATCAAGAGCAACCCAACGCCCACGGTGGCGAGCCCGACCCCGAGCAGGACCCGGATCGGGATCCGGTGCGAGAGCGAGCCGGCGATCGGCGAGGCAATGAAGGAGAGCACGGTCAGCGGCAGGAAGCGCAGGCCGGCCTCCAGCGGTGAGAAGCCGAGCACCCCCTGCATGTAGATCGTCAGGTAGAGGAACATCGCGAACATCCCGGCCGAGAGCCCGAAGGCGACCGCGGAGACGCCGTTGAAGGCGGGCTTGCGGAAGAGCGTCAGGTCGAGCATCGGGTGGCTGCTGCGGGCCTCGATCGCCACGAAGGCGACGATCAATGCAACCGCCGCCCCCAGGGAAGCGACGATCTCGGCGCTTCCCCAGCCCGCTGGATTGCCGCGGATCAGGCCGAAGATGAGGAAGAAGAGCGCGAGAGAGAACGTGATCAGCCCCGGCACGTCGATCCGCTCGGGATCCTGCGCGGCGATATTGGCCAGCTTGCGCTCGGTCAGCCCGATCGCCAGCAGCCCGATCGGCACATTGACGAAGAAGATCCACTCCCAGCCGAGATGCTCGGTGATCACGCCGCCGACCAGCGGGCCGATCGCGACGGCGCCGCCGACCGTGGCGCCCCAGACGCCGAATGCCGTGGCCCGGTCTTTGCCGTGGAACTCCTGGCCGATCAGCGCCAGCGAGGTGGCGAACATGCCCGCCCCGCCGACGCCCTGCAGGCCGCGGGCGAGGTTGAGCAGCGTCGGATCGCCGGCGATGCCACAGAGAAACGAGGCGAAGGTGAAGACGCCGAAGCCGATCGTGAAGACGCGGCGGCGCCCCAGCCGGTCGCCCAGCGAGCCGGCGGTGAGCAGAAAGGCGGCGAGGGTGAGCGAGTAGGCATCGACGACCCACTGCAGGCTGGAGAGGCTGGCGTGCAGTTCCCGCTGGATGTCAGGCAGAGCGACATTGACGACCGTGATGTCCAGCAGCAGCATGAACGTCGCGATCGAGATCAGGACGAGGGTCCACCACTTGCGCTCCATGGGGCGAAACCCTAGAGAACCGACGACATGGGCCCTAGACCGCGAGGTGGCCGAACTTCTCTCTGATGCGGTGGTAGAAGCTCGTGCCTGGGAGCTGGGCTAGGCGGCCGACGGAATCGGCGAAGCGGACGTCAAGAGCAGCACCCGGTTCCAGCGTCGCGACCTGGGCGCCGTCGATCGCGACGTCCACCGGCTCGCGGCCTGCCGCATTGCCGACCGTGAGCACGTCGGACGGAGCGACGACGAGAGCGCGGGCGGTCAGCGAGTGCGGCGCGATGTAGCTGACCACGTAGCCCTTCACGCCCCAGGCGAGGATCGGGCCCTGGTTGGCGAGGTTGTAGCCGGTCGATCCGGCGGGCGTGGCGGCGACGAGCCCGTCGCAGCGAACGTTGCCGACCTCCTCGCCGGCGATCCGGTAGCTCAGCTCAGCGACGCGGTCCCGCGGTCGGCGGCTGAAGCTGACGTCGTTGAGGGCGAACCGCTCCTCGCCGTCAACCGCAATCGCCAGCGCCGGCAGATCGATCGCCTCGGTCTCCCCCGCCAGCGCCCGGCGAATCCCCTCGGCCGCCTCGTCACGCTCGACCGCGGCGAGAAAGCCGACGGTGCCGAAATTGACGCCGAATACGGGAACGCCGGTGCCCGCGAAGCTGCGCAGCGCGTGGAGGATCGTGCCGTCGCCGCCGAGGACCAGGCAAAGGTCTGGGTCGGCGGGCAGCGACTCGACTCGCTCCACCCCGGCGGCCGCGTGATTGTGCTTTTCGATCTCATCAGCCGTGGCGACGAGCCGCCAGCCCGCCTCCCCCGCGGCAGCGGTGGCGATCGCGACCGCTTCGGTGGCCGCCGGCGGGTGCGAGTGGGTGATCAGGACAGCGGTCTTCATGCGTCCGCCTCCACGGCGGCGGCGATCGCGGGCTCGAGATCACTTACCTCGCGGCCATCGCCGCCGCACAAAACGAAGGTCTCGCGATTGCCCTTGGGACCCGGCAGGCCGGAGGAGGCAAAGCCGCGGATCGGTAGTCCGAGCTCCTGCGCCGCGCGGGCCACGACAAGAATCGCCTCGCACCGGTCGCCCGCATCGCGCACGACGCCCTTGCCGACTCGCTCGCGACCCAGCTCGAATTGCGGCTTGACCATCGCCAGAACCTCGCCGCTTGGAGCAAGGCAGCGCACGACGGCGGGCAGCACCTTGGTCAGCGAGATGAAGGAGACGTCGATCGTCGCCAGGCCGGGCTCGAAGGGCAAGTCGGCGGGCTGGAGCTCGCGGGCATTGAGCCGCTCGATCACGGTCACCCGCGGGTCGCTGCGCAAGCCCGCGTCGACCTGGCCATAGGCGACGTCCGCGGCAACCACGCGAGTCGCGCCGCGCTGCAGCAGACAATCGGTGAACCCGCCGGTCGAGGCCCCGACGTCGAGGCAGTCGAGGCCGCTGACGTCGAGCCCTAGCGAGTCCAGGGCATTTTCGAGCTTGATCCCGCCGCGCGAGACGAAGCGCGGCCCCTCGTCGACGATCAGCGCCGCCTCCGGCTCGACCAGCTGGCTCGGCCGCAGGGCGATCGGACCGTCCTGGCCAACGCGAACAGCGCCGGCTCGCACGGCGCCCGCCGCAGCCGTGCGCGAGGGAAACATTCCCCGCTCGGCCAGCACTGCGTCTATGCGCGCCTTCTTCATCCGCGCAACCGTAGCGCCGCGCCACCGGCCAAGAGCCGAATCAGGCGTCAATACAGGTTTTTAACCACGCTTTGACTCCACCTGATTCCATGCTCCAAGACCGGGTAGCCAACTCAGCGGAGGCGCTCGGCAAGCGCGAGGAGTCTGTGATCGCACTCACACACCAATCGCACATACGTTCGTATGCTGTTCAAGGATTCGCAGAGGACAACCGATAAGGGGCAGAACAAGAAACTTTTTGGCTGGGTTCCGCGCCGCCCATATGGCGCTCATCGCTTCCCACGATGACGTGTCCGCGACGCATCAAAGGACCCACCTACCTCCCACGGATCCACATATATAGAGATACATATCTCTCCTCCCTGTAGTAACCCCAGAAGCGCCCCGCCTCCCCGGTGGGGCGTTTTCTGTTGTGGGGGCTCTAGCAAGGCAAATACCGGGCGCGCTGGCGCGTCCCCAGGGTTGTCCTCGACCTCGCCGAGAGGCTCCGTGCCACAGTCGGTGCCACAGTCCGTCGGACGAACACAGGTCCGGGCTGCGCGGCACCCCTCTCCCGCTCTACCTGGGCGACGTTCCGCCGAGTGCCGCCCTAGCCTGCGGTTGCCCCCGTGTTTGCCGCCGCCCAGAGCCTCGCCCTCGAAGCCCCGCGCGGGCCCATCGACGTGCATGTCACCAGTACCGACGGTGGGTTGATCGCCTACCTCGGTCCCCTCGCCATCCTGATCGCTGCCTATCTCGCTTACGTATTTGCCACGAAAAACGTCCGGCGCGAGATGGCCGCCGCCGAGAAACGCCAGGAGAAGCAGCTCCAGCATGACCGGGAAATGCAAGCAATCACTGGCAGCCGGGCGGCCTTGGACGACGTGACGGAGGTGCTGACCAGCGCGATAGACGGAATCACCGGTTTTGCCTCGAACCTGCTGGTCACCGAACTTACTCGTCGCAAAATGGAAGCCGCCCCGGAGGGCTCCGAACACCGTGCGGCGTATGAGGCCAAATGGCACGAGATGGCCTCCACCACCACGGCGGAGATGAGCATTGCCGTCACTCGGCTCAACGCGCTACAGCCCGCGCTGCTTCGACTGCGTCTGCGGTTCCCCGAAGACGACGACATCTACGTCAAATATCGAAGTGCGGCCGACACCCTCGATGCGATCTACGACCTCGAACGAAAAAAAGAGGTCACGGGCCTCCGCACCGAGAACGAGTTGGCGGCATCAAACGAGGCCCGTAGCCAGCTACCGGGTTTCCTAACCGATTGGGTGCAAGCAGTCCGAGCCTGGAACGACTCGCTGCTAGAACCGGGGACGAACCGCCGCGCGGGCTAGAGCCCGTACTGATCGGGCACCGCTGCTAGGAACGAGCCAGGTAGGCGTTCATGCGCTGCCGAACCTCATCACGGCTCCCCGGCAGAAGATGGCCGTAGACATCAAAGGTGGTCTGGATTTTCGAGTGGCCCATGAACTCCTGAATCGCCTTCGCGTTCGCCCCGGAGTCGATCAGTAGCGAGGCGAAGGTATGGCGGCAAAGGTGCAAGCTGATCGGCGTCAGCAGCGCAGACTCAGAGGACTCAGGCTTCGCCCCCGCTTCGCGCTCCCGCTTGTTCGCCGCCGCCCAAGCGCGCTTCGCCCGACCATCGACAGTTGAGGCGTAGAACGCCTGTTGAGGCGTACGGCCGAAAACAAGGTCGTCGCCGCTACGGACCGTCCTGCGCACATACGCATCCAAGTAATCCCGCAGGATCGTCAGCA
This sequence comes from Solirubrobacterales bacterium, assembly GCA_033856195.1. Taxonomy (GTDB): domain Bacteria; phylum Actinomycetota; class Thermoleophilia; order Solirubrobacterales; family 70-9; genus VRUE01. Next base: position 111,538 of record JAWVFL010000055.1, on the reverse strand, counting down.
ACGGCACGCTGCGACGCCCTGCGCGTGACTTCGGCTCTATCACCCCCTCTACCTGATCCCAGCCGCGCTCGACGGCGATCAGGTCCGCCTCCCGATCAATGTCACGAACGCGCAATGCCTGAAGCTCGCCACGGCGCAGACCTGCATAGAAGGCCGTGGCCCATACCGGCCGATCCTCTGGGTCGAGGGCAGCAAGTAGTGCTGCGGCTTCTGCCGGGGTGGCGATTCGCTTCGGGCGTTTGGAGTCCCCGTTGGGGAGGTCAATCCGCTCAGATGGGTTCTGGGTCAGTTCGTCGCGGTCGACGGCTCGGCGGTAAAACGCCTGAATCGGATTGAGGACATTGCCGACAGTGCCAGCCGAAAGCTCGGCAGCTAGTAGTTCGTCAGCAAGGGCTTGAAGGTCGCGCCGACGAACATCGGCGACCTTGATTCCGCCAACCGCTGACGGCGCTATGTGAACTCGCAGCGCCCGCTCATAAGAGCGGATCGTGTTCGGCTTGTAGCGCTCTTTGCCCTTCGGACGAATCGTGCCCGCCTGCATCCCGGCGATGAACTGCCGCAGAGCTACGGCCACGCTCCGAGCATCTTGCGGCGTGGCACGCAGCGTTCCCCGGTCAGCCGCGCGCTTAGCTTCCGCTCGCCAACTCTTGGCCTCGGCCTTCCGGGCGAACGTCTTGGTGACGCGCTTGTCCTCACGCGCCAGGTAGATCGACGCCTCCCAGCCAGCCTTGCAGTTGCAGCGCCCGCCGTGGCGGGCGCTGCAACCTTTCGAGTGTCGCTTTCGGATGCCCTCAGCCATCGGGAGTCCGTTCCTTGAAGCGCCCGATCCGCGTATCGCCCGTACTCCAATCAATCCCCGCCATCAACTCGCCCGGCTCGACTTCGAGACTCGCGCAGAGCTTCGCCAGCGTGTCGATCCGGGCTATGCGCAGACCGCGCTCAAGCTGGCTGATCTCGGTTCGATGAACTGAGGCCCGAACGCTCAACTCGTCCTGGGAGAGGTCCGCGAGCCTGCGGGCACGAACAAGGTTGTCGCCGAACTGCGCCGCGACATCCATCAGACCGCTTCCAAGGCAGCGAAGTACAGCGCCGCTCGCGAGGGCGACAGGAAGCGTCCCTCGCGGTGCATTAGTCCGGCACCGACCAGTTCACGAACTGCCCGCCCTGCGGCGTCCTCAGGATCGCCTCGCTCGGGATCGGCATGAAGGACAAGGATCAGCTCGTCCATCGTCAGCCGAGTCGGGTGTTCATCGAGGAGAAGCGCCAGGACGGCGCTCTCGGTTCTTCTGTCCTCCCCTGCCGGGGAAGGGGGATCGTGCGACGCGCGACCCGTAGGGTTCTCGTCAGCCATGAGGAGGATCACTCTCCTTGTGGTCAGGCGGCCCGTCGCGTTCATAGCGCGGCGGGTCGCCGCTTTTGTTTGAATCCCGAAAGTAGCACAACTGTTGGGTTTTCCCCAACAGTTGTGGGCTACTCGTCGCGGATGATTTCTGCGACTCGAGTGTGGTGCAGATCGACCTCTTCGCCGATGTCACGTAGCGAGAGTCCCGCCCTCTGCGCATCGGCGAATGCTTTGCGGCGCTCTTTCCGAGCCGCGTCCTGATCGCGCTTGAACTTCGCCTGCGCGGCCCGCACCGCGCGTCGTGCTTTCTCGCCTTTGGCATCAGCCATGCCCGGCAGCCTAGAAGCTTGTCCAGGGTCATCGCCCCTTCAGCACTTGCTCGGCGTTCTCGGCAGCCCAGCGTTCAAGCTCGGCGACCGGAACCAGGCGCTTGCGGCCTCGTCGAATCAGTCGCAGGTCCGGTGCCACGTTGGCATCGAAGAAATCCGGGCCAACTCCGATGGCTACCGCCGCCTCTGCCGGAGTGAGAGCAATCCGAGGGATCGAGACGGCGAGCTTCTTAGTCAATCGCCGTGCCCCTCGCCAGCCAGTCCACCGGCCGATCCGGCTCGCCGACCTCGCGGAAGATCGGCGCAAAAGGCCCGCGACTCCTCAGGTCGTCCAAGAAGCAAAAGCTGATCGTCACGCCGTAGGCGCGCGATAGTTCCGGGTGGCCTTCCAGCAGCGCGATCGTAATGTCCCGCCGACGAACCAGAGCCTCACGCGACGCACCGGCCAGAACGCAAAGCACAGGTGGGAAGCTCGGATAGTGGCTGCGCCACAACGGCTCGCCGCCTTTGTCGCGAGCGCGGCGAAGCTGGCCGTAGCGGGCCAACTCCGCGACCAGGCGTTCAACCGAGAGCGTCGCCCGGTCTACCTCCACGAAGCATTGATGGAAGATGATGTGATCCTCGTCGGCGCGCAGGTAGCTCAGCACTGCGTCGGCGATCAGCATCCGGCGAGCGCGGCCGCGACCACGGTTGAGGGGGTGGGCGACCTCGTGCCGCCAGGAGAGCGGGCCGAAATCGTCGCCCCGTTCACGCGCCGCGCGCAGGAAGCTGATCCCGACCTCATTGACGCCGAGCGTGTGGGCGCGCAGCGGTCCCGCCGCCTGCTGGGGACTGAGGACCTTTGGCCGGCGCTCCACTTCGCCGGCGTCGAGCGCCAGGTCAGCGCCGCGCTCGGTCAGGAACCACAAGCGGCGGGGAGCGCGGCGCGCTTCGGCATAGGCGATCAGACCCGCCCGCTCCAAGTAGGCGAGGGCTTGCTGAGCGCGCCGGATGCCGCGATCAGGGAAGTGAATCGCGCGCACCTGGGCGGTCGAGAGGACGCGATGCTCGCCAAGCGAGGCAATGACCTCGGCGGTCCCCTCGGGGAACCGCAAGCTTGCTGCCGCCTTCCAACTCACGCTGACCCCCAAGGTCGCGACCGATTGACGGCGAAGCGCTGCGAAGCCAGCGCGGAGCCGGTGATCGGCTGTGGAGGCGGAGTTGGCAGCACCAAGGCGATTTCGGTCGCCGAGGTGATGCAGAAGCGTTGCCGAGCCAGCGCGGAGGTGGTAGCGCAGGCGTCGAGTGCAAGGGACGTGGAGAAGATCGAGAGGGCAATGACGACCGTCGCAACCGACCTGATGTTTTGAACCGGGGGTGGCGTAGGAATGTCGGCAAAACGCCAGGCCCGCAAACGGCGCTGCGAGGGGCGCTGGCGGACGTTGGGCCTCGCCAGGCCGCGAAGTGATGGACGAAACGATGGCCGCAGCCTCCCCCGAAGCGAGGGACGAAGCGGCGATGCGTAGGCAGGTTCCATGTACCTACGGAGACACGAGCCGCCAAAGTGGTCACAACCACGTGGTTGTGCGGTTGTAAGGCGGAAGCTGCCAACGCCGCAGTTAAAAAGCGCAGTTGCGGTCCGGCGAGGCGGAGGCGAAATCCAAAAGGTCATGCCTAACAGGGCGGCGAGGGACCAAAGTGGTCCCAACCACATGCGCAAGAGGTTTTATGTCTGCACGGCTCGAACGCTGATCCGTGCGATCTGACCCGGTCGACCTCAAAGCGCTTGCGCAAACGACGCGATGGGCAGAGGAAGGCACGGGCGCGGTAGCCGCCTGAGGTCTGCCGCCGGTCCAGCCCCGATCATGGAAGGCGTGTTCGATGTCGCCTTCAACAGCCGTGAGACGGCCTTTCTGATCTGGGCCGGGGTCTTTCTATTCGTCGTCCTTATCACGAGCCTTGGCGAACTTAAAAGCCTCGGCAGGACCCTAGTTTCGGTCCTAAGGAGTGGCCTGGCTTGGATGTTCCTCGGCTTCATCCCATACATAGCAGGGGTGCTCTACCTGCTGGATCGGGTCGGCTTCTGGCATCCGGGCCTTGCATTCGCTGCCCTGTTCTGGACCGTGACGGCGGGCTGGTCGCTGATCGCGGTTTGCATCAAACGAGAGGGAACACGGCTTGCCTCGGCTGCGCTCGGGGTGATTTCGGTGACGGTCTTTGTGGAGGTCTTGGTCAACCTCAAGACTTTTAGCCTCCCGATTGAGCTGGTCCTGTTCCCCGTCCTCGCCTTCTTTTTGATCGCTCAGACCGTCGGCGAAAAGAGTAAGCGGGACGACCTAAACCCCCTGCGTCAGGGTGGCGAAAGGGGCCTGGTGGTGGTCGGGGCAATCATGTTTTTCTACGTGCTGCTCAGCATCGTCACGGCTTGGAGTCAATTCGACAAAAGCGAAGCCCTGAGGTCGCTCGCGTTGCCCCTAATCCTCACCGTGGCCGCCGCTCCCTACGTCGCTGCGATTTGGGGTCTATCGGTCAGAGACACGCGCCGAGTAGAGCGTCGAAGAATCGAACTGGCACATGAAGGCGAAAAAACCGTTGAATTTAGCTCTATGAAGAAAGCTGCTTAATTCCGGTCGGCAGCGCCGACCATACCCACCCCATCGGTTAAGCGTTTGCCTTCCCTGGTGCCGCAATCGTGCCACAGTCGGCCACGGATTCAGCCGGTTTCAACCGGACTCAGCCGGATCGCGTCCGACTCTGCAAGCCGCTTTCCGCTTTGCGATGCGGTCCCTCGCAGTTCTCTCCTCCCTGTAGTAACCCCAGAATTCGCCTCGGCTCCCCGCCGGGGCGTTTTCTGTTGTAGCGCTCTACAAAAACCAATCCCTACGCCAGTTTGCATCGGACCTACGCGGCTACCGCCAATAGGCGCTTGGCCTTCATCGCGAAACCGATTCACTCGAGACCAATGACGGGCCTTCGAGCTCTGGAAAGAGCTTCGGAAACATCGCCGCAATGGGCTCCAATAGATTCCCAGCGTGACGCGCGGGCGGGGACTGATCGCATCGGGGATCGCGACGGTGGTCCTGTTCCTGGCAATGTCTCCCGCCGAGAGCCGAATGACGGACACCGGCGGACCAGGGATGGTCCCCTTCGAGCTGACGGGTGGCCAGGACCGGGCCGACGAGATTCTCGCTGAATGGGGCGAGGACGGCCAAGACGCCGCTCGCGAGTCGCTCTGGATCGACTTCGGCTTCCTGCTTGCCTACGGCACCTTCCTCACCCTTGCCCTTGCGGCGGTTCGCGATCTCGCCAGAGGGCGGGGCTGGCGTCGCCTGGCCGCTGTTGGAGGGGTTGTCGTTTACTTCGGCGCCCTCGGAGCCACCTTCGACGGGCTGGAGAACGTCTGCCTGCTGCTCACTCTCGATGGCGCCGGCGCCGCACTCCCCCTTTTGGCGACGATCTTCGCCGCCTGCAAGTTCATCCTCCTGATCGCGGCGACCGCTTACCTGGCCGCCGGCCTGGCGACGTGGCTGCTCAGCCGCGGTTCGGCGACGCAGACGCCATAGAGGTCGACCATCCGCCCACCGCGGCGCGGTGCCTTTGGCACCGGCGCGGCTAAGGCAGTAGATCCACGACGCTCCCTACGTGCGGATCCACATACATAGAGATGCCTCTCCTCCCTCGAGTAACCCCAGAAGAGACGACGGCAGGCTAACCGATTGAGCGTTTTGACGCAAGCCCCAATTTTTGGGGCGGATTCGCGATCCGATCGGGACTGGGCCGGATCAGCTGAGGGCGGGCTCGCCGGAGCGCAGCGCGGCGAGGACACGCTCGGCGACCGACTCCTCGGTGAGGCCGACCTCCTCGCGCAGCAGGGCCGGCTTGCCGTGGGTGACGTAGCGGTCGGGCAAGCCGATGCGGAGGATGCGGGCGCGCTCGCCGGGACGGTCGGCGAAGGCGTCCTCGAGGTGCTCGAGCACGGCCGAGCCGAAGCCTCCCGGCAGGACGTTCTCCTCGATCGTCACCACCAGGTCGTGGCCGATCGCGAGCCGCTCGAGCAGCTCGGTGTCGAGCGGCTTGGCGAAGCGGGCGTCGGCGACGGTCGCGGTGAGGTCGTGGGCGGCGAGGATCTTCGCCGCGCCGAGCGCCACGGACACCCCGTAGCCGTAGCCGAGCAGCGCCACCCGCTCGCCGCTGACCAGCAGCTCCCCCGTGCCGATCGGAAGCTCCTCCGGCTGCGCGGGCAGCTCGACCCCCTCGGCCGCACCGCGCGGGTAGCGCAGCGCCGCCGGGCCGTCGTGGGCGATTGCGGTGCGCAGCATGTGAGCCAGCATCGCCTCGTCGCGCGGCGCCATCAGGACGACGTTGGGGATCGGCCGGAAGTAGGAGACGTCGAAGGCGCCGTGGTGGGTCGGACCGTCGTCGCCGACCAGGCCGGCCCGGTCCATCGCGAACGTGACGTCGAGCTCCTGCAGGCAGACGTCGTGGACGATCTGGTCGAAGGCGCGCTGCAGGAAGGTCGAGTAGATCGCGCAAACCGGCTTGCCACCCTGGATCGCCAGCCCCGAGGCGAGCAGCACCGCGTTCTGCTCGGCGATGCCGACGTCGTAGTACTGCTCGGGCTCCTCGTCGGCGAGCTTCTGCAGGCCGGTCCCCCCCGCCATCGCGGCGGTGATTCCGACCACCCGCTTGTCGCGCCGGGCCTCGGCGACGATCGCGTCGGCGAAGACCTGCGTGTACTGGGGCGGCGCTCCGGCCGCCGACGGCTTCTCGAGCCGCTCGGGCGCGATCGCCTGCGGTGAATCGGACTCCTGCACCGCCACGGGCTTCGGCGCCGGCGCGCCGTCGACGATCGACTTCGGCTTCGCCGCGTGCCATTTCTCCATTCCCTCCAAGCCGCCCTCCTCGGCCGGCGCGAAGCCCTTGCCCTTGACCGTGTGGATGTGGACGACGACGGGACGGTCCGCCTCGAAGGCCTCGCGCAGGGCCTCGCGCAGCGCGTGCACGTCGTGGCCGTCGATCACGCCCATGTAGGCAAGGTCGAGCTCCTCGAAGAAGAGGCCCGGCGCCCAGTAGGCCTTGATCGCCGACTTGATCTCAGGGCCGAGCCGTTCGATCCGCTTGCCGAGCCCGAGTGGCAGCTTGGTCAGCCGGTCCTCTACCCCCTCGCGAGCGTGGAAGAGCCGCGGATTGAGGCGCACCCGGTTGAAGTAGCGTGAGAGCGCGCCGACGTTGGGCGAGATCGACATGCCGTTGTCGTTGAGCACGATCACCATCGGCGTCTGCAGGCCGCCGGCCGCGTGCAGGGCCTCGTAGGCGACGCCCCCGGTGAGCGCGCCATCGCCGATCACGGCGGCGACCCGGCCGTCCTCGCCGATCCCCTTGCGCATCGCCTCCTTCAGCCCGACCGCGTAGCCGATCGAGGTGGAGGCGTGGCCGGCGCCCATGATGTCGTGCTCGGACTCGAAGACAGAGCAGAACGGAGCGAGGCCCTCGTACTGGCGAATCGTCGACAGGCCCTCGCGGCGGCCGGTGAGGATCTTGTGCGGATAGGCCTGGTGACCGACGTCCCAGAGCACCTTGTCGCGGGGCGAGTCGAGCATGCTGTGCAGCGCCACCGCCAGCTCGCAGGTGCCGAGGTTGGCTCCGAAATGCCCCCCGATCTCGCCGATCGTGTCGATGATGTAGGTGCGCATCTCCTGCGCGACCTGCTGCAGCTGCTCGTCGTTCAGGCCGTGCAGGTCGGCCGGTTCGTGAATCTCGTCGAGCAGCGGGGTCTCCCGCTCGGGCGTCGCTCCGTTTCCGCTCTCGCTCATTCGTCTCTGGTGAAGATGTAGTCGGCCACTCGGTTCAGATCGCCCGTCTCACCACTGGCCTCGCCGAGGGCCGCGACCGCCTTTTCATGCGACTCCGCCGCGAGCTCACGCGCGCGCTCGAGGCCGAAGAGGCTGACGTAGGTGAGTTTTCCATGTCGCTCGTCGCTTCCATGGGGCTTACCGAGCCGCTCGGCGCTTCCGGTCACATCGAGGATGTCGTCGACGATCTGGAAGAGCACGCCCAGCTCGCTGGCAAATCGGCGAAAGGGGATTGTCTCAGGTTCGGCCAGACCTTCGAGGGTCAGCACGACGCCGACGCTGGCGGCGATCAGCCGTCCGGTCTTCAGCGTGTGCAGCGAGCGCAAGCCCTCGGCGTCGCGATCCTCGACGACCACGTCGACGTACTGGCCGCCGACCATGCCGTCGACGCCGGTGGCGGCGCTCAGCTCGCGCAGCGCGGCCAGCACCCGGGCGGGCTCACCAGGCTGCTCGCAGCCAAGCCGGACCGCCTCCGCGAAGAGGCCGTCGCCGGCGAGGATCGCCACGTCCTCGCCGTACTTGACGTGGGACGTCGGCTGCCCGCGGCGCAGCTCGTCGTCGTCCATCGCCGGCAGGTCGTCGTGGATCAGCGAGTAGGTGTGGATCAGCTCGATCGCGCAGGCGATCGGCAGGAAGCGCTCGGGCTCGGCGCCCAGGGCCCGTGCTGTTGACAGGGCCAGGACCGGTCGAACCCGCTTGCCGCCGGCGAGCAGGGAGTAGCGCATCGCCTCCTGCAGGCCTGCGGTCGGCTCGGGTGCCGGGAACGTCAAGCGCTCCAGCTCGGCATCGACGAGCTGGTGCAAGTCCTCCGGGTAGCTCACCGCTTCCGCTGTTCCCTGACACTGCCATTCGCCGCAAAGGAACAGCGGAACGGGCGGATCACGCGGAGGTCTCGCCCTCGCGGATGCGGCGGTTTGCCTCCTCGACCGCCTCGGCCGAGAGCTCAGCTGCCTCGCGGGAGAGCTCCGCGGCGCGGGCGTCGTCCGCCTCTTCGCCCTCCAGCTCGCGGGCGATCGCCTGCAGCCGTTCCGAGATCTCGCGCAGGCGGCTCAGCGGACTCCCTCCCGCTCGCGCGCAATCGCGCCGAGGACGCCGTTGATGAAGCCCGGCGCATCGGCGCCGCAGTACTCTTTGGCGATCTCGATCGCCTCGTCGATCGCGACCTCGGTCGGCACGTCGTCCGAGTGCTCGATCTCGTACAGCGCCACCCGCATCACGTTGCGCTCCAGTGGCGCGATCCGCTCCAGCTCCCAACCCTTGGCGTGGCGAGCGATGTAGGCATCGAGCTCGTCCCGGTGGGCCTCGACCCCAGCCGCGAGCTCGCGCGTGAAGGGGCGCGACTCGGCGACCAGCTCCTCGAGCGGGCGCCCGGTGACGTCGCGCTGATAGCAGGCGAAGATGGCGTCGCGGCGCTGGTCGGAACGGCGCATGGGTGCCATTCTGCCGCTTCGAGCGGTCGGGTGGCCGGAGGCATAGGCTCCCGGACGGCGTGAGCGCCAGAGTCGTCGGCCGCGCACATAGCTGAGGGCCAGGAGGCCGACGTTGCCGGAGACATCGAGCACAGCTTTCCGTTGCTGATTATGCCGCCGGCCGACCCGGTGACGTGGGCCCAGACGCGCCACAGCGGGCAAAGCCAGCCGCCGCAGAGGATCCAAACGTCCACTCCTTTGACCACGAGGTAGTTGCTGCCGCCGGTCGTGGTCAGGTTGGCGGGCCAGGAAGGCTCGTGATGTTCCCTTTGCCGTTCATAGAGGAAGTTGTCGCAGGTGGTCGTCATCCCCCATATGCCCGAAGCCGCTTTTTTTGGGCGCCTCGAGGATCGTTTCCGTGCCTTTCAGTTCTTCCCCGTTGAACTTCCAAGCGGCCTGCCATCGCCGGGCCAGCGAAGACGGTGCTCAGCATCAGCCACCTTAGGCGTGAGACCTTCCCCCTGGCCTCAGGCGCGGGAGACGTACTCGCTGCTGCGGGTGTCGACGCGGATCGTCTCGCCCTCTTCGATGAAGAGCGGCACCTGCACGACGACGCCGGACTCGAGGGTCGCCGACTTGTTGCCGCCGCCCGAGGCGGTGTCCCCCTTTACGCCGGGCTCGGTCTGGGTCACCTTCATGTCGATCGCGCTGGCGACCTGGACGTCGCTGGGCCGCTCGTCGACGAAGAGGACGTCGACCTCGGCGTTGGGCAGCAGCCACTGCATCGCCTCGTCGGTCAGCTCGCGCGGGATCTCGATCTGCTCGTAGTCGCGCGTGTCCATGAAGACCGCCGCGTCGCCGGAGTCGTAGAGGTACTGCATCTTGCGCGACTCGGTGTGGACCGGCCGGAACTTCTCGCCAGCCCTGAACGTCTTGTCCTGGACCGTGCCGTCCTCGATCTTGCGCAGCTTGGTGCGCACGAACGCGCCGCCCTTGCCGGGCTTGACGTGCTGGAACTCGATGATCCGGAAGATCGTCCCGTCGATTTCGATGTGGGAGCCGTTCCTGAACTGGTTGGTCGAGATCACGGCGGCGAATCCTAGAGAAGCGGGGGCGCGACGGGACTTCTCCGGAGCACAACAGGTGGCCGCGGATCGATCGTCTAACGTGCGGACAGGGAATGAAGGGGGTCCTCACACTTGCCGTCGCGGTCGCCGCTGCGACGTTGTTGCTTGCGGTACCCGCCTGGGCGGAAGAACCGACGCGCGATCAGTACCGCGAAGGGGTCGAGCCGATCTGCCAGGCCAACACTGAAGCAAACAAGCGGATCCTCAAGAACGCCAAAGACAGGGCGAAGAGCCGCGTGCCGGCCAAGATGAAGGAAGCGGGCGCCCAGTTCATCCATGCCTCGGTCGTCTTCGGCAAGACCGTGCAGAAGCTGGCCGGCGTGCCGAGGCCCCCTGCCGATGACACGCGCCTGCTCAAGTGGTTCAAGCAGCTGGGCATCGTGCGGACCAACCTGCGCAAACTCGGCAAGGCCCTGAAAGCCGACGAAGAAATAAAGGCGGCGCACGAACAGATCCGGGTCGAACGGGCGAGCAACGCCGCCAACAACGTCAGCTTCGTCTTCGAATTCCACTACTGCCGGCTGACTGCCGCACGCTTCTTCTAGTCGACGCTGGTGCTGGTGGTCAGCGCACCGGCCGCGCCGCCAGAGAGAACGCGGCGGACCAGGCGCGGCATCAGGATCCGGGCCACCGCCGTGAACGCGTAGCCGCGCGGCACGTAGCGCTCGGCCTTGCCCCCCGGCCCCGCCTCGACGATCGCCTCGGCGACCTTCTCCGGCTTCGAGACCATCCAGCGGGTCAGGGCTTTCTCGCGCAGCTCCGTCGCCGGGAAGCCCTCGGTGGCGATGAAGCCGGGCAGGACCATGCCGATATGGACGCCGTGCGCCTGCTCCTCGGCATAGAGCGAGTCGGTCCAGCCGATCAGGGCGAACTTGCTTGCCGAGTAGGCGCCGGTGCGAGCGCGGGCGACCCGGCCGGCGGTGCTGGCGACGTTGACGATCGCGCTCGGCGCCGAGGCCCGCAGGACCGGCAGCAGCGCCTCGGTGAGGCGGACCACGGCGTCGAAGTTGAGCTCCATGTGGCGATGGACGTTGGCGTAGCCGCTCTCGGCAAAGCCCCCGCGCCAGGCGGCTCCGGCGTTGTTCACCAGCAGGGTGAGGTGACCGCCGTGCTCGGCGATGTGGGCGCGTATGCGCTCCGGCGCATCGGGATCGGTGAGGTCCGCGGCGACGTAACTTGCCTTGCAGGGGAGCGAGTCCGCCAGCGCCCGCAACCGGTCCTCGCGGCGGGCGACGAGGATCAGCTCGGCGCCGGGCTCTCGTGCCAGCCGGTGCGCCGTCGCCTCGCCGATCCCGCTCGATGCGCCGGTGATCAGTCCGGTAATGCCGCCTGAGTTCATGACGAGGACGCTATTCGAATCCCCGCAAGGCGGACGTTTGTCCGAATCGACATACTGCCGCGACCGTGAGCAAAACCCCTGGACTACTCGACAAGCTCCTTCGCGTTCCGGGCCCCTCCGGCTATGAGGCCCAGGCGGCAACGCTCTGGCGAGAGGAGGCGTCCTTCGCCGAGCTCTCCGCCGATGGCATCGGCTCCTCCGTGGCTCGAATCGGCGACGCCGCGCCGCTGCTCGCGGTCGTCGGGCACATCGACGAGATCGGCCTGGTGATCCGCCACATCGACGAGAAGGGCATCCTCTGGTTCGCGCCGATAGGAGGCTGGGATCCTCAGATCCTGGTCGGCCAGCGGGTCGAGGTCCAGGGCCTGAAAGGGCCGGTGCTGGGCGTGGTCGGGCGCAAGCCCCTGCATCTGCTCGATGCCGACCAGCGCAAGAAGGTCGTCGAGATGAAGTCGCTGCACATCGACATCGGCGTCTCCGACCGGGAAGAGGCAGAGGACCTGGTCAGGGTTGGCGACCCGGTCGTCATCGCCACTGAGCCTCTTGGCTTGGCCGGGGATCGCGTCGTCTCGCGCTCGATGGACAATCGTCTCGGCGCCTATGTCGCGCTGGAGGCGCTGCGGCGCTGCCACGAGGGCGACCCGCTCAAGAGCAGCTTCGCCGCGATCGCCGCCGTGCAGGAGGAGATCGGGCTCTTCGGCGCGCGCACTTCCGCCTTTGCGGTCCAGCCCGATCTCGCGATCGTCGTCGACGTCACCCATGCGACCGACGCTCCCGGCATCGACGAGAAGGAGCTTGGCAGCCACTCGCTCGGCTCGGGCCCGGTGATCTATCGCGGCGCGACGCTCTCGCCCAAGGTATTCGACCTGCTCGTCACGGTCGCCGAAGAGGCTGGGATCGAGCACACGGTCGGGGGCACCGGCAACTCGACCAGCACCGACGCGGACGGCATCCAGTTCGCTCGCTCCGGGATCCCGACCGGCCTCGTCTCGATCCCGCTGCGCTACATGCACTCGCCGGTCGAGATGGTCGATCTCGCCGACGTCGAGGCGACCGTCGCGCTGATCGCCGCTTTCGCCGAGCGCCTCGACGACAGCGTCGACCTCAGTCGCTGAGCGCTAGTTGGCTACGAAGACGGCGTCGCGGCCGTTGGCCTTCGCCGAGTAAAGAGCGGCGTCGGCGCGGGCAACCAGGTCATCGGTGTTGACCGTGCTCGGCTTGGTCACAGCCGCGCCGATGCTGATCGTCACCTCCACCCCCACCGGCCGGCGCTTGCGCACCGCCTGACGCAGCCGCTCGGCGATCGCGACCGCATCCTTCTCGCTCGCTCCCGGCAGGACGACGAGGATCTCCTCGCCGCCGATGCGGTAGATCGAATCGTCCGCACGCAGGACGGCCCGCATCGTGTAGGCGACGTCCTGCAATACGGCGTCGCCCGCCGCGTGGCCGAGCCGGTCGTTGACCCGCTTGAAGTGGTCGAGGTCACAGAGCAGCAGCGCGTGCGAATGCCCGGCACCGGTGTCGCAGGGGGCGCCGTCGAGCTCGGCGAGGCGTTGCTCGAGGGCGTTGCGGTTGAAAAGGCCGGTGAGCGGATCGAGGGTCGAGCGGCGCCGGTGGGCGCGGTCGGATTCGACCAAGGCCCCCGAGAGGATCACCGTGCTGAGGACCAGCGCGACCGTGGCAACCAGGGCCTGGCTGTGCGCTGACGCACTGGCTGGATCGACAGCGACCGCGCTGACCAGGAAGATCGTGACGAGGTAGACCGTGCCGACGACCATGCCCCATGGGTCGAATCTCGCGCCCAGTGTCACCGCCGGCAGCGCGAACCACATCAGGACGGGACTGGTCGGGCCGCCGGTGGCGATCACCGCACCGCCAAGCAGGAGGGGCAGGGCTCCCCACGCTCCGGCGACCCAGAGCCAGGGCCTCTCGCTGGCCTTCATGAAGTGGTCGGCGACGGCGAAGCCAGCGAAGCCGGCCGCCAGGGGAGCCAGCCAGAGCCAGCCGACCGAGGGGCCCGCCGAGGCCAGGGCAAGCGCGAGGATCCCGAAACAGGCGGCGCGGTAGCGGCGCACTCGCTGCTCCATGTCGAGCAGGCGCTCGCGGCGGGCGTCCTTGCGGGCGGCCGCCAGCGACTCAGGCCTGGGCATGGCAATCGCGTTCACACCACACTGATCGGCAGATCGCGCCGCCGCAATGAGCGTTGCAGCAGCCCTGGCGAGAGCTATTCGACCAGCTGGATCTGCTTGGGCAGTCCGCTGAGGTTGCGGTAGCCATCTTCGGCGACGACGACGAGGTCCTCGATCCGTACCCCCAGCTCACCGGGCAGATAGATCCCGGGCTCGATCGTCACCACTTCGCCGGCCGCGAGCACGTCCTCGGAGCGCTGTGAGACACGGGGCTCCTCGTGGACCTCCAGCCCGACGCCGTGGCCGAGGCCGTGGCCGAAGCGCTCGCCGTGCCCGGCGGCCGCGATCAACTCGCGGGCGACGCTGTCGACGTCCTCGGCTTTGATGCCGGCGGTGACTTTCGCCAGCGCGGTTTCCTGGGCCACGCGCACGGTCTCGTAGACGGCGCGGGCAGCCTCGCCGGGCTCACCGGTGGCAAAGGTCCGGGTGCCGTCGGAGCAGTATCCGTCGAGCTTCGCCCCCATGTCGAAGACGACCAGCTCGCCACGGCCGATCTCGCGCTCGCCCGGCTCAGCGTGAGGCAGAGCTCCATTGGGGCCGGCGGCGACGATCGTCGGAAAGGAGGGCTCGGCGCCCTGTTCGCGCATGCGCGCCTCGGCCGCGCGGGCGACGTCGAGCTCACTGCGTCCTGCGAGGCCACGCTCCAGCGACCAGCGCCAGATCTCATCGGCCAGCTCGGCGGCCGCGGCGATCGCGGTCAGCTCGGCCTCGTCCTTGACCCGGCGCAGCTTCTCGACGGTCCCGCCCGCGCCCTCCAGGGCGATGCCGTCGGCCAGTTTCTCTTCCAGCCGCTTCAGCGTACGAACCGCCATGTGGTGGTCTTCGAAGCCGGCCTTGCCGGACAGCCGTGCGGCGATGCCGCCGAGCCAGTCGTCCTCGACGGTGACCACGTCCCAACCCTCGACCTCGGCTTCGGCTCGCTCGGTGTAGCGAAAGTCGGTGAGGAAGACGCGTTGCTCGGTCCCGCAGACGCAGGCGCCGTTGGTGCCGCCGAAGCCGGTCAGGTAGCTGACGTTGGTCAGATCGGTGACGAGAAAGCAATCCAGCTCCCGCTCGGCAACCAGAGCCGCAAGGCGATCTCCGCGCGCCGGCGTCACTTCCCTGCTCGCCCCGTGCTCACGCGCCGGCGCCGAGCTCGGCGGCGAGCAGCTCGAGCGCCTCGCGATAGCCATCCGGGCCCTTGCCGAAGATCTTGCTCAGCACCAGGCCGTCGAAGACCGACAGCTTGCGCCACTCGTCGCGCGCCTCGACGTCGGAGAGATGGACCTCGACCGCGGGGACACCGGCGACGTCGAGCGCATCTGCAATCGCTCGGCTGTAATGGGACCAAGCGCCGGCGTTGACCAGGGCCGCGTCCGCCAGCTCCGGAACGCGGTGCAGGTATTCACAGAACTCGCCCTCGGCATTGGTCTGGAAGAAGATCGCTTCCAGGCCCAGCTCGTGGGCCCAGCGTTCGATCTTGGTCTCCAATTTGCGCAGCGAGAGGCCGCCGTAGATCGCCGGATCGCGACGATCGAGGATGTTGAAGTTGACCCCGTGCAGGACGGCGACGCGGTTGTGGGAGGTGGTCATCGACGACCCCTCCCCTGTGCCTTGTCGAGACATAGCGAGGGAAAGGAACAGCGGAAGCTCATTGCAGCTCCTCCACGGCGGCTCGGACCTTAGTCGGATCGACGAGCTGGCCGATTTGAGGCGTGCCCGGCTCGGCGAGCAGGACGAAGCCGACCCCGGCCGCGGTCCGCTTCTTGTCGCGCTGCAAGGCGTCGATCACGGCATCGGCGGAGATCGCGGAGTCGAGCGCAACCGGCAGTTGGTGGCGCAGCATGATCGCCTCGACCTCGCCACGCAGTTCGGGCGCGTCGGAGAGACGCAGCGCCGCGAGCAGGCCGAGCCCGACCGCTTCGCCGTGGCGGTAGCGCTTGTAGTCGCTGGCCGCCTCGATCGCGTGGCCGACTGTGTGGCCGAGGTTGAGCACCGCGCGCAAGCCGAGGTCGCGCTCGTCGGCGGCGACGATCTCGCACTTGTAGCGGGCGCAGGCGAAGGCGAGCCCGGCAAGGCGATCTGGATCAAGGCGCTCGATGTCTCGAACCCGCTCCCAGAGCTCGCCACCCGCCAAGAGGCCGGTCTTGAGTACCTCGACGAAGCCGGCCGCGAGCTCCTCGCGAGGCAGGCTGGCCAGGGTCGTCGTATCGGCGAGCACAGCGGCGGGCAGGTGATAGGCGCCGGCGTAGTTCTTGCCCTCTGGCAGGTCGACGCCGGTCTTGCCGCCGTAGGCGGAGTCGACCTGGGCAACCAAGGTGGTCGGCGCCTGGACGACCGGGACACCGCGTTGGTAGAGGTGAGCGCAGAAGCCGGCCAGGTCCCCGACCACCCCGCCGCCCAGCGCCACGACATGGTCCTCGCGGGTCATCCCAGCGTTGGCCAGCTCGCGAAGGACCCGCTCGGCCTCCGCCATCGTCTTCGCCGTCTCTCCGGGCTGGACTTCGACGGTCGCCGCAAGGGGTTCGAGCTGCTGAGCGTAGAGCGGACCGACGGCGTCGTCGGTGACGCAGAAGCGCTGCCCCGGCAGGGGCCACGGTCCCGTTCCGAGCAGCCCGGGCCCGACGAAGACCGGGTACTCGCCCGAAATACTGGCCGCCCAGAGCATCTTCGTCCCCAGCGGCAGCTCGGTCAACGCCACCAGCGAGGGCATCGCCCGCGCGACCAGGCCGCGGTCGCCAGGAGGCAGGATCGCATCGGCCAGCGACTCGTAGAACGGCAGGCGCTCCGCCAGCAGCCGTTCGACGTCCTCGGCGTTGCTGGCCAGAGGCCGATCGCTGCGGGCGATGCGGCGCCAGGCCTCGCGCGCACCCACCTGCAGCCAGACGACGAAGTGGCGGTCGAGCGCCTTGCGCACCCGCTCGGAGAGGACGCTGCCACCGCCAAGCGCGATCGCGCCGCCGTCGGCTTCCTCGAGCAGCGAGCCAACCACCTCGGACTCGCGGGCGCGGAACGCGTCCTCACCGTCCTCTTCAAAGGCTTGCCGAATCGGCTTGCCGAACGCCTTTTCCATCAGCGCGTCGATCTCGGCCGTCTCCAGGCCGGCGTCGCGAGCCGCGGCGAGAGCGGTCGACTTGCCGGCGCCCATGAAGCCTATGAAGACCAGAGCGGGCTTCAAGGTTTTTCCGGCCACCCCCGGACGCGGAAGCACGGATGCGAGATCGCCGGGTATGACGAGCGCATACGTGCGAGAGCAGAGGAGGTGACCATTTATTTGAAGTCGATGCGGCTCTTGTAGGCCTCGACCGCTGCCTGCACGTCGTCGATGTGGTCGCCACCGAACTTCTCGCGGTAGGTGCGGGCAAGGACGAGGCAGACCATCGCCTCGGCGACGACGGCGGCGGCGGGCACGACGGTCGAGTCGGTGCGCTCGCGCAGTGCCTGGGCCGGCTCCTTGGTCTCGGTGTCGACCGAGCGAAGTGGCTTGGTCAGCGTCGATATCGGCTTGATCGCGGCGCGGACCGAGAGTGGCAGACCGTTGGTCATGCCCCCCTCCAAGCCGCCGGCATGGTTGGTCTCGCGGAAGTAGCCGCGCTCCTGGGACCAGAAGATCTCGTCGTGCGCCTCCGAGCCGGGCCGACTGGCGACGTCCCAGGCTTCGCCGATCGCGACGCCCTTGACCGACTGGATCGAGGCGACCGCGCCGGCCAGCCGGCCGTCGAGCCGGTCTTCCCAGGAGATGTGCGAGCCGAGGCCGGGCACGAGGCCGAAGGCGCGAACCTCGAAGGTGCCGCCGAGGCTCTCGTTGGCCTTGCGCAGCCGGTTGATCTCCGCGACCATCGCCGCACTCGCCTCGGCGTCGAGACAGCGCACCGGATCGTCATCCACTCCCCCGAAGTCGTCGGGGCCGAGATCCTCGCGCTCGGGAGCCGTGACCGAGGCGATCTGGGTCACGTGGCTGTGGACGCTGACGTTGAGGGCAGTAAGGAAGCCGCGGGCGAGCGAACCGGCCGCGACCCGGGCCGCGGTCTCACGGGCGCTGGCCCGCTCGAGCACGTTGCGGATGTCGGCGTGGCCGTACTTCTGAGCTCCGACCAGGTCGGCGTGGCCTGGACGCGGCAGATGGACCTCGTCGACCTCGGCATCGACCGGCCACGGGTTCATCCGCTCCTCCCAGTTGGCATAGTCCCGATTGGCGACGAGGATGGCGATCGGGCTGCCCAGCGTGCGCCCGTGTCGCAGCCCGGAGCGGATCTCGACGGTGTCGGTCTCGATCTTCATCCGGCCGCCTCGCCCGTGGCCGAGCTGGCGCCGCGTCATGTCGCGATCGAGCGCCTCCCGATCGAGCTCGAGCCCCGCCGGCATCCCCTCGACGATCGCGACGAGCCCCGGCCCGTGCGACTCCCCCGCTGTGGTGAACCTGAACCCGCTCATCAGGGCGCCAAGGCTATCGGCGGATCGCCCAAGAAGAGCCCCAGGCTGACTTTGTGTTTGTTCGCCCTATGGGCGAGTAAAGACGAAGTCAGCAGAGCAGGGTCGCTTCAGCCCCGGGCGGCGGCACGCATCGTGTCTAGCGGGGCGGGGCGGCCGGTCCAGGTTTCCAAGGAGAGGGCGCCTTGCTGGACGAGGATCTCGATGCCGTCGACCGTGGTCGCTCCGGCCGCTTCGGCAGCGCGCAGCAGAGCGGTTGGCTCGCCGCCGTAGACCATGTCGACGACGGTCTGGCCGGACTCGAAGGCCCCGGCCGCCAGGGGCAGCTCGGCGAACGGATCCTCGCCGCCGAGGCCGACCGCGGTCGTATTGACCAGCAGCTCATACGTTCCCTGGTCGGGCGCGACGACGCTCTCGCCGCCGAGTTCCTCGCAGAGGTGCTGGGAGCGCAGCGCCGTGCGGTTCCAGACGTCCACCGATGCTCCCTCGCGCAGCAGCGCCCAGACGACCGCACGGGCGGCGCCGCCCGCGCCGAGCACCAGCGCGCGCTTACCGGCGGGGGAGCCGGGGAGGGAACGCCGGAACCCCTCGGCGTCCGTGTTTTCCGCCCGGACCTCGCCGTCGGCGAAGACGAGCGTGTTGGCGGCGCCGATCTCGCGGGCGGTCTCGGAGAGCTCGTCGGCCAGGGAGAGCGCGGCGCCCTTGTGGGGCACCGTGACGTTGGAGCCGGCGAAGCCTTCGCCTGGCATCGCGTGCACGCGCGCCTCGAAGGCATCGGGAGCGACCTCGATCGCCTCGTAGCTCCACTCTTCGCCCAACCCGAGCTCAGCCAAGGCGGCGGTGTGCATCGCCGGCGAGCGCGAGTGGCCGACCGGGTAGCCGAGGACGGCGAGGCGAGGCACCGGCTATTCCCCGCAGTTGTCCGGCGAGTTGCCGCCGGCCGCTTCGCGGGCCGAGTTGTAGCCTTCGACGTCGGCGTTGAATTCGGCTTCGGTCGAGGAGAAGGCGAGCTTGTTGCAGGCACCGGGTTCGGCCACGTAGAAGAGGTAGTCGACCTTGGCCGGATGTGCGGCGGCTTCGATCGAGGCGAGGCCGGGACTGTCGATCGGCCCCGGCGGCAGGCCGGTGTTGGTGCGCGTGTTGTATGGCGAGTCGATCGCCAGTTCCGATTCGGTCAGCGGCTCGGTGTAGTTGCCGGTGGCGAAGCGGGTCGTCGCGTCGATGCCCAGCGGCATCCCGTCGTGCAGGCGGTTGTAGATCACCGCGGCGACGAGCTTGCGCTGGCTTTCCAGTCCCGCCTCGTCCTCGATCATCGAGGCGATCGTGATCACATCGTAGATGGTCAGGTTCTTCGAGCGGGCGTAGCCCATGTCGACCCCGGCGATGCGCCGCTTGAAGTCTTCGAGCTGCAGCTGGACCAGATCGGCCGCGCTCGCGTGCTTTTCCAGCTCGAACGTGTCGGGGAAGAGGAAGCCCTCGAGGTCCTTTGCGCCCTTCCCGCCGTACTTGGCCGGGTTGAGGTATTTCGAATGCAGGCTGGCCTGCTCGTAGTTGCCGCGCAGACCTTCCTGCTTGGCGATTTCCGCGGTCTGGGAGCGGGTGTAGCCCTCCGGGATAGTCACCGTGATCGTGCGGATCACCACCGGCGGCGGCGTGCTGCGGTGGAAGTGCTCGTAGGCGAGCGCCGCGATCGCCGCGATGCCGAGGAAGACGACGGCAAGCCCGGCGGCGATACCGAGCCGTCGGCGGTTCGGGTGGCGGGACTCGGGAGGCTTGGACGCCTTCGCGGCCTTGGCCTTGCGGGCCGTGGGGGGCTCGGGCTCCGGGGCAGCCTCTGCCCGACGCGCTTCGCGTTCGCGGCGGCGTCTCGCCCGCTCCTCGGCCAGTGGGTCGTCACTCATCGTCGCGCTCCTCGATCGCGGCGCGACCGGCGAGGTAGGCCTGCAGCAGGTGCGCGGCGGCGAGTGAGTCGGGTGCGGCGGCGGCGCCTTCGCGCTTGCTCGCCTCGGCCATCCGCGTGGTAAGTCGCTCGTCGTAGGTCTCGACCGGGACGTCAAGGAGGGCTTCGAGTTCGACGCAGAAGCTGCGGGTCAGGGCGGCCTGGCTGCCTTCCTCGCCACTGAGATGGAGCGGCAGGCCGACGACGACGACCTCGACCTCGTGCTTGGCGACGAGGTCGGCGACCGAGCGGGCGACGGGCGGTTCGATCACCGGCAGCGGCGTCGCCAGGGTGCCGCTCGGGTCGGAGATCGCGCAGCCGATCCGAGCGGTGCCGTGGTCGAGGGCGAGGACGCGCACTAGCCGAGCCTCTGCTCGATCATTTGCCGGGCAACCTCGATGGCATCGCCGATCTTTCCGGAGTCCCTGCCGCCCGCCTGGGC
Source organism: Solirubrobacterales bacterium (assembly GCA_033856195.1). GTDB lineage: Bacteria > Actinomycetota > Thermoleophilia > Solirubrobacterales > 70-9 > VRUE01. The sequence continues at coordinate 91,181 of JAWVFL010000055.1, read as the reverse complement.
CATCTCGGGGCTGCCGCCTCCACCGCCGCCGATCGATTTTGCGGCCTCGCGAATCAGCTCAGCGGCGGACAGACCTCGGCCCACGGCAGCTTCGGAAAGAAGGATGACGAGGCCGACCTTGTCTCCCGGCTCCGTACCCGCGACGCCTCCCAGCATCACGACCGACTCCTCCCCGTCGTCCAAGGTCGCCTGAATCTGCTTCGCAAGGCCGAGCAACTGCTTCGGGTCGGCCAGCAAGGGCTGATCGTGAGAGACCACCTTGACCCCGGCGACATCGACCGCCGCCTCGGCGAATTGCTTCACGTCTTCCTTCAGGCGCTGCTCCCAGTCGCGCTTCCTTTCGCCCTCGGCTTCCTTCAGCCGCTCGGCGGCGCGGCGGGCCCCCGCGATCGGGTCCTGGGGCGAGCCGAGCAGCTCGCCGACCTCGTCCAGCCGCTCCTCGCGCTCGCGGAACCAGTCGATCGCCGCCGGGCCGCTGAGCGCCTCGATGCGGCGAACGTTGGCGGCGCTGGAGCCCTCCGAGGCGATCTTGAAGATGCCGATCTCGGCCGTGTTGGCGACATGGGTGCCGCCGCAGAGCTCGCGCGAGACGCCCTCGACCTCGACCATCCGCACCCACTCGCCGTACTTCTCGCCGAAGAGCGCCATCGCGCCCAGGCGCTCTGCCTCGGCCCGCTCCATCTCCAGCCAGCGCACCGGCCGGCTCGCCTTGATCCACTCGTTGACCCGGCCCTCGACCTGGCGCAGCTCCTCGGCGCTCAGTCCCTGGCCGTGGGTGAAGTCGAAGCGCAGCTTGTCGGGGCGCACAGCCGAGCCCGCCTGGCGTACGTGGGTGCCTAGCTGCTCGCGCAAAGCAGCGTGGAGCAGGTGCGTGGCGGTGTGGTTGCGCATCGTCGCGTGGCGGGTCTCGCGATCGACCTGAGCGACAACCGCCGCTTCCTCTGCTCCCGCAAGGACGCGCTCATCACCCCCGGCAGCCTCGCGTCCTTGCTCCCGCGTCCGGGGGCGGCGAGGGACGACCTCGAGCACCTGGTCGTCGCCGACCCGGTAGACGTCGACGACTTCCGCCTCCCCACTCTCCCAGCTGATCGTTCCCGAGTCGGCGACCTGGCCGCCCCCCTCGGCGTAGAAGGGGCTCTCCTCGAGCTTGACCAGGGCGCGGCCGTTCTCGCGCTCGACTGCGGCGAGGCCGGTGGTCGAGCGCAGCATCTCGTAGCCTACGAAGTGGGTCGGCGCGGCCGAGCCGGCGAAGGCGATCACCCGCTCGTGGCGGTCCTCAGATCCGTGCGCGGTCGCGGACCCGACGCGGGAGCGCTGCCGCTGCTCCTCCATCAGCTCCTCGAAGCCACCGTCGTCGACCGAGAGCCCCTGTTCGGCGAGCAGCTCCTTGGTCAGGTCATAGGGAAAGCCGTAGGTGTCGTGGAGCTCGAAGGCGTCGGCGGCCTCGATCCACGATGTCCCGGACTCCTTCGCCGTCTCGACCAGCCGTTCGAGCAGCTCGGTGCCGCGCTCCAGCGTGCGGCCGAAGCTCTCCTCCTCGTCGCCGACCCAGCGGGCGATCGTGTCCCGCTCGGCGACCAGCTCCGGATAAGCGTCGCCCATCACCTCGATCGTGCGCTCGGCGAAGCGGCCCAGCCAGGGCGCCTCGAGCCCGAGCGTGCGGCCCTGCTGGATTGCCCGGCGCATGATCCGGCGCAGGATGTAGCCGCGGTCCTCGTTGGAGGGCACGACCCCGTCGGCGATCAGGAAGGCCGCGCCGCGCGAATGGTCGGCGACGATCCGCATCGCGCGGGTAACCGCGCCGCCATCGGCGTAAGAGCGGCCGGACATCTCCTCGGCGAGATCGATCAGCGGCCTGACCAGATCTGTCTCGTAGACCGACGGGACGTCCTGGAGGATCGCCGCCATGCGGTCGAGTCCCATACCGGTGTCGATGTTGCGCATCGGCAGCTCCGTCAGCGAGCCGTCCTTGCCGAGGTCGTAGCTCATGAAGACGTGGTTCCAGAACTCGAGGAAGCGGTCGGTGTCGTCCCCGGGCCGCTCGTCATCGGCGCCGAACTCCTCGCCGCGATCGATGTAGAGCTCCGAGCACGGGCCGCAGGGCCCGGCCGGGCCGGCTTGCCAGAAGTTGTCCTCGCGGCCAAGGCGGACGATGCGCTCGTCGGGCACGCCGACCCGGCGCCAGATATCGATCGCCTCCTCGTCGGGGCCGAGCCCCAGCTCCTCGTCGCCGCCGAAGACGGTGACCCAGATCCGCTCGGGATCCATGCCGAAGCCCTGCGTGGAGAGCTCCCAACCCCAGGGGATCGACTCCTCCTTGAAGTAGTCGCCAAAGCTCCAGTTGCCGAGCATCTCGAAGAAGGTGAGGTGGCGGGCGGTGTTGCCGACCTCCTCGATGTCGGTCGTGCGGAAGCACTTCTGCACGTCGGCCAGTCGCGGCGCGGGCGGCTTCTCGCGGCCGAGGAAGTAGGGCTTGAACGGCTGCATGCCGGCGGTCGTCAGCAGCACCGAAGGATCGTGGACCGAGGGGACCAGCGGGGCCGAGGGCACGATCTTGTGCCCGCGCTCGGCGAAGAAGGAGAGGTAGGTCTGGCGGATCTCGGCTGCCTTCATGAATCGCAGAGCCTACGGGCTGACAGACACGCTCGCCCGGCGTTGAAGAACTGGATGGACTGCCCCTACTCTTGACTGGATGGCCATCGGTGCAGAGACGACCGAGAGATGACACCGCTGCTCTCCGACGCGCGGCTTGCCCGCCAGGCCACCGACGGCGACGAACGGGCCTTCACGGCGATCTACCGCCGCTACCACCAGGATCTCTACCGCTTCTGCCTCTCGATCCTGGGCCGGCCCGAGGACGCCCAGGAAGCGCTGCAGAACACGATGGTCAAGGCGCTGCGCTCGCTGCCCGGCGAGGAGCGGGAGATCCAGCTCAAGCCGTGGCTCTTCCGCGTTGCGCACAACGAGTCGATCGACCTGCTGCGCAAGCGCCGCGAGGGGCCCGAGCTGGACACCGCCCAGGCGAGCGGGGCGGCGGAGATCGCCGAGACCGTGGCGTTGCGCGAGCGCCTCGGTCGGCTCCTCGCCGACCTCGACGAGCTGCCCGAGCGACAGCGGTCGGCGCTGGTGATGCGCGAGCTGGCCGGACTGGGCTACGAGCAGATCGGCGAAGCCTTCGACAGCTCCGCCTCGGTAGCGCGGCAGACGGTCTACGAGGCGCGGCTCAACCTGCGCGGGCTGGAAGCGGGGCGTGAGATGGGCTGCGACCAGGTGACGAGACAGCTCTCCGAAGCGGATGGACGGGTCACCCGCCGTCGCGATATCCAGGCGCACCTGCGCGACTGCGCCGAGTGCCGGGCCTTTCGCGATTCGATCGGCTCGCGGCGGCAGGACCTGGCGGCGCTCTCGCCGCTGCCCGCGGCACTCGGGGCCTCGATCCTGCACGGCCTGGCAGGCGGGCAGGCCGCCACCAGCGCCGGCGGTAGCGCGGTTGCGGCCGGGGCCGGTGCCGGGGCGGGCAAGGTTGCGGCGACCTCGGTGGCGCTGAAGGCCGTGGCGACCGTGGCGGTCGTGGCGACCGTTGGAGTGACGGCCGCGGATCGAGGCGGCCTGATCGACGCCGGCCTTCCGGGTGGGTCCGCCGACGACACGGGTGGGCTTGAAAAGCCAGCCCAGGGGACGAGCTTGGGGGCGGCTGCGTCCACCCCGCTCCAGTCGGCACGCATCGGTCAGCAGGAGGAAGTGGAGAACGGCCGCCAGGCAAACCAAGGACGCGCCGCCACGATCAGGCCATCGCAAAGCAACGGGGGCACGGGCGGCGGCAATGATGGGAGCGCACCGGGATCGAATCCATTGGACGCAGCACACGTCGGCGCGGGCCATGGCGCTTCCCACGGACCGCCGGCCTCGCTCCCAGAGGCCTCCCGGCACGGCCAGGAAACCGCCGCCGCCCACAAAGCAAATGGCGGTGAAAGCCACGGCCACGGCAATACCAACCAGGGCAACAGCCATGCGCCGCCAAAGAAAACGCATCCCAGCCGAGGATCGTCGGGCTTACGACACGGCCCACATTCCCACCCGGGGCCACCGGAGCACGCCGAAAAGGGCGGCACAGGCGGAGGCAAAGGCCAGCCGTCCAAGCCCCCACCCCCGGCTTCCTCGGGAACGGATGCCCAGCCAGCGCAGCCCGAAGCACAGGCCGGCGACACCGAATCAAGCACCGGCAACAGTGACAAACCCGAAGCTTCCTCCTGACGAACCGACGCGTCACCCGTTTTAGGCGCATATCGAAAGTTCGACCGCAGTCGAAGGAGGCACGATGAAGGCGTACCTGAAACTCTCAGTCGCAGTCGGAGTATTGGCGCTGATCGTCCCGGCCATGGCGCTGGCGACACCCGGAAACGGGCAGGGGCAGGGTCAAGGGCAAGGACAGGGTCCGAACTACGAACCCGCCCCGCCCCCGCCACCACCGGCGAAGGCCTACGGCAAGTACTGCCAGGGTGAAAGCAAGGAGCACGTCAAAGGCGAGAAAGGGACAGCGTTCAGTCGCTGCGTGACCAGCATGGCCCACGCCGCCGAGCACCCAAGCCAGACCCCGCGCCAGACCTGCAAAGGCGAAAGCAAAAAGCACGTCAAAGGCGAGAAGGGCACGGCCTACAGCCGCTGTGTGAAAGCAGCCGCGAAGCTGCGCCACGACGAACGCAAGGCGGAAAAACAGGCGTCGTAGTCGAACTAGCCGGCGATCGTGCCGTGGCCGACGATCGCCTCGCCACGCAGCAGCACGGCCGTCTGCCCGGGTGTGACGCCGGCGAACTCTTCGCCCAGCTCGACCTGCAACTCGGCGTGCCTCCCCGTCTCCGTCGCGGTCAGCGCGGCGGGGACGGGCTGCGAGCGGTAGCGCAGGCGCACTCCGTCGACCCCTTCGCCGTCGCGGTGCAGGACGGCGTTGCATAGGCGCACGGTCCGAGCCATCAGGTCACGGCGCGGACCCACCGTGACCGTGTTCGCCATCGCGTCGGTGGCGAGGACGTAGAGAGGCTCCTCCGCGGAGACGCGAATGCCGCGCCTCTGGCCGACGGTGAAGTTGTGATGGCCGCGGTGGCGCCCGATCGCCTTGCCGGAACGATCGAGCAGGTCGCCGTCGCGCTCGCGCAGGCCACCGTGGCGTCGCAGGAAATCGGACTTGCCCTGGCCAGAGAGGAAGCAGAGGTCCTGGCTCTCGGGCTTCTTCGCCACCGCCAGATCTTGGCGAGCGGCGATCTCGCGCACTTCGGGCTTGGTCAGCTCGGTGAGCGGGAAGCGAACCCGGTTCAACAAGCCGGGCGGCAGGGCGGCCAGCATGTAGCTCTGGTCCTTGTTCGCATCGAACCCGGCGGCCAGCAGCGGCCCCTCGCCGTCTTCGACGATGCGCGCGTAGTGGCCGGTGACGAGGTGGCTGGCGCCGAGCCGCTCGGCCAAGTCGACCATTGCCGCAATCCGCACCTCGCCGTTGCAGGCGATGCAGGGGTTGGGCGTGCTGCCGGCCGCATAGCCGGAGACGAACTCGGCGACGACCCGACGCCGGAACTGCTCCTCGAGGTCGAGTGTCAGGTGCGGGATGTCCAGGGACTGGGCGAGCGCCCGCGCCCCCAGCACCGCCTCGGGCGAGCAGCAGGCCTTGGCGCCATCCGTCTCGGCGTCGGCCCAAAGCTTCAGCGTCACCCCGACCACCTCCGCCCCACGCTCGCGCTCCAGCAAGGCCGCCACTGCACTGTCGACCCCGCCTGACATGGCGACCAGCACGCGGTCGACGTCTCGGCCGCGTGCATCCGCCGTCTCACCGTTGCCTATCGTCACGAGAGCCTGGGTCGAGGCCGCCGCCTGCGCCAACGCCCGGTGCAAAGCATCGGCCGCTAGCTGTGCCGCGTGGCGCTTAGCCGGCGTCAGCCCTCCAATTGCATCGTCAACCTCGTCGGTCCCAATCCGAGCCGCATCGAGCACCCCCCCGCCGTCGACCATCTCCGCAACAGCCGCCGTAGCCGCTCGCGTCGCCCCGCACCCCTCGGCATCGAAGGTGACCCGCGCAATCCTGCCCTCCTCGACCGCCAGCGACACTCGCGACAGATCGCCACAAGCGGCTCCACCGGCGGCACCCGTGAAGGCACCCTCCACAGCCGGCCCAAGCCGGCTCCCGTCGTGCAGATATGCGTCGAACAGCTCGCGGTCCATCGCTACAGGGTAGGAGCCTGACCATCTTTCCGCAGCAGCCTGCTCAGGTCGGCCATGACGGCGGGCGCATCGTCACGCAGCTGACGCCAGGTAATGCGGGCCACACGCCAGCCATCGGACTGCAGAAGCCGATCCCGTTCGCGATCCTTCTCGAACGCTCGCCCGGTGCCATGCGTAGCTCGGCCGTCAAGCTCAATGATGACCCGTTGCTCGGCCCAGAGGCAGTCGGCTTCAAAGAAGCGACCGCGGACGGCGACATCGGCATTGCGCCGCGGGCGCGGCAGATCGGTGGCTTCGAGGAGCGCTGCGAATCGGGCCTCGAGTTCCTTGCGAGTGACCCCTCGAGCCTCGGCGTTGTCCGCGAGGAGAATCCTCAGCTTGGCCGCTCCCCGCTTTCCGGGATACCGCTCCAGCAGTTTGGGAATCGACAGTCGGTCGGTGATTCTCCGGACTTCCATCTCGTTCAGCGCCCTCTCCAGCTGATGCACGGTCAAGAGCTCCGCGAGGTCAAGCGCGGTGCGGGGCGCCGATGTGACCGGGATCCCATTCAGGCGCGTGACCTCGTCGGGTCTCAACGTCCCGCAGTGAGCCCGCAGGCCAGGCCGTGACTCATACCGGGTCGCCCGGGTCACTTCAGGCGCGATTGACGTAGGAGACAGGATCCGCCACAGCGAGCCGGCGGATCGGTGACTCAATACGGCACCGGCACCCGCCGACAAGACGGCGGCCATCCAGCGGCTCTCCCGGGTCGATGGCCTGTGCCCGACGGCGTAAACGCCCCGATGCACCCGACGGAGTCGCCCGCGGGCAATCCGCCTCTCGACCGCTCCCCTCCCGATCCCCATCATCAATAGCTGCCGACGAGCGACGACGCCGTGCTGGGCCTCCGCGAGCGCGCCGATGCGGTCGTCGTCTGAACGAAACGCGGATTTGCCATCAATGGGATGGGAAACACGCGTCTCGGCAGACATCGGGGCCGATGGTCGCTCGGCGCGGCACGCGGGTGGTGCGCAAGGTGTGGCGAAAGCGCAACGCAAAAGAGGCCCCAGCCCGCCGTTACCGCCTCTGGCTTTGATCCCTTGAAGTAAAGGGTGGGCGCCTCCTCGCGATCCCACAGGACCGAGAGAGATCAGCTCCCGCGCCGTTTGTGTTGGGTCAAACGGTGAGACGGCTCTCGTACGGGCTCGAGCCTCTGGGCCAACCGTACCACCGCGCGGGAGCGCTGACGAGGGTCAATCGTCCAGGTTGGAGAGGAGCAGCTCGGCCTCGCTCCAGTCCTCGGGGCGGACGCGCAGAGCGATGTCGCCACGGCCATAGCGGTCGAGCGGCCAATCGACGGTGAGAACCGCCTCGATGTGGGCGTCTTTCAGCGCCTGGTGCCAGGCGCGCGCCGTCTTTACGTCGGCGAAGTCCCGCACGACCTCCCAGCTGTCATAGCTGGGATCGTCAACGTGGATTGGCGTAACGCCCGGTCCCGGCGAGCGCGTGAACGCGGCCCGGATCCGGTCGGCGAAGCTCATTTGCCTGCAGGGGGCCTGACGCGAAGCTGCAGTCCGACGTCGCGCAGCTGCACGTCGTCCACCGGCGCCGGGGCGCCGGTCAGCGCATCTGCACCGGAAGCCGTCTTGGGAAAGGCGATCACGTCGCGGATCGAGTCGGTCCCGGCGAGCCGCTGGACGATCCGGTCGAGGCCGTAGGCAATGCCGCCGTGCGGTGGCGCGCCGTAGCGCAGCGCCTCGAGCAGGAAGCCGAAGCGAGCCTCGGCTTCGGCTGCGTCGATGCCGAGCGCGGCGAAGACCTCACCCTGCAGGTCGGCGTCGCTGATGCGGATCGAGCCCCCGCCCATCTCCTGGCCGTTCCAGACCAGGTCGTAGGCTTGAGCGCGGGCGCTGCCCGGATCGCTCGCGTCAAAGCCGGCCGCGGGCGCCGTGAACGGGTGATGCAGCGGGTCCCAGCCGCCGGCATCGTTCGCCTCCATCAAGGGCCAATCGACGATCCAGAGCAGGTCGTCGCTGCCCTCGGGAACGAGGTCGAACTCGGCGGCGAGATCGAGGCGCAGCTGCGCCAGAACGGCGTTGGCGACCTTCGGCTTGTCGGCGACGACAAGGAGCAGATCGCCCTCCTCGGCCCCGAGACGCTCGTTTAGCGCGCTCAGCTCGGCGGCCGAGAGGAACTTCGCGGTCGGCGAGCGCCAGCCGTCGCCCTCGCGGAATGCCCAGACGAGACCCTTTGCGCCGAGCTCCTGGGCGCGGTCGATGAGACCGTCGAGCGCCGAGCGGGGCATCTCGCGCCGGCCGGCGTTCAGCCCGCGCACAGTGCCCCCACCGCCGATCACCGAGGCAAAGACCTTGAACTCCGTCTCGGCCAGGAGGTCGTCGAGATCGGCCAGCTCCATGCCGAAGCGCGTGTCGGGCCGGTCCGTGCCGTACCTCGCGATCGCCTCGTCGTAAGGCATGCGGCGCAGCGGCAGCTGCAGCGAGGGGCCGCCGGCCCGCTCGAAGACGTGGGTGAGCAGTCGCTCGTTTACCTCGATCACGTCGTCGATCTCGACGAAGGACATCTCGATGTCGAGCTGGGTGAAGTCCGGCTGGCGGTCGGCGCGCAGGTCCTCGTCGCGGAAGCAGCGGGCCACCTGGTAATAGCGCTCGAAGCCGGCGACCATCAGCAGCTGCTTGAACAGCTGCGGGGACTGCGGCAGGGCGTAGAAGGAGCCCTGCTGGAGCCGGCTGGGGACGAGGAAGTCGCGGGCGCCCTCCGGCGTGGAGCGGGTCAGCACCGGCGTCTCGATGTCGAGGAACCCCTCCGCGTCGAGAAACTCGCGCATCGCCGCGGTCACCCGGTGGCGCAGAACCAGCGCCTCGCGCATCTGCTCGCGGCGCAGGTCGAGGTAGCGGTGGCGCAAGCGCGCGTCCTCGCCCACCTCTCCGGCAAAGCCCTCGATCTGGAAGGGCGGCGTCTCGGCGTCGGCGAGCAGCTCGGCGCTCCCCACTTTGAGCTCGACCGCTCCCGTCGGCAGATCGGGATTGACGGTCTGCGGCGAGCGCTGCACGACAGTGCCGCTGGCGCTGAGCACGTCCTCGGTGCGCAGTTTGTGGCCGAGCTCAAAGGCGCCGCCCGCCTCGTCGGGGTGGAAGACGAGCTGGACGATGCCGGTGCGATCGCGCAAATCGATGAAGACGAGGCCGCCGTGGTCGCGGCGGCGGTGCACCCAGCCGGCGACCCGGGCCTCGGCGCCGACGCGATCGCCGAGAACCTGCCCGCACCAGGTGTCGCGAAAGCCGTTTCCGCGCAGGACTGGAAAATCGCTCATGCCTCCCCCCCGGTTATCTCCTCGATCAGGTTGTCGGTCCCGACGGCGCGCTGCTCGCCACTTGACATGTCGCGCAGCTGGGCGCCCCCGGCCTCGAGGATGAGGACGCGACGGGCGCCGATCCGATCGGCGTGCTTGAGCTGGCCCTTGAGGCCGCGCCCGCCGAGGTCGACCTCAGCGGAGAGCCCCGCCTTGCGCAGTTCGCCGACCAGCACCAGGGCCAACGAACGCCGCTCAGCGTCCTCGTCGGCAATGGCCACGAAGACGTCCCGAGCCGGGGCCGGCTCCTCCTCGTCCAGCGCCAGCATGATCCGCTCGATGCCCGCGGCCCAGCCAACGGCGGGAGTGGGCCGGCCACCGAGCTGCTCGATCAGGCCGTCGTAGCGACCGCCGCCGCCGATCTCCGACTGGGCGCCAAGCCGATCGCAGACGAAGGAGAAAATCGTGCGCGTGTAGTAGTCGAGGCCGCGGACCAGAGTGGGATCGATCGAGTAGGCGACGCCGCAGGCGTCAAGCAGGTCCCGCACCTCCGCGAAGTGCTCGGCGTCTTCGCCCTCCAAGCGCTCGACCAACTTCGGCGCCGCCTCCATCACCGCCCGCGTCCCCTCGTCGTCGGAGTCGAAGGCGCGCAGCGGATTGGCGTCGATGCGCTCGCGCACCTCTTTCGCCAACTCTCCCTCGTGCGCGTGCAGGTGCGCCTTCAGCTCCTCGAGATAGGCCTGTCGCGTGCCCAGCGAGCCGAGGCTGCCGAGTCGCAGCTCGACCCCCGGCACGCCCAGCTCCGCCAGCAACTCGGCAAGCAGGCCGATCAGCTCGGCATCGGCCAGGGGCGAGTCGGTACCGATCGCCTCGGCGCCAAGCTGGTGAAACTGGCGGTAGCGGCCGGCCTGAGGGCGCTCGTGGCGGAAGAAGGGCCCAACGTAGGAGAGCTTGACCGGCTGCGCCAGCGTCTGCATGCCATGCTCGACGTAGGCACGGCAGATCGGCGCCGTCCCCTCGGGGCGCAGCGTGAGGCTGCGGCCGCCCTTGTCCTCGAAGGTGAACATCTCCTTGCGGACGATGTCGGTGGAGTGGCCGACGCCGCGCTCGAACAGCTCGGTGTCCTCGAAGCTGGGCGTGGCGATCGGCTCGTAGCCGGCACGAGCGAAGATCTCCGCCGCGGTGCGCTCGATCCGGCGGCGCACGCGCGCAGCGTCAGGCAACACGTCGAAAGTGCCCCGCGGTGCCTGGTACTTGTGTCCCGCCACAGAGTCGCGACCTTACCGGCGCCTACCGCTCCCCCGCCGCCTAGCTCGAGAGCGAAGCGAGGAAGGGATTGGTCGCCCGCTCGGCGCCGAGCGTAGTCACTCCCATGTGACCGGGATAGACGACGGTCTCGGCGGGGTGGGAATCGAGCAACGCCTGAATCGACTGGAGCAGGGTGGGGCCGTCGCCGCCGGGGAGGTCGACCCGACCGACCGAGCCCTGGAAGAGGACGTCGCCGGAGAAGATCGTGTCCTCGCCGCGGATCGAGTAGGTGACGTGGCCGGGACTGTGGCCGGGCGTGAAGAGCACGTCCAGCGTCAGCCCGGCCAGCTCGAGCGCCTCGCCCCCTTTTACGGTCTCATCGGCTTCGTATCCCTCATAAGGCCCGAAGCCAGGGAACGTGAACGACATGATGTCGGCGAGCACCGGCACCTCGATCTCGGGGCAGTAGACCGGCGCCCCGGTCGCCGAGGCGACGGGCGTGACGGCGCCGACGTGATCGAAATGGCAGTGGGTGATCAGGATCGCCTCGACCTCCGCCCCGGTCTCCTCGACCTGGGAGAGGATTCGATCCGGCTCCTCTCCCGGGTCGACGACGAGCGCCTTGTCGCCCCCCTCCTCGCGGACGACGAAGCAGTTCTCCGCGATCGGGCCGACGGTGAGCTGGTGAACCTCGAGGCTCACGAGCCGCCTGAGGATCGCATCCGCGACCGCTCTCGACGACGCCACATGTGCAGGTCGATGTAATAGCCGGCCGGGATGTAGAAGACCAGCATGAAGGCGCCGAGGCCGAGCGCTGCCCCGGGCGAGCGTTTGAAGACCAGCAGCAGCGCGACGGTGAAGATCGCCGCCGCGACGAGGCCGCGGATGACCGAGCTGCGCCAGGTCGGCGGGTGATCGCCGCGCGGGCCGCGTTTGGCGCCGGCGCGGGCGCGGGCTTTCGCCTCGGCGCGGCTCTGGGGACGGGACGCGCGGCGGCTGCTGTCGACGCGGCCCCCCTGCGTGCCGCGATGCTTGCGACGGCGCTTTTTCTTGGTCTGGGCCATGGCGTGAATCTAGCGGCCGGAGCTAGGAAGCGCCCGCAAGGCGGGACTCGATCGTCTGCTTGGCGTCCTCGAAATCGCGAATCGGCAGATCACTCGGGTAGCCGGCCAGGGCCGCCTCCGGAACCAGCCCGACGACCTCTGCCTCGACCGGTTTCGCCCCAAGCGGCTGCGCCAGCGCGCGCACCCTCGCGACCACCTCGGCGAGCGGCACGGCAAAGGGGTCGTGGACGTTGGTCGACACCTGGGTGCGGCCACTGGAAAGCGGCAGCCCGATCGCGCGCACGCCCGCCGGGCCGCCCCCCGACTCGCGCAACCCCGCGGCCACGGCGCGGGCAAGCTCGACGTCGTCGCTGTCGAGCTCGACGTTGAAGGCGGCGAGGGGCGGCCGGGCCGTGACCAGCGTCACGCCCGCGGTGACGTGCGGCAGCTCCGGGCCGAAGTCCGGGCGCAGCCCTCCCCCCTCCATCCGCAGCCAAAGCTCGGCCAGCCCGCCGTTGCGAAAGTAGGCGCGCTCGGCGTGCTCGGGACGGGTCGCCAGCTCGCCGTAGAGGAACACCGGCACACCGAGTCCACCCACCTGCTCGGCGACCTCGACCGCCTCGATGCGCGCCGCGGCCCGCAGGGCCGGATCGGCCCAGACCAGCGGACAGACGTCGAGCGCGCCGACAGCGGGATGCAGCCCGTCGTAGGTGCTCATGTCGATCGTCTCGATCGCCTGCTCCGCGCCGGATATAAGCGCCTCGCGAAGCGAGGCCGCCTCGCCCGCAAGAGTGAAGACGGTGCGGCCGTGGTCGGCGTCCGAGTGGCGGTCGAGCAGATCCGCCCCGCGGGTGAAGGCCCGCTGCAGAGCGTCTATGTGAGCCGCCTCGCGACCCTCGGAGACGTTGGGAACTGCGAGCAGCGGCAACGACACGCTCAGACGAGCAGCTCACCGGCGCGGACGATCTCCTCGCCATCGATCTCGATGCTGGGTTCGAGGACCACGCAGTCGAGGTGCACCGGAACCTGTACTTTGCCGCCGATCGCGGCCGAGGCGCCGAAAGCGACGTGCGCGGTGCCGAGGATCTTCTCGTCCTCGAGGATGTTGCCGGTCAGGGTGGCCTCTTCGTTGGTGCCGATGCCGAGCTCGGCGATGTTGGTGCCGTCCTCGCCGTGCATGGTCAGCAACTCCAGCAGGGTCGCGCCCTCCGGGCCGGTGGCGTCGGTGAGATGGCCGTCGTGAACGGTCAGCTCGACCGGCGTCTCGACCTTTCCCACGCCGGCGATCGAGCCGTCGACGACGAGCGTGCCCTCGCCCCCGCTGGGCGCGACGAATGCCTCGCCGCAGGGCAGGTTGCCGAAGGCGCCGGGCGCGTCGAGCACGCCGGCATCGGCGATCGGAACCCGGTCCTCGAGCCCAAGCCGCAGGTCGCTGCCGTGCTGGCAGGTGATCCGCGCCTCCTGGCCACTGCGCAGGGCCGCGGCAAGCGCTGCGCCGCGCCGCCTCAGCTCGCCCATGTCGGCGTTCATCAGGCGCGCCAGCATGTCCTCGGTGACGCCGGGGAGCGTGGCGATCCGCGCTCCCGCCTGGTTGGCGGCACGGCGCGCGTAGGTGTGGGAGAGCGACTGAATCGTCGGCGCGATCACGACGTGCGAGGCGATCATCGCGGCGGCGACCGGGGTCGGCGGCTCGGCGCCATTCGATTCGAGCTCAGAGATCACGGCAAGAGTCGCGTATGCCCCATCTCCCTCGGCCTCGATCCGCATCAACGCGCCAATTTCCTCGGTGACGGGATTGCAGATCACCAGCACCTCCTCGGCCGGTTCGACCCGCAGGCAATCACGCAGAACCGTGCGCACCGCTCTATCCAGTTCCTGCGTCACCGCAACAAGGCTAAGCCCTATCGCCCAAGGGCGAGCCCAGCCCCGCCATCGCTACGATCTCTGACCCCGCCGGAGTAGCTCAGCTGGTTAGAGCAGCGGAATCATAATCCGCGTGTCGGGGGTTCGAGTCCCTCCTCCGGCATCGCAGCAGCAAGCGGAATCCGCCGCTTCCCGAGGCCGGAAAGGGTCGATTTGGCAGGGGGGTGGCAAGGAAAGTGGCAAGGGTCCGAGTCCGAACCGCCACCACAGCGCTTGCCACTCGACACCGCGAGAGGCGGCGATACACTGACCTAGCGATGAAATCCGGGCAGAAAAACGGCCAGGTCGGTTCCTACAAGACGCGGAAGGCCGATACCAACGGCAGCGGGTACCGCTCTGCGAAGACCGGCCGCTATATGGAGTCAAATGCGCCGCGATTCAAGAGCGCCAAAAAACGGAGCGCTGCGGTTGGCCGTGCAACGACGCGCGTGAAAACCGCTGTGACCGTCGATCTACCTAGGTCGCGGCGCTCCAAGTAGCCGTGGGCCAACGCGGTCGGCCGCCGCTGCCACGCGGCATCAAATCTCTTGAGGCATCGGACTGGATGCCCCCAGAAGCCATCCTGCTGGACACGACGATTGTCGTCGACGCCCTGCTGCCTGCCCAGAAAAACCACGCGGCCTGTGTTGCCTTCTTTGACGCCGTAGCCCAAGCAAACTGCACCTTGGTCTTTAACCGGCTGCTTGAAACCGAGCTTTGCGAGGTCCTGTTCAACATCGCGGGACGTGAGCAGCACGGAAAGAACTGGAAGACGGCTCGGTACGACGGGCGGGTTCGGAAGCGTGCCAGCCGACTCCTAGATGAGGGTCTGACGGGATGGGGCGAACTTCTGGACGCGGCGTCTTGGAGGCGGCTTGAGTTGCAAGACGTAAGCGATGTCGCTCCGACCCTTATGGGGAAGTACGGCTTTCGGTCCTACGACGCCGTTCACGCAGCGTCCCTTTTCGTAGCCGAGGTCGAGCACGTCGCGACCTTGGATCACGGCTTCACCATGCTCCCCGAGGCAGAGGCCACGATCCACACGACCCAAGCCAGGGTGCCGACTATGCGGAAGTGGAGAGGTGGCGCTTGACGACTCATGCAGGGTTTCCGTCTACGCCTGATGAATAGGATGCCACCCTCGGGATGCACCCCGAGGGTGGCAAGGTGATCGAGACGCCTACTTCCTCTTGTTCGTCTCTTTCACGGTCGTGCTCTTATGGCCTTTGCCATATTTTTCGGTGACGTAGCGACCGCTCTTTGCGGAGCGGTAGCTACTCCCGTTGCTTTTCGCTTTACCTGCCATCGACGCTGCATTCCTTTCCGGGGTTTCGGTGGCTCCCCTTGTGGGCCGACACCGACCCACTTTTCATTGGACCAAACCGGCCGGACGCCACCGTTCCTCACTCGCGATTAGGCTGCCGGGAATGCCCGACGAGCCGAAACGCAAGGCAGCGAGCAAAGCGGTTAAGGCTGCTCAGAAGCAATTTGCGCGAGACAGCAAAGTCGCGAGAGAGGCCCGGCGCAAGGCGTTTGCGAATGCGCAGAAGGACGGGCTATCGCTTCGCGAAATCGGCGAGCTGGTCGGCTTGGATCATTCGCGGGTCGGCCAGATCATTCGGGGCGAATAGCAAGACACCTGTGGAGATTTTCTCCACAGCCTGCTAACTTCGGCCGATCCAAATAAGCGGCTCCCGGCGGTGCGCAAACACCAACCGGGAGCCTGACCACAAGGAGAACGAACCTCCTCATGGCTAACGAGAACCCTATGGGCGGGACGCGGCCAGTGCCGCTCGACCTCGCCGCCAAACACATTCCCGTCCTGCGCGCCTGTTTGACCGGCTGGCTGGAGGGCGCGCGGGAAGACCTGCAAGCCCCCGAGCGGTTGCAGCGCCCCGACAAAGCCCACCGGGAAGCGAAGGCATTTGAGCGCCTGCTGGTGGCGCTGGCGACGAGGCAAATCGTCCTCCCCGATGAGGCAGCGCGGGAGGCCGTCGCGGTCGCGACTGCGGACGACGACGAGGCGAACAACTACAAAGAGGTTGCCGCCAATCACGATGCCCTCCACGCCCTGCTCGGCGTGCTGGGCGGGAGCGCGTGAGGTCGATGCGCGACCTCAACATGCAGCGCGCCGTGCTGGCGCTTGTGCTTCGCGAGCATCCGATCCTGCTGACGCTCCCGGCGCTGGCGGGTCGGGTGCTTGCGAACCCCCGCACCCTTGTCGGGGGAATCGCGCTCGCCCGCGCCCTCCGCGATCTTGACGACGAGGGCTTGGTCTTCAGCGACGGATTCCTGATCCAGCCGAGCCGACCGGCGCTCCATGTCAAACGCCTGCTGAGGGAAAGCTGATGCTGGTTCCCGGGCGGTTCAGCAGCGCCGCAATCGGGATCGGCAACGGCGAGGTGGAGATTCGCCTGAGCGACGGCGGCAACTGGCAAGTGAAGGTGAAGCTGGGCGAGGATGAGGACTGGCGGTTGCTCTGCCGGGGTCACGTTGACGGCAGCATCTTTGAGGCTGGCACGCCGACCGATCAGAAGCCGATCACGGTCGGCCCGCTGATGGTCGATCCGGCGGCTCGCCGGGTCGAGGTTCGCGGGAACGAGGTCCGCCTAGCCGCGCACGAGTTTGAAGTGATCGCGTTGCTCGCCACCGATCCCAATCGCGTCTTTACCAAGCAGGACTTGCTTCGCGAGATTTGGGGAGCCAGGGGCGGCGGCGCGATTCGCACTCTCGACTCTCATGTGAGCCGCGCCCGCGTCAAGCTCCGCAAAGCCGGGGCCGAGGGCTTCATCGTCAACTGCTGGCGTGTCGGCTACTCGCTCTGCGAGGGCGGCTGACTCGCAGCTGCGCCGAGAGGCTTAACAGAAAAAAGGGGGCCACTTTCGGGGTTCGACCCCCTGTGTAGTGGTGGCCAACCCATTTGCACCCCGGTTTCGTAACCCGCCTCTAGGGAGGCTGCCCCAATCTCCTGCCGGATTTCGCCGCCTCGTTCGACAGGGAGGTATGAGGCGAGGGACCGAACTGCGAGTTAAGAACGGGGGTCCACTTTCGCGGCTCGCTGCTCTGTTGGGTATCAGGGCAAATTTCTCACAGCCGCTTTTTCACCTTCGCCTAGCGCTTCGGGGATGGCTTCGCCTGTCGCTTCTCCTGTCGCTTCGCGGGCCGGTTGAGCCAAAGGGCCGCTTCTGCGCACCCCAGCGCCGTTTGCGGGCCTGGCGTTTTGCCGACATTCCTACGCCACTTCCAATTCAAACACGACCAAGGAGGTCTTCGTCATGTTCTCTATCCATTTTTTCTCCGCGTCCCTTGCACTCGACGCCTGCGCTACCACCTCCGCGCTGGTTCGGCAGCGGCTCTCCACCACCTCGGCGACCGTAATCGCCTTGGTGCTGGCAACTCCGACTCCACAGCCGATCATCGGCTCGGCGCTGGCTCCGCAGCACCTCGCCGTCAATCGACCGTTGCCCCAGGGGCTGGCGTGAACTGGCAAGCAGGCGCTCGCCTGCGAACCCCAGAAGCGACCGGCGAGGTGCTTGCCTCCATCGGCGAGCATCGCGTCCTCTCTACCGCCCAGGTGCGCGCGATCCACTTCCCGGATCGCAGCCCACGCCGCACTCAGCAGGTCCTCTCCCACCTGCGGTGGGCGAACCTTGTCACCCATGTCGATGCTCGCCGCTCTCCCCGGCGCTTGTGGTTCCTGACCGAGCGCGGCGCTGACTGGGTGGCCGACGCCGGCGATGTGGATCGCCGGCCGAAAGTCCTCACCCCCGAGCAGGCGGCTGGGCCGCTTCGCTCCCACACCCTCGGCGTCAACGAGGTCGGGATCAGCTTCCTGCGGGCGGCACGCGAGCGCGGCGACGAATTCGGGCCGCTCTCCTGGCGGCATGAGGTGTCCCACCCTCTGAACCGGGGGCGCGGCCGCGCTCGCCGCAAGCTGATCGCCGATGCGGTCTTCACCTACGCCCGCGTTGGGGATCGGTCGATCTTCATCGAGCAGCGGTTCATTGAGGTGGATCGCGCAACGCTCTCCGTGGAACGCCTGGTCGCCGAGTTGGCCCGCTACGGCCAGCTTGAACGGGCGCGCGAAAAAACCGGCAAGCCCTTGTGGGGTGACTACTACCGCATCTTCCCGCCTGTGATCTGCGCGCTGACGGGTGCCTCGCGCAAGTCGCTCAATCGGCGGCTCGATGTCGCGCTTGGTCTGCTTACCGACCATCCCGCGCTCGACCGGGCCTACGGGGTGCGGATCAATTTCTGTCTCTTGGACGACCTCACGGATCGCGGTCCCTTCGCCCCGATCTTCTACGCGGTCGGCGAGCGAGATGGAGCGGTGGACTGGCTCGGCGAGGGCCGAGACAGTTGACCACGATCCCGCTCGAGATAGACGACGCCCTGATTGAGCGCATCGCTCGGCGCGCTGCCGAGCTCGTCAGGCAATGGGACGGCGGTAGTGCGTGCGACGGCTGGCTGCGTGGCGCGGACAAGATCGGTGACTACATCGACTGCTCCCGGTCGCGGGTCTATGCGCTCGTCTCAGCACGCCGCATCCCCATCCATCACGACGGGTCCGCGCTGATCGCGCGGCGCTCCGAGTTGGATCGCTGGTTGCGAGCTGGAGGTGGTCGGCGCCCTTGACCACCCTGACCAGGGAGGTACCCTGTAAAGACATAAGTGGGGCCGCGTGCTGGAACACCGGCCCCGTGACGACCGGCTCAGTGCAACGAGGCCGGTCGCAGCGGGAACGGTAGCGGCATGTCGCGTGTCCGTAAGACCCCACACTCCCCCCGCAGCGCGCGCGACGGCGGGCAGGATCGCGAGGAGGCCAGTCCGAGAATGGCGGCGAAACTTGAAAAGACTCGCTACCCCGGCATCTACAAACGCGGCTCCCGATACGTAATCACCTGGGAGCATCGAGGGAAGCAGCACAAAGAATCCTTCCGCACGCTTCCCGAGGCCCGCGAGGCCAAGGGGAAACGCGATGCGGGCGAGAAGCGGCCAAAGTTGCGGGTTCGCTTCGGCGACTATTTCGGCGAGTGGATCGAGAACTACGCGGGCCGGACCTCGCGCGGATTCTCGGAGACGACGCGCCCGGAGTATCGGCGGCCGATCGAGGCCCACGCGATCGCGCGGTGGAAGACGTGGAGGATGAACGAGGTTGAACCCGCCGACCTCCGCGACCTGTTCGGGCAGATGCGGCGAGACGGCCGCACCACTTCGGAAATCAAGAAGACGCGCGCGGCGCTATCGGTGATGTTCGCCACGGCGCTTGAGGACGGCGTAGTTCAAGTGAACCCGGTCCTCGGCGTTCGCATCCCGCCGCCGAGCGAGGAGGAGACGCCGCCCGACGACAAGGCCAAGGCGCTGACGCGAGGCGAGCTAGGAGTTCTCTTGGCGGCGCTCCCGAGCGAGTCGCGGCTGTTCTGCACGTTCCTCGCTCACACCGGCTTGCGAATCAGCGAGGCGGTCGGGCTCAGGTGGGAACACCTAGACCTCGGCGAGCATCCCAAGGTGCGGGTGCGCGAACAGCTTTACAAGGGGAAGCACAAGCGGCTCAAGAGCAAGGACGGCAAGCGGGACATTCCCCTCGCCCCCGGCATGGCGCGGCAGCTTCTCGCGTTGCGGCGCGACGGATACCGAGGCCCCGAGTCTCCCGTCTTCGCGTCGAAGGCGGGCACTCCCCTACGACCCGAAAACGTCTATCGACGTGCGCTGGCTCCCGCCGCCATCGGGGCCGGGTTCAAGGTCGAGGTGGAGGTCAAGGGCAAGAAGAAAACGCGGTCGGCCGTCTCCTTCCACACGTTCCGCCACACCTGCGCCAGCCTGCTCTTTGAGGCAGGCCGGAACGTGAAGCAGGTTCAGGCTTGGCTAGGCCACGCCGATCCCGGCTTCACTCTCAAGACCTACATTCACCTGATGGATTCCGGCGTCGGCAGCGCCGACTTTCTCGATCAGGCGGTTCTAAGCGAGAGAGAGGACAGAGCTAGAGGCTCTATTTCTTATGCCCTCGTCCAATAGGACCGATACGTCCGGCATTCGTCGGCTTACCGGGATCGGACGGGGGCGGTGGCGGCGGCTTGGGCTGGGTTTGCTGCGGACTGCGAGTCCCAGGCTTACCGGGGTCTTTCGGTCCTCCTGAGGTCATTGTCTAGCTGCCCACCGCCAATTGCATGCAGCCAAGTATGACCGAGGCCCCGACGGAAAAGGCGGCCACTTGGAACCAGCGATAAAGGCCCCTGAGGCGGTCTGCATTGGCGTCGTAGTGGCCCTCTAGGCATTCGGCCAGAAACAACTGCATCGAGAGGTCGGGTTGATCGTTCTTGACCCAATCCTTGATGAGTTGCTTAGGGCCGGTTACGAAGGTCCAGGCATCGTCCTTCGGCGGCCAGAGGACGACCATGCAAGAAGCCACGCCGACAGTGAAGGCGATTACCGCCACGCCGCCCCATAAGTCCAAACTGATCCCTCCGCTCGCAGCCGTCGACCCCAGGAAGGAACCTGACAACGCAGCGGCAGCTAGAAGCAGGCCCGTGCGGGATCGAAGCTCGTCCAGCTGACCAACCTGGACGCTGATCGCCCTTCGCGCCTCAGCAAGAATGTCGTCCTCAATGCGCTCACTCACACGATGAAGCTAGCCATCAGGCCAGTCGGGACCGGGGAGGCAATCAAGCGGAGGTTTGCGCGGCCCCCGGCGAGTCCTAGCCGCGAAGAAGCTCGGCTAGCGTCGGCCTCTGCGGAGCGCCGCGAATCCTCCTGGCTTTTCGGAGGGGACGTTTCCGCACTTTCACGACTGGTTTCAGCATCGCGGCAGCCAAGGCCGCTTGTCGGCGTTTTGCCATCTCCCATTCGGCCGGAGTTCTACCGCCCTTCGAGCGGTTGCACGGCTGGCACGCCGCGACGAGATTTGAGGCGATGGTCGGCCCGCCTTGTACCCAGGGCTGCACATGATCTATCTCGGTTGCTGGCGCAACCTTGCAGTACTGGCAGGTGTAAGCGTCCCGCCGCATAATTCCCGCCGCAAGACTCGGCGATGGCTCGCGCGTGAACGCTGCCAGCAAGGGGTTGTTGTACAAGGTGGGCCTCATTAGCTCGTTCGAGGTTAGCGCCCCGAGAGGCGGCAACTTGCGCCTCGGAAGGGTGGCAAGGGGGTGGCAAGGAGACACCCGGAAATGGCCGAAAATGCCGAGCGGGCCCAACTCCGCTATTTGGCTCTGTGGCGGCAACAGCGCTAACAGCCGAAAGCCTCAGCAACCCTCGCAGCAGCATCATAATCCGCGTGTCGGGGGTTCGAGTCCCTCCTCCGGCATGCTCAGCTCACGCTTGGGTCGTCGCTCTCGTCGACGATCTCGATCACCCTTCGCTTGCGGCCTCTGTTGGTGTCCCAGTGGGAGAGGAAGCAGAGGATCGCGAGGACCAGGCAGAGGCCGGTGATGATCCAGGCGAGTTGGGACTTGGTGATTGGGGTGGCTTCTGAGAGGGTCGCGGCGGAGATCGCTACGGCTACCGCGATGCCGACCAGCACAGCGCCTGCGCCTCGCCAGACCGTCGACGGCTCGGGTAACTCGCGAATCCGGCGTGTGACTCGCCGCTGGGGAGTACCAGGGGGCTCTATGTCGTCCTCGCATGGCGCACTGGTCTCGGTCTGCCGCCCCGGGGAGAGGGGCGACGCAGTCAAAACCCAGGGCGCCGTTACGGTGAAGCAGCCCAGGATGGATTTACTTTAAACGCCCTGAGCAAAACGGTCAACCGCTCGGCCGCCATCGCCTGGTCGTGGCCCGGGGGACCCGGGCTCAGGTGTTCTGGTAGAGCGGCCCGTCGCCACCCTCAGGCGGGGTCAGGCGGCCGCCCTTGGCGGTGATCGCGCCGCACTGGATGCAGTTGGTGTAGTTGACGATCACGTCGACGTCGCCGCTCTCGGGGGCGTCATCGGGAATCTCGTAGACGCCCGCGGGGCACATCCACTTCCAGGTCTCGGCGATCTCGCGGGGGACGCGCTTCTGCACGCGGATGTGGTTGGGGGCGTCGTCGCGGGTGGCATTGCCGGTGATGAAGACGCTGGAGAGCTTGTCGAAGGTGTATTTGCCGTCGGGCTGGGGATAGCCGTCCTTGCTGTCGCCGATGAACATCGGCTGGGCATCGTTGCGGTGCAGCTTCCAGCGCCCGCCTGGGAAGCGGCCCTTGGTGAAGACCATCGCGGTGACCGCCGGCCCGCCTTTGATCAAGCCCTTCTGGAAGGGCTGGCGGGTGTTGCGCTGCTCGTAGAGGTCCTTGTGGATGATCGAGTCCTCGACCGCCTGCTCATAGCCGGAGAAGTCGCTGCTGCCATCCCTGAGCGCGGCGTAGATCTGCTCCGCCGCCAGCATCCCCGCCTTGATCGCGTAGTGGACGCCCTTCAGCGCCGCCAGGTTGACCATGCCAGCTGCGTCGCCAACCAGGACAGCGCCGGGCGTCGAGAGCTTCGGCATCGCCCAGTAGCCGCCGGCGGGGATCGCCTTGGCGCCCCAGCTGATCCGCTCGCCGCCCTCGAGGATCCCGCGCACCATCGGGTGGGTCTTGAACTGCTGCAGAAGGTCGTGGGCCGAGGTCGTCGCATCGGCGTAGTCGAGGTCGAGGACGAAGCCGATCGAGACCAGGTCCTCCCCGCTCTTCTCATCCTTCATCGGGTAGATCCAGCTGCCGCCGATCTGGTGGTACTTGGCCGAGATCTTCAGCGGCCAGCCGGCGATCGTGTGGATCACCCGGTCAAGCGGCTTGGCGACCTTCCAGACCTCCTTGACGCCGAGCTCCCAGACCTGCTGTTCGCGGCCCTCGTCGAGCCCGAACTCGCGCACCGCGGCATCGGTCAGGTGGCCCCAGCAGCCCTCGGCCAGCACCGTCGCCTTGGCGGCGATGTCGGTGCCGGGCTCGAAGTTGCCGAGCTCCTCGCCCTCTTTGCCGCGGCCCTTGTCCCCGGAGCGCACGCCGAGCACGGCGCCGTCCTCGACGATCAGCTGTGTCGCCGCCGTCTCAGTTAGCAGGTAGGCGCCGTTCTCCTCGGCCTGGGCCTGCATGTAGCGGCAGAGGGCCGCGACCGAGATGACCTCGTTGCCGTGGTTGCGCTGCGGGGGCGGTGGCGGGATTCGGATCTTCGTCTTGCCGTTGGGCAGGGCGTAGATCGCCTCCTTCTTCACCTCGCCGAAGGCGAAGCCCTCCTGGCGCCACTGCTCGCGGCTCAGATCCGGAAAGAGCTCCTGCAGCGGGCCGGGGCGCATCACGGCGCCGGAGAGGTTGTGGCCACCGCAGGTCTTCGCCTTCTCGATCACCGCGACGGGCACCTCGCCGAGCCTCTCCATCGTCTCCGGGTCCTCGCCGAGCAGCTGCAGCAGGCGATTGGCGCAGGCCAGCCCGGCGGTGCCGCCACCGACGATCGCGACGCCGATCTCAATTCGCTCGTCCGCGGCGTCGAGTCCGCGCTTGACGAACTCCTCGGTCGGCTTGACCGGGGGCGGGAAGTCGGCCGGGACGACCTTGCCGTTGGCGGATGCCATCGACGGGCACTATAACCATTGACTGACTAGTCAATCAGTGACTAAGAGCACGAAAAGGAGAGGGCTCTTGCCGATGCCGTAAGCGTGCTCAGCTGAGCGTGGCGCCGACGCCGTGCTGGCGGAACTCTTGGAGCATCTCGTTCATCGAGTCGACGTCGCAGGAGACCATTTCGGCCCAGGGCTTGTCGGGGTGCTCGTCGAGGGTCTTGTAGCCGTTGCCGCTGATGATCGCGACCACTGTGTCATCGGGGCCGAGCTTGCCTTCGTTGGCGAGCTTGATCGTCGAGGCCACGGTGGTGCCGCCGGCGGGCTCGGTGAGGATGCCCTCGGTAGCACCGAGCAGGTCGATAGCCTCGAAGATCTCGGTGTCGGCCACCGCAGCGGCCGAGCCGCCACGCGACATCACCGCGTCGACCACGAGTGATCCGTCGCCCGGGGCGCCGATCGCGATCGAGTGCGCCGCGGTGTGCGGGGACTGCGGCTCGACCTTGCCTGAGCCGTCGAGGATCGCGGTCGCGATCGGGCTGCACCCCTCGGCCTGGGCGACGTTGATCTTGGTTCCCGAGGTCTCCGCCAGGCCGACCATCTCCATCTCATTGAGACCCTTGTGCACCCGCGAGGAGAGCGTGCCACCGGCGGCGGGGATGACGAAGTGATCGGGCGCGTCCCACTCGAGCTGCTCGACGACCTCGTAGGCGACCGTCTTCGCCCCCTCGGCGTAGAACGGCCGCAGGGTGATGTTGGCGAACTGGATGCCGCTGGCCAGGGCCAGCTCGCGACAGGCGCGGTTGGCTTCGTCGTAGTTGCCGTCGAGCTGGCAGACGGCGGCGCCCAGCGCCCGGCAGGCCCGCGCCTTGCCGCGCTCCATGTTCGACGGGTAGAAGACGTAGGCGGTGACGCCGGCCTTGGCCGCCAGCGAGGCAACGGCGGTGCCGACGTTGCCGGTCGAGACGCAGCCGATCTCCTCTTTGCCCAGCTCCAGCAGACGGGCGATGGCCATCGAGACGACGCGGTCCTTGTAGGAGAGGCTGGGCCGGG
This sequence comes from Solirubrobacterales bacterium, assembly GCA_033856195.1. Lineage (GTDB taxonomy): Bacteria > Actinomycetota > Thermoleophilia > Solirubrobacterales > 70-9 > VRUE01. Next base: position 66,930 of record JAWVFL010000055.1, on the reverse strand, counting down.
AGGTGCTGTCGTCCTTCAGGTAGAGCTTCTTGAGGCCGAGCTCGGCGCCAAGCCGGTCGGCGTGTATCAGCGGCGTGCGACCGCTGTAGAAGCCGACCCGCGCCTGGGCCTTCGCGTCGACGATCGGCAGCAGCTCCTCGAAGCGCCAGATGTTGATCGGGCGCTCGGCCGTCGGGTATTCCGCCAGCCGCGCTTTCGCCAGCTCGTAGTCGTAGTCGATGTCGAGGCCGTTGCCGCAGCCGAGGCACTTCGAGGTCGTATCGAGCAGCGGCAGGCGGCGACCGCAGTCGCGGCAGACCAGTTCGGTCGCGCAGGAGCGGGTGCGGTCCTCAGAGCTCAGCATCGGATCTCCTCCGAGCAGGGTACTGGGCGCCTTGCGGCACCGTCGCTCGACCCTCCTCCATCCCCGTCTCCCATAGGCAGATTGGTATAGCAGGGGGAGGCACATCGATCAAGCTTCTTTGTGCATTGCCCCCGGCCCCGGGAAAGGCCGCAAAAGAAGTGGGCCCGCCCCGGCGGTGTCAGCTTCCGCGGGGCGGGCCCAACCTCCGACCAGCGCTATCTGGGCTCTGGCCTGAGCTACGGCTGCGTCGGGGCCTGTGACTGCGCTCCCCGGCGCGACTGTCCGGCGTGACCGGTTTCCCAACCGTCACGCCTCACGAGCGCCTTGGCCCATTTACATGGCCGCCCCCCCTCTCCGGGGGCCAGGCTGCTGCCAGAGGCGGGAGGGCGATGTGGCCGCTGGTACCGGGCAACGCCGCGAGCTGGAGGTGGGGCAATGCCCACGACGCTGTCGCCTCCCTAGTACTCCTGATTCGGCCAACAACTCGACTCATGACTGGTCACTCCTTTGCCATCGCAAGGCGAGTCGCCCGACTGGGTCCCCACCTCTCCACTTGGCGCTTGGTCGTCAGCAGGAGTACGTATAACAGATGGCGTTGGACTGGTCAAGGGTTTTTTGTGCAAATGTCCAAGACCGGCGCAAACGAATGCGATTACATCGGCACGCGAGCGCGCGACTGCCAGGTGTAGGTACGCACGGCGTCCTGAAATCCGGCGCGCAGAAGGGCTTCGCGGTCGGCGACCGCCGGCTCGCAGCCGGCCTCGGCGACGGCCATGGTCTGACAGCCGGCGGCCGCCGCATCGGCGATACAGCGATGGAGCACGGCTGCCTGGCCGAGGCCATCGCGCTCCCCCACCAAGCGCGAGGCGAGCACCAGCACGGCGATGCCCCGGTGAAGGTGCATCGCCACGTAGGCCAGCGGCTCGTCGCCGTCGACAGCGCAGTAGCAGCGCCAGTCCGAGGTACCGGGCAAATCGAGGAAGAAGGTCGCCGCCCAGCTGGCAAAGCCGAGGCTCTCGGCCAGGGGATCGCCAAACCCTTCGTCTTCCCAGGGATCGACCCGCTCGTAGATGTCGATTCCGGGGGGAGCCTGGAATTGCGGGGGCGAGCCGCGGCGCAGCATCTTCATCGGCCCGTCCAGGAGGCGGTAGTGGTGGCGCTGCAACCAGCGTTCAGCCGCCTCCTGCTCCGGCAGGCCTGGCGTAAGGGGAATCCGGAAGTCGACGTCATGGCGCTCCATCCACTTCACCGCGGCCGGCAGATAGCCGTTCTCGAGCGCGCCTGGCGCACCCGCTCCGAGGATGAAGTTGAGCGCCGGCTCGGCCGCTTCCTCGACCACGACGGCAGCCTCGAGCGGACCGAACTGCACCATGTCGATCCCCAAATCGACTACGGCATCCTCGCAGGCCGTGTCCCAAAGTCCCCTCCAGAACCGCTTCTCGGCCTCGTCGAGGGCAACCGCGTCAAACGGCAAGCTGCCTTCGGCTGCCACCCTTCGACTATATGGGTCCTACACCGGAACAGTCAAGTTTTTCTGGATAAATTTGAGTGTCCAGGAAGGTCAGGATCCCGCGGCAGCGCTGGCCGGGACGTCGCCGAGCACGAGGCGCTTCGGCCAGGCGCCCGGCAGGCCGGGGCCATCCTCGTGTCCCGCCGCCAGCAACAGCGCCTCGGCGGCATGCGGCGCGAAGGGAGCGAGGGTGCGCGCGAGCAGCACCAGCGCCGCGACCTGGGCCTCGGCATCGGCGCGACTGAGCGCGCCGCGGCGCTTGACCACGCGCTTCTCGAAATCCTGGATGCGCTCGAAGAGCCGTGTGATGTTGCGCACCGCCTTGTGCATCTGCAGCTCCTCCAGGTCCGCGGTGATGCGGCTCAGGCCGTTGTCGCACCACTTGCAGAGGCGCTCGCGCAGGAACTCCGTGTCGGCGGCCGCCTCCGGGTCCTCGGCGGTCGCCTCCAGCCCGGCGAGGCGATCCTGCGAGTAGATCCAGAGGTTGTGCAGGAAGCGGGCCGCGAAGCGCAGCGCGCCGTCGTTCCAGTTGAGCGTCTTGGCCGGCCCGGCGGCGTAGAGGACGGCGAGGCGGACGGTGTCGGCGCCGTAGCGCTCCACGAGCTCATCGGGGTCGACCACGTTGCCGAGGTGCTTGCTCATCTTGCGGCCGTCGGCGATCACCATCTCGTGGAAGAGACAGCCGGAGAAGGGCTCGCCGTTCTCGAGGAAGGCGAACGGCCCGATGTCGCGCAGCGCCTTGGTGACGACGCGCTGGTCGAAGACGAAGCCACCGGAATCGGCGCCGGCGACGAGGCGCTCGGAGGGCAGCCAGCGGCGCAGGTCGGGGTGGGTGAACATCCGCTCGGCGCGCGCCTCGGGCGGCACGGCCGAGGGCACCCAGAGCCAGAGAGCGTCGAAGTGACAGTCGAGCGTGTCGGTCTCGCGACGGCCCGGCTCCCCGCAGCGCGGACAGGCGACCTCGACGAACTCGGCGCGCTCGGCCAGCGGGTTGCCCTCCCCCGTCGGCTCGATGTCGCGGGGCAGCACCACCGGCAGATCGGACTCGGGGACGGGGACCGCCCCGCAGCTCTCACAGTGAACGATCGGGATCGGCGTCCCCCAGAAGCGCTGGCGGGAGATCGAGAAGTCGGCGGCGCGATAGCGGACCGCGGGGCGCACCTCGGGCACGCTGGCGCCGTCCGCCGAGGCCGCGGCCTCGGCCAGGCGCGGCAGTCGAGCAGCGAGCGCAGCGTCGGCCTCGTCGACCCCCGGGATCCCCAGGGCGGCGGTCGGGCCGTAGCGGGCATCGACCAGCGGCGAGACGACCACGGGCAACGGCCGATCGCTCCAGGGCGGGATCGCCGCGATGCCGGTGTCGACCAGCGGCACCGACTTGGCGTCGCGGGCGCTGCGCTCCCAACCCCCCGAGCGCAGCTCGTCGAGCTGCTCGCGCACGGTTGGATCGCTGCCCGTCCACTGCCCGAGCTCGGGATGACGTGGCGAGAGCAGCACGAAGCTCGCCTGCGCCACCGAGTCAGGATGAGGTGTGAAGGTGGTGAGCTGCGACCCCTCTGGGCCGGCCAGGTCAACCTCCACCCCGTCGCTGCGACCGAGGATGTAGCGCTGGGTCGAGAGCGAGATCTCATCCCAATCGACCAGCTCGGAGAGGCGGGCGTCGTTCTCCTCCAAGTACGGCGTAATGCGCAGGAACCAGGTGGGGCGGCGGATTAGGCGCACCTCGTTGTGGCAGCGCCAGCAGCGTCCGTCCTCGACCTGAAGTGCCGCAAGGGTGGTGCGACAGTGATCGCACCAGTCGACCGTGGTGTCGTCGCGGTAGATCAAGCCGGCCTCGAGCAGGGTCAGGAAGAGCCACTGCGACCAGCGGTACTGGCCCTCGTCGGAGCTGTAGAAGGCGCGCTCGTAGTCGAAGGAGAAGCCGAGCCGCCGCATCTGCTCGAGCATCCGCTCGCCGCAGCTCTCGACCCAGTCGGCCGGAGGGATCTTGCGCTCGATAGCCGCCATCTCCGCGGGCAGGCCGAAAGCGTCGAAGCCGAAACCGAAGAGGACGTCGTCGCCGCGAGCGCGGCGGAAGCGGGCGTAGGCGTCGCCGATCGAGTAGTCGCGGACGTGGCCCATGTGGAGTTTGCCCGAGGTGAAGGGGCTCGAGGGCTTGATGTACACGGAGCTTGCTCCGTCGGTGGGCGGCGGGGTCGTAAAAGCGTCGCGCTCTGCCCAGGCGGCCTGGCGGCCTGCCTCAACCTTGGCAGCGTCGTATTTCGGTTTCGCGGTGCTCATTCGACTTGCCTTCCGAGGACCGTTGACCTTACTCGCGAAAAGCGCGAGAATATTTGACCATTGGCGCGCAGATGATTATGGTCCTAGTGAACATCTACACTGAAATCTGTAACGCTTGTTCTCGGGGCTGCTGACGCGAGAACTGGGGACAGGCCGAGGCCTAAGAGGGAGGTCCCAGTGACAGAGGGTAGAGAACTCGCCGCAGTCCTCGACGGGCGATTGGACGACCGGCTGGTGGATCAGGTGGTCGGGGCGGCCACCGATGCCTCCACCGGCGACGAGGTGCACAAGGCAGTTATGCGGATCGTCGAGATCGCCGAGCAGGATCCCGACAAGACGCGTGAGGCGCTGTGGGCATTGCGGGGTGACACGGGAGCGTTGGAAGGGCTCGAGCAAGGCCTGCCACTGACTCCGCACAAAGCGACGCTCGCGCTCGGCGGGGCGATACAGCTCGCCAGCACCGAGCTTGCCTCCACGGAGCCGGACCTGCGCGGGCGCATGCCGGAGCTGATGCGCTGGCTGGAGGGCGACTGGTAGCGCCCTAGGCGGGCTTGCGACCCGCGAAGAAGACCTCGAACTGGCTGTCCTTCGGCGGTCGCGGCTTGCCGGTGCCGCGGAAGGCGCCAGCGAATTCCATGCCCACGGAGCCGTAGATCTCCGTCATCTCCTCGACCGAGTAGAGCCGTTGCCGGAAGGGGATCGGAGAGACGCCGGCGAACACCTCGCCGACCAGGATCGGCATCGTCGATCCTTCTAAGTACCGCGTGCGGGGTTCCCAGCGATGGTCGATCAGTTCGACCATCCCCTCCCCCGCGATCCAGGTTTTCTGCGGTAGGTGGGTCTCCGCGTAGAGGACGTTGGGGAGCTGCAGCAGGTTGCCGCCGCCGGGGCGCAGGGCCGCGGCGATCACCTCGAAGGTGCGGTGGTTCTCCTCCTCGGTCTCGAAATATCCGATCGCCCCGTCGTTGAGGTTGAGGACGAGATCGAATTCTTCCTCGAAGCCGAGCTCGCGCAGGTCGGCGGCGACGAAAGAGACGGAGAGCGACTCGGCCTCCGCGTCCGCCTCGGCGATCGTGAGCAGGTCAGGCGAGATATCGACGCCGACCACGTCGAAACCCCGACGCGCGAGCTCATGGGAGTGCCGGCCGGTGCCGCAGGCCATGTCGAGCACGCGCTCGCCGCCGCGGGCTCCCAGCATGGCCAGGGCCCTGTCTACTTCGGCGCCGGTGCGGTCCGCCCAGGGGCGCTTCAGCGTCTCCTCGGGCGGGAACGCCGAGCGATACCAATCCTGCGGAATCTCGGTTGCGCTGGCCTCCCCCATTGCTCAGGAATATTAGCGACCTGGAGACCGCGCGGTACCGATTCGCGGCTAGGCGAATGTCCAGAGCTTGTTGCCGAGGAAGTTGAAGGGCATCGCCACGGCGACGGCGATCGCCTGAGCGGCAAGGTCGTCCATCGACGTCCCCCGCACCAGCGCCTCGAGCACAGCGAGGTTGATCAGCAGCGCGGCGACGCTGACGGCGAAGAAGCGGGCCGCCTGGAAGCCGGCGTGGCCGTCGCCGGCGGCAAAGGTCCAGTGCCGATTCCAGAAGAAGTTTGAGGAGACGGCGACGCAGAAGGCGCCGATCGCGGCGATCAGATGATGGACGCCGAGGCTGCCGCTCAGCAAGGCGAAGACGCCGAGGTTGACGAGGTAGCCGGAGACGCCGACCAGGCCGAATCTGAGCAGCTGCCACCAGCTCGCCGGGCGACGCGCGGCAGCACCGAGCCGATCAGCGAATTCGCTGGCGCTCACGGACGCTTAGGGGGCTGACCGTCGACCACTACGGCGTTGAAGCCGAAGCCGGTGTGCACCTGGTGCAGCACGTAGAAGGGGATTTCACGGACGCGATTGGACATGTAGCGGGTCAAGGTGAGGCGCTCGAACCTTACCCGCGCGATGGGGTGGAAAGCTTTCGGCACGCCGGTTACGGCGCGTCCTTCCAGCGACTTGCTGATCACGTCGATCTCACGCATCGGCCAATCGCCGCTGTATATGCGCTCTGCCTCGTCGTGCAAGTAGAAGCGCACGGGATCGGCGGCGAGCTTCCAGGTGACAATCGCGCGGGGCACGCGGGGTGGGCCGAGCTCTTCGACGATCCCCCTGAAGTCGGGGCGTTGCAGGTTCGGTGTTCGGGCGACGTGGACGTCGAAGGCAATCAAGTAGGCGCAGAGGGCGAGGGCGAGCAGGAGGCCGAGGCGGCGGGCGCGATCGGCGCCGAAGCCGATCGCCGCGGCGACGCCGAGCGGGACGAGAGTCGGCAGCAGGTTGCGCTCGACCACGTAGTCCTTGCCGAGGAGGGCGGCAAGGAGCGCCAGGATCGCGACGCCGAGGCCGACGACCAGGCTGAGCAGCGCTCCGCGCCGCTCGCGGCGGCTGCCACGCACGGCGACCAGGAGCAGCGCGGCTCCAATCATCAGCAGGGGCAAGATGGCGTAGCGCTCCCGCGGCGGCTCGGCGATCACGTGGCCCGTCTCACCGACCAGGAAGCTGACGCCGGCCTCGAAGAAGCGGGTCGAGAGCAGGCTTTCTTCGATCCAGCCGATATGGGTCGGATTGACCTGCGCCGAGATCAGCGGGATCAGGGCGAGGCCTGTCGCGGCGACGGCCGCGGCCGCCGGCAGCACGACCCGCCAGCGGTGGCGCAGCGCGATCAGCAGCCAGAGCGCCTCGATCGCGACTGCGAAGACCGCGAAGTAGTGACTACAGAGCGCCAGCGCGGAGGCGAGCGCCCAAAGTGCCAGGTCGCGCCCACTGCGAGTGCGCAGCGCCCGGGCGAAGAAGAGCAGCGAGGCGGCGCAGAAGAAGACGAGGATCGCGTAAGAGCGGGCCTCCTGCGAGTACCAGATCAGCATCGGGCTGACCGCGACCAGGGCGGCGGCGATCAGGCCCGCACGCCTGCTCGACAGCTCGGCTCCGATGCAATAGGCGAGCGGCACGGTCGCCACGCCGAAGAGAGCGGAGAGTGAGCGCAGCCCGACCTCGTGGGCGCCGAACGCCTTGGCCCAGCCCCAGGCGAGCACGTAGTAGAGAGGCGGGTTCGACTCGCTGGCCTTTACCGCGTGCAGCATGTCGCCGAAGCTGCCGGGGATGACCCGGGCGGCGGTGATCACCTCGTCGTGGTGGAAGCTCTGCACGTCGAGGCTGGCGAAACGCATCGCCGCTCCGAGCGCGGTGAGCAAAGCCAGCACCCAGAGGGCGCCGGTGCGAGTCGGCGAGAGGGTCAAGGGGTACAGGCGTCCTTCGGCATCGTTCGGCCCGGGCCGAACGAGGGTGGCGCGGCGGCAGCGGAGCTGCCCCAGCGGCGAGAGGGATGAGGTGAAAGCTGGAAGGCGAGTCGCCCGCCGCGGGCCAGCTCGCACCAGGTGGTCCAGGGCCGGCTATGGGGGTGGCCGTTGAAGCGGAGTCCCCCTATATAGGGAGCACGGGTCGGGCTGAGGGCGACGGTGTGCCGGCCCTTGCCACGACCACGGGTCACCCGGGCCTCGGCCGAGATCGTCAGCCTGCGGTGGTGAGCCAGGGCAATGGAAGCATGCCCGAACAGCGGGCTGCCGATCGCCAGTACGCCCACGCCCGGCACCGCCGGGTAGAGGCCGAGGGCGCCGAAGACGTACCAGGAGGAGAGCGTGCCGAGATCGTCGTTGCCGGGATACCCGGCGGGAGCGGTGCTGTAGAGGCGCAGGGCGCGGCGAACCGCTGCCTGGGTGCGGTAGGGGCGTCCTGCCCAGTCATAGAGCCAGGGCACGTGCAGCGTCGGCTCGTTGCCGAGCAGGGCGTGGTCGGTGTGGGTGCCGCCGGGGCCGCCGTTGAGCTTGCGCAGGAAGTGACCGAGACGCGCGGCTGCCTTCATCCGGCCTCCCATCGCCCGGAAGAGGCCGGCCGGATCGTGCGGCGCCGTCCAGCTGTACTGGGCGGAGTTGCCCTCGACGAAGCCGCCGCCGCGCAGGTTGTCGTAGTTGGCCGGGAAGGCGCCATTTTCGTAACGCGGCTCGATCAGGCCGCTGTCTCGGTTGAAGAGCTTGCGCCAGTTACCTGAACGCTGCATGAAGCGGTGGTAGGTCGGGCGGTCGTGTAGGGCGCGACCGGCGAACTGGGCGATCGCGAAATCGTCGAGCGCGTACTCGAGCGAGGTGGCGGCTGAGCCCCAGACGTCGTCGGGGCTGCCGTAGATCGAGTTGGCGTTGCGGACGTTGGTGTCGAGGTCATAGGGGACATAGCCGCGAGCCAGGTAAGGGGCGAGACCCTGGCGCTCGAGATATTCGCCGTTGGCGCTGCGGCAGGGTTCGTCGGCGCCACGCAGCATCGCCGCGAGGGCGGCATGGCGATCGAAGGCGGTGGCGCCGAAGACAGCGGCGGAAGCGATCAGGGGATCGGCGGAGTCGCCGACCATCGTCATGCTCTGGCCGTTGGCGTAGGACCAGCGGGGCAGGCAGCCGCTCTCGGCGGCATCGGCGAGCAGCGAGCGGATCATCTCGCTCGCTCGTCGTGGCGCCAGGATCGAGAGCAACTGGATCTGCGTGCGGTAGGTGTCCCAGCCCGAGAAGTCGGCGTACTGGACGCGGCCCTCGGCCCGGTGCGGCAATCCGTCCATGCCGATGTAGGCGCCGCCGACGTCGCTGAAGGTTCGCGGCGCCAGGCCGGCGTGGTAGAGCGCCGTGTAGAAGGTGTCGAGGACCCTGTGCGGTCCGTCGCCGACGCGGATCCGCCCCAGCCATTTGTTCCACGCGCCCTCAGTGCGCTTTGCAATCGCACCGAAGCCAAGGCCGGGGTTTTCGGCGGCGAGGTTGGCGCGGGCGGCCTCGACGCTGACGAAGGAGACGCCGACGCGCACGGCGACGGTGCGGTTGTGGCGGGTGTCGAAGGTGGCGTATGCGCCGGCGTCGGCGCTGGTCTTCGGGTTGGCCGGCGGCGCCTGGCTATCGCTTGCCGCGGTGGACTCCGGGAGCGCCTCGCTCCCTTCCCAGGTGCCGAAACTCTCGAACGGCCTGGCGAAGATCGCCGCGATGTAGACGCGGTAGCGGGGGCGCTGACCGCAGAAGAGACCGCTCGAGGCGGTGGCGTCGATCTCGTGACGGGCCGGATCGACCTGCACAGCCGCGAAGTCGTTGGGCTGGGCACTGCCACCCGCGTTGACGAGGACGCTGGAATGCGGTCCCCGGGGGAAGGTGAAGCGCGCCATCCCGGTGCGGGTCGTCGCCGTCAGCTCCGCGTCGATCGAGCCTCCGCGGACGGGATTGAGCCGCACCGAGTAGTAGCCGGGGCGGCCGCTCTCGTGCGCATGCGAGAAGCCGGGCTGGAATTGCCCGGCGAGCCGAGAGTCGCCCGCAGCGGGGGAAGCGTCAAGCGGTGCGGTCGTCGGCAGGAAGGGAAAGTCGCCGTAGAGGGCGCAGCCGGCGCCAGCGAGATGGGTGAGGCTGAAGCCCTTGAGGTGAGAGTCCCGGTAGTCGTAGCCGCCGCGGCCATTGCGATCGGCGGGCGTCGTGTCGGGACTCCACTGGACCATGCCGAACGGCGCGGCCGCGCCGGGGAAGTTGTGGCCGCCGCCGAAGGTGTCGTGGCCGGGCCTGGTACCGGCGAAGACGTGCACGCGATCGGCGGCGCCGGCGCCGGGCGCGGCCGGAGCGGCGAGTAGGAGGAGGGCGAATGCGGCCGCGGCGGCGATGCCTGCGCGTCGAATCAAGGACTGAACGTTAGACGTGCGGTCGCCTTTCCCTTCGCATACCGGCGGAAAGTACGACCGCACGGCGATCCTCGGGCTCACTTAAGGTTCCGCAAACGTGAGCACTCGAGCCGCAATCGCCGTCGTTGCCGTGGCGGCCGCGATCACGATCGCGGCGGTGCTGGCGCTGGGCGGCGGCAAGCAGGACAGCCGTGCTCAGGCCGAGGCGGCCGGCGTCCCCGGTGAGCCCAGCGTCGAGGTGATCTCGCCGCGCAGCGGCGCCCGCCAGACGAGCCACGCCGTGGTCGTCAAGGTCAAGGTCCACAACTTCCAGCTCGCGCCGCTCCACTTCGGCGGCGAACCGCAGCTGCACGAGGGCCACATTCGCTTCGGCCTCAACCGCGTGCCCGACTGCGTCGACCCGGTCAAGCTGCAGCGGGCGATCGACAGCCCCTTCGGCAACGGCCGGCTCGTCGGCCGCTCCTTCGACTTCGCCGAATATTCCGGTCCCAACGGCGTCCTCGCCGAGCGGATCGGCTCCGCCGGCAGCTACTCGCCCGCGACCCGGCCGGAGATCTACTACCACGGCCTCCCCCCTGGCTTCTACCGGCTCGTGATCACCCTCGCCCAAAACGACGGCTCGACCACGCCCTTCCACGCCGTAACCAACTTCCAGATCCTGCCCAAGCCCGGCCACGGCCCCAAGTGCACGAACGGCAAGGTGCCCAGCGCCAAGGCCGCCGCGTTCGACTAAGGCGCCCCCGGACGCGGGAGCGCGGGCGTGAGATCGCCGGTGTCCATTAGCGCGACCGCGCGGGAGCGGAGGAGGGGCCGCCCGATATCGGCCAATACTTCACTTTGTATAGTGGAGTGCCGTGCGTACCTACCGACGCTTGATGGGTTTCCTGCGGCCATATCGCCGCCAGCTCTGGGGTTCCCTGGCATTTGCCTGGGCGGCGATGGGGATGACGGTGCTGATCCCATGGCTGATCGGGCGCGCCGTCAACGCGATCCAGGACGGCGACCAGCCTGATCTGCTGCCGCTGGCATTGGCGATCGTCGGGGCCGGGATCCTGCGCCTCGGGCTGACCGTCGTGCGCCGCCTCGTCGCCGGCAAGGTGTCGCTGGCAGTCGAATTCGACCTGCGCCAGCTCTTCTACGCCCACCTGCAGCGGCTCGAGCTTGGCTTCTTCGACTCCCAGCAGACCGGGCAGTTGATGTCGCGGGCGACGGTGGACCTGCAGTCGATCCGCTTCTTCCTCGGCTACGGGCTGATCTTCATCACCCAGAACCTGCTGACGATCACCCTGGTCACGGTGGTGATGGTCGCGATCAACCCGGTGCTGGCGCTGATCGCGCTGATCCCCGCCCCCCTGATCGTCTTCACCGCCTCGCGCTACAACCGCGTCTCGCGGCCGGCCGTGCAGGAGGTGCAGCAGCGGATCGCCGAGCTGACCGCGGAGGCCGAGGAGAACATCTCCGGGATCCGCATCGTCAAGGCCTTCGCGCGGGAGGAATACCAGCTGCACCGCTTCCAGCGGGCGGTCACCCGGGTCTTCGACCAGAGCATCTACTCGACCAAGCTGCAGGCCTTCTTCTCGCCGCTGATCGGGCTGCTGCCGCAGATGGGGATCGCGCTCGTGCTGCTGATCGGCGGGCGCGAGGTGATCAACGGCAGCCTCAGCCTCGGCGATTTCACCGCCTTCTACACATACCTGGTGATCCTGGCCGGCCCGATGCGGATGCTGGGGGTGGCGATGGGGATGGCGCAGCGCGCGATCGCCTCCGGCAACCGGCTGTTCGAGATCCTCGATCGCGAACCGCAGATCGAGAGCCCGCCGGATGCGCCGCCACTGCCCGAAGGCGGCGGCCGCGTGCAGATGAAGGACGTGACACTGCGCTACGACGGCGTCCGCGCCGACGCATCCGACATCGACCACACTGGAGTGGGGCCAAAATCCGATGCGGCGCTGACCGAGATCGACTTTGAGGTCGCGGCCGGGCGGACCGTGGCGCTGGTCGGGCCGTCGGGGTCGGGAAAGACCAGCCTCGTGGCGCTGATCGCGCGGCTCTATGACCCGAGCGAGGGATCGGTGCTGGTCGACAACGCAGACGTGCGCTCGGTCGAGGTCGCATCGCTGCGCTCCGAGATCGCCTTCGTCGGCGACGAGAGCTTCCTCTTCAGCGCCAGCGTCGCCGAGAACATCGCCTACCCCGACTCGGAGGCGAGCCGCGAGGAGATCGAAGCGGCCGCCCGGCGGGCTCAGGCCGCCGAGTTCATCGAGGATCTGCCGGCCGGATACGACACGGTCGTCGGCGAGCGCGGCCTGACTCTCTCAGGCGGCCAGCGCCAGCGGGTGGCGATAGCCCGGGCCCTGCTGGCCGATCCCCGCATCCTGATCCTCGACGACGCCACCTCCTCGGTCGACGCGACCACGGAGGCCGCGATCAAGACCGGGCTACGCGAGGCGATGGCCGGACGCACGACGTTCATCATCGCCCACCGCCTCTCGACGGTCTCGCTGGCCGACGAGGTGATCGTGATGGACGGTGGCCGGATCGTCGACCGCGGCACCCACGCCGAGCTGCTCGAAGGCTGCGGCTTCTACCGCGAGATCGCCGAGCACGGCCTCGCCGACTCGGTCTTCCTGCAGCGCGACCTCGAGCAGCGCCAGGAGATGGCGCGGCTGTGAGCGCCCAAATCGTCACGGTGACTTCCGGGTGTTCGAATCCGTGGCGATTTGGGCGCGAGGCATTGTCATGACAGCCGAGCGCAGCCGCTTCCGCAACATCGCGCTGCTCTTCGCCGCGCTCTGGAAGCTGGTGCGCGGACAGGACCAGCGCGCCCGCAAGGTGCGCTGGATGATCGGGCTGCTGCGGCCCTACCGCGGCAAGGTCGTGCTGATGTTCCTGGCGCTGCTGGTGGCGACCGGCGCCGCCCTCGCCCCTCCCTACCTTGCCGGCAAGGCGGTCGATTCCGGCATCGTCGCCGGCGACGTCGCCGCGCTCGACTGGATCGTCGCCGCCTTCGTCTTCGTCGCCATCCTTTACGCCGCGGCCACCTACCTGCAGACCTACCTGGTCGGCTGGGTCGGCACGCGGGCCCTCCAGGATCTGCGCGAGCGGGTCTTCTCCCACCTGCAGACGATGTCGATCGGCTTCTTCACCCGCCGCAGTCCCGGCGTCTTGATCAGCCGCATGACCAACGACATCGAGGCACTCAACCAGCTCGTCACCGACGGCGTCGTGACGATGTTCTCGAGCGTGCTGACGCTGATCGGGGTGGTCGTGATCATGCTGGCGCTCGACGTCAAGCTGGCCCTGGTCACCTTCATCACCTTCCCGCTGATCGCGGCCGCCAGCATCGTCTTCCGGATCGTCTCCCACGGCGCCTACCGGGCGACCCGGGAGCGGATCGCGGCGATCACCGGCTATCTGCAGGAGACGCTGAGCGGGGTGCGGGTCGTGCGCAGCTTCGGCCAGGAGCCGCGGCACACGGCGGCTATGACCGAGCTGAACGAAGCGAACCGCGAGGCGAACATGAGGACGGTCTTCCTCAACGCCTCCTATTTCCCGGGGGTCGAACTGCTCGCCTCGGTCGGCACCGCGGCGATCCTGCTCTACGGGGGCACCCAGGCAATCGACCACGCGATCCAGATCGGCACGATCATCGCCTTCGTCGGCTACCTGCAGGTCTTCTTCGAACCGATCCAGCAGCTCTCCCAGCTCTACACGACCTACCAGCAGGGGATGGCGGCGCTGGACAAGATCTTCGACCTGCTCGATACGGCGCCCGACATGGTCGACGCCCCCGGCGCGATAGACCCGGGCACCCTGCGAGGCGAGATCGAGATGCAGGACGTCTGGTTCTCCTACGCAGAGGACGCCTCGAACGCTGACTTCGCACTTAACCGCGATAGTCGCGGAAAAGTGCGAAGTCAACCGTCGAATGACGGCGGTGAGGGGGTCAATTGGGCGATGGAGGACGTTGACTTGCACGTACCGCCGGGGCAGACGCTGGCTTTGGTCGGAGCGACGGGAGCGGGCAAGTCAACCTTCGCCAAGCTGGTCGCGCGCTTCTACGACCCGCAGCGCGGTCGTGTGCTCGTCGATGGGCACGACCTAACGGGGGTGCAACAGCTGGCGTTGCGGCGCCAGCTCGGCATCGTCCCGCAGGAGGGATTCCTCTTCTCTGGGAGTGTGCGTGAGAACATCGCCTTCGGGCGACCCGAGGCAACGCTGGAGGAGATCGAAGACGCGGCGGCAGCCGTCGGCGCGACGGAGTTCATCGCCGCCCTGCCCGAAGGAATCGAGACGGAGGTCGGTGAGCGCGGAGTGCAGCTCTCGGCGGGCCAGCGCCAGCTCGTTGCCTTCGCTCGCGCCCTCCTTGCCGAGCCGCGCATCCTAATTCTCGACGAGGCGACGTCGAATGTCGACGTGCGCACCGAGAAAACGATCGAGAAAGGCCTGGAGCGGCTGCTCGCCGGCCGCACGGCGATCGTGATCGCCCACCGCCTCTCGACGATCCGCCGCGCCGGCAAGATCATCGTGCTGGAAGGCGGCCGCATCGCCGAGGCAGGCACGCACGACGAGCTGATCGAAGCGGGCGGCCCCTACTCGCGCCTCTACGGCGCCTGGGAAGAGTCCTCAGCGGCCTGAGTCGGAACGAAACGTCGATTTTCCATGTATGGCATGGGAAATCCGCGTCTCGTTCTGGGTTGGCTCCTAGCCGGGGCCGATGCCGCCGGAGCTGCCGCCGCCTGTTCCGCCGCCTTCTGGGGCGCCCCCGGCGCCGCCGCCTTCGGCTGTACCCCCGGCGCCGCCGGTTTCGGGGGCGACTTCGGGCGCCGGTTCGGCTTCTGCTTCGGGTTCGATCGCTTCAGGCGCCGCTTCTTCTTCCAGCGCTTCGCCCGCTTCCGCTCCGCCGGCTTCCCCGCTCGGTGCCGCGGTTACCGGTGCGCTCGGGCCTTCGCTGCAGGCTTCGAAGCCGTATTCGCTCGCCGCGTTCTGGAAGGAGGTGAGCGCCGAAGATGCGTTCGATTCGGCGGCTTCGAGGCCGCCGGTGTCGCCGCGCTCGGAGGCGAGTTTGACTTCGTTCTCGGCCGTGGCCAGTTCGTCGGCGGCGGTGGAGAATTCGGCGTAGCCGTCCGTTTCCTGGGGCGTGCCGAGGTTCTTCAGGCTGTCGATCATGCCGCTGTAGAGATCGGTGGCTTGACCCGCGGGGCTGCCGGTTTCGGCGCTGCTCGTCCCGACTGTGCCGACAGCAGCGTTTACCTCGGCGCAGATCCCGTCGCCCTGTTCGATCAACTCGGTCTTGGTCAGGGCGGTCGGAGCTGCCGTCGTAATGGCGGTCGATTCAGTCGATTCATCGCCGCCTCCGCCACCGCAGCCGGCAATCAGCAGGGCGGTAACGGGCAGCACGACGATCCATGTCCGGCGAGGACTCACGAGTGGAGTGAAGCTAGCAAAGCGATTAGACGCCCTGAGCAGGTGTTTCCAACTGCGCCCCAGGGACTCGAACCCCGAAATCCAGCTCCAGAGGCTGGCGTGTTGCCAATTACACCAGGGCGCAAGGCGAAGAGCTAAGAATACCGACGGGCGGCTCGACCGCGGTCAGGAGCCGATCGCCGAGAGATCCGTACCGGAATCGGCGATCTGCCCCCTGGCGCCGGAGACGTCGACGCGGTCGGCGAGGAGGCGGCGGGCTTCAGCCAGGTCTTCGGAGCGCTCGACACTGAGGGCGCCGGCTACGCGGTCGTCCTTCAGGTACCAGACCGAGAACTCGCCGCTGTCGCGGTCGCCGCGCCAGATCTCCTCGTCCCACTCGGAGGCGGGTCCGACGTACTCGAGGCTGGCCCAGTCGGCGAGGTCGCTGAAGAAGTAGGGGACGACCTCGTAGTCGGCGTCCTCGCCGAGCATGTTGCGGGCGGCGTGGGCGCCCTGCTGCATCGCCACGTCCCAGTGCTCGACGCGCAGGCGACGACCGTGGATGACGCTCTCGTAGGAGCAGCAGTCGCCGGCGGCGTAGATGCCCTCGGCGGAGGTCTGCAGCTTGGAGTCGCAGACGATCCCGTCCTCGACCTCGAGGCCGGCGCGCTGGGCGAGCATCGCGTCGGGACGCACGCCGGCGCCGACGACGACCGCGTCGCATTCGATCGCCAGGCCGCTCTTCGTCACCACGCCCTTGACCCGTCCATCGCCCTCGTAGGCCTCGAGCTCCTCGCCGCCGTGGATCGTCACGCCCTTGGACTCGAGCAGCCGGTGGAACCAGCCGCCGGCGTCCTCTCCGAAGGTGCGCGAAAGCACCACGTCCTCCATCGTCACGATCGAGCACTTGGTGCCCTTTGCGGTCAGCGAGGCCGCGACCTCGGCGCCGATGTAGCTGCCGCCGATCAGGACGACGTGCTCGGCGGCCTCGGCGTCGGCGCGGATCGCGTCGGAGTTGCCGAAGGCCCGCAGGTAGTGGATGCCCTCGTTCTCGGCGCCCTCGACGCGGAGGATGTTGACCATCGCCCCGGTGGCGATCAGCGCCTTGCCGAAGCTGACCTCGTCGCCTCCTTGCAGCTTCGCCGTGCGCGCCTCGGGATCGAGCGACATCACGTTGGTGCCGCTGAGCAGCTCGACGTCGTTCTCCTCATACCAGGAGGGCGGGTTGACGTAGGCGTCGGCACGCTCGGCCTCGCCGCGCAGGTACTCCTTGGAGAGCGGCGGGCGTTCGTAGGGCGGCTCGGGCTCACGGCCGACCAGCAGGACGGAGCCGTCGGCGCCGCGCTTGCGCAGCTCGGCCGCGCAGTTGGCGGCGGCCAGGCCACCGCCGATGAGGAGGAAGTCGACCTCGCGGGTCATGCGGGGGTGGGAGTCTGTCGGCGGCGCTCAGACGCGGGCGAGGGAGGTTGTCGGCGCTCAACCACTGCCATTGCCCGAGCCGTTGCCACCGGAGGGGCCGAACATGTCCTTCAGCTGCTCCTCGTGGCCCGGGTCGAGCACCGCCAGCACCTCGTCGCCGACCTCGAGCACCGTGTCGGGTCCCGGGACGAAGCCCTTGCCGTCGCGCAGCACCGAGATCAAGAGGCTGCCTTCGGGCATTTCCAGGTCGCCGACACGCCTGCCGGTTACCCCGGAGTCCTTGCCCAGCAACATCTCGATGATCTCCAGCTGCTCCTCCTGCAGGTCGAGCAGGTGGACGAGGCCGTACTCGGGCACCTCGTGCTCGAGCAGGCGCAGGATCAGGTCGGTCGCCGAGACCGACGGCTTGATCCCGAGCAGATCGAAGTGCGGCTTGTTGCGCGGGTTGTTGACGCGGGCGATGATCCGCTCGACCTCGTACTTCTCGCGCGCGACCTGGCAGATCAGCATGTTGTCCTCGTCGTCGCCGGTGACCGCGATCACCATGTCCGCGCGCTGGATCCCGGCCCGCTCCAGCACCCATAGCTCGGAGGCGTCCCCGTAGGAGACGTTGTGCTCGAGCTCCTGCTCGACGGTCAGGTAGCGGCGCCGGTTGCTCTCGATCACCGTCACCTCGTGCTCCTTTTCGAGCAGCTCGCGGGCGAGGTTCCACCCCACCTTCCCCGCGCCGACGACGATGATGTACACCCGCCCCTCCCTCCCTACGCGGCTTCCGCCGAGCCGTCCGAAGGGCCGGCGCCGCGGGGCAGGCCCTCGCGCACGGCGCCCTCCAGCATGTCGATCGCGACCCGGGTGGGACAGACCGTGTGCATGCCCTGGCGCTCGTACCATTCGGCGCGCAGCGGGTCGAGGATGCGGGCGATCACCGTCGGCACTTCGTAGCGGCGCTGGGCGATCTGGGCGATGACGATGTTCGTGTTGTCGCCGTCGGTGGAGGCGATGAAGGCGTCGGCCCGCTCGATCCCCGCCGCGACCAGCGCGTCGGTCTCCAGGCCGGCGCCGACCGTGAACTGGCCGCCGAGGTCCTCCCAGCCCTTGTCGAGCCCGACCTCGAGCCGCGCGTGGGACTCCGGGTCCTCGTCCAGGCAGGAGACTTCGTTGCCCTCGCGCAGCATCGCGCGAGCAACGGAAGACCCGACCCGGCCACATCCGACGATCAAGATGAACACGGCCGTGAGTCTAGTCCGCTGCGACCGGCTCCGGCGCCGTCTCGGGAGGCGCGGTAAGGAGCACCCGGCACGGCGCTTTCTTCAGCACGTACTCGGTCGCGGCGCCGATCTCGGCGGGCCTGGCGCCGCCGATGCCGCCGAGCTTTGCGCCGCCCTTGATCTTGGTTGGCGGCTCGCCGCCGATCACGATCGCCTCCGATTGGTAGCGACGGGCCGCCTCGACGATGCCGGGGCCGACGCCACGGGCGCGCACGACCTCGACCGTCACCCTGACGTCCTCGTACTCCTCGGCGACGTCGCTGGCGCGCTTGAGGGCGCGTTGGGCCTCCTGCTCCACTTCGGGCGGTAGGTGGGCATCGAGCGGCAGCGTCAGCGGCACGTCGATCACGTAGACGAGAGCGAGATGCGTTTCCTCCTCTCCGCCTCCGGACTCCTCCTGCTCGGCCGCCGCCAGCCTGCCGGCGGTGGCGACGATGTCGTCGTCGAGCTTGGTGCCGAAGACGGGCACGAGGATGTTGCGGAAGGCGACTTCCTGGACCTGCTTGGTCAGCGCCTTCTCGGTGACCGAGACGCGCTTGGTCAGCGTCGTCCCCTCGAAGACCTTGCGGTAGACGACGTAGAAGAGCAGGCCGAAGGTCATCCAGCCGAGGCCGACCCAGCGGGCGGTCTCGTGGTAGGCGAGCACGCTGACGAAGGCGAGGCCGCTGATCAGCGCGGCGAAGAGGGCCGGCGCCGGCAGGCGAGCGCCGCGCCAGGCGATGTCGAGCGGAACGCGGAAGGGGCGGGGACGGTCTGGCTCGGTGACGCGCAGGCGCAGGATCGAGACCTGGGCGATCGTGATCGCCAGCATCGCGCCGAAGGCGTAAAGGCCGGCCAGCATCTTGACGTCGGTCGGCAACACCAGGCCGAGGGCGATCACACCGGAGATCGCGATCGCGACGTGCGGCGTCGCGTGGCGGCTGTTGAGCTTGCCCAGCCAGCTGGGGATCTGGCGGTTGATCGCCAGCGTGTAGATGTGGCGGGAGACGCCGAGCAGCGACGTGGTCACTGCCCAGAAGAGGACCGGTGCGGCAACGAGGGCAACCACCCAGCGCATCGCGTCGGAGACCCAGAGCGGGTGATAGGCGGAGACGACCCCGAGCACGGGCGCCTCGACGAATTCGTTGCCCAGCGCGGTTTCTGGGCCTGAGGGCCCGGCGACCACGGGCACCGCCATCAGCGCGATCGCGGCCATACCGGCGTAAACGAGCGGCACCGCCAGGGCGCCGACGGAGACGATGCGCTTGAGATCGCGCCGGGAGACGTTGATGTCCGGTGCGAGATCGGAGGCCGCCTCGATCCCGGCATAGGCGAGCATCGCCACCACCGAGGCATAGACGATGTCGTGGAAATCGGGACTGGTGAAGAGGTCGAGCTGGTCGGTGAGCCGGTCCGGATGGAAGACCGCGAGCACACCGACGACGATCACCGCAACCTGCAGGGCGATGTCGGCGAGGGCGAGGATCGCCAGCGGCCGCTCACGGCCGCGACCGGTGATGTTGAGGACGTTGAGAACGCAAGCCGCAGCGATCACCGCCCCGGCGATGCCGATCTCCCACCCCGCACGCGAGAGATCGCCGGAAATCGGCTCGAGGTAGTGAGGCACCGAGATCGCCGCGAGCGCGGCGACGATCAGGTAGTCGATCAGGATCGCCCAGCCGGCGATGAAGGCGATCAGCTCGTTGAAGGCATGGCGGGCGAAGCTCGAGGAGCCCCCGCGCTCCCGCAGCATCGCCCCGCCCTCGACATAGCTGAGCGTGGTGATCACGAAGAGAAGCCCGGCGGCGAGGAAGATCAGCGGCGTCAGGCCGAGTCCGCGGTCGGCGACGACGCCGAGCGCGAAGTAGATCGAGAAGCCGACCGCCGAGTAGACCGCGACGAACAGCCCCGGCACGCCGGTGGCCCGCTGCAGAAGCGGTTCCAGCCGCGGTTTCGACGGTTGCTCGGCCTGCTCGGGCGTGCTCACGTACGAGACGCTATCCAGAGCCGCCCCGCGCCGACGGCGAGGAAGGCGAGGCCGAGCAGGGTGCCGACCGAAAGCGGGCCGCCGCCCCTGGCCAGGGTGCTGACGATGATGACAAGACCGAGCAGGAGGAAGACCAACGAGAATCCGCGGACTGAACTGCGGTAGATCCGCTCGGATGAAGCCACGCAAACGATCTTAGGCGAGCTGAGCGTCAATCAGGGCGATGCGACCGGCGCGAGCCGACGGGACCGGGCCGCCCGGAAACATCGGGGATCCGATCCGAAAAGTAGCCAGCTGCACCACCAAGGCCGGCGGAAAACAAACCGAGAACCGCCACCGAGACACCGGGACCGGCGTTAAGCGCGTTCAACAAAATCACCAGGCCAGAAACGGCAAGCGCAAGAAAAACAAGAACCGCTGTGATGCGGATCGCCACGGGGCCAGTGTAGTTCACGCCACGGCTTCCAGGAAAAGAGCAAGGCAGCCGACGCCGAGTCCGAGGAAAAAGCCCGACCGCAGCCACTGCACCTGTCGCCCCGTCCGGGGAGAGGCCTCCGAGAAGGAACGTTGAAGCCATACTTCGACCCTGGCACGGCACGCTGTACGCGTGTTGCTCAGAACGTCAAAGAAGTGTGATGCCTATGCCAAAGCGGGCACTAGCTCGGTGCCTCGATGCCCCTGTTCGGAGACGACGATGACGCGGCAGGGGCGCTCGCCAAGGACGGTCTGCAGGGTCTTGTCGTAGAGGGGGCGGCCGTTGCGGTACCGCAGGCCCACGACGATGGCGGCGGCGTTGATCAGCCTCGCCTCGTCGGAGATCTCATAGCCCGCCTGACCGGGACGGACCCGCTCGACGTGGCCGGTGACCCGCTGTCCCCCGATCAGCTTCGCCTGCTCGATCTTGCTCTGCGCCTCGCCTTCCTGCTCAGACAGCTCGGCATCGAGCGGCAGATGCGTGGGCACGGTGAGCATCGAGTGGACGTGAATGCCGCGGCGGCGCTTGGAGGCGAGCTTGACCGCGGTCGCGACCATCTCCTCGGAGAAGGGCTGATCGTCCTCGAAGGCGACCAGGACGCTGCGGTACTCGATCTCCTCCACTCCGAGCGGCTCGGGCAGCAGGACCTTGACCGTCTCGGTCAGCGGCAGGCGCTGGTTGCGGCGGTAGAGGACGTAGACGGCGACGCCGAAGACCATCCAGCCGATGCCGACGGCGAGCGTGCGAGGGTTGAGCGCCATCACGACGATCCAGGCGGCAAACGTGCCGAGACCGCCGAGCACGGCAGTGAGCGGCAGATCGGCGCCGAAGGCGCGGAAGTTGAGAGGCGGCTTCCAAGGACGCTCTGCCGCGGAGAGCTTGCGGCGCAGCTGGATCACCGAGACGTGGGCGATCGTGAAGGAGAGCATCGCCCCGAACGAGTACATCGTGGCGAGGAAGTCGGTCTGGCCGGGGACCAGAGTGATCATCGCGATCCCGGCGAAGACGAGGATCGCGATGTAGGGGGTGCGGTAGCGAGGATGGACCTGCCGCAGGCTCTCCGGAAGCTGGCGGTGCTGCCCCATCGAGTATGTGAGCCGCGAGACGCCGATCAGGCCGGCGTTGGTCGCGATCAGCAGGATCACGGCGGCGAGGATGCCGACGTAGAAGCGCAGCGCTTCAGTGGGGCCCGAGGAGAGGCCGAGGTTCTCGACGATGCCGAGGATCGGATCGTTGGCGAACTCGCTGCCGAGCGAGGTCACGTAGTGGCCGGCGCTGTCCTGAACCACGGGCATGGCGGAGAGGGCGACGATCGGGATCAGCAGGTAGAGCCCAAGCACCGCCATCACGGTGAGCCCCACGCTGCGCGGGATCGTCCGCACCGCGTCCTTGGCCTCCTCGGCCATGTTGGAGATCGTCTCGATGCCCGTGTAGGCGATCATGCCGACGGCGATACCGAGGGCGAAGTCGCTCCAGGTCGGCGCTACGCCGAGGTGGATGTTGTCGATGAGGATCTGCGGGCTGAGCACGAGCGCGATGCCGATCCCGACCAGCACGACCTGGGTCGCGAGGTCGGCCACGGCGAGGACCAGGTTGAGCTTCGCCGACTCCTGTGAGCCGCGGATGTTGAGAAAAGCGAGGGCGGCGATGACGACTGCGCCGGCGATGATGTCCCCCGGCGCGTCTCCCAGTGGCTCCCAGAAGACGGCAAGGTAGTGTGGCACGAAGTAGGCCGAAATCGCGACTGTGATCACGTAATTGAGCATCTGCCCCCAAGCCGCGATGAAGCTGACCAGCTCGTTGAAGGCGTGGCGGGCGAAGCTCGAGGAGCCCCCCGCCTCGGGGAACATCACCGTCGCCTCGGCATAGGTAGCCGCCGTAGCCGCGAAGATCAGCCCCGAGATGATGAAGGCCACCGGGGTGAGCCCAAGGGCAAACGCCGCCGTAACCCCGAGCGCGTAGTAGATCGACGAACCGACATTGCCGTAGGCAGCGGCGAACAACGCGCCGACGCCGTGGACGCGGCTCAGCGATTCGTCGCGAGGGATCCGCTGGGCCATGATCTATAGCTCGCCTGAGACATGAGGTCGAATATAGGGAGACAGGGCCGCCATTCGCTTCCAGGACGCGCTGGGATTCCGTGATTGCGCGACCCAGGATAGAAAACAATGCACAGCTTTATTTGATCATTCTTCTCGCCCCTGAGAGTCTGCTGTCTCCGACATCGGCAGCGAAAGGGGCAGCGCATGAGGCCATCCAGAATCTTCAGCCTGTGCTTGATAGCTGGACTGAGTCTGGCAGTGCTCGTTGCCACCCATGCTCAGGCCACCCCCGAATGGATGGCCACACCCCCCGGCGAACCGCCCGAAGTCTCGGGCAAAGTTGAAAAAGCGCTTGTGCTCTTAACCGCAGTCGGCAAAACGCCAGTCGAAATCGCCTGCGAAGGCCTGACCATCGAAAAAGGGCTGCTCGAAGTGGAAGGCAAAGGCTCGGCGACGGCCTCGTTCACGGGCTGCCTGACTTGGGTGAACGGAAAATTGGCGCCTAACTGCAAACCGCATTCACCAAGCGCGGCAGCGGGGACGATCACGACCAACCCCCTAGTCGGGCTGCTCAAATTACACACCTTGGAAGGCGGGGCCAAAGAAGGCCTGATCGAACTGGCGCCTAAAACAGGCACGGTCTTCGTAATGACGGAACTGGGTCCCCTGTGTGCGGTAGGCAATAAATTCAACGTCACCGGCACGCTCTTTGCTCGCGACAGCGGCGGCGAACTCGAAGTGGAAGCCGAAACGCATCTGCTCGAAGCGAGCTCCGCCTTAGGCGGCGTCCTCTTCGGCGCCAACGCCGCGACGCTCGACGGCGCGGTGAGGCTGAACTTGGTCGAAGGGGGGTTCTGGAGTGGGTTAGGCGAATAGTCAAATAATGATAAGGCGACCTACGGTTCTCTCCAGGCCAATGTCAGATGGCGTCGACGAAGAGGACCGCGATCGCGAGCAGCACTCCCACGACGAAGCCACAGTGGCCTGCCCACTCTACTTTGTGTTCGTCGGCGCCGCACAGCCCTGCGGTCGCCCGAAACAGGGCGGTCATGAAGCCCGCACTCAGGGCCACCGGGCCGAGCACTTCGACGTAGCTGACAGCAACCAGACCGAGGCGCTGTGCGTTGGGTTCAGGATGTTCGATTTCATTGCGACTCCTTTGGATGGACTCGCAACTCGATGGTTCATCCAAAGGGTCGCCGGATCGGGATTGGGGTCATTGAGCTGCGCAGGGCCTCGGCACGGGGGCCACGGCACTGCTGCCTCAAGGAGGAGTACTCGACCTGGCACTGCACGGAGCCGGCACAGAACGCGCCGCAATACCCTCAAGTGAGCGTCCCACCTGCGGCGTTTTCGTCAAGAGCTTTGGAAAGCTAGTTTTCTAATCCGCTTTTGCCACGCGCGGCTTCGCGCTGCAGAGCCAAGCGCTAAGCGTGATTGCCCGCACCGATAGAAAACGTTTGCAGCCCGAATGCAACGGGGCTAGAAACCCTTGTACACCAACTGTGTCCTGCTAAGAGAACCTGCGGGCCGAGGACGAAGCCGATGGTGAGCAGGACAAAGGCGCCTAAGGCTTTTCCCCGTTATTGATTTTCAGCGCCGCAGCCGCCGTGATGAAAGCTGAGTTGTCCAGCACCGCGACGTTCTTGCCGGCCGCGACGGGCAGCCCTCCGGAGCTGTTGACGATCGGGTTGATCAGGGAAGAGAGGAAGCCGCCGCAGCCGCTGGCGAGTGGCGCCTCCCAGGCGTTGTCGACCAGGGTGGTTCCTTTGGCTTCGAGGAGGCTGCCTTCCTCGAGGAATTCGGCTTCACCGACGGTGCCCGTGATCGGCTTGCTGGGCGCCGGCGGGCTGGTCTTGCCGCTGGTCAGGTTCCAGTAGATCGGCGAGCTCGAGGAGCCAACGTAGCAGGAGGGTCCCAGCAGCGGGTTCTCCAGGTGGATCTTCAGCGGCAGTCTCAGCGCCGTGCCCAGTTCGCCGGCGAGGTTGGCTTCGTTGAAGCGGATCTCGCTCACCGGCCTTGCCAGCTCAAGGGTGGCGCTGACGCGGGTCAAGGCGTTTTCGGAGAAGAGGGCGACTACCGCTTTGACCAGTGATGAGGATCCCTCCGGCGCCGCGATTCCGGCCAGACCGCCGGGGACCGGCTGGGGCGCAGTGGAGAGCGTCTCGCCGTTGGTCGCCGCGATGAACTTGGAGAAGCCGCTTTTGCCGGGACTGGTGACGGCGCCCTGCAGGACGGCCTGGTTGACGATCGGCACTTTCCTCGATCCCAGCACGACTTCGCCGCCGACCGTCGTCGCCAAGATGCATTTTGACGCTTCGGGGTTTTTGTAGGGGCAGCTGGCGAACCTGGTGAAGTTGCCCGTGAGCTCCGCCGCCGCGCTCGCCGTCAGGACGAGCGAGGCGACAATCAGCAGGCCCGCCACGAAGAGCAAAGCCCCCCTGCGCTGGGCCCTTACGATGCCATGCCCTGCCTGAGCCATCCTCTGACTCCTCTCACTTTGAGTTACGGATGTCTACCGAGCAAGGCGCCGGAGCTGAGAGCTCCGGCGCCTTGCAGATGCTGTTATCGAGCAATTCCTAGGGGTTTTCTTCGTCGATGAAGGCGACGGCGAGGGCCGAGGCAATGAAAGTGTCATTGTCAAGGATTGCCGTGTTTTTGCCAGCCGCAGCGGGCAGGCCAGCCGAGACGTTGACGACCGGGTCGAGGATCAGGGAGAGCAGTCCCCCGCAACCGCTGGCGCCCGGTGCTTCCCAAGCGTTGTCTACCAGGACGGTGCCTTTGGTTTCGAGGATGCTGCCTTCTTCGAGGAATTCGAGTTCACCGGCCGTACCTTCGATCGGTTTGTTGGGCGGCGGCGGTTTGGTGACGCCGCTGGTCAGGTTCCAGTAGATCGGCGAGCTCGAGGAGCCGACGTAGCAGGAGCTACCTAGGAACGGGTTTTCCAGGTGGATCTTGACCGGCAGTTTCAGCGCCGTTCCCAGCTCGCCGCCAAGGTTGTTTTCGTTGACGACGATCTCGGTGGCGGGCCTTGCCAGTTCGAGGGTGGCGTTCACTCCGGTGAGGCCGTTTTCGAGCGTCCATTCGCACGACGTCCTGAGGATGAAGTTGCTGATTTCTTTGCAGTTGACCAAGCCGGCCAAGCCGCCGGGTACCGGCTGGGGCGCTTTGGAGAGCGCCGGGCCGCTGGTCGGGGCGAGGAATTTGGAGTATCCTTCCGCATCGCCTTCGGTGTAGGCGCCCTGCAGGACGGCTGGTTTGACGATCGGTACCGTCTTGGATCCCAGCACGACTTCACCGCCAACCGTCGTCGCCAAGAGGCATTTCGACGCTTCGGGGTTTTTGTAGGGGCAGGGGGCGAACCTGGCCCACTCGCCGGGCAGTTTTGCCGACGCGGAGCCGGTGAGGCCGAGCACGGCAAGGGCAACGAGGAGCAGTGCCGTGCACGCCACCCTCCCCCTGCTGAGTTGCGTTGTCATATTTCCCTCTCGATGGTGATTTGCATTCCTGCGTTAGATGGCGGAAGGTTGCGCTTCCGCCATCCGAGACGGTCCCATCTCGGCCCCTGCCGATCAAGTTTTGAGCTCGAATGTTTTCTATCCCGCCATGGGCGGGAGGCCAGGCAGCCTCGAGAGGCTCGACGAGATCAGGCTCCGGGGCTTCTGCCCCGGAGCCTGACTGTTCACGATCTGGTTGAACCCCTTTATGGGTTTTCTTCGTTGATGAAATTCACCGCCAGCGCCGAGGCGATGAAGGTGTTGTTGACCAGGATGGCGGTATTCCTGCCGGCCGCGGCGGGCAAGCCGGCGGCCGAGTTGATGATCGGGTTGAGGATGAGGGAGAAAATGCCCCCACAGCCGTTGACTCCTGGCGCCGCCCAAGCGTTGTCGACCAGTTTGGTGCCTTTGGTTTCGAGGATGCTGCCTTCTTCGAGGAATTCGAGTGCCCCGGCCGTGCCTTTGATCGGTTTATTGGGCGGCGGCGGGCTGGTCGTGCCACTGGTCAGGTTCCAGTAGATCGGCGAGCTCGAGGAACCGACGTAGCAGGAGCTACCTAGGAACGGGTTTTCCAGGTGGATCTTGATCGGCAGTTTCAGTGCGGTGCCTGTTTCGCCAGCGAGGTTGTTTTCGTTGACGACGATCTCAGTGGCAGGCCTTGCCAGCTCAAGCGTCGAGTTGAGGCCGGTGACGCCGTTTTCGAAGGTGACTTCACAGCTGACGCGCAGCAGGAAGTTGCTGATTTCTTTGCAGTTGACAAGACCGGCCAAGCCCCCGGGGACCGGCTGGGGCGCTTTGGAGAGCGCCGGGCCGCTGGTCGGGGCGAGAAATTTGGAGTTGCCTGACGCATCGCCTTCGGTGTAGGCGCCCTGCAGGACGGCCGGGTTGACGATCGGCACTTTCTTCGATCCCAGCACGACTTCGCCGCCGACCGTCGTCGCCAGGATGCATTTCGACGCTTCGGGGTTTTTGTAGGGGCAGGGGGCGAACCTGGCCCACTCTCCGGGCAGTTTTGCCGATGCGGAGCCGGCGAGGACGAGCGCGGCAAGCGCGAGCGCGGCAAGCGCCGCGCTCGCCACCCTCATACGATGCTTTTGCATGATCTGATCTCCTGTCTCTTTGCTCGATGGACTGAAACGACGGCTTCTAGCGAGGAGCCTAGATTTATAGTTTCACATAGCTTGTCGTTTGCATAGTACTCAGACTCCTGCTGAGCATTTTCAGTCCCGGACTCCGTTGAAGGACGGAGACGTTGGCACCAGATCAAGGAGGACACGGTACGGAGATCTACGGCAACGCCCGCGCCTGCCGAGCTCTCATCGCCTGCGGTCAGGCGAGACCGAGGAGGAAGCTACCACTGCTTTTTTTAGCCGATGCTCTGCGAACACCTCCGCCAATTACCACTTGTTGTCATACACGATCTTAATTTGGCGGCGAGATTCGTGGTGAGAGCATCCCGGGGCGGCAGCACCGGCTGCCGCCGCGCAACCGCACCTACAGATATGAGAGGCATTGAGATGAGGAAAGCATTCAAAGTGTCAAGGCTGATGGGCCTTCTTGCGTTCGTGCTCGGCCTGATGGCCTTTGGCGCGACCGCGGCCCAAGCGGAACCGGGGGCTTTCTGGTTAGTCAAACGGCGTGAACATCGGGAGCTTATTACCCTCAATCAACGCGAAAAGCGACACTATACATATCACCATCTTAACCAAAGTCGGCTCGACGCCGATCGAAATCTTATGCTTAGAAATTAGTTTCAAGGGCGCAAAGCTGCACGAATTAGGCAGGGCGACGGGCAAAATCCACTACAACACTTGCGTCACCGTCCTGAACAAAACCGGCACACCGGCTAACAACTGCAAACCGCACTCCCCGGCGCGGCAGCTGGGTTAATCGAAACCAACGCCCTTCGAAGGGTTACTCAAGTTACACGAATTAGAAGGTGGGAAAAAAGACGAGCTGCTCGAATGAAACCGGTAACGGGCACGATCTTTTAACGCTCGAACTGGGTGCCCTGTGCGCAGTCGGCAACAAATTCGACATCACGGGCAAATTCTTCTTCAAAGACTGCAAAGACGATGGCTTAGTCGACAAGGTCGAACACTTATTCGAAGAAGGGCCGTTAAGCGCGTTACTGCTCGGCACCAATCCAATGACGATCGATGGCAGCTTCTGGATGTTCCTCGTCGGCGCACACGAAGGGATGACCTTCGCCGGCCACGCCGCCTAGCGGCGCGCCCCAAGCAGAGGCGTAGAAGCCAGGATCTCTCACACGGGCCGCATCCGCGGCCCGTGTGAGCTGACCGCGGTCGCGGCTGCGCGGCGAGATAGAAAACATTGGGGCCCAAAACTTGCTCGCGGCGGGGGGGCGGTGGGACGATGGCTCGCGCGGCAAGGGTTCCGCTCGGCGTCTCGCCGTGAGGTCCCGGCCGCGACAAGAAACCGTAACCAAAGATGATGAGAGGCATTGAGATGAGAAAAGCATTCAAGGCATCGAGGCTGATGGGCCTCTGCGCGATCGTGCTCGGCCTGATGGCCTTCGGCACGACCGCGGCCCATGCGGAACTAAACGCTTTCTGGTTAGTCAGCGGCGCGAACATCGGGAGTTTATTACCCAACATCAACGCGGAAGCCGATTCTGCAGTAACCACGCTCTTAACCACAGTGGGCGGGTCGGCAGTCGCAATCTTATGCACAACCATTAAATTCGTCGGCGCGAAACTGCACGAATTAGGCCGGGCGACGGGCAAAATCCACTACGAAGGATGCGCGACCTCACTGAACGGCGGTGCCCATGCTAACAACTGCAAACCGAAATCACCGGGCGCGGTGGCTGGGTTAATCGAAACCGAAGCCCTCGAAGGGTTAATCAAGTTACACGAATTATCGCCCACGGTTAAAGACGAGCTGGTCGAACTGAAACCGGTAGCGGGCGGGACCTTCGTCACGGTCGAACTGGGCGTCCTGTGCGCGATCGGCAACAAATTCCCCATCACCGGCAAAGCCTTCATCAAAGACTGCAAAAACGAAGGCTTAGTTGACCTGGTCAAACATTTATTTGAACAAGGGCCGTTAACCGCACTGCTGTTCGGCTCCAACCCCGCGACGATCGACGGCAGCGCTTGGGCATTCCTTACAGGCGCACACGCCGGGCTGACCTTCGCTGGTCACGCCAACTAACCGCATGACGCAAGCGTAGGTAGTAGTCAGAAGCAAGAAGCAACTCACACGGGCCGCATATGCGGCCCGTGTGAGCCAAAAGCCAGGGACAGGGAAGAAATGGGGCAGAGGTGAAGACAGGGCAGCGAAGGCAGGGAACGGCAGGGAGTTGGGTCCGGCTTCTCGTGACGGCAGGGATCGCGCTGGCCGCTCTGGCGATCGGCGCGGCCGGAGCGAGCGCAGCGGCGCCGGCCATCCTTGGCACCAGCGTCTCCGAAGTCACCTCGAGCTCGGCGACGCTGGAAGCCTCGATCAACCCCAACGGCAAAGCCACCCTCTACCACTTCGAGTACGGCCCGGCGCAATGCGGCCCCAACCCCTGCACGAGCGTCCCGGTCCCCGAAGGCGAAATCCCGTCCGGCAGCTCGCCGGTAACAGAAAAAATCACCGTCAAAGGCCTGAGCCCTGGCACGATCTACCACTTTCGCGTGCTCGCCGAAAACGGTGACGGTGGAGCCGTCGGCCCCGACCGCCTCTTCGCCACCCGCGCGGTCCCGCTGGCGGGCCTGCCCGACGGCCGCGCCTATGAGCAGGCCTCCCCGGTCGACAAGAACGGGGGCGATGCGATCGGCACCGTGCGACAGGTAAAGGCGCCGCCCGAAGGCGGCGCGATCGCCTTCAGCAGCACCGTGGGGATCCCGGGCGGGGTGGGTGCCCAGGAAGTGCCGCTCTACCTGGCGAGGCGGAGCGCCGGCGGCTGGTCCACGCAGGGCCTGCTGCCGCCGGGGAGCGCCGGCCAGCGAGCGCAGGTGATCGGCTGGCTGCCCGACTTCTCGGAGGTCTTCTCCTCGGCGACCAAGCTCGGCGACCCGGAAACAGGGGCGCTGCTCGGCACCTCGAGCCCCGGCGGCTCACTCGAGGCGCTCGTCCCCTACGCGCCGAACGCCCGCTATGACTTCCTCGGCAGCGCCGGGGAAGGCTCGGAGGTCGTCTTCGAATCGCGGGCTAGCCTCGGCTCCCCGGGAGGAGTCGAGGGCGCCTCCAACGTCTACGCCTGGGAGCGCGAAAGCGGCGAGGTCTCCCTGGTCAGCGTCGACAACGAGGAAGCGTCCCTGCCCAAAGGCGCCTTCGGGGGCTCCTATGACTGGGCGCTGGGCACGAGCGCCACCAACCTCAGCCAGGGCGGCGCCGCCCGCAACTACTACAGCCAAGACCAGCACGTCGTCGCCGCCGACGGCTCGGTCTTCTTCACCGAAGCCGGCAGCGGCCAGCTCTACATGCGGATCAACCCGACCCAACCGCAGAGCGCGCTCGACGTCGGGGGCAAATGCGAAGAGCCGCAGAGGGCCTGCACGATCCACGTCTCGGGGAGCCAGCGCACGCCGCCCGATCCCGGCGGGCCGCGCCCGGCGGCCTTCATGGGCGCCGCTGCGGACGCCTCGGCGGCCTTCTTCACCTCGCCGGAGAAACTGACCGACGACGCCAACACCGGGCCCCCCCAGCCCGCACCCAAGATCGGCCGCGCCGACGTCGACGGCACGTCCGACCCCTTACCGGACTTCTTTACGAACCTGCGCGCGGTCGGCGTCGCCGTTGACTCCGAACACCTCTACTGGGCCGACCCGGTCGACAACACGATCGGGCGGGCGGGGCTGGACGGCAGCGACCCCGACGAAGCGTTCATTGAACCCGGACTGGTCACCGTCGAAGAAGAAGTCGAAAAAGACCCCCCCGGGTCGGAAGAATTCGAAACCATCACCAAGGAAGTCCCCAGCAGCCCCCGCTACGTCGCCGTGGGCGCCGGGCGCATCTGCTGGACCAGCACGGCCGACGGCAAAGACGAGCAGGGCACGATCGGCTGCGCCGACCTCGAAGGGGAAAGCGTCGAGAACGTCGAGCCCGAATGCATCACCGGCGCCTCCAACCCGCAGGGGATCGCGGTGAACTCAGAATTCATCTACTGGGCAAACTCGGGCAACGGGAGCCACAGGTCGATCGGGCGGGCGGAGACCGACTGCGAAGGGGTGGCGCAGAAATTCCAGCCAACCTTTGGATCGTTCGCACCGCAAGGGGTGGCGCTAGGCGCGACGAGCGTCTATTGGACCCTTGTCGAGGACAGCGGCTTCTCATACCTGCAGCGGGCGCCGCTGGGCGGGACAGCGACTCCGGATCTCCACGCCCTCGACGAAACGAGCCAGCCGCGCGGGATCGCGGTGGCGGGCGAAGACCTCTACTGGGCGGCGCAGGGGGCAAAAGCGATCGGGCACGCGACATGGCCCGACGCGGTGACGAAACCGACGACGGTTGAAAAAGAATTCATCGAGCTCGACGGGGCGCCGAGCGGCGTCGCCGTTGACGCCGAACACATCTACTGGTCGACGGACGGGGAGACGCTGCCGAGCCCCGGCAACGACCTCTACCGCTTCGCGCCCAGCGGCGAAGGGGGATGGTCGCTCGGCGACCTGGCGCCGGTCGCGACCGGCGACGGCGCCGAAGTGCAAGGCGTGGTGGGCGTCTCGGGGGACGGCTCGCGCGCCTACTTCACCGCCAACGCGGACCTCGACGGAGCGGGGCCGGCGCAGGCGGGAAGCTGCAAAGGGCCGCTGAGCCGGGCGCAGGGCCAATGCAGCCTCTACCTCTGGCACGGAGGGACGACGAGCTTCATCGCGCGGCTGAACGCGAATGAATCCAGCGGAGGCAACGACGCGGCCAACTGGGCGCCGACCGCGACCGGCGTCGGCGGCGGCGACGACGCCCAGAAGACCGCCTTCCTCAGCGAAGGCGGGGAGACGCTGCTCTTCCGCTCCCAGGAACAGCTCACCGCCTATGACAACGAAGGCGTCTCAGAGCTCTACCGCTTCCGCGAAGGGGAGCCGATCACCTGCATCAGCTGCGCCCCGAGCGGGGAGGCGCCCGAAGGCAGGCCGACCCTGGGCTCGATCAAGCCCGCGGCGCTGCGCTCGGTCGAGCCGGCGATCCTCGCCTCGCGCAACCTCTCCGCCGACGGGGAGCGCGCCTTCTTCGAGACGAGCGAAGCGCTGGCGAGCAGCGACACCAACGGCGAGGGGGGCTGCCCGCCGGTGGGGACCGAACTGCAGGAGTTCCCCGCCTGCCAGGACGTCTATGAGTGGGAGGCGCCGGGCAGCGGCAGCTGCACCGAAGGCTCCCCCTCCTACTCCCCCCTGAACGGCGGCTGCCTCTACCTGATCTCGACCGGTAAAGACGACTACGCCTCCTTCTTCGCCGACGCCTCGGCCAGCGGCGATGACGTCTTCTTCTTCACCCGCGAGGGCCTGGTCGGCCAAGACGAAGACGAGCTGCTCGACGCCTATGACGCCCGGGTGGGCGGCGGCATCGCCGCCCAGAGCCCCGTCGCGGTCCTCCCCTGCGGGAGCACCGAGGCCTGCCACGGGCCGATCCCCGCGCCGCCGGCCGAAGGGCAGCCGAGCAGCCAGGCCTTCGTCGGCCCCGGCAACGAGGTCGCCAAGCCCGTTCACAAAAAAGCCAAGAAGCACAAGAAACATCAGGTGAAAAAGAGGAAGCACAAGCACCACAGGCAGCGCCGAGCCAGCGCCGAGCGAGGGGCGGGGCGATGAGCCGCCGCCGCCTCCTCGCCTCGCTCGCCGCCGCGCTCTCCCTCTGCGCCCTTGGGGCGCTCTGGCCGGCTGCCGCTGCCGCGGCGGCCGCGCCGGCCTGGGCGCTGACGCTGACCCCGATGCCGGGCGCCTTCGCCCCCGGCGCGACGAGCGAATACCTGGTCTCCGCCACCAACGTCGGCGCCTCCCAGACCAGCGCCCAGACCACCGTGGTCGAAGTGACGCTGCCCGCGACGGTGACGCCGCTGAAAGTGACCAGCTTCGCCAACTCCGACCCCGGCTCCGAAGGTCCCGACTGCAAAGTCGAAGGCCAGGCGATGGTCTGCAAAACGACCGAGACGGTCCCCCCCGGCCGCGTCCTGCAGGCCGCCTTCAGCGTCGCGGTGCCCTCAGGGCTGGCCGGGCAGGAGATCGAAGCGCAGGCGAGCATCAGTGGCGGCGGCGCCAACTCGCTGCAGGCCTCGGTCCTCACCCCGGTGCAGAGCGAGCCCCTGCCCTTCGGCTTCCTGGCGGACTCTTCGGCGCACCTCACAGAAGAAGACGGCTCGCCCAACTTCCTCGGCGGCTCCCATCCCTACCAGGCGACGATCCGCTTCGGCTTCCCCACCGAAAGCATCGCCGGCAAGCTGACCGGCGCTGGCCACCCCCGCGACATCGCCCTGGCGCTGCCGCGCGGGCTGATCGGCAACCCCGCCGCCAGCCCCGTGCTCTGCACTGAGGCCGAGCTGACCAGCCAGCTGACGCCCGGCTGCCCCGAGGAGTCCCAGGTCGGGGTCGTCGACGTCACCACCCTGGTCGGGGAAGGCTTCGGCAAAGGGGGGGGAACCGTGATCAGCTCCGACCTCTACAGCATGGTGCCTCCGCCGGGTGCCCCGGCGGAGGTGGCGACCGACGTGGCCGGGGTCGGCTTCTTCGTCCACTTCCTCGGCACCGTGCGCTCGGACTCCGACTACGCCGTCGAAGCCTACACGCGCGACCTGCTGGCGCTGACGATCCACCCGATCTTCAACTCCCAGGCCCAGCTCTGGGGCGATCCCTCCGCAACCGCCCACGACGGCATCCGCGGCGATTGCCGCCGCGTCGGCGGCACCTGCCCCTTCGAATTCGAAGACCCCCAGCCGGCCGCCTTCCTCACCGCGCCCGGGGACTGCCCCGGCGAGGCACCAGTCTATGAAGCCTTCGCCGACAGCTGGGAGGAGCCGGGCCAAGAGCGCCGCAGCGAATTCGAAGGCACCGACCTGGCCGGCAACCCGATCGCGACCGAAGACTGTGGCGCGCTCGAATTCGAACCGACGTTCCAGTCGCGCCCGACGACGAACCTGACCGACACCCCCTCGGGCCTCACCTTCCAGCTGCACCTGCCCCAAGACACCGACCTGGGCAGCCCTGCCAAAGCCGCGCTCAGGGACGCCCTGGTCACCTTCCCACCGGGGATGGCGGTCAACCCCTCCCAGGCCTCGGGCCTTGAGGCCTGCTCGCTGGCCCAGATCGGCTTCGAGGGCGGAACCTCCTTCTCCCGCGAGCCGCAGAGCTGTCCGGATGCCTCCAAGCTGGGTACGGTGGAAGCCTCCTCGCCGGTGCTCGTGCGCCGCAACGCAAAACACGAAGTGGAAGTCGATCCCGAAAGCGGCGAGCCGGTCCCCGAACCGCTGCACGGCGCGATCTACCTCGCCCAGCCCTTCGCCAACCCCTTCGGCAAGCTCGTCGCCACCTACCTGGTGGTCGAAGACGAGAAAACCGGCATCGTCGCCAAGCTGGCGGGCGAAGGCCAGCTCGACCCCCAAAGCGGCCAGATCACGGTCAGCTTCCGCGAAAACCCCGAGCTGCCAATCGAAGACATCGAGGTCAAGCTCTTCGGCGGCGCGCGAGGGTCCCTGCTGACCCCGCCCACCTGCGGCTCACACGCCACAAGCGCGGACTTCACCCCCTGGAGCGCCCCTGTGCCCGTCCACCAAGCCGACTCCTTCGTGCTGGCGGCCGCCGCCGGGGGCGGGCCCTGCCCCGCCGGGGAGGCCGGCATGCCCCACGCCCCCGCCCTGCGCGCCGGCACCCTCGCCCCCGCCGCGGGCAAGTTCAGCCCGCTCCTCTTCAAGCTCTCCCGCTCCGACGGCTCCCAGCGGATGGCCAAGATCGACGCCACCCTGCCGGTCGGGCTGAGCGCCAAGCTGGCCGGCGTCGGGCAGTGCTCGGAGGCCGCCATCGCCAAGGCCCGCTCGCGCGAAGTGCCCAACCAGGGAGCCGCCGAGCTGGCCGACCCCAGCTGCCCGGCGGCCTCTCAGGTCGGCACGATCGTCGTCTCGGCCGGCGGCGGTCCGACCCCCTACCACACCACCGGCAACGCCTACCTGGCCGGCCCCTACAAGGGCGCCCCGCTCAGCGTAGTGGCGATCGCCTCGGCCGTCGCCGGGCCTTTCGACCTCGGCACGGTGGCGGTCAGAAGCGCCCTGCACCTCGACCCCGAGACCGCCCAGGCCCGCATCGTCTCCGATCCCCTGCCGCAGATCATCCACGGCGTCCCCGTCGACGTGCGCTCGGTCTCGGTCGACACCGACCGGCCCGAGTTCACCCTCAACCCGACCTCCTGCGCGGAGAAGTCCTTCGGCGGGGCGGTCACCTCAGCGCTGGGCCAGATCGCGCCGATCTTCGAGCGCTTCCAGGTCGGCGGCTGCTCGGCGCTGCCCTTCAAGCCCAAGCTGAGCGCCCGCCTCTTCGGGCCGATCCACCGCGGCGGGCACCCGCGCCTGCGCGCGGTCCTCACCGCCAAGCCCGGCGAAGCCAACATCGCCAGCCTCGCCTTCACCCTGCCGCACTCGGAGTTCATCGACCAGGCCCACTTCCGCACGATCTGCACCCGCGTGCAGTTCAAGGCAAACCAGTGCCCAGCCGGCGCTGTCTATGGCCACGTCACCGCCTACAGCCCCCTGCTCGACTACCCGCTGGAGGGCCCGGTCTTCCTGCGCTCCTCCGTCCACAAGCTGCCCGACGCGGTCGCCGCCCTGCACGGCCCGCCCTCCCAGCCGATCGCCCTCGAGGGCGCCGCCCGGGTGGACTCGGTCAAAGGCCGCCTGCGCGCCAGGGTGGAAACCTTCCCCGACGCGCCGGTCAGCAAGGTCGTCGTCGTCATGCAGGGCGGCAAGAAGGGGCTCTTCCAGAACTCAACCAACATCTGCAAGAACTCCTATCGGGTCGTCGTCTCCTTCGTCGGGCAGAACGGCAAGGCCCACAAGATCTCCCCGGCGCTTGAGGCCCAGTGCGGGAGGGGCGGGGGCAAGGGCAAGCACCGGTCGCATCGCCGCTGAGCTTGCCAACGCTGCTTCACTAGAAGCAGTCCAGCCATACTGCTCGGCGCTAGAAAAGCGATGGGCCGGCGAGTGCAGCGGTGGCCATGAGCCAGGTCATCAAGCTGAGGATCATGGCTGCCACGACCTCGATGGCGCCGAAGAAAAGGGCGAGGTTGTGGTCGACCATGGTTTTCACGAGAAGCATTGCCGTCGCCGCCCAATACAGCGCTAGAGCCAGATACAGGATGGCCTGGGTACGAATACGCAGGATTTCGGCGATCGCCAGTTGCCGGTCGTCGTTGCCATCCTCTTTGGAGTTGCTCCCACCCATCACCCCGAAGGTACTCACCATCGGATTGGCGGTCAATTGGCTGAGCCAGGTGTTTTCCAACTCGGTAGAGATAGCTCTGTGTCGAGGGTCTCCTAGGTGATACCCGACTTGTTGTCATACGCGATCTTAATTTGGCGGCGAGGTCTCATGGTGAGAGCATGCCCGAGGCGGCGCCGACTGCCGCCAGGCAACCGTAACCACCAGGAGGAGAGAACCCGATGAGAAAAGCATTCAAGGCATCGAGACTGATGGGCCTCTGCGCGATCGTCTTCGGCCTGATGGCCTTCGGCGCGACCGCAGCCCAGGCAGAACCGGGGGCTTACTGGTTAGTCAACGGCACGGACATCGGGAAAACCTTATTACCCGAAGTCAACGCGAAAAGCGACAGCGCAGTCACCACACTCTTAACCAAAGTCGGTGTGACGAACGTCGAAATCTTATGCCCAACGATTAAATTGGTCGGCGCAAAGCTGCACGAATTAGGCAGGGCGACAGGCAAAATCCACTACGAAGGATGCAAAACCTCACTGAACGGTGGTGCCCATGTTAAAAACTGCGAACCGAAATCGCACGGGGCCGCAGCTGGGTTAATCGAAACCAACGCCCTCGACGCGTTACTCAAGTTACACATATTAGCGAGCGGGGCAAAAGATGAGCTGCTCGAACTGTTACCGGAAGCGGGCACAGTTCTCGTCCCGATCTTACTGGGCGCCCTGTGCGCGATCGGCGACAAATTCAACATCTCGGGCAAAGTCACCATCAAAGACTGCCTGGGCGAAGGCTTAGTCGACAAGAAAGAACACTTATTCGAAGAAGGGCCGTTAAGCGCTCTGCTGTTCGGCTCCAACCCGGCGGTAATCGACGGCAGCGCCTTTGGATTCCTCATCGGCGCACACGCTGGGATGAAATTCGCTGGCCACGCCTAACCGCAACCACATGAAGCAAGCGTAGTTAGAAGCACGAAGCAACTCACACGGGCCGCATATGCGGCCCGTGTGAGCCGAAGCCAGGGACAGGAAGAAAGGGGGCAGAGGTGAAGGCAGGCTGTCGGCCTCGACCGCATCTTCGCCATCCGTGCGCTCCCGTTGGCGGCCCTGCCCGACGGCCGCGCCTACGAGCAGGCCACCCCGGTCGACAAGAACGGGCGCGATGCGATTGGCACCGTGCGACAGGTGAAAGTGCCGTCCGAAGGCGGCGCGATCGCTTCAGCAGCACAGTGGGGATCCCGAGCGAGGTGGGCGCCCAGGAAGTCTGGCGCGATCGAGGAGCTCGTCCCCTATGCGCCGAACGCCAGCTACGCCTTCCTGGGCAGCGCCGGGGAAGGCTCGGAGGTCGTCTTCGAATCGCATGCGAGCCTCGGCTCCCCGGCAGGAGTCGAGGGTGCCTCCAGCGTCTACGCCTGGGAGCGCGAAAACGGCGAGGTCTCCCTAGTCAGCGTCGACAACGAGGAGCAGTCGCTGCCCAAAGGCGCCTTCGGCGGCTCGTACGATTAGGCACTCGTCTCCTTCGTGGGACAGAACGGCAAGGGCCGCGGCAAGGCCGCGTACTGTGGCCTTGCCGCTGAGCGTCCAGGCGGTCCCGTGGGAGTCGTGGTGAAGGCGGGATGTCGAGGGTCTGCTCGACGGTCTACTCGGAGCCCTGGACGGCACCGGCTTGCTGTCATACAACATCTTAATTTGGCGGCCAGACTTCGTGGTGAGAGCCTGCCGGTGGCGGCACCCGGCTGCCGCCACGCAACCGTAACTACCAGGAGGAAAGAATCCAATGAGACACTCATTCAGGAGGCTGGCGTCCACGGGCGCCCTCGCCCTGATGACCTTCGGCGCCAATGCCGCGCAGGCGGAACCGGGGGCTTAATGGTTAGTCAACGGAACGGACATCGGGACAAGCTTATTACCCGAAGTCAACGCTAAAAGCGACAGTGCAGTCACGACGCTTTTAACCAAAGTCGGTACGACGACCATCGCAATCTTATGCCCAACGATTTCTTTCAAAGGCGCAAAGCTGCACGAATTAGGCCGGGCGACAGGCAAAATCCACTACGCTGGATGCAAAACCTTACTGAACGATGGCGCCCATGCTAAAAACTGCGAACCGCACTCACTCGGGACCCGCAGCTGGCTTAATCGAAACCGTCGCCCTCGACGCGTTACTCAAGTTCTTTCGTCACGCTCGAACTGGGCACCCTGTGCGCGATCGGCAACAAATTTCCCATCACGGGCAAGCTTTTCTTTCAAGACTGTGAAGGCAAGGGCTTAGTCGACCTTGTTGAACACTTATTCGAAGAAGGGCCGTTAACGGTGTTACTGCTCGGCTCCAACCCGATGACGATTGACGGCGGCTTCTGGATGCTCCTCGTCGGCGCACATGAAGGGATGACCTTCGCCGGTCACGTCTAACCGCAACCGCGTGAAGCAAGTGTAGTCACGGAAGCACGAAGTAACCGCACGTGGGCCGCGGCCACCGTGCGGCCAAAACCAGGGGTAGAAAGTCGGGGATAGGGAAGAAACCGCGCAGATGAGGAAGGGCAGCGAAGGCGCAGGGTCATCAGAAGGGGAGCGCGGCTAGCCGTCACAGCGGTGGCCGCACTGGCTTGTTAGGACAGTTGC
This sequence comes from Solirubrobacterales bacterium, assembly GCA_033856195.1. GTDB lineage: Bacteria > Actinomycetota > Thermoleophilia > Solirubrobacterales > 70-9 > VRUE01. The sequence continues at coordinate 28,034 of JAWVFL010000055.1, read as the reverse complement.
GTCTGAGGCGAACGCAGCGGCGCCGACCATCCTCAGCACCGGTGTCTCCGAAGTGACTTCGACCTCGGCGAAGCTGGAAGCCTCGATCAACCTCGATGGCAAATCCGCCCTCGACCACTTGGATAGAGCCCAGCTCAATGCGGCCCCAACCCCTACACGAGCGTCCGATCCTCGGAGGTTAATCCCGACCGGCAACTCGCCCGTCACAGAAAAAAGGCCACCTCGAAGGTCTGAGTCCTGGCAGGATCACTTCCGCTTCATTTCGCCGGAGATCTGACCGAGACCTATACGAGGCCCCCTCAGGGGTCGGTCGGCATGATCGGGCGGGCGGGACTCGGACGTCAGTAACCCCGACGAACGTTCATCGAACCTTGAGCCGTCACCGTCGAAGAAGAAAGTCGAAACGAACCCCGGATCGGAAGAGTTCGAAACCATCACATTTGCTGGACATCGGTCGAAGGCAGCAGCGGAAGTCAGCAATACATGCGCAGCGCCCCCCGCGCGCCCTCCCCACCCGGGTGGGGAGGGCGATGGCGGGAATGGTTCTCTACAGATCTACGATGGGCACTTGTTCGGATCGTTGGCCGGCAGCGTTTCGCTGCATCCCGTGACGGCGATGCTTCCAGCCCCACGGGCCACTTTGGTTGGGTCGGTGTTTTGGGCGAATTCGAGATAAGCGCCCGCAGTTCCAACACCTTCGGAAAGGCCCGGGGAGATCGTGATGTCAAGGAACGACGTATTGGTCAATACGCTTGCCCCTTCGTAGATGCACACGTGTCCGGGTGCCGCTTTCGGAAGTAGCGCGCTTTCGGAAGGACAGGCCGCAGATTCTTCCCCAGCTCCGAGGAAGTGGATCTGGTCTTCGGGGTGTTCATCGACGGAAAGAAGAGTGTCGAAAGAAAGTGGAATCGGGAAGGAAACCGGTGTGAAAATGTGTTCAGTGCCTTCGGTTTGGTCGGCAGCGGCCTGGAAGGACCACGTCCCAACCTCGGTGGCCCCGGGTGGAAGGGTGCCGCCGGCGGTCCATGGGCTTCCTTCTTTACCTTCTTTACCTTCTTTCCCATCTTTCCCGTTGCAAACCTTGTTACCTTCTACCTGGCCTTCTACTTTGACTTCTGCCCCACCGCGTTCTTGGCATGCGAACAGGCCTGTCGGAATATTAGTGACCACCACGTTTTTGCCGTTGGCGCCAGGACTCCCCGGTTCCCCCGGTTCCCCCGGTTTGCCCTGGGGTCCCTGCGCCCCGGTGTCGCCCTTGGCGCCGGCCGGACCGGCAGGGCCCACAGGCCCGCCGGGCCCAGCCGCACCTTTCAACTGGTCGCGGACGCCGGGCGAAATCTGGCTGAGCTTCGTAATGACGACGCCGCCTTTTTTCTTGGTCTTGGATGCGGTCGCCGCAAAGGCGCCGCCACAAAGTGCCACGCTCAGAGCTATGACGGCCACTATGGTGGCCGGCCCGTTGGCGGCGAGACGCTGTCTCAATCTGGTGAACATGCTGGATCCTCCCTGGGTTGCTTTCGCGATCTAGTAGTCCAACTACGAGGCAGAAAGTTGACTCGCCGCCTGGAGCGGAAGCAGGGCGAGAGATGTGAGGGCGCGGGCAAGCTCCTGGGCCTGCGCGGCCCTGCCCATGACCACCCGCTGGCGAAGGGACCCCCAAAGCGCTCCGGCCGACGCTTCGGCGGTGGGCCCGGCCGGCTCAGTCGTGCCCGCGGCCAGACACGCGACGCGGGCGAGGAACCGCTGGTGGCTGCGAACCAGGCGCGGCCCAGCGATGGCCACATCGCTGAAGCAGAGCACGGCGAGGGTCGGGTCAGTCGCGAGCTCGGAACCCAGTAAGGCGAGGGGGTGGCAAGCGTCGCCAGCGGCAACGAGCTTCTCCGCTCGCACGACGCGATCAATGAGGCGATCCGCATAGAGCCGGTGGGCCGCCGCAATGCAGGCTTCCGGATCGGAGAACTCGACTTCGAAGCCCCGGCGGGAGATTCCCGCGGTGGAGGCGATGTCCTCCAGCCCGAGATCCGCTTTGCGCTGGGACGCCACGAGCCTTGCCGCCGCGGTGAGGAGGAGGGCGCGATCGCCTTCCGGCGCCACCGTCAGCCGCTCCTCGACGCCGCTCGACGCGTCGTCGCCGCCGTTCGCCGGAACTCGATGGGAGAGGCTTTTCGCCTCCTCGATCTGTTCCGCGGGAAGCTCGTGGTACGCGGCGGCCCAGCCGCCGAGCGGGTCGGCCAGGTCACCGAGATCCCCCTCGCCATCCAGAAGACAAGACCGCGCGGCCGTTAAGATTCCAGCAACTATGCTTTCTGCGGCGAGCGGCGCCAGGCTGGCGGCATCCCGCGGGTAGTCGAGGCACTCGCCTACGCGGGCTTCGATCGATCGAGCGGCAAGGCGAGCCCGCTTCAGCGCGGGCAGGCCGCCCGCATAGGCATCAAGGAGCATCAGGCGGGCGGCGTTGGGATCGGACGCCCACTCGTCGACGAGGCCGCCGACGACACGGCGCAGACGCCGATTGGCGTCGTGAGCGCCGAGAGCGGCCGCCTCGATGCCACGCAGCACCCGGCGCACGACGACCTGATAGACGCTGAGGAAGCACGTCTCCAGATTCGGGTAGTGCTGGTAAAAGCTCCGGGTCGAGACTCCCGCGCGCGCGGCGAGCTCGCGCACCGTGACGCCGCCGTAACCACGCTCGGCGACGATGTCGAGCATGGCGTTGTGGATGCGACTCCGCTGATGCTCCGCGACCTCTGCAGCCGACCTGCCGGGGCCCGGACTCAGCTTTGCAAATAGCGCCTCAGGCGCCGATTCGGCACGCGATCCGATCGCGGCCTCACGAGCTCCAGCCACTACCGCTCCCCAATGCAACCCCCCACTTCGACAACGCCCTCTCCCTCATTAGGAACTCCTGCCGTTTCCAGAAGTCTTCTAATGAGTACCACGTGCAGACCGCAGATTCAAGGCCCGCGAGGCACCAGTACCCAAAAATAAGGCTATCGCGGCCCCAGACCCCGGCGAGGTCAGGCAAGTCCAGCGCCGCGGACGTGAGCGTCGGCGAGCTAGAAAAGCGGTGGGCCGGCGACTGAGGCGGTGGCTACGAGCCAGGCCACCAACCCCAGGATCATGGCTATGACGACCTCGACGGCCCCGAAGAAAAGGGCCAGGTTGTGGTCGACCATGGTTTTCACGAGAAGCATGGCCATCGCCACCCAATACAGCGCTAGAGCCAAATAGAGGATGGCTTGGGCAAAGATCCGCAGAATTTCGGCCATCGCCCGTTGCCGGTCACCATTGCCGCCCTCTTGGGAATTCGTCGCACCCATCATCCCGAAGGTACTCCGTCTGACTAGCGATCAGCTACTGACGCCAGCTGTTTCCAACTCCGCAGAGATGGCGCCGGGTCGCAGCCGCTGGGCAGGAGGCCACTGGCAGGGACTTCAGTGGTGCTCGATGACGCGGTCGAGGTTGTACTCCCTCGCCTTCTCCGCGCTCATAAAGTAGTCGCGATCGGTGTCGTTGGCGACCTTCTCGAAGGGCTGGCCAGGGAGTCAACTTCCAAGACCAAGAAAAAGACGGCGTCGTCGTCATCACGAAGCCCAGCCAGATTTTGCCCGGTGTCTGCAACCAGCTCAAGGGCGCCACCGGGCCTGCGGGTCCCGGCCGGACCGGCCGGTGCCAAGGGCAACGCCGGAGTTCAGGGAGCTCTGGGGCCCAAAGGCGACCCCGGGGCCAAGGGCGATCCAGGCGACGATCGCGTGAACGGCAAAGGCGTAGGTCGACCCGATCGCGCTCGGAACACGCGAATGCGAAGACGCGGGGGCGAACGTCAGGATGGAAGGACAGGGACTCGAAGAAGGTACGCAGGTTGCAACGGCAAGGAAGGCTCACCCTGGACCGCTGGATGGCACACTTCCGGCCGGCGCCACGGAGACCGACGTCTGCGCGCAGCAGGACGAGCGCCGAAAGACACCAGACCGACGACTTACCCGGCGCCGAGCAGTCCTGCATGTCCTGTGAACCGGTGGTGGTGGCGCCTGTCACAGCGTGCTGGACCTGTCCGCAGCGGCGCGCGGGTCGGCGCGCGCGCCAAACGGCGTACGTCAGCTCCCCTCTAAACCATCTGCGGAGGGCGCCCGTGTAACGATGCCGAGCGCGTCGCGGCCTGGCTGGCATTTCGCCATGAGGCGGTCTCCCGCCGCCGCAAGAAACCGTAACTACAGATGATGAGAGGCATGAAATGAGAAAAACATTCAAGGCATCGAGGCTGATGGTCCTCGTTGCGATCGTATTCGGCGTGATGGCGTTCGGCGGGACCGCGGCCCAGGCGGAACCGGGGGCGCACTGGAACGTCAACGGTAATTCTATTTCGAGCGCCTTAAAAGTCGAAGGGCAAGGAGAAACGGAGAGCAGCGGAGCCTTCTTAACTACAGTCGGAGCATCCAAAATTGAAATCTCCTGCACGTCGATTAAAGCTGTCAACGTGCTACTGGGAGAATTAGGGTCTGGCAGCGGGAAAGGTCACGTCGAAGGATGCACGACCAAACTAAACGGCAGCCTAGCTAAAAACTGCAAACCGAAATCCCCCGGAGCTACGTCTGGATTAATCGAAACCAACACCCTCGATGCGTTAATCAAGTTACATACATTAGAAGGTGGAGCGAAAGACGACTTGGTCGAACTGTTACCAACAACGGGAACAGCGTTCGTGACCGTCGAACTGGGTCCGTTGTGCGCGATCGGCAACAAATTCGATATCACGGGCAAAGCCTTCGTGAAAGATGGAACTAACGAAGGCTTAGTCGACAAGATCAAACATTTAGTCGAAGAAGGGCCGTTAACTGCACTGCTCTTCGGTTCCAATGCGGCCACGATCGACGGCAGCGCCTTTGTGTTCCTTGTCGGCGCTCATGAAGGGATGACCGTCAGCGGCACCGCGAACTGAACAGCGGGCGGAGTGGCGAGTTCCTTGTCGCCCTCTAGTTCCTTGTCGCCCTCTATAGGAACAGGAAGTCCCCACACGGGCCGGGGTGTCGGCCCGTGTGGGAGCACCGCCAAGGCCGGAGCGCTTCAGTGGTGTTCGATGACGCGGTCGACGAGGTTGTACTCCTTCGCCTCCTCGGCGCTCATGAAGTAGTCGCGATCGGTGTCGTTGGTGACCTTCTCGAAGGGCTGGCCCGTGTGTTTGGCGAGGATCTCGTCGAGGCGGCGGCGGACGTCGATGATCTCCTTGGCGTGGATCTCGATGTCGGTCGCCTGGCCTTCGAAGCCGGATGAGACCTGGTGGATGAGGATCTTCGAGTTGGGCAGCGACATCCGCTTGCCGGCGGCACCGCCTGCCAGCAGCAGCGCGCCCATGCTCATCGCGATGCCGACGCAGATCGTCTGCACGTCGGGCTTGATGAACTGCATCGTGTCGTAGATCGCCAGGCCGGCGTAGACGGAGCCGCCGGGCGAGTTGATGTAGAGGCTGATGTCCTTGTCGGGATCCTCGGACTCCAGGTGCAGGAGCTGGGCCACGGTCAGGTTGGCGATGTCCTCGGTCACCGGGGTGCCGAGGAAGACAATCCGCTCGCCCAGCAGGCGCGAGTAGATGTCGAAGGCGCGCTCGCCGCGCGAGGTCTGCTCGACCACCATCGGAACCAGAGGGCTCATGGGCGGGACTCTATAGAAGCGCCACCGCCGCCTGCCGCCTTGACCACGTACATCGCACGATCGGCTGCAGCGAGCAGCTCGTTTGCCGGCGGGCAGCCGTTCTCGTCGAAGGTGGCGACACCGACGCTGATGCCGACCCGCAGCTCCCGCCCGCCGATCTCCAGTGGCGAGGCGGCAAGCGCCTCGACCAGGCGGGCCGCCACCGCTTCGGCTCCGGCGGCATCGATTTCGGGGAGCAGCAGGGCGAACTCGTCGCCACCCAGGCGGGCGACGAGGCCGCCGGCGTCGCGCCCGACCGTGTCGGTCTGGCGAAGGTTGGCGGCGAGCACTCGCGCCGCCGCCCGCAGCGCCTCGTCACCAGCTGCATGGCCGAACTCGTCGTTGATCTGCTTGAAGCGATCCAGGTCGGCGATCAACAGCGCCCCGCCCCGGCCATAGCGCCGCGCATAGGCGAGCTGCGCCTCCAGCGCCTCGTCGAAACGACGGCGGTTGAAGACGCCGGTCAGCGGATCGCTCCGCGAGAGCAGCTCCAGCTCCTGCTCCAGCAGCTTGCGATCGGTGACGTCGCGGGCGACGGCGTAGATCACGTCCTCGTCGGGGATCCCAACCGAGGTCCACTCGACCCAATGGACCTCGCCCTCCTTGTCGAGGTAGCGGTTTTGGAACTGCACGGTCCCACCGCCCTCCGCCAACTGCCCCGCCTCCTCCGCGGTACTGGCGCGATCGCCGGGATGGACGAAGTCGATGAACGGACGCTCGAGCAGTTCCTTGCGGCTGAAGCCGAGCGTGCGTTCGAAGGCAGGATTGACGCGCCTGAAGTAGCCGTCGAAACCGGCGATGCAGATCATGTCGCGGGAGAGATCGAAGAAGCGGGTGCTTTCGGTCTCGAGCGCGCGCAGGTCCTGGGCGAAACGCCCGATCAGTGCGCCGATGAGGAGAAAGACGGCAGCGCGATTGAAGTAACCGAGCGGGCTGGTCGGCTGGTCGGCGATCTGGGCAGACAACGAGGTGAGGCCAAAGGCGACCGCGCCGGCAACCAGGCCAGCGCGCATGCCAAGCGAGATCCCGACGAGCACCACCGGGAGGACGTAGAGAAAGCTGATCGCGTCGGCGAGCGTGCCGACGGTCGTTCGCACGACGAAGATCGCGATGAAGAGGACGGCCGCGACGACGATTGCCTCGCGGCGCCTTCCATCGATCAGCCTGGTGACCATCCTGAGCGGCACTTCTGCGCTTCCGCACAAGCTCCTGCGCCTGCAAGGCGATCAAATTCTCCCTTCTATAGGGCTACTCAGTCGCCGCCAGGCGTCCAGAGCTCGGAGGGTTTCTCCTCTTCCTCTTTCTCGGGAGTCCAGATTTTCTCGCGAGCCTCGGCCTGCTCGAGTGGGATCGGCTTGGCGGAGTCGGCGACGACGTCGATCGCCTTGCGCACCTGGATGTCCTCGCGGACCATCGCGTCGCGGCCGTTCTCGCGCAGGCGCTCGAGCAGCTTCTCGGGTGTTATGCGCTCGTGCTCGGCGGAATGGGCAAGCGCCTCGACCATCTCCTCCTCGGCGACCTCGATCGCCTCGGCCTCGGCGATCGCCGCCAGGACCGCCTCGCGCTTCAGCTCGCGTTCGGCGTCGGGCTTCGACTCCTCGAGCAGCTCCTCGCGCGTTTTGCCCTGCATCTGGAGGTAGGTGTTGGGGTCCATGCCGCGGGCGGCGAGCTGGCGCTCGACCCGCTCCCAGCGCTCTTCGGCGCGGGCGGTGGCGAGATCGGCGGGGATGTCGACGGTGGCCGCCTCGGCGGCGGCGTCGACCGCGGCGACGCGGAAGTCCTGCTCGGCGCGCTCGTCGACCGCTTCGCCGACGCGTTTGGCGATGTCTGCCCGCAGCTCCCCGAGCGTGTCGAACTCCGAAGCCTCGGAGGCGAAGTCGTCGTCGAGGTCGGGTAGGACTTTCTCCCGCACCTCTTTCACCTCAACCGCGAAGACGGCATCTTTGCCGGCGAAGCCCTCGGCGTGGTAATCCTCGGGGAAGGAGACCTTGACCTCGCGCTCCTCGCCGGCGCTCGCCCCGACGAGCTGCTCCTCGAAGCCCTCGATCAGCTGGTTGCTGCCCAGCTCGAGCAGGTAGTCGGACGCCTTGCCGCCCTCGAAGGCTTTGTCGTCGATCAGGCCCTCGAAGTCGATCAGCACCACGTCGCCCTCGGCGGCGGCGCGCTCGACCGGCTCGAGCTTGGTGAAGCCTTCGCGGATCCGCTCGACCTCGCGGTCGACGATCTCCTCGTCCGGCTCCGCCTCGGCCTTGCCGACCTCGAGGCCCTTGTACTCGCCTAGCGTCGCCACCGGTCGCACGCCGATCTCGAATTTGAACTCGAGCGCCTCGCCCTCGGCCTCCGGAGCGGAGACGATCTCGATGCTCGGGTCGCCGACCGGGCTGACGCCGGAGCGCAACAGCGCCTGCTCGTACCACTCGGGCAAGGATTCGCGGATCGCCTCCTGCAGGACCGCGCCGTAGCCGAGCCGCTGGATCACCAGCGACGGCGGTGCTTTGCCCTTGCGGAAGCCGGGCATTTTCATCTCGCGAGCCAGGCTGCGGGCGGCGCGCTGCATGCCGCGACCGGCCAGGTCGGCGGGAACCTCCACCTCGACTCGCACGCGCGAATCGGGCAGCTCTGTGACATCGGTCTTCAAGAACGTCGGACCCTAGAGGATCGGCTTCCGCTGTTCGTTGCCACGATTATGTGAGGCGAAGGAACAGCGGAGCGGGGTTAGCGGCGGCGCTGGGCAAGGGCGGTGCGGATCGCGAGGGCGAAGTCGATTGCGAACGCGGCCCCGCGGCCCAGTGGGCCGGTGACGAGCCAGGCTCGCAGCCGGGTCAGCGGCCCGGCACGTCGATTACTCCTCATTCGCGTATTCCAGCAGGGAGGAGTCGACGAGCCACTCGACCGGCGCCCGATCGTCCGTGTAGACCTCGCCGCCGCCGAGCCGTGGCTCCAGCGCCGTCGCCGCCTCGCGGGCGAGCGGGCGCAGTCGCAAGGGCATGCCGGTCGCGCTGCGACCCAGGCGTGCCGCGGAAAGCGGTGCATCGCCTGCCAGCAGCAGGGTGTTGGTCGACTCGATCGGATAGCGCAGCACGACCTGGAAGGCGGCCGCCATCGTCCGCCCCAAGACGCGCTCCAGCTCGTCGCTGCCCTGCGGGTGCCCGACGTTGACGACTATGACGCCGCCCGGTGCGAGCCGCTCGCGCGCAAGCTCGAAGAACTCGCGCGTCGCCAGGTAGAACGGGATATAGGGCTGCCGGTAAGCGTCGACCATGATCGCGTCGTAGCCACCGGCCGAGCGGCGCAGCCAGGGGCGGGCGTCCTCGGCGAAGGTCCGCATGCGCGGGTTGCGCAGATCGAAGAAGCGCCGGCCGAGGGCGGTCAGCTCGCCGTCGATCTCGACCGCGTCGACCGCCGTGCGGGGAAAGAAATGACCGTAGGCCCGGGCGACAGTGCCGGCGCCATTGCCGAGGATGGCGATCCGCCGCGGCGGTCGGCGAGCCCCGGCGAACGGCAGGACCAGGTGCCCGTCCCAATAGTCGCCGGTCAGGTAGCTCCCCGGGCGGTAGAGCGAATGCACGGCCTGGCCCTCGTTCAGCTCCAGCACCCGCGTGCCGTCGGGCCGTTCGACCACTCGCGCGTACTCCTGCGTGGTCTCCGCCTCATAGAGGGCGCGACCGGTGTCGGCGGCCTTGATCGTGCCAACCGGCAGCGAGAACACAAGGGCAAGGAGAGCGGGAGCGGCGAGAAAGCGCCAGCCCAGCCCGGCCACCGCGACCAGAGCCAGGGCCAGCGCGAAGACGAGGAAGGTGCGCTGAGTGCCGAGCAGCGGGATCAGAAGCAGCGCCGCCAGCATCGTGCCGAGCAGCGAGCCCGCGGTGGAGGTCGCGTACAGGCGCCCCACGACCTCGCCGGAGCGGTCGACGTCGGCGACGGCGAGGCGCACCGCCCAGGGCGCCGCCGCGCCGAGCAACGTCACCGGCACCGCGACGAGAACCAGGACGCCGAAGAGCGAACCGGCGAAACCGCCGACCGAGACGCTGTCGAAGGCATCGACCGAGAAGCCGAGGAAGGGGCGAGCGGCAAACGGCACGGCGGCGATCAGCAGGGCCGCGGCGAGGACCACGAAGCAGAGACCGCGCATGTGGGGATGGCGGTCCGCCACACGGCCGCCGATCCAGTAGCCAACCGAGAGGGCGACGAGGACGACGCCGATCGTGTTCGCCCAGACCACGGTCGAGGCGCCGAAGTAGGGGGCGAGCAGGCGCGCGGCCGCGATCTCGGCGCCGAGGCTGGCGGCGCCGACGACGAAGACGATCAGGGCCAGCAGGCGCCGCTGGCCGGGCTCAGGCGGGTTCGCGCTCGGGCTCATCGGGGGCGCTGACTATCCGCTGTTCGAGCAGCTCGCCGTGGCCCGCCGCCACCGCGCGCTGCGCCCGCCGCTCGTCGAGGGCGAAGCCGCGCTCCTCGGCCAGCTCGAGCAGGCGCTGGCGCTCGGTCCCTTCGCGCGCCACCTCGAAGAAGACCCAGGCGAGCACACCAAGGGCGAGGAAGGTGCCCTCGACCATCATCAGCACTCCCGCGGTGCTCTGGTCGGCGACCGCCGAGATCCCCCAGTAGCGCTCGCCGGGCGCGTAGATCGGGTAGAGCACCGCGCCGGACCACATCAGCACGTTGCCGAGCACCGCGCCGGCGAAGCGGACGGCGATCACGTAGCCGACCTTCCATCCCGCCGTGAACCACTCCGGCTTGGGCAGCGGGCCGAAGACCGGCATCCACATCAGGCAGCCGAAGAAGAGGAAGCAGGTGTGCTCCAGGGCATGGATCGGCGCGGCGCCGTAGGCGGCGTCGTAGAGCGCCGGCACGTGCCAGAGGTAGAAGTTGAGCGCCCAGAGCGGCAGCGCCACGGCCGGATGGGTGAGGATCTGCAGGCGGTTGAAGAGACGGATCGCGAGGATCGGCTGCAGCAGCGATTTGGTCAGGCCGAGGACGAGCAGCAGCGTGGCGATGTCCCCAATCAGCAGGTGCTCGGCCATGTGGGCGATGACCAGCTCCTCGGCGATGTGCCCGACCGGACTTAAGAGGGCGATCGCGATCAGCGCCAGGCCGCTGCCGAAGCAGGCCTGGCGCCAGAGCGGCACCGAGCGCCCATCCCAGGAGAGCGCCATGACGCGGTGCCAGTAGAGGATCCCGGCGATCGTCAGGGGGAAGACCTCGACCGGCGCGAAGACGCCGGCGACGTGCGCGAACAGCGGGCTCACGGTGGTAGCTTGGCACGGCCGTGAGCCCCGCCGACGAACGCTTCCCGCCGATCGGCGGCTATGGCTTCCTCTCCGATTGCCACACCAGCGCCCTGGTCTCCTACGACGGCGCGGTCGAGTGGCTCTGCCTGCCGCGCTTCGACTCGCCCAGCGCCTTCGCCGCCGTGCTCGACCGCGGCGCGGGTCACTTCAAGCTGGCGCCGCGCGGCGTGATCGTGCCGATCAGCCGTCGCTACGAGCCGGGGACGCTGGTCATAGAGACCACCTGGGTGACCGACAGCGGCTGGCTCGTCACCCACGACCTGCTCTCGATCGCCGAGTGGGCGCCCGAGGGCGGCGTGGACGGCCGCCCCCGGACCGCGCACGAGCCCGACAACTCGCTGCTGCGCCTGGTGACCTGCGTCGACGGCGAGGTCGAGGTGGAGATGGAGTGCATGCCGCGCTTTGCCTACGGCGCCGAGACCGCGAAATGGACCGGCGGCGAGCTGGGCGAAGCGCTGGCCCGCGGCAGCGACGGCACCGAGCTGTGCCTGACCAGCGATATGGAGCTCTCGCTCGACGGCGGCGTTGCCCGCGGCACCCTGCGCCTGCGCGAGGACGAGACCGGCTTCTGCGCCGTCACCTGGGGCGACGGCGACCTGGGTGGCCCGCGCAGCGCCCCCGAGGCGCTGGAGCGGCTCGACTCGACCGAAGAGTTCTGGCGCCAGTGGCTGCGCGCGGGCGATTTCCCCGACCACCCCTGGCGCATCCACCTGCAGCGCTCGGCGCTCGTGCTGAAGGGCCTGACCTACACGCCCAGCGGCGCGATCGTCGCCGCCCCCACCACCTCCCTCCCGGAGACACCCGGCGGCGAACGCAACTGGGACTACCGCTACAGCTGGATCCGCGACTCGACCTTCAGCCTCTGGGCCCTGCACACGCTCGGCTTCGACCAGGAGGCGCGCGACTTCATGCGCTTCATCATCGATGTCTGCAAGGACGATCCGGACCTGCAGATCATGTACGGGATCGGCGGCGAGCGCGACCTCACCGAGCGCACGCTCGACCACCTCAGCGGCTACGGCGGGGCCCGGCCGGTACGGATCGGCAACGGCGCCTTCGACCAGCGCCAGAACGACGTCTGGGGCGCCCTGCTCGACTCGATCTACCTGCACGAAAAGGCGCTGCGCGGCAGCGGCACGCCCGCAGACCGCCAGCTGATCCGCTACCAGGTCGAAGCGGCGATCGACGCCTGGCCACATCCCGACCAGGGCATCTGGGAGTCGCGTGGCGCGCCCCGGCACTACGTCTCCTCGAAGCTGATGATCTGGGTCGCGGTCGACCGCGGCGCCCGTCTCGCCCGCAGCTTCGGCATCGACGAGCTGGCAGAGGAATGGGCGCAGCGGGCTGAGGAGATGCGCGAGGAGATCCTCGAGCGCGGCGTCCGCGACGGCGTCTTCCGCCAGCACTACGAGACCGATGCGCTCGACGCCTCCACCCTGCTGATCCCGCTGCTGCGCTTTCTGCCGCCCGATGACCCGCGTGTGTGCGCCACGGTCGAGGCGATCGAGAAAGGGCTGACCCGGCACGGCCTCGTCCTCCGCTACAAGGTGGAGGAGACCGACGACGGGCTCAGCGGCGAGGAGGGGACCTTCCTGATCTGCTCCTTCTGGCTGGTCTCCGCCCTCTCGGAGATCGGCGAGCGGGAGGGGGCGCGGGCGCTCTGCGAGCGGCTGCTCGAGTCCTCCGGCTGGCTCGACCTCTACGCCGAGGAGCTGGAGCCGCAGAGCGGTCGGCACCTGGGCAACTTCCCGCAGGCCTTCACGCACCTCGCCCTGATCAACGCCGTCTCACACGTGATCGCCGACGAGCAGCGCGAGGACGGTGGCCCGACCGCGGTCTTCACCGAGATGGGTGGCGTCCGCGAGGATGCCTGACACGATCCTGTACAGACAAAGCATCGCCAGACAATAGATTTCTTTTGCTCTATATTCTCGCCAGATGGCGGGGAGCAATCCGAAAGGGCACGATCTCTTCAATGCCCTCGGGCATCCGATGCGGCGGCAGATCCTGCGCGAGATGCTCGAGGCGCCTGGCGAAGTCAGTCCGCGCGAGCTCGCCGTCAAGCTGTCCGAGCAGCTCAGCGCGCTCAGCTACCACGTCAGGGTGCTCGCCGAATGCAAGGCGATCGAGCTGGTCCGCACGCAGCAGATCCGCGGCTCGACCCAGCATTTCTACCGCGCGGTGGTCAAGGCGAGCTGGGCGCTCTCGGCGCTGGAAGCCGCCGAGGACCCGCCCAGCAAAGGCGGCGCGCTGGGGGAAGAGAAGGGCTGACAGGTCTCCTTAACGCAGGCAATCGTGGAGGGCAGGGACCACATCCGCACGACCAGCGAGGAAGACAGGGGCTTCGAGGCGGCGGTGCTGAAGAACGTTCTCGCCCTCCACCCCAGCCCGCTGACGCTCGACGAGCTGATCCGCGAGCTGGGCGGTGGCGAGGAGAGCTTCGAGCTGCGCGACGCGGTCGAGCGGGCCGTTCGCGACCTCTGCGGTTGCGGCCTCCTGCACCGCAGCGAGGCCCTGGTCCTGCCAAGCCGGGCGGCGCTGCGCGGGGAGGAACTGCTCGGCGGGCAGCTCCAGTAGCATCGCTGCGGATTTTGAGCCCTGCTCCATTCAAAGTTCATAGCGAGCAGCAAGGCGGTGTGTTCGTGATCACGGTTCAGGGGGAGCTGGACATGAGCACCGCGACGGATCTGGAGCGAGAGCTCGAGGGACCGCTCAATGCTGCCCAATCGCCACTGCTGATCGACCTCAGCCGCTGTGAGTTCATCGACTCGACCGGCATCGCCCTTATCGTCCGCTCCTGGCAGGCCCTCGACCGCGACGGCAACTTCGCCCTCTGCGGAGTCAGCGACCAAGTCAAGCGGGTGCTCGACATCACCGGCCTCGAGAAGACGATACCGACCCACCCAAGCCGCGAGCAGGCGCTCGAGCGGCTGCGCTCCTGAGCTTGCGCCGAGCTCTGGCAAGCCTCGCCGTTGCGGCGCTGCTCCTGCTAGTCGCTGCCGGCTCCGCCACCCCCGAGGGACGCATCGCGATCCGCGGCGCCGAGGCGGGAACGCACCTGCGGCTGAGCGTCAGCGGCGCCGACCTTCTCGTCACAGGGCCGATGGCCGCTGCGACCGAAGGCTGCCGTTTCACCCGTGGCCACGGCGGCGCCATCTGCCCGCTGACGGGCGCCGGCTCGATCGAGATCGACACCGGGCCCGCCGACGACAAGGTCGAGGTCCTCGACCGACTGCCCCTGCCCCTCACCGCCTACCTGGGAGCCGGCTCCGACAAGCTGATCGGCAACGGCGAGCCAGACACCTGCTATCCACAGGGGACGCCCCGCAACCGCTGCATCGGCGAAGGCGGCAACGACGTCTGCATCTCCGCCCCGGTCAACACCGACTGCGTCGGCGGCCCTGGCGACGACTACTGCAAGACCGGCGACGGCAGCGACGGCTGCTGGGGCGGACCGGGCGACGACGTCTGCGTGATGGGCGACGGCCAGGACGGTTGCCACGGCGAAGCCGGCGACGACCGCCTCTACGGCGGACCGGGCGGCGACCAGCTCTACGGTGGCGAAGGCTCCGACTACTGCGACGGAGAACTGGGCCTGGGCCGCGCGCGCGAATGCGAGATCAAGCCACGGGGGCGCCGAGGAACCGCTCGATAGCGCCGATCGTCTCACCTGGTGACTCCCAGAGCATGTTGTGGCCATTGGGCACGGTTACCTCGGTGAGCAGGTCGCCGAGGGCCTCGCGGTAGCGGGGTTTCAGGACACCGGCTTGGACCAGGGAGACCTCGGCCACCACGAGCAGCGTGGGGACTGAGGTCACGGGCGGTGGGGAGAGCACCACCTCGTTCCAGGCGACTACCGCGGCGCTCGGGGAGAAGCGGAAGCGGTAGCGGCCGTCGGGACCCTGCCTCAGGTCGTCCTTGGCGTAGGCGGTGACGAGATCCTTGTCCGCCGCGACCGTGGCCCCGTTGGAGAGCAGGGCGTTGACGGCGCCGTCGACGGTCGCGAAGCTCCAGTCGAGGCGTTCGATTTCGGCGCTCTGCAGGGCCAGCCCCGGGCTCACCTCGAGGCCGGGGTCGAGCAGGGCCAGCGCCACGGTCCGCTCCGGCGCGCTCGCGGCGGCCGCCGCGATCAGCCGGCCGCCGAAGCTGTGGCCGATCCAGGTGACACGCTCGACCCCAAGCGAGTCGAGGGTGTCAAGCAGGTCCCCGACGTGGGCCTCTGTGTTCCAGGGCGGCTCGCGGCCGGATTCGCCGTGCCCGCGCAGGTCGACGGCGACGACGGAGTGACCCTGCTCGGCGAGGCGCGCGGCGAGGCCCTCGAATATCCCGCCGTGCTGGGCGACGCCGTGCACGCACACGACACGGTCGCTCTCCTCCGGACCCCAGCTGCGCGTGTGCAGGATCATCGCCCGCTCTCCTCGGCCCCGACCAGGATCGCGATCTTGCCGAGGTGCTTGTTTTCGTGCAGCAGCTGGTGTGCCTCGGCGACGCCGTCGAAGCCCATCGTCCGCCAGAGCAGGGGCCGAATCTTCCCATCGGCGATCAGCTGGTTCGCCTTCATCGCCTGGTAGGCGTTGGCGCCGTGCGAGCCGATGATCTGCTTCTGGCGCATCCAGAGGTAGCGCACGTCGAAGTCGAGCTGGAAGCCCGAGGTGGCGCCGCAGATGACCACTTTGCCGAAGGGCTTGCAGACGAAGACCGAGGTCGGGAAGGTCGCCTGGCCGACGTGCTCGAAGACGATGTCGGGGGCGTCGCCGAGGATCTCCTTGACCCGCTTGGCGAAGCCGCGGGAGGCTTTGAAGCGCTCCTTCTCCGCGGCAGGATCGGCGAGGTTCTCGGGCGTGCGCATCATCTCGCTGAACTCCCCGCGGTCGATGTAGTCGACCGCGCCCAGCTGCTTGACCAGCTCGCCCTTCTCATCGGAGGAGACGACGCCGACCGCGTTGGCGCCGGCCGCCTTGCAGAGCTGGACGGCGAAGACGCCGAGGCCGCCGGCGGCGCCCCAGATCAAGACGTTGTGGCCGGCCTGCAGCTTGCACTGGTCGATCAGCATCCGGTAGGCGGTGAAGAGGGAAAGGCCATAGGAGGCGCCCTCGGCCCAGCTCAGGTTCTGGGGGCGAGCCAAGAGCTGATGGGCCTGGACTTTGGCGAACTGGGCGAACGAGCCCCAGGTCGTCTCATAGCCCCAGGCCCTGTGGCTGGGCGCTGCCAGCGGGTCGAGTCCGTGCACCTCGATGTCCTCGTATGAGGCCCTGAGGGCATGGATCACGACCTCGTCGCCCGGCTTCCAGCGGGTGACGCCCTCGCCGACCTTCCAGACGATCCCCGAGGCGTCGGAGCCGCCGATGTGGTGGCCGTGCTCGGGATGGTCGCCGTAGCCGAAGACCGAGACCGGCCGGCCCAGGGCCGCCCAGACCCCGTTGAAGTTCACCCCCGCCGCCATGACGCGAACGATCACCTCGAACGCGCCGGGCTCGGGAACCTCGATCTCCTCGAGTTGGTAAGCGTCTTTGGGTTCCCCCTCGCGCTCCTGGCGCACCACCCAGGCGGCCATCGTCGCCGGCAACTGCCCCGGCTCGACATCCAGCCGCGGAGCCTGCTCTTGAACTCTCAAACCAAACCCTCCTTTTGCGGTGACACACACTCTTGAACCAGGTAAGTGGCTATCGCGCGGGCGCTCGGATAGTCGAAGACGAGGGTCACGGGGATCTCCGTCCGGGTCTCCTCGCCGAGCCTGTTGCGAATTTCCACCGCCGCAAGCGAGTCGAAGCCCAGCTCGCTGAGGAGCAGATCGGGATCGATGTCGGCGGCCCCGTCGTAACCGAGCACCGCCGCCACCTGTTCGCGCGCCAGCTCCAATACGTGGGGCGCCCGCTCGTCCTCCGGCATCTCGGCGAGCCGCTCGGCGAGCGGCATGGCGGGGGCACGGCGCCGCTCGGCGAGCGGCGCCGGAGGCACGAGCCCGGCCAGGATCGGTGGCAGGAAGCCCACCTTGGCGAGGGCGGCAAAGCCACTGGCGTCGAGCTGGATCGCCGTCGGCGCCGGCCCGGCGCCGGCAAGGGCGGCGTCGAAGAGTCGCAAACCCTGGCGGTCGGAGAGCTCCCTGGCGCCGAAGCGACGCAGCCACAGCCGCTGGACGTCGCTCGCGCCGTTTCCCCGTGCCCACAGCGCCCAGCCGATCGAGGTGGCCGGCAGTCCTTCGGCCTGCCGTTGCCGGGCGAGAACGTCGAGGAAGGCGCAGGCGGCGGCAAAGCCGGCCTGACCCGGGCTGCCCAGGACCCCGGCCATCGAGGAGAAGAGGACGAAGGCGGAGAGGTCGAGGTCCTTGGTCAGCTCGTGCAGGTGCCAGGCGGCGTCGAGCTTGGGAGCGAAGACCGTGCGCAGCCGCTCCTCGTCCGTCGACTCCACCGTGCCGTCAGCGAAGGCGCCGGCACAGTGGATCACGGCGCCGAGCGGATGCTCGGGATCGATCGAGCCGAGCACCGCTTCGAGCTGCCCGCGATCGGCGGCGTCGCAGGCCTCGATCCGCACCGCGGCGCCGAGCTCCGCCAGCCGCGCCGTCAGGTCGGCCGCGCCCTCGGCATCGGCGCCGCCGCGACTGAGCAGCACCAAGCGGCGGGCGGCGTGCCGCTCGACCAAGCGGCGGGCGATGATGGGGCCGAGATTGCCGGTGGCGCCGGTGATCAGCACGGTGCGATCGGGGTCGATCGGCCGCCGGGCTCCGGCCCCGCGGCGCGGCGCGAGGCCGTCCGTCGTCGCGGCGCGGAGTCGCGGCGCCAGCAGCCGCCCCTCGCGGATCGCCAGCTGGGGCTCCCCGGTGCAGAGCGCGAGCGCCGCGGGCAGCGCCTCCCGCGAGGCCTCGCTGCCATCGCTGTCGATCAGGGCGAGGCGGCCGGGGTGCTCGAACTGGGCGCTGCGCATGAGGCCCCACAGCGGCGCAGCGGCCAGGTCAGCGGCCTCGCCGTTCGTCACCACGGCCCGCTCGGTGAGCAACGCCAAGCGCCCGGACCCGGTCGATCCCACGGCAAGCTTCTCCCCCAGGAGCGCGATCGCCCCGAGCGCGTTGGCGTGAGCCGCGCCGATCGGATCGGCATCGTGCCCGGCGCCCTCGGCCTGGCCGAGGGTCACCGCCGAAGCCCGCGGCGCGCCCTCCGGGGGCGGCTCCACGGCCTGCCACTCGACCCCGTAGAGCGAGCTGTGGGCGGCGGCGTCCCAGAGCCGCTCGCGGTCCAGCGGGCTGAGGGCGATCGATTGCGCCTGCAGGGCCAGCGACCCCTCGGAGTCGAACGCCTCGAGGCGCATGGAGTCGCCGTCCCGAGCCAGCCGAACCCGCAGCGAGCCCGCGCGGGCGTCGCCGGCTCGCACTCCGCTCCAGACCGACGCCTGTGCGAGCGTGCGGGTCCATGCGGCGACGTCGCCGTCCCCGGTCGGCAGTACGGAGCCGGCATGCAACGCGACATCGAGCAGGGCGGGATGAACGGCGAACCGCTTCGCCGTCTGGGCCTGCTCGGGGGCCAGCGAGACCTCGGCGAAGACCTCGTCCGCCACCCGCCAGGCAGCGGTCAGGCCGAGGAAGGCGGGGCCGTAGGAGAGACCCGTCTGTGCCAGGCGCGCGTAGATCGCCTCGACGTCCAGCGCCGTGGCGCCCTCCGGTGGCCAGGCCGGCGGCGGCTCGGCGATCTCCCCGGCAGCAGCGCGAAGCACGCCCACGGCGTGAGACGTCCACCTGCTTGACCCCGCCGACTCCGGCTGGGAGTAGATCGAAAGCGTGCGCCTCCCCCCTGCTTCCGCGGCCGAGAGCGAGACCTGCAGCCGCACGCCTCCCTCCGCGGGCAGGACCAGCGGCGCCGACAGGGTCAGCTCCTCGACGGTCTCACAGCCGGCTTCCGCCCCCGCCTCGAGCGCCAGCTCGACGAAGGCGGTCTCGGGCAGGAAGGCCATTCCCATGAGGCCGCGGTCCGCCAGCCACGGGTGGGTCTGAATCGAGATACGGCCGACGAAGGTGAGGCCGCCAGCCTCGGGATCCTCGATCGAGGCGCCGAGAAGCGGGTGTCGAGCCTCGCGCAGCCCGGCGGCGCTCACGTCTCTCACGTGGGTGAGCGCCGAGGGCCAAAAACGCCTGCGCTGGAACGGATAGGTAGGCAGCGAAACCTGCCTGGGCGAACGGGATGCGAAGAAGGTGGCCCAGTCCACTGGGGCGCCCGCGCTGTCGGCTTGGGCCAGGGAAAGGGCGAAGCGCTGGGCGTCGCCTTCGCCACGGCGCAGGGTGCCGAGCACCGTCGTGCTCTGCCCGGCTGAGGTCGCGTCGATTGTCTCCTCAGCGGCGAAGCCGAGCACCGGGTGGGGGCTGACCTCGATCAGGGTGCGCCCGCCCTCGCCGAGCAGCTCCCGCAGCACCGGCTCCAACCGCACCGTCTCGCGCAGGTTGCGGTACCAGTACTCGCCGTCGAGGTCGGCGGTGTCGAGGAGTCCGCCCTCGACGGTCGAGTGGAAGGGGACCTGACCGCTCTGTGGCGAGATCGGCGCGAAGGCCTCGAGCAGCTCCTCGCGCAGCGCCTCGATCTGGGTGGAGTGGGCGGCATAGTCGACCGCGACGCGCTGGGCGCGCACCCCCCTCCGCTCGCAGTCGGCCAGCAGCGCCTCCAGCGCCTCGGGGTCGCCCGAGAGGACGAGCGAGGCGGGGCCGTTGACCGCCGCCAGCGAGACGCGCTCGCCGAAGGGCTCGACCAGCGGCTGCAGCGCCTCGCTCGCCACCGAGACCGAGACCATCGCGCCCTTGCCTGCGATCCGCGCCATCGCCTGCGAGCGGCGGGCGACGATCCGGGTGGCGTCCTCGAGGCCGAGCCCACCGGCGAAGTGGGCCGCCGCGATCTCCCCCTGGGAGTGGCCGACCACCGCGGCGGGCTCTACGCCACAGGCCCGCCAGAGCTGGGCCAGGGAAACCATCACCGCGAAGAGAGCCGGCTGGACGATGTCGAGGCGATCCAGCCAGGCGGCCTCGGGGTCGCGCAGGACTTCGCCGAGCGACCAATCGACGAAGGGCTCGAGCGCTTCCTCGCAGGCTCGCATCCGGGCGGCAAAGAGCGGCGAGGACTCGAGCAGCTCCACGCCCATCCTCGGCCACTGAGAGCCCTGGCCGGGGAAGAGGAAGACCGGGCCCCGCCCAGAGCTGGCATGGCCGCGGGCGAGGCGCGGATGCTCGCCGCCCGCCGCCAGGGCGTCGAGGCCCGCCAGCAGGTCGTCCCGCTCGCGACCGACCACCGCGGCTCGCTCGGCGAAGCGCGGCCGCCCGCCGGTCAGCGAGGAGGCGACGTCGCCGAGGTCCAGCCCCGGGCTCTCCCGCAGGTGGGAGGCGAGCCGGGCAGCGGCGTCATGCAGGGCGCTCTGCGATTTGGCGGAGAGGACCAGCGGGAAGGTGCCGGGCAGCGGCTCGTTCGGGGCCGCGGGCTCGGCGCCGGGCGGCGATTCGGCCCTGGTGCTCGGCTGCGCCCCCTCCTCGAGGATCAGGTGGGCGTTGGTGCCGCCGATCCCGAAGGAGGAGACGCCCGCGCGGCGGGGACGGCCGTTCGACTGCCACTCGGCCGCCTCGGTGAGCAGCTCCACCTGGCCCGCCTCCCAGTCGATCTTGGAGGAGGGCGCGTCGACGTGCAGGGTCTTCGGCAGGACGCCTTCGCGCATCGCCATCACGGTCTTGATCACCCCCGCCACGCCAGCCGCCGCCTGGGCGTGCCCGATGTTCGACTTGATCGAGCCCAGTCGCAGGGGCTCGGACCGTCCCTGGCCATAGGTGGCGAGCAGAGCGCCTGCCTCGATCGGGTCGCCGAGGACGGTCCCGGTGCCGTGGGCCTCGACTGCGTCGACGTCGGTGGGCTCGAGGCCGGCGTTGACGAGCGCCTGGCGAATCACCTGCTTCTGCGAGGGGCCGTTGGGGGCGGTGAGCCCGTTCGACGCCCCGTCCTGGTTGACCGCGGAGCCCCTGATCGTGGCGAGGATCTGGCGCCCGTGCCGCTCGGCGTCGGAGAGGCGCTCGAGCACGAGCAAGCCGACGCCCTCCGAGGAGCCGACGCCGTCGGCGGAATCGGCGAAGGGCTTGCAGCGGCCGTCCACGGCGACAATGCCCTGCATCGAGAACCCGACCAAGAGGGTCGGCGTGGCCATCACGGTCGCTCCCCCCGCCAGGGCCAGCGAGCATTCGCCGGAGCGCAGGGAGGCCGCGGCGAGGTGGGTGGCGACGAGGGAGGAGGAGCAGGCCGTGTCGACGGTGATCGCCGGCCCCTCGAGGCCGAGCTGATAGGCGATGCGGCCGGAGGCGACGCTTCCGGAGGCGCCGGCCATCCTGTATCCCTCGGAGCCTTCCTCCGTTTCCCCCTCTCCCATCATGTAGTCCTGGATGCTGAGCCCGGCGAAGACCCCGGTCGGCGTTCCGCGCAGGGAGGATGGATCGATCCCCGCCGCTTCCAGCGCCTCCCAGGCGGATTCCAGCAGCAATCGCTGCTGCGGATCGATGGCGAGCGCCTCGCGCGGCGAGATGCCGAAAAAGGCCGGGTCGAAGCCCGGGGCGTCGCGGAGGAAGCCACCTTCGCGCACGTAGGTGGCGCCGCGGTCGTCGGCCTCGGACCGTCGCAGGCGCTCCAGGTCCCAGTTGCGGTCGGTGGGAAACCCTGAGACCGCGTCGCGTCCCTGCGCGACCAGCTCCCAGAGCTGTTGGGGGGAAGCGACCCCGCCGGGGAAGCGGCAGGCCATGCCGACGATCGCGATCGGCTCCTCGGACGACTGCGTCCTGACGACCTCGCGGCCGCCGCTGCCGCTGCCCGTGATCTGCCCTCGCAGGTAGCCGGCCAGGGCCGCCGGCGAGGGGTAGTCGAAGGCGATCGCCGGCGGCAGGGTCACCCCGGTCGCGTTGCCAATCCGGTTGCGCAGCTCGACCGCGGCCAGCGAGTCGAAGCCGAGGTCGCCGAAGGCGACCTCGGGCGCGATCTCGGCAGCCGACTCGTGGCCGAGCACGCGCGCCGCCTCCTCGCGAATGAGGTCGAGCAGCAGGGTCTCGCGCCCGGTGTCGTCCAGCGTCGCCAGCTTCGCCGCCCGCGAGCCGGCCGCGGCCGACGGGCGGCGGCGGCGCGAGGTGACGAGCTTGCCGAACAGCGGTGGCAGAGCGCCGGCGCCGGCCAGCGCTCGCAGGGCGCTTTGGTCGAACGGCGCCGGCACGGTCAGCGCGAGGTCGGTGCGCAGGGCAGTGTCGAACAGCCCGAGGCCCTCCTGGTCGGAGAGCAAGGCGACACCCGCGCGCGCCATCCGCGCCCGGTCGGACTCCGACATCACCGAGCCGGCGCTGCCGGATTCCCCCCAGACCCCCCAGGCCATCGAGGTCGCCGCCAGGCCGCCGGCCCGGCGGTGCGCGGCGAGCGCGTCGAGGAAGGCGTTGGCCGCGGCGTAGTTGGCCTGGCCGGGCGTGCCCACGGTGGCGGCCAGCGAGGAGAAAAGCACGAAGGTCGAGAGGTCGAGGCCCTTGGTCAGCTCATGCAGGTGCCAGGCGCCGTCGAGCTTGGGCGCGAAGACCGGCTCGAGCTGCTCGGGGGTCATCGCGTCGACCATCCCGTTGGCGAGCCCGCCGGCGGCGTGGACCACGCCGCCGAGCGGGTGGTCGGGATCGATCGAATCGAGGACCGCTTCGAGCCGGCCGCGCTCGGAGACGTCGCAGGCCTCGATGCGGACCGAGGCGCCGAGCTCCTCCAAGTCGGCGCGCAGCTCCTCGGCGCCCTCGGTCTCGGGGCCGCCGCGGCTGAGCAGGAGCAGCCGGCGGACGCCGTGCTCGGCGACGAGATGACGAGCGACGAGCGCGCCGAGGCCACGGGTGCCACCGGTGATCAGGACGGTGGCGCCGGGATCGATCTCGATCGGCCGCGGCTGCGACGCCAGGCCCCGCGCCGGGACGAGGCGCGGCGCCAGCAGCTTGCCTTCGCGCAGCGCGATCTGGGGCTCTGTCGCGGTCGTCGCGATCGCGGTCGCGAGGGCCTGATGGGACGCCTCGCTGCCGTCGCCGTCGATCAGCCCGAAGCGCCCTGGGTGCTCGTTGAGGGCCGAGCGCAGCAGTCCCCAGACGGTCGCGCCGGGAAGGTCCGGGTCCTCACCGGGAGCCGTGGCGACGGCGCCTTCGGTGAGGAAGACCAGGCGGGACGCCTCGCTGTCGCCGGCCGCGAGCCTCTCCTGAACCGCAGCCAGAGCCTTTTCGCTCGCGGCGCGAGCGGCCTCCGACGCGTCGGCCGGAGCCCCCTCACGGAGAGCGAGGTCGATCAGCTCGGCCTCGGTCGAGGACGCGGGCTGCTCGCCCGCGGCGACCTCGGCCCACTCGACGCCGAGCAGCCCGTCCTGCTTGGCCGACGATCGGCTCAGCGCCTCGGTCGAGACGGCCCGGACGCGCACCGCGCCGACCGCGGCCACGGGTGCTCCGTCCTGTCCGGCGAGAACGAGCGAGACCTCCTCCTCGCCCCTGGGGCTGATCTTGACACGCAACCGGTCGCTGCCGGGGCGAAACACGGCGACGTCCACCCAGGCAAAGGGAAGCTTGGCGGTCAACTCACCGTCCGGGCCGGCGAGCATCGCCGCCAGGATGCCGTGCAGGGCCGAGTCGAGCAGGGCGGGATGGATGCCGAAGCGCGGCGCTTCGGAGATCTGCTCGGGCGCGAGCGAGACCTCGGCGTAGACCTCTTCGCCGTCGCGCCAGGCCGCGGTGAGGCCCTGGAAGGCCGGGCCGTATTCGAAGCCGGCGTCGGCGAGCAGGTCGTAGAGGGAGTCGAGCTCGAGCGGCTCCGCCCCGGCCGGGGGCCACGCCTCGAGGCTGCCGACGGAGCGCGGCTGCTCGGCCGAGACCACGCCCTGGGCATGACAGGTCCAGTCGGCATGCCCCTCCTCGTCCGGCTCGGGGCGGGAGTAGATGGCGATCGTGCGCCGGCCGCGCTCGTCGGCCGTGCCGACGATGACGCGCAGCGCCACCGCGGCCGAATCGGAGAGGATCAGCGGCGCCTGCAGGGCCAGCTCCTCGATCAGGCCGCAGCCGGCCTCCCTCGCCGCCCGCAGCGCCAACTCGACGAAGCCGCTGCCGGGGAAGAGCACCGAGCCGGCCCCGGCGTGATCGGCCAGCCAGGCATGCGACCGCAACGAGATCCTCCCGGCGAGCGTGACCCCCTCGCTCTCGGGGTCCTCGATCGCTGCGCCGAGCAGCGGATGCTCCGCGTCGCCGAGACCGATCGCGCTGGGGTCCGAGGCGCCCGCGCCGGCCATCAGCCAGTAGCTCTTGCGCTGGAACGGGTAGGTGGGCAGCGGCACGGCTTCAGCGCCGCTGCCGGCGAAGAACGCCTGCCAGTCGACCGCGGCGCCGGCGGCATGGGCCTCGGCGAGGGAGAGGGCGAAGCGGCGCGGGCCGCCTTCCTCGCGGCGCAGCGTGCTGAGCACGGCGACCGAGCCCGCGGGGAGAGCGGCCTCGGCCGTTTCCCGCAGGCCGACGGTCAGCACCGGATGTGGGCTGACCTCGATCAGGGTGCGGTTGCCGGCCTCGATCAGGTCGGCGACGACCGGCGCGAGGCGCACGGTCTGGCGCAGGTTGCGGTACCAGTACTCGGGGCCCAGCTCGGCCGTGTCGAGCGCCTCGCCGGTGACGGTGGAGTGGAAGGGGATCTCGGAGCTGCGCGGCGAGATCGAGGCGAACGCCTCCAGCATGCCGTCGCGCAGCCGCTCGACGTGCGCGGAGTGCGAGGCGCCCGTGGCGCCGCGGATCCGCCGCGCGTGCGTCCCCTCGGCGGCGCAGAGGACGAGGAACTCCTCGAGCGGCTCGCTGTCACCGGCGATTACCGTCGCCGCGGGGCCGTTGAGAGCGGCGATCTCGAGGCTGCCGCCCCAGCGCTCGAGGCGCGACTCGACGTCCGCGGCGGAGAGGCCGACCGAGGCCATCGCTCCGTGCCCTTCGAGGTCCGAGATCACCTCGCTGCGCAGGACCACGGCCCGGGCCGCTTCGCCGAGCGTGAGGGCGCCGGCGACGTGCGCCGCGATCAGCTCTCCCTGGGAGTGGCCGGCAACGGCCACCGGCTCGACCCCGCAAGAGCGCCAGAGCGCGACCAGCGAGACACTGGTCGCGAACAGCGCCGGCCCGCCGAGCTCGATCCTGTCGATCGGCGGCAGCCCCTCGGCGCCGTGGAGGATCTGCTCGAGCGTCCAGTCCATGTGCGGATCGAGCGCTTCCGCGCACTCGCTCATCCGCCGGGCGAAGGCGGGCGCGGACTCGATCAGCTCGAGCGCCATCCCCTGCCACTGGGACCCGTAACCGGGAAAGAGGAAGACGGGGCCCCGCTCCTCGCGGGCGGCGCCCTCGACCAGGTTGGGGGACTCGCCGCCGGCGGCGAAGGCGGTGAGGCTCGCAAGCAGCTCCTTGCGCTCGCTCCCCACCGCCACCGCACGACGCCCGAAGCGGGGCTTGCGGGTCACGAGCGAATAGGCGACGTCGATCGGGTCGAGGTCGGGGTCCTGCCCGAGGCGAAGGGCGAGGCGCCCGGCGGAGTCGCGCAAGGCCTCCTCCGACTTGGCCGAGAGCACGAGGGGGACCTGCCCGGGAACGGCGAGCCTCCGCGCTTTGTCCCCACCGGCCTCGGCGGCATCCGCTCCCGCCGCCGTGGGGGCCTCTGGCGCCTCTTCGAGGATCATGTGCGCGTTGGTGCCGCTCATGCCGAAGGAGGAGATGCCGGCGCGGCGGGGCCGGCCGTCCGCCTGCCACTTCACCGGCTCGGTGAGCAGCTCGATGTCGCCGGCCTCCCAGTCGACCTTGGAGGAGGGCGCGTCGACGTGCAGCGTCTTCGGCAGTACGCCGGCTCGCATCGCCATCACGGTCTTGATCACCCCAGCGACGCCGGCGGCGGCCTGTGTGTGACCGACGTTGGACTTGATCGAGCCGAGCCTGAGCGGGCGCTCGCGGTCCTGGCCATAGGTGGCCAGCAGGGCGTTCCCCTCGATCGGGTCGCCGAGCGTCGTGCCGGTGCCGTGCGCCTCGACCACGTCGACGTCCTGTGGGGTGAGGCGGGCGTTCGCCAGGGCCTGGCGGATCACCCGTTCCTGGGCGGGCCCGCTGGGGGCCACGAGCCCGTTGCTGGCGCCGTCCTGGTTGATCGCCGAGCCGCGGATCACGGCGAGGATGGGGTGGCCACTCCGCTGCGCGTCGGAGAGGCGCTGCAGGACGACGATGCCGACCCCCTCGCCGAAGCCGACGCCGTCGGCTGCCTCGGCGAAGGCCTTGCTGCGGCCGTCGGGGGAGAGGCCGCGCTGGCGCGAGCCGTCGATGAACATGCCCGGGGTGGACATCACCGTGGCGCCGCCGGCCAAGGCGAGATCGCACTCCCCCCGGCGCAGGGCCTGCACGGCGAGGTGCATCGTCACCAGGGAGGACGAGCAGGCGGTATCGACGGTGAGCGCGGGACCCTCGAGGCCGAGGACGTAGGCGACACGGCCGGAAGCGATGCTGCCCGCGCCTCCGGTGCTGAGATAGCCCTCGAGGTCCGAATGCCAGGAGCCCGCGCCGTAGTCGTGGTAGATGACGCCGACGAAGACGCCGGTCTGGCTGCGCTTCAGCGAGAGAGGGTCGAATCCCGCTCGTTCCAGCGCCTCCCAGCTGCATTCCAGGATCAGCCTCTGCTGCGAGTCGGTGGCGAGCGCCTCGCGCGGGCTGATGCCGAAGAACTCGGCGTCGAAGCCGCCCGGATCGGTGAGGAAGCCCCCCTCGCGCACGTAGCTGGCGCCGATGACCTCGGGGTCGGGGTCGTAGATGCCGTCGACGTCCCAGCCGCGGTCCTGGGGGAATTCGGAGATCGCGTCGCGGCCCTCGACGACCAGGTCCCAGAGTGCCTCCGGGCTGGCGACGCCGCCGGGGAAGCGGCAACCGGCGCCGACGATCGCCACCGGCTCCTCGGAGCTGTTGAGCAGGCGGGTGTTCTCCTTGCGCAGGCGGTCGCGTTCCTTCAGCGTGGTGCGCAGCGCATCGACGACGTCGTGGTCGGTCGCCCTCACGGCGCCTGCTCCCCCCCGCTCGCCTGCAGCAGTTCCTCCACGTCCATGGTGTCGATGCGATCACCGTCCTCTTCCTCGGGTTCGGATTCCGGATAGGCCTCTGGGTTTGCCAGGCGCAGCAGCGGATCGATCAGCCCGGCGCTGCGCAGCCGCGAGAGCGGCAGCGAGGCCAGCGCTTCGCGGATCTCGCGCTCGCCGGGCTGCAGCGCCGCGTCGCCGTTCGCGCCGGGGGCGACGCTTGCCAGCAGGTATTCGGCGAGGGCCGCCACCGACGGGTGGTCGAAGACCACCGTCGCCGGCAGGCGCATGTCGGTGGCGGCGCCGAGGCGGTTGCGCAGCTCGACCGCGGCGAGCGAGTCGAAGCCGAGCTCGTTGAAGGGCAGGTCGATCGCCACCTCCTCGGCGGAGGAATGGCCGAGCACCGCCGCCGTCTCCGCCCTGACCAGGTCCCGCACCAGGGTCTCGTGCTGGGTGGCGGGGACGGAGGCAAGCCTCGACGCCAGCGAGACCGTCGCCCGGCGCCTGTCGCTGCGCTTGGCGACGAGATCGCTCAGTATCGATGGCAGGACCTGGGCGCCGGCGAGTGCCTTCAGGCCGGCGGCGTCGATCGGCGCGGCAAGCGCCGGTGCACGGTCGAACAGGATCGCCGCGTCGAACATGGCCAGGCCGCGCTGGTCAGAGAGGGCCTCCATGCCGCGACGCCGCAGGCGGGCCTTGTCGGCGTCGCTGAGGGCGGCGGTCATGCCGCTCTCGCGCTCCCAGAAGCCCCAGGCGATCGAGGTCGCCGCCAGGCCGTTGGCGAGGCGATGCGCCGCCAGCGCGTCGAGGAACGAGTTGGCGGCGGCGTAGTTGGACTGGCCTGGATTGCCGAGGATGCCGGCGACCGACGAGAACAACACAAAAGCCGAGAGCCCCATCCCCGCGGTCAGCTCGTGCAGGTGCCAGGCGCCCCGGGCCTTGGGGGCGAAGACGCGCCCGAGCCGCTCGGCGTCCATCGAGTCGATCGTGCCG
>JAWVFL010000054.1:0-2842 GCA_033856195.1 Solirubrobacterales bacterium | reverse complement strand
CCCGCCGCCATGGTCGACCACGGCTATGTACTGATGCGAAAGCGCGAGCTGACGCTGACCGAAGCGGACCTGACCCGGCCCGAGCCCGACGAGCCCCGCGAGCTCACCGCCCTGCAGCACGCGGTCGCCCAGCACCGCGACGAAACCCTGCGAATGCGGGCCGAGCTGGCCGGGCAGCGGGAGCAGCTGACCCACTGCCAGGGGCTGCTGGCCGAGCAGGAACGGCTGCGGGCCGAGCAGGAAGAGCTGCTGAGTGCGGTGCGATCCTCGCCATCCTGGCGGCTGACGACGCCGTTGCGCGCCGCCAAGCGCCGGCTCCGCAGACGCCGGGCCTAGGAGGGCCTACGCGCGCAGCTCCCCCTCGCCGAGGCGGCCCTCTTCCTCGAGCTTTTCGAGGTGGGCCTCCATCGCCATCGCCGCCATCGGCAACAGCTCCGTCGGGACGTCGTCCCAGACGGTGACGAGCAGCTCGGCGCGGGAGCGCTCGCCCGCCTCGAGCGCGGCGATCAGGCGGCGCTCGCGCAGCTCCCGGTGTTCGACGTATTCGGCCAGCTTCGCCTCGGGCTCGGTGACCCAGGGGCCGTGACCGGGGGCGATCAGCTCGATCTCCTCGGCCTGCAGGAGCCGCAGCGAGTTCATGAAGGCCGCCATCGAGCCGCCGCCGGGCGGGACGATCGTCGAGCCGAGGCCGAGCACCAGGTCGCCGCTGAAGCAGACGCCGTCGGGAGAGAGGAGGGAGACGTGGTCGGCGGCGTGGCCGGGGGTGGCGATCGTCCGCAGCCCGCCGTGCTCCTCCCCGTCCTCGGGCTGCACGACCTCGGCGCCGAGCCGGTCGGAGCCGGCGGCGTGGTCGCCGTGGGAGTGGGTCAGCAGGACGACGCCGATGCCGCCGCGCTCGGCGGCGGCGGCCCGGATCGCGTCGAGGTGCCCCGGGTCCTCGCTGCCAGGGTCGATCACGACGCAGGGGTCGGCGCCGTAGACGTAGGCGTTCGTGCCGTCCAGCGTCATCGGCCCCGGGTTGGGGGCGACGACGCGGACGATCTCGGGATGCCCTGGCGCTTGCTCCATTTTCCCCCCTATAGCGGGGTCGATGTAGCGAGCGTCAACCCGAGATCTCTTTGGCGATCGCCTCGCGGGCGTCCTCGGGCTCGAGCACGACGAGGTCGCCGGCGCCGCGGAGGATCTCCCGCACCAGCCAGGGCTTGCCTGCGTAGGGCAGCTCGACGACGACGGCGCCGTCGGCCAGCTCCTCGACAACCGTCCGCTCCTCGCGCAGCCAGCGCGCCCGCTCGGGTGAGACCCAGACGCGGGCGACCTCGGCGGTCGGCACCTCGCCGTGGGTCATCCAGCCCTCGACCCCGGCGAACTCCTCGACTTCGGGACGTGGCTCGAAGCTGTCGTCGGAGAGGTTCGCCTCCTTGATCCGGTCGAGCTTGAAGTGGCGGACGCCCTCTTTGGTCAGGTCGTAGCACTCGACGTACCAGCCCTCGCGCCCGTTCTCGAGGCGGTAGGGCTCCACCCGGCGGTCGGTCAGCTGGTCCTCGTTCTCCTTGTAGTAGCTCATCTCGAGCACGCGGCTGGCGGCGATCGCGACGTTGACCTTGCGCGCCACGGCGGCGTCGCCGCCGCCGGCCGGAACGATCTCCAAGCCCTCCTCGGAGGGGTCGTGGCCGAGGGCCTTGACGATCTTCTCGCGGGCGCTCTGCAGGTTCGACTGCGGCAGGTGGTCGCCGAAGAGGTCGATCGCGGCGATCAGCGCCTTCGCCTCCAGCGGCAGCAGGCGCGCCGGCCGCGCGAAGTTGTCGCCGTAGGGCTCTGAGTCGACCTCGATCTCGTCGCCGAGGATTTCCGCGTAGAGGACGTAGGTGCCGCCGCCGAAGTTGACGACGTTGAGCAGCTCGACGTCCTCGCGCAGCTCCTCGTGGGTCAGCTCCAGGCGCTGGCGCAGGTCGGCGATCTGCAGCCGCTCGCCCTTTTTCGCCGCTTCGATCAGCATCCCGGCGAGCGTGACCAGGCGGGCGAAGCGCTCGGGCCGGATCGCCGCCTCGCCGCGGCCGTTGGAGCGCGAGCGCCGCGGCGCGTCGCGCAGCGGCCGGTCGACGACCTTGGCGGGTTTGAAGCCGTTCTCGTGGCGGTCACGCAGCAGCGCCCGGCGCTTTTCGGCCTCCTCGCGGAGGTCGTCCGGTGCCAGCACCTGGGCGTTCGCCCGCCAGCGCAGGACCCAGGCGATCAGCTCGCGGTGCGAGGCGTAGCCGGTCTCGAAGATCTTGCCCTTGCCCGGGGCGCCGTCGGACTTTTTCGCGTCCCGCAGCTCGCCGTAGGTGCCGAAGTCGCGCTCGATCAGCCAGGAGATCCGCTCGCGGATGAAGATCTTCGCCGTCCCCTGGGTCTCCCCCAGCTGCCAGTCGGCGCGGCTGCCGTAGTCGCGGCGGTCGAAGTCCTCCGGCGGCGAGAAGTCGTGCTCGGCCTTGGAGGCGTAGCCGACCTTGCCCTGGATCCGCGAGAGGCGGAAGACGCGCACCGCCTCGCGCTCGTGCGAGTAGCCGATCAAATAGAACTGGCCGCCGCGGAAGACCAGGTGGAACGGATCCACCTTGCGCTTCGAGGTGTCGCCGCGCTCCATCGTGAAGTAGGTGAACTCGATCGTCTTGCGACGGCTGATCGCGGTCTCGATCTTGGAGAGGCGCTGGGAGAGGTCGCGGCCGCCGGCGGAGGCGGTCATCGCCATCTCGACCGGGGCGCGCTCGCCCTCGACGAGCGGGTTCGGGTGTCCCCAGGCGACCTGCTGCAGGGCGAGGCGGAGCGGCTCGGCGTAGGCGAAGCCGCCGTCGGTGAGCAGCAG
>JAWVFL010000053.1:0-4760 GCA_033856195.1 Solirubrobacterales bacterium | reverse complement strand
GCCTCGGTGGCGAGGCGGGAGAAGACCGAGCCGCCGACTATGTAGGTGCCCGGCGGCGCCTGGAAGACCCAGGCGCCGAAGGCCCCTTGAACCGTGCCGGTCTCGCCGGGGCCGAGCTGGTGAACGACCGAGAGCCCCGGCGCGCCCTGGCTGCAGTCGACTCGTGGTGCGTAGTGGTTGGTCGAGTAGGTATAGGCGGCATCGGGGGCGCCGGGGTTGAGTCCCGGCGAGCACTCGGCGACCACGTAGTTACCGGCGCTGGCGGCGGGGGCCTGCACGAGGGCGAGGACCGGGGCGGCTAGCGTCAGGGCGGCGAGCGCTTTGGAAATGAAGTTCATGGTCTGCCTCCTACTCGGGCGATGGCGAAGTTCGAGCCCGTCGCGGCGTCCGCCGAAGCCGAGCTCTCCACCTCCCTGTCGCGCGAGCGGTGAGTTTCCGGCACCTGATTTCTCATGGCAGCAATCCCCCCTCGGCTTGCGAGGCCACCGAGTCACTCGGCGTCGATCCGGCCGACCCCGCGGTGCTTTCGACCGGCGCCGGTTCCGGGGCGGGTTCGGGTGCAGAGGATTCGTCGGGGAGGAGCGAGCCGGCGCCTTGGCTTTCGACCTGCTGGTTAGTCGCGCTCTGCTTTCGCTTCGCGGACGTCGCCGCGGAGGGGGTCTGCGAGCGGTCGCCCGCCGCCGTCTGCCGGCGCGATCCGGTTGGCGTGGGCGCCGGGACCGGCGGCGCCGCGACGACCGCCCCCTGCTCGCTCGGCTGCGGCCGCTGATCTCTCTCGAGTTTTGCTGGATGACCCCGATCGTCAGGCGCCCCGCCGCCGGCACCGATGCCGACCAGCTCGGCGCCGCCGACGGCCAGGAGGCAGCTCGCCGCAACCGCGGCACAGCCACCGACCACTTTCGCGGGGCCGCTGCCGGCGATCGCTAGCACCCGTTCGCTGTTATCGCTGCCTGCGGTTCGGCCGAGGAGACCTTCGGCGAACCGAGCGATGCTCTCAAGCGGCCCCTGCGAGATCGGGACCTTCGCGCCGCCGAGGATGACGAAGGTGACGACGCCGATCTCGATCGCCAGCTCGGAGCCCGGCTCGGGCACCGGGGCGCCGAGGACCCGCCCGAGTTTTCGCAGCGCCTGTTTCAGCCGGCGGCGATAGGTCCGTTCGCTGCAGAAAAGAGCCTTCGCGCTGGCTTCGGTGGTCAGTTCCTCGAAGTAGTGAAGGCTCAGCACCTGCTGCTCTTCGGGCGAGAGCGTGCCGACCGCCTGGCGCAGCTCCTCGGCCTGCAGATACTCGATCGCCACCTCGTCGGTCGGTGGCTCCGCGACCACGCCGCTGTCGATGATCGCCTCCACCACGGCGCCGTCTGCCTGCCTCGCCTCGCGGCGCAGCTCGTCGACCGCCCGGCGAGATGCGGCGTGAACGACGAAGCCGTTTCTGTTCTCGATGGTCTCGCCGCGCTCCAGCGCTCGCAGGTATTCAACGAGCCCCTTCTGCAGCGCGTCCTCAAGGCTGCGATCAATGAACGACTCGGAGAGCCCGAGCGCTTTCAGCTTGCCGTGAAGGGAGCGCTCGATTTCAAGGAGCGCCTCGGGGTGAAGCGAGCGGTCTACCGAAGTCGCTGCCATGTGCCGAAACTCCGGGCCACCTATACCCGAGTTTTCCATTTAGACACTCACCAACTGGCACAAAGATCTTGGTGTAAAAGCCGCAGCCATCTACCTCTCTGTCGTCCGAGGCGCCGTCTTCCGGCAACTTTCTGAAAGTTGGCCGCGCTGCGCTCGCCGCCGCGACGGGTGGGTATGAACGCAGCCAACAAACACCCACCGTCTGCTGGCCGCACCCAACGGCGAGAGCCACTCCCAGACGCGGTGGTCGAGTTGACCGCCGAGCGCCTGCGGGTGATGGCTGAGGCAAACCGAATCGCATTGCTCGATGCACTGAACGGCGGCGAGGCCGGCGTTCAGGAGCTGGCCGACTACGTGGGGCTTCCCCACCAAGCGGCGTCCCACCATCTGGCCCTGCTTTGGCGGGCGGGGATCGTCTCTCGCCGGCGGCTTGGGTCGCTAACGCTCTACTCAGTCTCTGATTGGAGCGGCTGGTGGGTCATCGAGCAGATAGCGCGCTGGGTGCAGTCCTGCCAGGACGAGGGCGGCACGCCGCCCAACAAATAGTGCGAGGCCGAGCGCGGGTCACGTTGGTCCCGCGTTCGGCCTCTGCTCATAGCTGCGGCAAGGGACCGCCCCCAACTCCGGCTGAAGCGTCTGAGAGCGAGCTGGCGAAGCTGTCGCGAATCGCTCCTCGCGGGGCCGATACCCGGTCGGACGGCACGTCGACGCTCCTCCTTGGTTCGGCGCAGGGGGAAACCTAGCGTCACGCCTTCCACGTACCGCGAGCCGCCTTCATCGCCGAGCCATCTCTGCTCAATCTTCCCGTCGCACGAAACCGACCCGTTGCCTCGGGCCTTGGATCTCTGCGGAGCATCTTCCTGCGATCCAGCACATGCAGACGCTCCGGCCGAGAGTTCTTTGCTAGGCGGCAGGAAACTGACGAGGAGACGGCGGCGACGTACTGCCGTCGAACAGCACTCTGCCGGACCTAGCCTTCCTTCCAAGCCGAAGCCATTTCATCAGGGTAAGACTTTCTCCTACACATCCTCCCGGTTGGCGACCCTCCGGGCTGAATCGTACGAAGACGGTGACCGTGAGGCCAGTGGAAGCCTCGCGCCGTTCTACCCGATCAATAAAGGGCTCACGTTCACGATATCCGCAAAAAGGTACTACCACGCCGAGGCGTACCGACCTGGATCGAACCGCCACGATCCCCCATCGCCAAGGCTTGACCGAACTAGCGGCCCGGTCTCTGTCAGCTGTCACTTTCGATGACGTCAGGACCTCGCGCTCCATCGAGCGATTGTTGACTTGACGCTCGCTGCCGCACCCCGTAGCGGTCACGAGCGCAATGCCGGTGGCGCATACTGCGGCCAACAGTCGTCGATGGATTTCATGTCTTTTGGGTCGAGTCATGTGAGCCTTCAGCCTCCTGGTACGGCGAGATGGAAAGTTCCAAGACCGGGCGCATTGAGCGCGCCGGGAACTTTGCCTGCATGGAACTCATGGTTTCGTGGCACCAGCAGCGGCGTCACCCAGCCCTTGAATCGTCCTTGACCATCGTTCGGACCACCTAAGATAATTCCCACGGACTTCTGGAGGCGCGGACTCCAGACGGGTCCACCGCTGTCGCCAGGCATGCCCACAAACCGGGCGACCATGACAATCCGCTTGTTAGGCGTTTTTCGCACTCGCGTGCCCATATATTCCCCACAGGGATGTTTGGACACGTCCCCTCCCGGTGCCGAAAAGCATAGAGTTTCTCCAGGGTACGGACGGCCGGGCTCCTCTACGGGCTTGGGATTCTTGCCTGGCATATGGATGTATCGCGGCATCAAACCCCCTCCATTCAACTTCACCAACGCGGCATCGGTCTCGAATGGAGCGCCATCGTTGACGAATGCCGTTCTAGCCACGTGGCCAATCTTCGTCAGCGTGTCTAAATTCACGGCGCCTTCAGAGTTGGATTTGGCACGATAAAAGAGCTGTCCAGGATCGCCACAGTGGGCTGCAGTCATGAGGAATGGAGCAATTTCGGATTCCCCATTTGGTTTGGTGCCGATTCGATCCCAGGCCCCAAACCCGGCGGTGCAGCTGCCGATAGCACCGCCGCCTTTTTTTCGATACGTCTTATCGCCGGCATGAATGCGCCCATCTATGTGGTCTCGAGCCATAAACTCTTGGCCTATGGGTTCATAGACGGCTCGGATCGGAGCGCCGGACCCAAGAAGCAGTTTCAGGCGACCCTCGATAAGGGCTGGATCGGTGCCGGTGACTTCGACCGTGTTGGAGCGTTCGTCTATTCCCATACCGGTGACTAGCGAACCTAGCGTGGAGTCGCTATCCCAGGCTGCTTCTGCTTGTTCGAACGTGGTCTGTAAGGAAGGCCTTGCCGTCGTAGGTGGTACGGCGTATGCCGCAAGGCGCCCTGGAGCAAGGATCCCCGGCTGTTGGGCGAGCTGGGCCAAAGCTCCCGACTGATCCTGGGTAAAGCCAACATGGAGAATGCCCCCGGCCGCGTGATCTACGTAGTAGCCGGCATAGGTGCTCGGCCGATTCTGCGTTGCCCACGCCTCAATGATCGGAATATTGACCGCCATATATTCTTCTCGATATTCCATCTCAGCTACGTCCTCGGGACGTAGCGGCACCCCCCAGCGTTCCCAGGAGGCACGCGCGACTGCTCCCGCCGGGGTGTTCGGATTGCCCCAAGCGCCGATCAGGTTCAGGACACGTTCATGCAGCTGCGACTCATTTGCCACCGGGAAGACGACCTCGAGACCATAGTCTTCGCGGAACTCGAGAATGTCACGTGCCCTCGGCGTTTGTTCTTCTTCGGGGCTCGGCGGCGGCGTGTAGGGCACTTGGACCCAGAAGCGTTCGCTTTCGGATCTGCCTTTGCTGTCGGTGATGATCACCTCTAGATTGAGGACTCCGGGTGGAAGCTCGTAGGTGCCGACGAGCCACTCGTCTTCTCCTGGCGTGCACTCTGGACCGAACTTTTCGGGATCTTGGGCGCAAGCCTTTTCGCTGACGACGATCCCGTTGGCGAGGATCTTGATCGAGTCAATTCCTTCAGGATGGTCGGCGGTGACTTTCAGAAGGTGGTCGCCTTTAGCCAGAGGTTCCTGTTCTTCCCAAGCCGTCCAAATGCTCCC
>JAWVFL010000052.1:0-4990 GCA_033856195.1 Solirubrobacterales bacterium | reverse complement strand
GCGATCACCACCGCGGCGGCGTGGATCGAGTTGTTGCGGATGATCCCCTCGAGGCCCTGGGCGACGTCGATGATCCGTTTCGCGGCGGGCTCGGCGTCGTAGGTCTGTTTCAGTTCCTGGCCCTTCTTCAGGCATTCCTCGAAGGAGGGGCTGCGGCCCATGATCGGCTCGGGGATCTGCTTCGCGAGGCGGTCACCGGTCGCGTAGTCGAAGCCGAGGACGCGGGCGGCGTCGCGGGTCGCGGCGCGCGGCGCCATCTTGCCGAAGGTGATGATCTGGGCGACCGATTCGCGGCCGTACTTGTCGCCGACGTAGCGGATCATCCGCTCGCGGCCGCGGACCGAGAAGTCGATGTCGATGTCCGGCATCGATTTGCGGCCGGGGTTGAGGAAGCGCTCGAAGATCAGGCCCTCGGCGAGCGGGTCGAGGTCGGTGATCTTGAGGACGTAGGAGACGATCGAACCGGCCGCCGAGCCACGGCCGGGGCCGACGGCGACGCCGTTTTCCTTCGCGTAGCGGACAAAGTCCCAGACGATCAGGAAGTAGGAGGAGAAGCCCATCTCCTCGATCACCCCGAGCTCGAAGTCGAGCCGCTCGACCGCTTCGGCCGGCGGTGGGTCGCCGTAACGGCCGCGTAGGCCGTCGTCGGCGAGCCGGCGCAGCATGTCGCGCGGCTCCTCGCCGTTCTCGGTCGGGTACTGCGGCAGCAGCAGGCTGCCCAGCACGATCTCGAGCGAGCAGCGCTCGGCGATCTCCAGCGAGGTCGGCACCGCGTCCGGCCACTCGGCGAACGACTCGTGCATTTCCTCGGAGCTCTTGATGTAGAACTCGTTCGTGTCGAAGCTCATCTTCGGTGCTTCCAGGGTCGACTTCGTCTGCACGCAGAGCAGCGCCGCGTGGTTGTCGAAGTCCTCGCGCCGCAGTAAGTGGACGTCGGCGGTGCCGTCCAGCGGACGGCCGAGCTCACGGGCGAAACGGACGATTCCCTGGTTGGCCCGGTCCTGCTCTTCGATGCCGTTCTTCTGGACCTCGAAGTAGACCTGGTCGGGGCCGAACGCCTGGATCAGGTCGTCGAGGTGGGCGCGGGCGTCGTCGGCGCGCTCTTCGACCAGGCGGCGGCAGAAGCGCGACTGCAGGCAGCCGGTGAGCACGATCACACCCTCGGCGTGGGCGGCGAGCAGCTCCATGTCGACGTTCGCCTTGCCGCGCGAGAAGCCCTCGAGGAACCCGGCCGAGGTGAGTTTGACGAGGTTGGCGAAGCCCTTGTCGCTTTCGGCCAGCAGGGTCAGGTGGTTGCGCTCGTAGCGGGTCTGTTCCTTGATCGTGCGGCGGTCGTCGACGAGGTAGGCCTCGAGCCCGACGATCGGTTTGATCCCGTGCTTGCGGCAGGCCTTGTAGAGGTCGACGGCCCCGTTCATGACCCCGTGGTCGGTCAGGCCCAACGCCGGCTGACCGAGCTCCGCGGCCCGCGCCGCCATCGCATCGATCTTGCAAGCACCGTCCAACAGCGAGTACTCGCTGTGGGCGTGGAGATGGACGGCGGAAGGAGAGCTCACGAGGTGAGGACGACTATGCCAACCAGGGCAGATGGACCCGCCGCTCTTTCGCGCTATATCCGCACTGAATTCGCGCGCAACTGCACCAGCTGGGAAGGGGAGTCGGGGAAGGGGTTCCGCTTAGTCTTTTCGAGCCTCGTGCTCCGGCCTCCGAGATCGCGCTCCGACGAAAAGCCACAAGACGCTTCACCCCTTCCCCGACTCCCCTTCGAGCCGCCGCCGCGACACGAGGATCGGGCTGTTCAGCTCAAAGAGAAAAGGGATGCATCCGCTCGCGCAGGCCGCAAGCGGCCCATGGATCGTCAGCTCCCCAGCCGAAGAGCAGCACGGCCCGAGCTCGTCTCGCAAGATCTTCTTCGGCTTCGAAGCGCGGCGAGGGAGGCCGGTAGGGGTGAAGCGTCTTGTGGCTTTTCGGTGCTTCGAACCTCGTACGGCCGCTGCACGAGCCATCGAAAAGACTAAGCGGAACCCCTACCGGCCTCCCTCGCCCCCTTCCCAAGCCGATTTTAAGATTTTCCGGCGACCTGTCGATCTGAGCACTCCTCGTTCGACGTTAGTGTGAAGGCGGCCATGCGGGCCGCCATGAATCGAGGAGGCATTCCATGCATTACATGCTGCTGCTGATGGGCGAGGAAATGGACTGGGAGCAGATCACGCCGGAGGAGGCACAGGCGACGATCGACCAGATGGAAGTCTTCAACAACGAGCTCAAAGAGGCGGGCGCGTTCGTCACGGCGGGCGGCCTCGAGACCCGCGACACCGCCACCGTCATCCGCTTCCCGCTCGAGGGTAATCCAACCGTCACCGACGGACCGTTCATCGAGACCAAGGAGCAGCTGATGGGCTTCTGGATCATCGAGTGCGCCAACCTCGACGAGGCGCTCGGGTGGGCTAGGAAGGCGCCGCTGCAGGGCGCATCGCTGGAAGTGCGCCCGCTGATCGGGACCGGCGGCGAAGACGTGGACGGTGCCGAGCTGATCAGGCGCGGCTCGGGCCAGGGCTCCTGACCCGAGCCCAGCGGACGCCTTTGGTCGCTTTCGATCGCGACAGCGTCGTCGACCGCACCTTCCGGCAGGAGTCCGGGAGGGCGGTCGCGACGCTGATTCGCGTCCTGCGCGACTTCGACGCCGCCGAAG
The DNA here is from genome assembly GCA_033856195.1 of Solirubrobacterales bacterium. GTDB lineage: Bacteria > Actinomycetota > Thermoleophilia > Solirubrobacterales > 70-9 > VRUE01. Next base: position 2,298 of record JAWVFL010000052.1, on the reverse strand, counting down.
AGGCGGTCCAGGAAGCCTTCGTCGCCGCCCTGGAGCGCTGGCCGCGCGACGGGGTGCCTGCGAACCCGGGAGCCTGGGTCACCCAGGTCGCGCGAAACAAGGCAATCGACCGGGTCCGCCGCGAACGAACCCTGCGCGACAAGGCGGCGATTCTGGAGCGCCTGGAGGAGCTGCGGCCGCCGACGGAGCAGCCGGTCGACCTGGTGGTCGCCCGGGACGAGATCGAGGACGACCGCCTGCGGCTGATCTTCACCTGCTGCCACCCGGCCCTGGCGATCGAGGCTCGGGTGGCGCTGACGCTGCGCACCCTCGGCGGCCTCTCGACGCCGGAGATCGCTCGCGCCTTCCTGGTCGGCGACGCGACGATGGCGCAGCGACTGGTCCGGGCAAAAGCCAAGATCGCCAAGGCGGGGATCCCCTACGAGGTCCCCGACGCCGCGCACCTGCCGGAGCGCCTGCAGGGCGTGCTCGCGACCCTCTACCTGATCTTCAACGAGGGCTACCTCGCGTCAACCGCCGAGGGCCTGGTTCGGGCCGAGCTCTGCGACGAGGCGATCCGCCTCGCGCGGGTGCTGCTGGGGATGCTGCCGGCCGAGCCCGAGCTGCGCGGGCTGCTGGCGCTGATGCTGCTCAACGACGCCCGCCGCGCGGCCCGCATCGACTCCTCCGGCGAGGCGGTGCCGCTGGAGCGCCAGGACCGCGGCCTCTGGGACGCCGAGCGGATCGCCGAGGGCCTGCGGCTTTCCGAGCAAGCGGCCGCCGGCGGCCCGGTCGGCCCCTACACCGTGCAGGCGCGGATCGCCGCCGCCCACGCCTCGGCGGCGCGACCCGAGGACACCGACTGGGAGCGGATCGTCCGCCTCTACGCCTGGCTGGCCAAGGTCGCGCCGAGCCCGGTGGTCGAGCTCAACCGGGCGGCCGCGATGGCGATGAGCGAGGGGCCGGAGCGCGGCCTCGAGCTGATCGACGCGATCGAGGGAATCGAGGACTACCAGCCGCTGCACGCCGCCCGCGCCGACCTGCTGCGCCGGCTCGGACGTGACGCCGAGGCGGCGGCGGCCTACGAGCGAGCGCTGGAGCTCAGCGAGAACCCGGCCGAGCGCCGCTACATCGAAGTCCGGATCGCCGAGACCAGAGCTAGCTGAGAACCGCGGCGAGCACCGTGGCTGCCACGGACGCCAGGACGCCGGCTCCAAGGCCCGCGAACCCGATCACCATCGTCCGCTGCAGAGCCCCGAGCTCGGAACGTAGCTCCCGCCTACAGACTGCGGCATCTCTGCGGCGTCGCTGAGACGAACTACGCGCAGACCCAGGCGCCGCCGCCGGAGTCGGCCCAGATTTCGGCGGCGATGCGGTCCTGTTCTGCCTTGGGGGCGTTCTGCGGTTCGCCCTGGCCGTCGTAGAGGTCCCAGGTCGAGGGGAGGATCTGGTAGGCGCCGCCGGCGCCGCTGGAGGGGTTGACGGCGCCGTAGTCGCCGCCGGACTCGCACATCACGATGTAGGTGGGGATCGAGTAGGGGCCGCCGAGCCAGCGGCCGACCTCGGCTTCCGCTTCGGCTTCGGCTTCGGTTGCGTGTGCTTCCTCGACCTCTTCGACCCAGCCGTCGATGCTCTGGCGCAGGTTCGAGAGCGAAACTTCGCGGGCGCCGCTGAGCGACTGCAGCTCGGCGGACGCAGCCTCTGCCGCATCGCGGACCGCGCCGATTTCGGCCCGCGCCGCGGCCAGCTCCTCTTCGTGTTCGACGGCTTCCTCCTGGAGGGCGACCACTTCGCCGACCTCGGTGCGGACGGCATCGCGGACCGCGGCGACGCGCTCGGCCAGGTCGCCGTCGGATTCGGCGATCAGGCCGAAGTACCGACTGCGGGTGACGAGTTCCTGGTAGTCGCCCGAGCCGAAGACGATGCTGGCGGTGTCCGGGGTGCCGCTCTCGTACATCGCCACCAGGCGCGCGGCGAGCGCGGCCCGGGCCCGGCTCAGTCGCGCCTTCTCGGCGGCGAGGTGGGCGCGGGTGCGCTCGACCTTGCCGCTCAACTCGGCCGTCCGCCGCTGGCCTTCGGCGAGCAGCCCGGAGAGCTCGGCCTCACGAGCTTCGGCGCTGGCCGCTTCGGCTTCGGCGCTGGCCAACTGGGCTCGGCTGCGCTGCAGCTCGGCGGCGAGCGAGCCGGCTTCGTCCTGGGCGCTGGCCAACCTGCCTTCGAGGGCCTGCGCATCGGCGGCGCCGGCCGGCGAGGCCAGCGCCAACACGGCCACGAGCAGCGCTAGGAAGAGCGCGGCTGCGCCCGCCAACGCAGGGAGAT
>JAWVFL010000051.1:0-2887 GCA_033856195.1 Solirubrobacterales bacterium | reverse complement strand
CGCCGACGACGTCGGCGGCGACCTGGCCAAGATCGACACGCGCCAGCCGCCCGACTCCATGCACGAGGTCGACTTCGCCGACGTGCTCGGCAAGGAGCCGATCGTCCTCAGCTTCGCGACGCCGGCGCTCTGCACGAGCCGCGTCTGCGGCCCGGTCGTCGACATCGCCGAGGAGGTCAAGTCCGAGCGGCCCGACGACGCCACCTACATCCACATGGAGATCTACACCGACAACGACGTCAACAAGGGCGTCAACGAGCAGGTCCAGGCATACGGCCTCCCGACTGAGCCCTGGCTCTTCGTGATCGGCTCCGACGGCAAGGTGAGCACCCGCATCGAGGGCGCCTACAGCAAGGAAGAGCTGGAAGCCGCCCTCGACAAGGTCTCCTGAGCTAGCGCCGCGGGGTCCGCCGCCCGCGCTTGCCCGCCGGGCGCTTGCCGCGGCTCTCGAGCTTCGACCGCCCCGACTCGCGAGCGTTGACCGGCTTCACCCGCCGCAGCCCCGGCACCAGGGTCCGCAACGCGCAGCCCCGGTGCCAATGCCGGTGCTCGGTCCCACCGATCCGGTGGATCGTCTGCGCGATCACGTGGTCCTCGCCGATCTCCACGGTGCCGTAGCAGCCGGGGCACGTGTAGGCCTTCTGCGAGATCCCCCGGATCACCCACACCTCATCGCCATCGGCGTCGATGCCGAGCAGGCTCTGGCGCCAGTCCGGGAGGTGGGAGGGGACACTCATCGCGACGTCATTGTCGCGTCCCCTGGCCGGATGCACCACCGGCCCTCCGATTGCTCTCAATGCCGACCCACCGCGGGGATACGCTCGCGGTGCGGGCCGGTAGCTCAGCTGGTTAGAGCAGCGGACTCATAATCCGTAGGTCCCTGGTTCGAGTCCAGGCCGGCCCATTACATAAGGAAGCCAGTTATCTCGTAGCGCTTGGGGAGCGGGTCGGCCGAGGCGCGGCGATGACGACGGCGGCCGAGGTCGAGCGCACGCAGACCAGGCCGCGGATCGCGGTCGGCCCTCGCCCGAACAGCCGATCCTGCGGTCCCTCGAGGCGCCGATGGAGGGCATGAGTACGAATCCACCAACTCCAGGAAGGGATCGGATGAACAACATCCTCCATGCGGGCACAGGCCTGCGCTCAAAGGCCCTCGCGATTCTCGTGACCACGGGGCTGGCGCTGTTTGCGCTGGCGATGGCCGATCGCGCACAGGCCGCAACCGCAGGCGACAGCAGCCGGTTCAACGTCAACGCCGGGGCGCTCACGTTCAGCGCTGCACCCGACGTTCCGGCACTGCCGGTACTGACCCTGAACGGTCAGGCACAGACGCTGAACGCCCAGATGAACAACTGGGAGGTCACCGACTCGACCGGCACCGCCGGCGGTTGGAACGTCAGCGTCGCTGGCGATTCCACGGTCGGTAAGAGCGCCGTGTTCAAGGAGTACTGCACCGATGCCGCCGCCACCAACGGCTGCGACACAGCGGTATCCGGGGGCGTCGGCCCCGGATACGTGACCTCGTCACCGTCGACGATGGCCGCGAACTCGCTCACCCTGTCGAGCACGGGCGCGAGCTTCACCCCCCAGCTGGGGACCACTGGCACCGCCCCGACGCATTCGTGCGCCGCGGCGTGCAACGTCGACAGCGCCACTCCGGTGATCGTCGCCTCGGCGGCGAGCGGCACCGGAGCCGGAACGTATCGGGCGGCGAGCTACGGGGCAAACAGCCTCGCGCTCTCGGCCCCGACGACGCTGAAGGCCCAAACCGTCAACAAGGAGTACCGGGCGGACGTCGTCTGGACCCTGGCGAGCGGACCGTCGTAGGTCGGATGCAGCGGAATCGCACAAGCGATGCGACGGGGGCGGCGGCAGCGCCGCCTCCGTTCGCGCGCGTCCGAATGATCGCGGTCAGCGCAGCTCTGCTCGTCGCCGGCGTCACAGCCTCCGCCGCGACTGCCGCGACGCCGGAGGCTGAGATCAGCGTCCTGGCGGAGCAGGCAGGGACGCCGGTGAGCTTCTTCGAGCTCCGCGGGTCCCCGGGGAGGACGCTCGACGGTAACCAGATCCTCGTCCGCAACGGGGGCGATCGCCCGCTGCGGATTGCCGTCCAGCCGGTCGACGCGCAGACGGCCGCAAACCTCGGCTTCGCCTACGACGCTCGCGGACTCGAGCAGGAGGGCGCCACGAGGTGGATCGACTCAGGGCCCGAGACCTTCACCGCCCCGCCACACAGCGAGATCCCGATTCCGGTCACGATCCGAATCCCGAACGGCGCCGAGTCCGGCGATTACCTCAGCGGAATCAGCATCGAAGTGCTCGGCCAGCAGACCGAATCGCAGCTGCAGGAGGGGGTGGCGATCGGAAACACTCACCGCTACACGATCGGGGCGATGGTGACCGTGCCCGGGCCGCGCTCACCGCGGATCGAGCTCACCGGGGCCGGCGTCTCCCACGAGCCCGCCGGCGTCACCTTCCTTCTCGACGCCAGCAATACCGGAAACGTGCTCCTGCGCGAGGTCACCGGCAGGATCACGGTCAGCCGCGGGAGCGAGCAGATCGCGACCGCGAAGCTGGGCCCGGGAACCTTCGTGGCCGGCACCTCGTTCACCTATCCGCTGCTCGCGGCGGAGGCGCAGCCGTCGGAGGGAACCGAGTACCGGGTTCAGGCCGAGCTTCACTACGGCGAAGATGTCGCCCGGCTCGACCAGAACGTCGTCTTCGGCAGGGAATCCGCGCAGCGCCAGGAGGAATTCGGCGGGCCCCCGGCCGAGACTGGCGTCCCGCTGTGGATTCCGCTGCTCACGGCGGCTGTGCTGATCCTTGCGGCCCTCGCCGTGATCCTGATCAGGCGCCGGCGTCTCGCCTGGGCTCCAATCAGCCCGCA
>JAWVFL010000050.1:0-3698 GCA_033856195.1 Solirubrobacterales bacterium | reverse complement strand
CGCCAGTACCAGAAGCTGCGCGACCAGGCGATCGCGGTGATCCGCGCGGTCGGGGTCGAGACGGGCGGCTCCAACGTCCAGTTCGCGGTCAACCCGGAGGACGGCGAGATCGTCGTGATCGAGATGAACCCGAGGGTGTCCCGCTCCTCGGCGCTGGCCTCGAAGGCGACCGGCTTCCCGATCGCGAAGATGGCGGCAAAGCTGGCGGTCGGCTACGCGCTGGAGGAGATCCCCAACGACATCACCCGCGCCACGCCCGCCTCCTTCGAGCCGACGATCGACTACGTCGTCACCAAGATCCCGCGCTTCGCCTTCGAGAAGTTCCCCGGCTCCGACGGCCGCCTCTCGACCTACATGCAGAGCGTCGGCGAGGTGATGGCGATCGGCCGCACCTTCCGCGAGTCCTTCGCCAAGGCGATGCGCTCGCGCGAGCTCGACTCGCCGGCCGAGCCGCCCGCGTCCGACGAGGAGCTCCTGGTGGCGATCGAGGTGCCCTGCGCCGAGCGCTTCGACCTGATCCTCGAGGCCTTCCGTCGCGGCCTCGGGGTCGAGGCCGTCCACGAGGCCAGCCTCGTCGACCGCTGGTTCCTGCGCGAGCTCGAGCAGTTGGCGCGCGAGGGCGACGGCACCGAGGGCCTGCAGCGCACCTACAAGGCGGTCGACACCTGCGCCGCCGAGTTCGAGGCGGCGACGCCCTACTACTACTCCGCCCACGAGCGCGCCGGCGCCGACGGCGCCCCGCCGGCCTCGGAGGTCCGCCGCGGCGACAACGACTCGGTGGTGATCCTCGGCGCCGGCCCGAACCGGATCGGCCAGGGGATCGAGTTCGACTACTGCTGCGTTCACGCGGCGATGACCGCCCGCGAGATGGGCCGCGACGCGGTCATGGTCAACTGCAACCCGGAGACGGTCTCGACCGACTACGACACCTCCGACCGCCTCTACTTCGAGCCGCTCACGGCCGAGGACGTGCTCGCGGTCTGCGAGCAGGAGCGGCCCGAGGGCGTGATCGTCCAGTTCGGCGGCCAGACGCCGCTGAAGCTGGCGCGGACGCTGGAAGAAGCCGGCGTGCCGCTGCTCGGCACCCCGGTCGACGCGATCGACCTCGCCGAGGATCGCGGCCGCTTCGGCGCCCTGCTGAGGCGGCTCGGCATCAAGCACCCCCCTTACGGCACCGCGCTCTCGGCCGAGGAGGCCGCGGTGATCGCCGCCGAGGTCGGCTTCCCGCTGCTGGTCCGGCCCTCCTACGTCCTCGGTGGCAGGGCGATGGAGATCTGTTATTCGACCGAAGATCTCAACGCCTACCTGGAGGCGCACGTCAAGGCCGACCAGGAGCACCCGCTGCTGCTCGACCGCTTCCTCGAGAACGCGATCGAGGTGGACGTGGATGCCCTGTGCGACGGCGAGCAGGTCTACGTCGCCGGGATCATGCAGCACGTCGAGGAGGCGGGCGTCCACTCCGGGGACTCCGCCTGCGTGATCCCGACGCTCAGCCTCGGCGAGGAGATGCTCGAGGAGATCCGCGCCACCAGCGAGCAGATCGCGCTCGAGCTCGGCGTGATCGGGCTGATCAACATCCAGTACGGGGTCGCCGCCGGCGAGCTCTACGTGATCGAGGCCAACCCGCGCGCCTCGCGCACCGTCCCCTTCGTCTCCAAGGCGATCGGGGTGCCGCTGGCGAAGCTGGCCGCCCGCCTGATGCTGGGCGAGCGCCTCGCCGACCAGGAGCTGCCCGACGGCCCGCCCGAGCACGTCAGCGTCAAGGAGGCGGTGCTGCCGTTCGCCCGCTTCGCCGGCGCCGACTCGGTGCTCGGCCCGGAGATGAAGAGCACCGGCGAGGTGATGGGCATCGCCGCCGACTTCCCGACCGCCTTCGGCAAAGCCCAGGCGGCGGCGGGGGCGCTGCTGCCCGAAGCCGGATCGGTCTTCATCACCGTCACCGACACCGACAAGCCCGCCGCGACCCAGCTCGCGGCTCGCTTCCACGACCTCGGCTTCGAGGTGATCGCGACCGGCGGCACCGCCCAGGCGATCGAGCGGATGGGGGTGCCGGTGACCCGCATCAACAAGCTGAACGAGGGCTCCCCGCACGTCGTCGACCTGATCCGCAAGCGCCAATGCGACCTCGTGATCAACACCCCGACCGGCTCGGGGGCCCGCGCCGACGGCTATGAGATCCGTAGCGCCGCGGTCCGCCAGGGAATCCCCTGCATCACGACGATGACCGGGGCCACCGCAGCCGCCCGGGCGATCGCCGCGGGCAAGCACGAGGACACCGAGGTCCGCTCGCTTCAGGAGATCCACGCGGGGGCCCGCGAGGCCGCCCGGCAGCGATGAGCGCGCCCTTCGGCCGCCGGCTCTGCGAGGTCTCCGAGAACCGGGCCTCCGGCGGCTACAGGCTCTTCTCGCTGCTCGACCGCGAGGGCCCGGAGCCGCTGGCGGGGCAGTTCTACATGCTGGCCGGCGAGGATCGCTGGGAGCGGGGTGGGGGCAGGCCCTTCCTGCCGCGGGCGATCTCGGTTGCCGAGATCGGGCCGGCGTCCGCGGGCGTCCGCCTCGACTTCCTCGTCGAGGGCATCGGCCCCGGCACCGAGAGCCTCTGCGAGCTGGTCCCCGGTGAGCGTGTCTGGGTCAACGGACCGCTCGGCAACGGCTTTCGCGAGCCGCGCCAGGTCCGCCCCGGCGCCGCCGGCGCGATCCTCGTCGGCGGCGGCATCGGCGTCGCGCCGCTGGCGCTGCTGCGGCGGCGCTTCGGCGAGCGCAACGTGCCGGTGCGGGTCCTGCTCGGCTTTCGTGACGCCGAGCACTCGGGCGGGATCGACGACCTCTTTGCCTGTTGCGAGGTGCGACTGGCCAGCGAGGACGGTCACGCCGGCCACCGCGGCTACGTAACCGACCTGCTGAGCGCTCTGCTCGCCGGCGACGATGCCGGCTCGGCTGTCGTCTACTCGTGCGGCCCGCCGGCGATGCTGGAGGCGGTGCGGGCGCTGTGCGCCGCCCAGGGGGTCGCCTGCGAGCTGGCGATGGAGACGCCGATGGCCTGCGGCTACGGCGCCTGCTTCGGCTGCGCCGTGCCCCAGCCGGAAGGCGGCTACCTGCGGCTCTGCGTCGACGGTCCGGTGCTCGCCGGCGACGCGGTGGCAGAGGTACCGGCCGATGCCTGACTTCTGCGGCATCTCGCTGGCGCACCCGGTGATCAACGCCTCCGGCACCTTCGACGCGATCGCCGCCCGCCGCGTCTACGGCGACGTCCTGCTGGAGGATTTTCCCTTCTCGGCCTTCGTCTCGAAGACGATCACCCCGCAGCCGCGGGCGGGGAACGCGCCGCGGCGGATCTGGGAGACCCCGGCGGGGATGATCAACTCGATCGGGCTGCCGAACAAGGGGCTGGAGGGGTTCCTGGCCGAGGACCTACCGCAGCTGGCCGAGCTGCCGGTGCCGCTGATCGTCTCGGTGATGGCCACCGGCCGGCCCGAGTTCGCGCGGCTGGTCGCGGCGGTCGGGGAGAGGGACGAGGTCGCCGCGATCGAGCTCAACGTCTCCTGCCCCAACGTCCACTCCGGCCTGATCGTCGGCGAGGCACCGGCCGAGACGGAGGCGCTGCTGGAGGCGCTGCGGCCGCTGACCGCGAAGCCGCTGATCGTGAAGCTGACCCCGAACGTCGCCGACCCGGCCGCGGTGGCGGTTGCAGCGCAGAC
>JAWVFL010000049.1:0-2782 GCA_033856195.1 Solirubrobacterales bacterium | reverse complement strand
CGGGCATCGCGTCGGTGAACGAGTGGGCCAACTGCATCGAGGCCGGTGCGCAGTGCATCGCGCTGCGGCGCAACCCGCATCCGGACCAGCAGGACCTGAACGTGCCGCGCTGCCTGTTCGACGGCTCGGGGATCGACGCGTTCCAGGGTCTCGACTTCGACGCCCGCGTCGACTTCCTCGGCAAGGCCCTCAAGGGCACCGCCCCCACGCGCCGCAACTGGTCGGACATCATCCGCCGCGGCCGCGACCAGGGGCTGTTCGAAGAGGTCATCGGCAACGTGACCGACATCCAGCCCGGGCCCGCGGGGCTCAAGGTGCACCTGAAGCTGTACGACGGCACCGACGCCGGCGACATCGACGTGACGGGCATCGTCGCCGGCACGGGCTTCGTCAAGTCGGCGCTCGCGCTGCCGGTCATCCGGCGCCTGGCGCAGACCTACGGCGTGCCCGTCCACCGGGAGCGGCTGAAGCTGAAGCTCAACCTCGGCGTGCCGCCCCTCGACCGCCCGGACTCGCGTCTGGCGGCGATGGGCCTGGTGTCGAACACGATCGTCCCGAACGCGGACACGATCGCGGGCCTGAAGTACGAGGCACGGCGGTTCGTCGCCGACTGCTTCCGTGCGGAGGACATCCAGGCGCGGTCGTTCCCGTCACGGTTCAGCATGCAGGTGGGATTGGCGCGCGAAGTCGTCAAGGGCATCCGCAAGCTCCAGAAGACCGAGCAGCTCGCCTAGGCAGAGGAGGAGAGACCCAATGTGCCCCACCCCTACCGGCCGGATCCATACGCGCACGGCCACGATCTGGCTGCCGGCGCTGTTCGGCCTGATCGTCAGCCTCGTCACCGGTCACGCCGACTGGATCGTGCTGATCGGGATCTACTACGTCCAGGGCATCTTCCTGGACACCTGCGTCTACTCGTGGCTGTTCCGCTTCCAGCCCCCGTGGATGACCTTCGTGCTGGCGATCGCCGAGCTCGGGCTGCTGCTCGTGTTCTCCGGGATCCTGAACAGGGTCCAGGGCGGCGACGCGCTTGCCAACGTCGGCGTCGGCGAGGCCGTGATCTTCTACTGGATCGCCTGGATCCTGGCGATCCCGCTCACGAAGGTCGTGATCCTGCCGCTCGCGTCGCTCACCTACCTCGAGTCGGCGGGCGAGATCCGGCGGATCGACTGGTCGATCCCCGAGGCCAACCTGCCGCTGCCGGTGCTGGCGTCGAGCGCGGAGGCCAAGCGCGGCCCCGGCCCGATCGTCCGCGAGGCGTCCGGCGTCCACGCCAAGCCTTTGCCCAACCTGCCAAGCCCCTCGGGTGTTCACCGGCAGGTCCAGGCAGGGCAGGCGTAACCCGGTTAGCCTGACTGAGGCGAGGTTGAGCGAGACCGGATGCATGGAGTGACGGCAGAGCCCCAGACGGGCGACAGCGTAGGTCGTTGGCGCCTCGGCAACATGCTCGGCGAGGGCGGCATGGGCCGCGTCTACCGCAGCGTCGACGCCGAGGGAAGCGAGGTCGCCCTCAAGATCGTCAAGGCCGAGCTGGCGAACGACCAGACGTTCCGCAAGCGGTTCGACCGCGAGGCCGCGATCGCGCAGCGAGTCCTCCACCCCCACGTGGTGCCGGTGATCGAGACGGGCGAGCAGGACGGGATCCCGTACCTCGCCCAGAAGTTCATCGCCGGCGGTTCCCTCGAGGACCTCATCAAGAAGGACGGCAACCTCCCGCTGGCGGAGGCGGTGCGCATCTGCACCGCGGTCTCCAGCGGGCTGGACGCCCTCCACCTCGAAGGGCTGATCCACCGTGACGTCAAGCCGGCGAACATCCTGCTCGACGACGACGGCACGCCCTACATCGCCGACTTCGGCCTGGCCAAGGACCGCGACGCCAGCGTCCTGACCAAGGCCGGTCAGGCCCTCGGGTCGATGGACTACATGGCCCCCGAGCAGATCCGCGGCGAAGAGGTGACGGCGCAGAGCGACGTCTACGCCCTCGGCTGCGTGATGTTCGAGTGCATGTCCGGCAAGCCGCCGTTCGCCGACCGGCAGGGCATGAGGATCCTTTGGGCTCACCTCCAGGAGGAGCCAGGAGATCCGCTGGAGAGCCGTCCGGAGGTCCCGGCGGACGTCGCCTGGGCGATCGGCAGGGCGCTGCAGAAGGAACCGAGCGACCGGCCGCCGACGGCTACCGCGTTCGCCCAGGCCGTGCAGATAGCGGCGAGGACCTGAGACTGAAAGACTGCGCTCGGCTGCGTCCGGGCCCTGAGACTGAAAGCGATCACAAGGGGACTTTGGGGGAATGCCAGATTTCACGTTCGTCGAGAAGCGGCCGATGGAGGGCCACGAACATGCGCTCGACGCCGACGTGACCATCGGTCGCGAAGGCTGCGACGTGGTCCTGCCCGACCCTGAGGTGTCGCGCCGCCACGCCGCTCTGCGCAAGACCGCGAGCGGTCCGGCGGTCGAGGACTTCGGTTCGACCAACGGCACGTTCGTCAACGGCAAGCGCATCACCGGGCTGGTCCAGATCAGCGAGGGTGACCTGGTGCGCTTCGGCAACACCGAGTGGCAGCTGCGGGTTGCGGCTACGGCCGGTGTCGGGTCGCCTCAGGTGACGGCCGCGCGCAGCGTGCCGGTCGCCGAGCCGCCGACGTCCGCGGGTATGCCGCAGCCGCCGTCGCCGGGTCCGGCTCCGACCGCGGCGCAGGCCGCTCCGCCTGCGGCTCCGCCGGCCGCTGCCGCCGCTCCGGCCGCAGCTGCGCCGCCGGAGCCGGCAGCCGCTCCCGCGGGGCCG
>JAWVFL010000048.1:0-6275 GCA_033856195.1 Solirubrobacterales bacterium | reverse complement strand
GGTGGTATCGGCGTTGATGAGGATGCTCATGCCGGCCCCTGGATCTTCTCCACGGCCCGGCGGGCCGCTTCGTGCATGGAAACCGACCTGTCGGCGTACTCGATCCCGTACTTGTCGAGGATCTTGTAGCCCTCCTCCTCCCAGGCGCCCGGGATGCGGAAGATCGCGATCGTCTCGGCCGGGTCCCTGTCGAGCTCGAGGCAGGCCTTGATCACGCCGCGGGCGACGATGTCGACCCGGGTGTTGGAGACGATCGACATCATCACCGCGATCTTCTCGACGCCCTCCTTCTGCAGGACCTCCTTGGCGAGGCCGGCCGTCTTCGCGACCGAGGGGTTGCCGCCGATCTCGGCGTAGTTGGCGGGCTTGCCGCCCTGGTTGCGGACGGCGTCGGTGAGCGTCAGCGAGCCGCCGCCGGCGCCGATCACGAGCCCGAGATTGCCGTTGAACCCGTGGTCCTTGCCTTGGATGACGCCGCGGTGATCGGCGGCGTCGATCGCCTTGACGTTGCGCTCGAACTCGCTCGGCTCGTACAGCTCGCGCGGCTCGGAGAGATCGACACCGATCGACTCGAGCATCGCCTTATGGCGCCCGACGGCCTCGTCCTCCATCTCCATGTGGGCGTCGAGAGCGACGAAGCTGCCGTCGGTCAGCTCGGCCAGCGGGTTGATCTCGGCCAGGGTCATGTCGTAGTCGCGGAAGAGGCGGGTCAGCTTGGCGAGGATCGGCGTCGCCCGGTTCAGCTGCGAGCCGGTGACGCCGGTCGCGGCGATGACCTGCTTGGCCTCGAAGTCGGGGATCGGCATCAGGTTGGTGACGTGGCCTTTGCCGACGTGGTCGGGGTGGGTCTCGGCGACCTCCTCGATGTCGATTCCGCCCATGTCGCTGAACAGCATCAGCGGCTTCTTCGCGGTGCCGTCCCAGACCACGCTCGCGTAGTACTCCTGCTTGACATCGGCCTTGGGGTCGACGAGGACGCCGCGCGGCATCTGGCCGTTGATCTCGAGCTCGAGGATGTCGGCCGCGTGCGCCGCCGCCTCCTCGGGGGTGTCGGCGAACTTGACCCCGCCGGCCTTCATCCGGCCGCCGCTGAGGACCTGCGACTTGATCACGACCGGGCCGCCGATCTCCTCGGCAGCCTGGCGGGCCTCCTCGGCCGTTTTGCAGAAGCCGTATTTGGTGACGGGAATCCCCGCCAACTCAACGATCTGCCTTGCCTCGAACTCGTAGAACCTCATTCGCGGCGCGGGAATCTACCCGAACCGGCTACCCGAACGGAGGGTGGCGGAAGTCGCCGACCCGCTTCATCGGGAACGGCACCGACTGCTGGCCGCCGTGGAGGGCCCGCACGGCGCCGCGCTTGCCGCGGCCGTATCTGGTCGCGACGGTGCCCTTGAAGATCCCGACTTTGTCGGCCTCGACCAGCTTCAGCTTGCGCCACGAACCGCCGCTGAAGATCTGCAGTTGCACCGGGCCGGCGCCGCTGTTCGGCGTCCTGCCCCAGAACTCGAGGCCCTGCTTCCGGGCGAAGGCGACGAAGGGGAAATGGAAGCTGACGAGGACTTCCTTCGGCTGGTCGGCGGCGAGGGTGTCGCCGCGGAAATAGAGCCCGCCCTGGGCGGAGAGGCTCGAGTTGGGGCCGAACGGGTCGTCGTGGAGCCCGTACCAGAAGAAGCGGGTGACGCCGTTGGCCCAGGCCTCGTGGAACGCTTCGGATGCCCACTGGGTGAGGATCTTCATCGGCAGCCCGCCGGGGTCGGGCGGGCTGGAGTCCCAGGAGAACTCGGTGATCCAGAGGGGGGTGCGCTTGAAGGCGCCCTGGATCCGCCCGGCTCTGTCGGCGGCCTTCAGCAGCGTCTGCAGCTTGCCGAGGTCGCCCATCTGGACGTCGTTTGCCCGGCCTTCGTGCGTCGGGCCGCCGGTCGTGTAGGGGTGGATGTCGAAGATGTCGAAGTGGACGCCCTCTTTGCACTGGCCCTTGATCGGCTTCGGCTTGGCCGTGCCCTTCATGCAGAGCAGTTCGCGGGCGAACTTCATCGGGCCGATGTTGTAGCCCCTGAGTTCGGTCGGCCCGAGGCCGGCGGCGAGCACGAGGTTGGTCGGGTTGACCGCCTTCACCGCCCCGTAGAAGGCGTTGATCAAGGCGCGGTAGAGGGCGGGGGAGAGCGACTTTCCGGAGGTGTCGAACTGGGGGTAGAAGAAGAGGGTCAGGTTCGGCTCGTTGAGGCCCTGCCAGTACTGGACGCGAGGAAGGTTGCCGAAGCTGCCGCTGTAGCGGCGCGCGGCGGCAGTCGCGAAGGCGGCCAGCTGGGCCGGGTCGGGGTCGCAGGCCTCGGTCGCCTGCAGGCCGGGAGGGGTAACGCAGCGCTGAGCCCATCGCGGCGCGCCGTCGACCAGGAGCACCGGGTTGAGCCCGGCCCGGACCGCTTCCCTGACCCCGAGGTCGATGTAGGACCAGTTGTAGCTGGGATCGGCCGGGTTGTCGGGCTGCCAGTTCGCCGGCGCGCTCTGCGGCGCCACCGTTGCCCAGTCGAGGGCGAGGCGAACGAAGCCGGCACCGGCGTCCCGGGTGCGGTCGAAGGAGAGCGGGCTGTAGTCGCCGATCCCGGAGATACCGGTGTCGAACGGACGCGCCTCGGCGGGCCTGGGAGCAGCCAGCAACAGCGTCGCGAACGCAGCCAGGGTCGCGAGGGCGGCGGCAAAGCGGATTGCGGGATGGCGAAGCGGCATCGACGGGTGCGAGCGCATCGGTGGGGTGGCTACGCCGTTGGCCCGTGCTGGCGCAAGCGCACCCGGTAGGCGATCGCGCCCGCCAGGATGGCGAGGATCGCCAACGGCAACCAGAGGCCGATGTTGCCTTCATCGGTCGCGCCGGTCGCCTGTCCCAGCACCGAGGAGATACCTGAGCTGCCCGACGGCTGGCTGACCTCGATCGTCGAGTCGCTCGTGTTGGGGCCGCCGCTCGCGCCGCCGGCAGAGCTTCCTCCGGAGCCTCCGCTCGTGCTCCCGCCGCCGCCCTGGTTGCCGCCGCCGTTGCCCTGGCCGCCGGAGCCGCCGGAGGCCGTGCTGAAGAGATCCTCGGAGGGGGCGGTTTCGGCGGCGACTTCAGCCGCTTCCTCGCCCGCCTGCCCGCGCTGCTCGAGCTTCTTGGCGTTGGCTGCTCCCAATGCCTGCGCCGGCGTCACGTCTTTCTTCTTGCCGCCGCTTTCGCCGCCAGCGCCCGGAATCGATTCCGTGTACTGGTTGACCGCCGAGTTGCCGGGCGGGACGTAGTAGTCGGCCGCGGCTCCGGCAGGCAGAGCCACCGCGGCGATCAGAGCGGCGGCGGTGGCAAGGACGATCGTCTTCGAAGTCTTCATTTTGCGGCATCGGTACCCGTCGGCAGGCACTCGTAGCATAGAACCGGATGGAGACCGGTTCGATGCGGGCGCGGCCCTGGAACGAGGAGATGCGCGAACGCTGGGACTGGGGCGCGGTGGGTGCCTGGCTGCTCCCCTTCGGGCTCGTCGCCTTCCTCGGGCTCGAAGGTGGGGGCTACGACTCGCTCGTCCACGACCAGGTCGGCATCGCCGTCTGGTGGCTGATCCTGGCCACCGCCCTCGCCGGGGCGCTGCCGCGGCGCCGCCTCGGCAAGACCGCGCTCGCCTCGCTGATCCTGCTCGGCGCCTTCGTCCTCTGGGTGGTCCTCAGCCTGATCTGGACCGACAGCGCCGACCGCACCTTCGTCGAACTCTCGCGCGACCTCACCTACCTGGGGGTATTCGCGGTGGCGCTGGGAACCCGCGACTCCGGCGAAACCTCGCGCTTGCTCGGTGCGGTCACCGCCGGGATCGTGCTGGTCGTCGGGGTCGGGTTGATCTCGCGGCTGCACCCGGGGCTGATCGCCGACGCCCAGCAGACCGGTCGCCTGCTCGAGGCCACCGAGCGTCTCTCCTACCCGCTCAACTACTGGAACGGCCTCGCCTGCATCACCGCGATCGGGATTCCGCTGCTGCTCCAGTTCGCCACCGGCGCCAGGTCGATCCTGGTCCGCGCGCTCTGCGCCGCGGCGATCCCGGCCTTCGCCCTCACCCTCTACTTCACGATCTCACGCGGCGGCATCGCCGCGGCGGCGATCGCGATCGCGATCTTCCTCGCCCTCGCCGCCGACCGGCTGCCGAAGCTGGTGAGCGCCGGGGTGGTCCTCGCCGGCGCCGCCGTGCTGGTCCTCGCCGGCCACGCCCGCAACGATCTCCGCGACGGTCTCGAAACCGAGCTCGCCAAGACCCAGGGCGACGAGATGTTGGTCTACGTGATCGTCGTCGGGGTCGTCGTCGCCGGGGTCGTCGCCGGCCTGGCGCTGCTCGGCCGGCGCACCGAGCGACCGGCCTGGAGCAGGCCGTCGAAGCAGGCGAGCGGCTGGGCGCTCGGCGTCGCCCTGGCCGCCCTGGTCGTCTTCGCGTTCGCGATCGACGCGCCCGGCAAACTCTCCGACGGCTGGGACGAATTCAAGAACGGCGGCGGGCCGGGTTCCGGGACCGAGCGGCTCGGCAGCGTCTCCGGTGAGGCTCGGTATGAACTCTGGGGATCGGCCCTCGATCAGTTCGAGGCGACGCCGCTGATCGGCGAAGGCGCCGGCAGCTTCCAGTTCTGGTGGGCGAGCGAAGGCCCGGGGGCGGAAACCGTGCGCGACGCGCACTCTCTCTACCTGCAGACGCTCGGCGAGCTGGGAATCCTCGGGCTGTTGCCGTTACTCGGCTTCCTCGGCCTGGTCTTCGTCGCCGGGGTCCGCAACGTCTTCCTCACCGACGCCGCCGAGCGCAGCCGGCTGGCGGCTGCGCTGGCCGCCGTAGCGGTCTTCGCGATCACCGCGATGGTCGACTGGATGTGGCAGATGCCGGTGCTGCCGGTGACGATGCTGTTGCTCGCCTCGGCGCTGGTCGTCGGCCGCGAGGCGAGGGGGGAAAGGCCACGCCTGGCCCTCGGCTGGCGGCTCGCGGTCGCCGCCGTCTCGCTGGTCGCGATCGCCCTGATCGCGATCTCGCTGTCCAGCCTCACGCAGATCCGCAAGAGCGAGGCCGACGTCCGCGGCGGCGACCTGGCGGCGGCGCTCGATGCCGCCCGCAGCGCCCAGAACGTGCAGCCCTACGCGGCGGCGCCGCGGCTGCAGCAGGCGCTCGTGCTCGAGCTTCTGCGCGACTACGGCGCCGCCGAAGCCGCCGCCCGGGCGGCGACCGAACGCGAGCGGAAGAACTGGAGAAACTGGCTGGTGCTGTCGCGAATCGCGGCTGAGAACGGTCGCCCCGGTGCCTCGGTCGCCGCCTATAAGCAGGCACGCTCACTCAACCCCCACGCGCTGATCTTCCTCCGCTGAGGTGACTCTGTTCCGCGAATTCAGCTGTGATACTGCGGCGATGCCCAAGGCAAGACGCTACGGCGTCGGCCCCGCGCTGGCGGCACTGGCGATTGCGCTGGTCGCGGCGACGGCGCTCGCCGGCTGCGGCGATACCGTGATCGACTCCGAAAAGGCCGAGGGTGCGATCCAGGCCGACCTGGAGAGGTCCCTTCATGAGAAGATCACGAGCGTCGATTGCCCTTCTGATGTGAAGGTCGAGGCTGGAAGGACGTTCGCCTGCACCGTTGATTACGCAGGCGGTAAGCGGGCAACTGCAACCTTGAAGATCCGCAACGAAGATGCCGACGTCAGTTTCGTCGGACTCAAATCGAACAAGTAGAGAGAGGCGAATGAGCGACCTGACCACGGCCCCCGCGCTGACCACCAATGCCAAACTCCTCAGCTGGGTGGGTGAGATCGCCGCCCTGACCCAGCCAGAGGCCATTCACTGGTGCGACGGCTCCGCCGAGGAGTACGACGCCCTGGCGCAGGCGCTGATCGACGCCGGTACCTTCGAGAAGCTCTCCGACGCGAAGCGGCCGAATTCCTACCTCGCCCTCTCCGACCCCGCCGACGTCGCCCGGGTCGAAGACCGCACCTTCATCTGCTCCGAGCGCGAGGAGGACGCCGGCCCGACCAACAACTGGCGCGCCCCGGCCGAGATGCGCGAGGAGCTGAACGGCTTCTTCAAGGGCTGCATGGTCGGCCGCACCATGTACGTGGTGCCGTTCTCGATGGGACCCCTCGGCTCCGACATCTCCCACATCGGTGTGCAGCTCACCGACTCCGCCTACGTCGTGGTCAACATGCGGATCATGACCCGCATGGGCCAGGCTGCGCTCGACGTGCTCGGCAGCGACGGCGAGTTCGTTCCCTGCGTGCACTCGGTGGGCATGCCCCT
>JAWVFL010000047.1:0-5231 GCA_033856195.1 Solirubrobacterales bacterium | reverse complement strand
TCTTCTAAGCCGAAGCACCACCGCCGCCGGCTCGCCCGCACCCCCCGGTTGTTCGCCTTCGATCGCGGCCTGCAGAGGCGCTACGTCGCCGGCACCGACGAGGCCGGCCGCGGCTGTCTTGCCGGGCCCCTCGTCGCAGCCGCGGTCCTGATCGATTACGAGCGCCTCTCGAACTCCGACCGGCGCCTGCTCGGCGGCCTTCACGACTCCAAGCAGATGACCGAGGAGCGGCGGCTGGAGATGTTCCCCTGCGTGCTGCGGGCGGCCGAGCGGGTCAGCGTCGTGATCCGCTCGGCGGCGGGGATCGACCGCCGCGGCCTGCACGTGACCAACATCGAAGCCCTCTCGGTCGCGCTCGAGCGGCTGGCCCCGGGCGAGACGGCGATCAGCCTCGTCGACGGCTTCGCGCTGCCGCGCTGTCGGGTCCCGCACCGAAGGGTGATCGGCGGCGACGCCACCAGCGCCGCGATCGCCGCCGCCTCGGTCGTCGCCAAGGTCAGCCGCGACCGCTACATGCGCGATGCAGCCCTCGAGCACCCCGGCTGGGGCTTTGAGGAGCACGTCGGCTACTCGACCCCCGAGCACCGTGCGGCGATCGACAGGATCGGGATCTCACCGCTGCACCGGCGCAGCTTCCAGTCCGTCGCGTACACGCAACTTGGTCTCGGCGAGGACGAGGTGGAGCTCGCCGGCTAGAAGGCCGCCTCGATGTGCTCGACGTCGGTGACTGCGCCGGCGCGACTGAAGGTGACGCCGACGGCGTCGAAGCGGATCTCCTCGTAGCTGGGGATGGTGCCGCGGCGCTCCGCCATCCAGGCCGTGGCGAGGCGGCGGACGCGCAGCTGCTTTCGCCAGTCGACCGAGAGGACCGGGCGCTCTGGACCGAACCGATTGCCCTCGCGGCCAGCCTTGACCTCGACGAATACGAGTGCTCGGCCGTCGAGGGCGACGATGTCGAGCTCGCCGAAGCGGGTGCGGGCGTTGCGCTCGACGATCTCCCAGCCGGCGGCGGCGAGGCGGCGGGCGACCAACTCCTCGGCACGGGCGCCGGTCCGTAGGCGGGCGTGGGTCATCTCAGGGCCAAGGACCCGGCGGTGGGAAACTCGCCCCACCTCGGGCACGGAGAAGTTCCGATCTGCCGACCACGTGTGAGATCTCGCTCCATAGCGTCGCCAGCGTGCTCGCCACGGCCAGAACCTTCACGCTCGACGGCATCGCCGCTCGCCCGGTGCGGGTCGAGGTCGACGTCCACCGCGGCCTGCCGGGATTCGCGATCGTCGGCCTGCCTGACACCGCCGTGCGCGAGGCGCGCGAGCGGGTGCGGGCGGCGCTGGTCAACTGTGGCTACGAGTTCCCGCTGCGGCGGATCGTCGTCAACCTCGCTCCCGCCAGCCTGCGCAAGGTCGGGCCTGGGATGGACCTGGCGATCGCCGCGGCGCTGCTGAGCGCCTCCGGCCAGCTCGAGTGGGAGTCGCTTTCGCGGGTCGCCCTGGCAGGCGAGCTGGCGCTGGATGGGACGACGCGGCCGATCCACGGCGCTCTGGCGATTGCCGAGGCTGCCCGGGAGGGTGGGGCGGAGGCGATCGTCCTGCCGGAGGAGAACGGGCCCGAGGCGGCGCTGGCGAGTGGGATAGACGTGATCTCCCTCGACAGCCTCGGTCGCCTACCGGCCTTGGCGGCCGGCGAGTGGGAGCCGGTGCGGCCGGATCCGATGTCGCTGGAGATCGGGGAGGGCGCCGGACGCCCCGACCTGGCCGATCTTCGCGGGCAGCCTCATCTCCGCCACGCGCTCGAGGTGGCCGCGGCCGGCGGCCACAGCCTGCTGATGATCGGCCCGCCCGGCGCCGGCAAGTCGCTCGCTGCCAGCCGGCTGCCTTCGATCCTGCCGCCGCTGGCGACCGTCGAGGCGCTCGAGGTGGCTCGGATCGCCAGCGCCTGTGGGCGCCTGGCCGGGGCGCGAGGAGGTGGCCGGCCGTTTCGCTCACCCCACCACACGATCAGCGCCGCTGGTCTGATCGGTGGCGGAACGCCGCCCCGCCCCGGCGAGGCGACCCTCGCCCACCGCGGCGTCCTCTTTCTCGATGAGCTCTGCGAGTTTCGCCGCGACGCCCTCGAGGCGCTGCGGGCGCCGCTGGAGTCGGGCGAGGTCTCGATCGCCCGCGCCGGCGGCCGCAGCAGCCTGCCCTGCCGGTTCATGCTCGTCGCGGCCGCCAACCCGTGCCCCTGTGGCCGCGGCGAAGCCGACCCGGACTGCAGCTGCGCGCCGGTCGCGGTGCAGCGCTACCAAGGTCGCCTCAGCGGCGCCCTGGCCGACCGCATCGACATCCTCGCCGCCGTTCGCCAGCCCAGCGCCGCCGACATCGGCGGCGCGCCCGGCGAGCCGTCGGCGGCGGTGAGGGAGCGGGTTGCGGCGGCGCGGGAGCGCCAGGGGCGCCGCCTCGGCCCGGGTCGCTGCAACGCCGAGATGACCCCGGGCGAGGCGCGCGAGTGCCCCTTGGAGCCGCAGGCCGGAGCGCTGCTGGCGGAGCTCTACGCGCGCCAGCGGCTCAGCGGCCGCGCCCACGACCGGGCGCTGCGGCTGGCGCAGACGATCGCCGACCTGGCTGACACCGAGACGATTGGGCAGGAGCAGATGGCCCAGGCGCTGCAGTTGCGGAGGCGGGACCGTGGTTGAGCCACGTGCCTGTCCGGAATGCCTGCGCCGCTCCTGGCTGCTCTCGTCGCTGGGCCCCTATATCGAGAAGATCGCGACCGGTGCGCCCGGCTCGCGCTCGCCGGAACTGTTGCGGCTCCCCAACGAGGATCTGGTCGAGGTGGCGGCGCCGAAGGTCGCGGAGCAGCTGATCGCCCGCATCGAGGCGATATCGGAGCGCCATCTCGACGAAGAGCTGCTGGCGGCACAGTGCTGGGCCTGCTGCCGTCACGGCGACCTCTACCCGGCTCCGCTGCGTGACGCCGCTGACGCTCCCTGGGCCTTGATCGGCCGCGGCGACCCCGCCCTGCTCGACGGCCTCGAGCCGTTCGGGACGGTGACGATCGTCGGCGCCCGCCGGGCCACCTCGTATGGGCGGGAGGTCGCCCGCGATCTCGGCCGCGAGCTCGCCGGCGCCGGGATGGTCGTCGTCAGCGGCCTCGCCTTCGGCATCGATGCCTGCTCCCACCGCGGTGCCCTCGATGCCGGCGGCCGCACGATCGCCGTCCTCGGCTGCGGCCCCGACACCGCGTATCCCGCAGCCCACCGGTCGCTCTGGCGGCGGATCTGCGAACAGGGCCTCGTGATCTCGGAGCTGCCGCCGGCCTCGCCGCCCTGGCGTTGGACCTTCCCCGCCCGCAACCGGATCATGGCCGCCCTCGGCGGAATGACGGTGGTCGTCGAGGCGGCGACCCGCTCGGGCTCATTGATCACCACCGATCTCGCCGCCGATCTCGGTCGTGACATCGGAGCGGTCCCCGGCCCCGTCACCTCGCGCGCCTCGGCCGGCCCGAACAACCTGCTCTCCGGCGGCGCCTGCCTGGTCCGCGACGCCCAGGACGTGCTCGATGCGATGCTCGGCCCCGGCGCCGACCGGATCGGCCGCGTCGGCCCGCCGCTCGATCCTGCCCTCGCCACCGTCCTGCTCGCGGTCGAGTCCGGCGAGGGCACCTGCGACGGCGTCGCCGCCACCCTCGGCCTGCCCGGCCCCGACACCGCCGCCGCCCTCGCCCGGCTCGAGGCCCTCGGCTACGTCACCTGTTCGCCGATGGGGACGTACTCCCGCACCCTGCTGGCCGGACGGCACGCCATCTAGGGTCTCTCGTGTGGAGTCCTCGAAATCCATTCCCGCGGTGCTCTCGATCGCCGGCTCGGACTCCGGCGGCGGTGCCGGGATCCAGGCCGACCTGAAGGCGTTCGCGCGTTGCGGCGTGCACGGGATGACGGCGATCACCGCGATCACGGCGCAGAACACGGTCGGGGTCGAGGCGGTGGAAGCGGTCGCGCCGGAGATGATCGTCGCGCAGGTGCGCGCGGTGGCCGAGGACATCGGCGTCGACGCGATCAAGATCGGGATGCTGGGGACGGCCGCGACGGTCGAGGCGGTGGTCGAGGCGCTGGCGCTGGTCGGCGACGCGCCCGTGGTAATCGACCCGGTGATGGTCTCCGAGAGCGGCACCGTGCTGCTCGATCGGGACGCGCACAGTGCGCTGCTCGGCCGCCTGCTGCCGCTCACCTCGGTCGCCACCCCGAACATCCCCGAGGCGCGGGAGCTGACCGGCCTGCCGGAGGAGGCGAGCCAGGAGGACCTGGTGCGGCAGCTATTCGCGCTCGGGCCCAAGGCCGTGGTCGTTACCGGCGGTCATAGCGATGACCTGGTCGACCTCTTCTACGACGGTGAGCAGCTGGTGGAGATCCCGGGGCGACGCCATCCCGCCGGCGCCGCCCACGGCTCCGGCTGCACCCACTCCTCGGCGCTGGCAGCGTTCCTCGCCCGCGGCGCCGAACCGTTGCAGGCCGCCGTGGCCGCCCGCCGGGTCGCCGCCGTGGCCGTCGGCGCCGGGCTGCGGGAGATCGGAAAGGGACCTGGCCCGGTCGACGTTTTCGAGCTCAGCACGCGAGCCAACGAGGAAGAGGACCTGCCGCGATGAATAGATTTGTCCTATGAGCACGAACGGCGACACCGCGACCAAGCTCCCTCGTCCCCGCTCGGCGACCGTCTTCGACGGCCCCGACCGCGCCCATTCGCGCGCCTACATGAAGGGGATCGGCTTCGACGACGACGCCCTCAGCCGGCCGACGATCGGGATCGCCAACACCTGGACCGAGGCGATGCCCTGCAACTTTCACCTGCGGGCGCTGGCCGAGCACGTCAAAGATGGCGTGCGCGCCGCCGGCGGCACGCCGATGGAGTTCAACACCGTCGCCGTCTCCGACGGGGTGACGATGGGCACCCAGGGGATGAAGGCCTCGCTGGTCAGCCGCGAGGTGATCGCCGACTCGATCGAGCTGATGGCTCGCGGCTACCAGTTCGACGCGATCGTCGCCCTCTGCGCCTGCGACAAGACGATTCCCGGTTGCGCGATGGGCCTGGCCCGGCTCGACGTGCCCTCCGTCGTGCTCTACGGCGGCTCGATCGCCCCCGGCCACTGGCACGGCCGCGACGTCACCATCCTCGACATCTTCGAGGCGATCGGCGCCCACAACGCGGGCAACATGACCGACGAGGAACTGAACGAGCTGGAGGGCGTCGCAAGTC
>JAWVFL010000046.1:0-3198 GCA_033856195.1 Solirubrobacterales bacterium | reverse complement strand
CGGGACCGATCGACGGGCGCAGCTCGAGGATCTCGAAGGCCCGGCCCCAGTGGGCGCGGATCCACCACGGAGAGTTGAAGGTGACCGGCCCGCCGAGCTCCCAGGGGTGGCCGTGCAGGAGCGAGTTGCGGCCGATCCGGTCTTCCTCCCAGCGCTCGCCGACGAGCTGCTCGATCATCCCCTCGCCGAGGAAGGTGGCGAAGAGCAGCCCGCCCTCTTTGAGGACCCGGTGGTGCTCGAGCATCCAGCCGGCCCAGTTGTCGGTCAGGTGGGTGTAGACGCTGAGGGCGTAGATCAGGTCGAACGTCCCGTCGGCCTGAGGTAGCTCGGCGGCTTCCTCGGACTCGAAGAACTGGAAGGGGGGCGAGAGGTTCGCCTGCAGCCAGGCGATGCTGGGCCGATCGATGTCGCAGCCCCAGAACTCGGCCTCGGCGGCCTCGGGGGCGAACTGGCGCAGGATGCGCCCGACGCCACAGCCGAAGTCGAGGACCGCCCGGCCGGGCCAGGTCCAGTCCTCGGGTAGGACGCCCTCGATCAGGCGGCGATGCTCGAGGCCGGTCCGCTCGTAGGTCCCCCCGGGGTCCTCGTCGCCCATCGGCCCGATTCGCTGCAGCAGCTGTTCGGGAGGGATCGGGAAGTCGGGGGCGGCTCTGCCCATCGCGCCAACGCTATTCGATGGATACGCCGCCGAAACTGGCCAGCTGGCCAGTCGTAGCTACACTCCCCGGATGGGACGGTTGAGCAACCGAGCGGCACGGGCGGGATTGCTCGCCGGCGTCGCCGGAACCGGGATCGCCGCCGCCTCTGCCGCCACCGCCTGGCACCTGATGGCGCGGCGGCCGCTGCCGAAGGTGAGGGGCAGAATCGAGCTCGACGAGCTCGAGGGCCGGGTCCTGGTCCGCCGCGATCGCTGGGGCGTCCCCCACATCGAGGCCGAGCAGCGGCAGGACCTCTACTTCGCGCAGGGCTTCTGCCACGCCCAGGACCGGCTCTGGCAGATGGACTTCTACCGCCGGGTCGTCCGCGGCCGGGTCGCCGAGATGGCCGGGCCCGAGGGGCTGCCGGTCGACCGGCTGCTGCGCACGCTCGGGATCCGCCGCGTCGCCGAGCGCGAGGAGGCGACCCTCGACCCGGCCCTGCGCGCCCAGCTCGAGCGCTTCTGCGCCGGGGTGAACGCCGGCGCCGCGCAGGCCAAGGCGCGGCCGTTCGAGATGCGCCTGCTCGGGCTCGAGTTCGAGCCCTGGCGCCCGGCGGACATCCTCAGCCTCGGCAAGCTGCTCGCCTTCGGGCTCTCGACCAACTGGGAGCGGGAGCTGGTGCGGGCCGACATGCTGCGCGAGCTCGGCCCCGAGCTGACCGCTCGGCTCGACCCCACCTACCCGGCCGACAACCCGATCGTCACCGAGGAAGCCTGGACCGGCGACGGGCTCTCGATCGTTGGCCAGATCGACGCCGTGCGGCGCTCGATGGGGCTCGCCGCCGAGGCCAGCGGCTCCAACAACTGGGCGGTCACCGGGTCCCGCTCGGCGACCGGCACGCCGCTGATCGCCGGCGACCCGCACCTGCCCCCGAGCATGCCGGGCATCTGGTACGAGGCCAGCCTGCGCCACGGCGAGCGCTTCGTCCGTGGCGCCTCGATGCCGGGGATGCCCGGCATCTACATGGGTCAGAACAACGACGTCGCCTGGACGATCACCAACGTCATGGCCGACATCCAGGATCTCTTCGTCGAGCGCGTCGACGGCGACACCTACCTCTTCGAGGAGGATTGGCTGGCGCTGGAGACGGTGCGCGAGGAGATCCCGGTCAAGGACCGCTCCGAGCCGGTCGAGCTCGTAATCCGCAGCACCCACCACGGCCCGATCGTCAACGAGGCGCTCGGCGCCGACGATGCCGAGCCACTGGCCCTGCGCTGGAAGACGCTCGACGAACCGACCGCCTTCTCGGGGATGTTCGAGCAGCTGGAGATCGACTCCGGCCCGGAGCTGGTGCGCCGCTTCGAGGGCCACACCTCGCCCGCCTCGAACATGATCTGGGCCGACCGCCAGGGCTCGATCGGCTACAAGCTGATCGGCCGCCTGCCGCTGCGCCGCGGCAACTGCCCCGACCTGCCCAAGCCCGGCTGGACGGGCGAGTTCGAGTGGGAGGGGACGGTCCCCTACGAGGAGCTGCCCGAGGTCGTCGACCCCGAGTGCGGCTACCTGGTCACCGCCAACAACCGCATCGTCGGCGACGACTACCCGCACCACATCACCAGCGAGTGGCTCGACGGCTACCGCGCCAAGCGGATCGAGCAACTGCTGGAAGCGAGCGAGCGCCACGACCTCGACAGCTTCGAGGCGATCCAGACCGACAACCTCTCGCTGCCCGGGATCGAGGCCGCCCGCCGGCTCGGCCGCCTCTCGCCGGCGGGTCAGCGCGAGCGCAGCGCGATCGAGCGCCTGCGCAGCTGGGACGGGCGCCTGGACCCGGAGACGATCGCCGGCACGATCTACCAGGCCTTCCTGCTGCGCCTGGCGCGGGAGACGGCGCGGGCCGCGATCGGCGACCGCGACCTCGCCGAGCGCTGGCTCGACCGCTCCGACAACGGCTTCACCTCGCACTCGACCTCGCCGTGGCGCTGGCACTCGCACCTGATGAAGCTATGGGAGGAGGGCGACGAGGCGCTGATCGGCCGCTCCTGGGACTCGCTGGTGGCGGAAGCGCTGGCCGGCGCCCTCGACGACCTCGAGGAGCGCTTCGGCCCCGACCCCGAGGCCTGGCGCTGGGGCCGCGTGCACGAAATGGAGTTCCCGCACCCGCTCGGCGACGCCAACCCGCTGCTGCGGCGCTTCCTCAACCGCCGCCTGCGCGCCGGCGGCGCCCAGGAGACCGTCAGCCAGATCGCCTACGACCCCAACGACCCCTACCGCGCCGTCTGGGGCCCGAGCTGGCGGATGATCGCCGACCCCAACGACCCCGACCGCTCGCGCTGGCAGATGTTCACGGGCCAGTCCGGTCACCCTGCCAGCCCCCACTACGACGACCTCCAGCCCGACTGGCTCGAGGGCCGTACCCAGCCGATGTGCGGCGAGGGGCCCTGGCAGGAGCTGGAGCTAGTCCAGGCTTAGCTGCGAGCCTTCGGCTGCGGAGACGGCGGTGACGATCTCGACGATCGGGGCCGGCGCCTTGCTCGGCGAGCCGGAGTCGTAGGGCGGT
>JAWVFL010000045.1:0-79808 GCA_033856195.1 Solirubrobacterales bacterium | reverse complement strand
GGGCGTGGTTTTCGTTCTCGGCACCCCTCATCGGGGCACCACGAACGGTTGCCTAGACCGTCACCTCCTCGGTGGGGACGCGCGCAGGAGCGCTGCGCTCCTCAGCTGACTTGATGCGATCGGATTCGCCGCGCTCAAGCGGGTCGCCGTGCTCGTCGAAGTCGGCACCGAAGTCGTCGACGAACTCGGCAATCGCCTTGCCGAGCTCCTCCTCGTCGGCCTCCTCGAGCTTGCCGGTCTCGCTGATCCGCTTCAGCAGGTCGGCCTTCTCGGAGTGCAGGCGGATTCGCAGGTCGCCGAGGAACTCGCCGACGCGCTCGGTGGCGATCCGGTCCAGGTAGCCGCCGGTGCCCGAGTAGATCGCCGCCACCTGGTCGGCGACCTCGAGCGGCTCGCGCTCCTTCTGCTTGAGTAGCTCGACCAGCCGTTCGCCGCGGTTCAGCGTCTTCTGGGTCTCGGGATCGAGCTCCGAGCCGAACTGGGCGAAGGCCTCGAGGTCGCGGTACTGGGAGAGGTCGAGGCGCAGCTTGCCGGCGACCTTCTTCATCGCCTTGGTCTGCGCGTTGCCTCCCACCCGCGAGACCGAGATGCCGACGTTGATCGCCGGGCGGACCCCCGAGTAGAAGAGGTCGGACTCGAGGAAGATCTGACCGTCGGTGATCGAGATCACGTTGGTCGGGATGTAGGCCGAGACGTCGGAGGCCTGGGTCTCGATGATCGGCAGCGCCGTCAACGAGCCGCCGCCGAGGTCGTCGTTCAGCTTCACCGCCCGCTCCAAGAGGCGCGAGTGCAGGTAGAAGACGTCGCCGGGGTAGGCCTCGCGTCCGGGCGGGCGCCGCAGCAGCAGCGACATCTGGCGGTAGGCGTAGGCGTGCTTGGTGAGGTCGTCGTAGACGCAGAGGGCGGCCTTGCCGTTGTAGAGGAAGTGCTCGCCCATCGCGCAGCCGGCGTAGGGGGCGATGAACTTGATCGGGGCCGCCTCGTCGGCTGGGGCGGCGACGATGATCGTGTTCTCCATCGCGCCGTTCTCCTCCAGCACCTGCTTGAGCTGGACCACGGTGGACATCTTCTGCCCGATCGCGACGTAGATGCAGACCATGTCCTTGTCGCGGTTGTTGATGATCGTGTCGATCGCGATCGCGGTCTTGCCGGTCTGGCGGTCGCCGATGATCAGCTCTCGCTGGCCGCGGCCGATCGGGATCATCCCGTCGATCGACATCAGTCCGGTCTGCACCGGTTCGGTGACGGGCTGGCGCTGGACGACGCCTGGGGCCTTGAACTCGGCCGGGCGGGTCTGGGTCGTCGCCACCTCGCCCTTGTCGTCGAGCGGGCGGCCGAGCGGATCGACCATGCGGCCGAGCAGCTCGTCGCCGACTGGGATCCGCAGCAGGTGGCCGGTGCGCTTGACCGTGTCGCCCTCGACGACTTTGTCCCACTCGCCGAAGAGGACGGCGCCGACGTTGTCCTCCTCGAGGTTGAGGGCGAGGCCGGTGACGCCGTGCGGCAGGTCCAGCATCTCCAGCGCCATGCAGTTGTCGAGGCCGTGGATGCGAGCGATCCCGTCGGCGACCGAGAGCACGGTGCCGACCTCTGCGAGGTCAGCGGATTCCGTGTCCAGTCCCTCGATCCTCTCGCGAAGGATGCTTGCGATCTCATCGGGCTTGATGTCCATTGGGGTGCTCTATGCCTCCTTACGCCGCCTGGGCGACGCTCTTTCGAAGTTTCTCCAAGCGACTGCGGATGCTCGCGTCGAGCACCTTGTTGCCGACCTGCAAGAC
Organism: Solirubrobacterales bacterium; assembly: GCA_033856195.1. Taxonomy (GTDB): domain Bacteria; phylum Actinomycetota; class Thermoleophilia; order Solirubrobacterales; family 70-9; genus VRUE01. The sequence continues at coordinate 78,030 of JAWVFL010000045.1, read as the reverse complement.
GATGCCACCGAGGATCTCGGCGTCGACGCGGCTGGACAGATCTACCTTCTGGCCGGTCTGGCGCTCGATCTCCTCACCGACCTTCTCGACTACCGCCGGCTCCAGCGTGACCGCACTGGTCACGGTCACGTCGATGCGCCTGTTCTCATGCTTCCAAAGCTCGTCGAGCTGGCGGCGGATGCGGAAGATCTCCGGCATCCGCTGCTTCTCGATCAGCAGCTCGAGGAAGTTGAGCAGCTCCGTATCGGCACCCGAGACGGCGCGCTTCAGGCCCTCCACCTTCTCCGCTGAGGAGAAGTAGGGGCTGAAGAAGAAGACCTGCAGCTCACGGTTGGCTTCAAGGGCGTCGACGAACTGACCCAGCTCGTCGCGAATCGCGTCGAGCTTGCCCTTGTCCTTGGCCACGTCAAAGAGGGCCTCGGCATATACGCGAGCTGCTTCCTGCATCAGCTCCTCGACTCCTCCGCCCCGGAAAGGGCGGTGAAATCGACCTCGCTGAGCGCCTCCTCGACGAGGCGGCGCTGGTCCTCCTCGTTGAGCGCCTTGCGGGTGACCTTCTCGGTCGCCAGCACGGTGAGGTCGGCGACCTCCTTGCGGATCTGGTCGAGCGAGCGCCGCGTCTCGGCTTCGATGTCCCGTTTTGCCGCTGAGACGAGCTCCTCGCGCTTCTCCTTGCCGGCCGTGGTCGCCTCGGTTTCAGCGGTTTCCGCCGCTTTACGGGCACGGGCCATGATGTCGTCGGCCTGCTCGCGGGCCTCGTTGAGGCGCTCGCGGTACTCCGCGAGCAGCTCGTCGGACTCCTTGCGCTGGCGTTCGGCTGCCTCGATCGACTCGCTGATCGTCCTGGCACGCTTGTCGAGCGCCTCCTGGATCTTCGGGAAAGCGACCTTGCTCAGCACCCACATCGTGAAGAGGAAGAGCACCAGTGTCCAGATCATCAGGCCGAGGCCCGGCGAGACCAGGAAGCTGCCGCCGCCTTCTTCCCCCGACGCCTCGGCGGCGAGCGGGATCAGACCGGCTATGTGGCCAAAGAGCTCCACGCGATCGGCCTAGAGGAAGAAGGCGATCAGGCCGAAGATGAAGGTGTAGAAGGCCACGGCCTCGGTAAGCGCGAAGCCGAGCCAGCGAATGCTCTGCAGCTCGTCTTTCATCTCCGGCTGGCGGGCGACCGACTCGATCTCCTTGCCGAAGATGATGCCGATGCCAATTCCTGCGCCGATTGAGCCAAGGCCGGCACCGACACCGAGGGCGATCGCCTTACCGGCCGATTCGATCCCTTCGTCGGAAATCGCGGCGGCAACTGGGGACAGATCCATTTGAGGTAGCGCTCCTTTTCTAATGGCTGGCGGAGGTGGCTCCGCCGAGGTAGATAGCGGTAAGGGTCGAGAAGATAAAAGCCTGCAGGGTGGCGATAAGGCCGACCTCGAGGATGAAGAAGAAGAAGGCCAGCGGGAAGGTGAGTGCGCCGAGCGCGGCGATGCCGAGCAGCACGGCGAGCCCGCCGCCCATGAAGAGCAGCAGCAGGTGGCCGGCGAGGATGTTGGCGAAGAGTCGTACGGAAAGCGAGATCAGGCGGGCGAAATGCGAGATCGCCTCGATCACGAAGATGAAGCCCTTGGCCAGCGGGTTCATGTCCTCCAGGCCAGGCGGCAGCCAGCTGGCCAGGTACTTGAAGAGGCCCTTCGAGCGCACGCCTTCGACGTGGTAGGAGATCCAGACCACGAGGGTCAGAACCAGCGGGATCGAGAGGTTGGCGGTGGCCGCGTAGATCGCGAAGGAGGGGATGTTGAGGCCAAAGATGCTGACCTCGTGCTCGGTGTTGGTCGGCAGCGGGATGAAGCCGATCATGTTGGAGAACCAGATCCAGAAGAAGAGGGCGGCGAGGAAGGGGAACCAGCGCGTCGCCGTCGCCGTGTCGAGGTTGCCGCCGGTGATGTTGTTCTTGGTCAGGTCGTAGGCAACCTCGATCGCGGTCTGCACGCGGTTGGGTTTCTGCGCCATGCGGCGCGAGATCCAGACCATGACGAAGATCGTCAGAGCGCTGGCGAGCACCAGGTAGAGCACCGCCTTGTTGATGCTGAGGTCGATGCCGCCCAGTTCGAGCGTGATCCACGGTTCGAGCTTGAACTCGTTCTGGGGCTGGAAGGCTTCGTTTTTGCCGCTGGTGCCAAAGATCAGCAGCATCAGGATCGCGATCGCGAAGTAGACGCCGAGCCCGATGAAGACCTTGGTCTTGGTCTTCATGCCTTGCCCGCTTCTGGTTCGTCGAAGAGGTGGGCGATTCCTTGGGCAGCGAAGGAGACGGTGAACAGGACCAGGACCAAGACCGCGGAGGCGAGGCCAGCCTCGCGTTCGACGATCCCGGCGAGCAGCACCGCGATTGCCATCAGCCCCACACGGCCAAGGGTGGAGACGGCGACCGTTGCCATCGCCCGCTGCCGGTTGCCGGCAGCCAGTTCCACGTTGGCACGGCGCTCGGCAAGCGCCTGGATGCCGCGCTGAACGAGCCAGATGCCGGCGCCGGCGGCGAATCCGAGCATGGGAAGGCCGCCGAGCAAAAACACGGCGAGCGAAGCGGCAAGGACCAGAAGGTCGACGTACTTGGGAGGAGACATAAAATGCGCCCGTCTCGAATGGGCGGGCGGACTGGCGACTATATCCGAAAGGGCCGACGATCCGCTTTCTAGAGCCAGTTCGTGAGGCTTGTTACAACCTGTTACTAACTCTCTTCGCCGCTCGCGGGCGATTATTCCTCGAGTTCGATCGCTTCGATCTCGCCGGTTTCGGGATTGATCTCCCCGCGGCGCAGCTTGAGGATCTCGAGCACGTAGACCAGATAGACGCTGGTGGCCAGGGCAAGTAGGCCGAAGGCGACGATCACCGCGGTCCAGAGCACGTCGAAGTGACCGTGGTCGTCGCTGTAGGGAACGAAGCGCAGGGCAAGCGCAAGGGCCGCGAGGGCAAGTGTCCAGCCGTAGAGGTAGGCCAAGGTGCGCCGTTGCGAGAAGCCGATGTTGGCCATGCGGTGGTGGAAGTGCCAGGTGTCGGCCTGGTAGATCGGCTGGCGGTACTTGAGCCGCTTGGCGACGACGAAGCCGGTGTCGAGGATCGGTACGGCAAGCACCACGAGCGGGAAGACGAGCGCGACGACCGCGTTGGTCTTCAGCGCTCCCTGCACCGAGGCGACGGCGAGCAGGTAGCCGAGCAGGTTGGAGCCGGTGTCGCCCATGAAGCTGGAGGCCGGCGGGAAGCCGTGGCGGAGGAAGCCAAGCGCCCCACCGGCGGTGAGCGCCGCCAAGACGCCGGCCGCATTGCGGTCCAGTGAGAGCGCGATCGCCGCCAGGGCGATCGCCGAGATCGTGCAGACGCCGGCGGCGAGGCCGTCGACCCCGTCGATGAAGTTGATCACGTTGACCACCGCGACGATGCCGAGCACGGTCAGCGGGTAGGCGAGCCAGCCGAGCTCGAAACCGCCGACGAAGGGAAGGGTGAGGTTGTCGACGCGCACTCCGGCAAGCACCGGGATCAGCGCCGCGCCGACCTGGCCGAGCAGCTTCGGCAGCGCCGGCAGGCCGCGCACGTCATCGGCGACGCCGACCGCGGCAATCGCCACCGCACCGACGAGGATCGCGCGGCTTTCGCCGTCACCGGGCAACCAGATCCATCCCGCCACCTCGATCCCGGCGAAGATCGCCAAGCCGGAGAGCCGCGGCATCGGCCGGTCGTGCAGGCCACGCTCCTTCGGCATGTCGATCGCGCCGATCCGGTAGGCCAGCCGCTCGGCGTAGGGAACCAGCAGCCAGGCGATCGCGGCCGCTACTAGAAAGGCGAGGACGGCGTCGGTGGTCGCTGCCATGTCGCGGGTGCCCGGTGGAAAGCGGGCGCGCCCAGGCTACTCGACGCCCGTGACAGCGCCGAGGGCCCCCTCGACCAAAAGCTCGGGGTCGCGTGGATTCAGCACCCCCACCGGCGTCTCGCGCTTGCGCAGCGGCAGCTGGTCGACGTCATCGAGCACCCGCAGGCGGCCTTCCGCGATCAGGGCCTCGTCGACGCCGCCCATGCGACCCGCGAAGGTGGTGAAGACGGGCGTGCCCAGGGCGACGGCCTCACGGTTCATCGTCCCCCCCGCGCTGACGACGAGATCGGCGAAGGCGATCAGGCTCTGCGCGTCGATCGCCCGCTCGGGCACGATCAGGTTGTCCGCCTGCATCGCTCGGACCTCCTCGCCCTGGCGCTCCGTGCGCGGGATCACCACCGCCTGCACGGCGGCCGCGGCGGCAAGGCGCCGGATCGAGTCGCCGTACACGTCGTTGCGAGCGTGGTACTCGGAGGTCTCCGGCGGCGGCCGGACGACGACGAGGACCTTCTCGCGGTCTAGCCCGAGCTTGTCGAGCACGGCGGCATCGGGCTCGAAGTCGGCCAGGTAGTACTCCTCCTTGAGCCCTGGGTAGCGGACCAGCTTGCGCTCCTTGGCGCCGGTCTTCTTCAGCCGGTCGAGTGGGATCGAGTCGGGCACGAGCACTTTGCGCGCCGCCCTGAAGGCGATCTGGCGCTGCCAGCCGGCAAACTCGTAGTCCTGCATCTGCGCCGAAGGGATGCGGAAGAGCGAGGAGACGACGGCGAGGTCGACGGAGCCGTGTGCCAACGCCAGGTCGGGCCGCCGCTCCCAGACGATCGGCGCCAGGCGAGCGGAGCGACCGCCAAGGGCACGGCCCTTGCCAAATGCGGAAGCGCCGCCATGGCTGCCGACCGCGGTGTAGGGGATGGCGAGACGGTCGAGGATCCCCAGCGTCTGGCCGTACTGCCGGGCGGTAACCAGCACCTTGTCGCCACGAGCCTCCAAGCGCTCGACGATTGGCCGCAACACCAACGGGTGCGCCGCCGCGGTGCAATCGACCCAGATCAGCATGCGGCGACCCTATCGCCGGGGGCGCCGAGCGACGCTCGGCGCCCCCGAACGCTGCTGGAACTACGCCTCTATGCGCCTTTCCCTTTCCAAATGGCCGTTGCGTGAGGGCTGAACAACGACGCTTTGCCGCTGCCGTCGATCGTCATCGGTTCGTTGCCGAAGAAAAGGCCACCGCCAAATCCCAGGGCCTGTTCGAATAAGTGGAATTGTTCTTCTGTTTCGAGTTTCCCGTTCGTCTCTTTGACATAGAACGAGCCCGTGATCGCGACTTCTTCCGGAAGGAAACATCCCGCTTCGAATTTAATCGCGCCGAATTCTCCGCCCGCTTCCGGTTCGAAGAGAAGGAGGGTAATCGGGGCGGCTAAGACGATTAAGGATTTTGCTTTCGCCACAATGGGTTCTTTGGGCGTGCAGCTTTCGTCGATTTTCCCGTTCAGGAAGGTCGCACATTCTGAGAGTTGGATTGCCGAGGTGCTGCCTTTGCCCCCCGTCAGGAGGAAGCCGATAGCAACGAATCCTCCGCATAAGATTTCGACTTTGGTTTCTCCTAATTTGGTTAAGAGAAGCAGGTGTCGCGGTCCATTGACGGGTAATTTCTCCAGTTCCACGCCTACTTCGGGTTTTAAGAGCGCTGTGACATTGGTGCCTTTGACCACCCAGTTTGCTCCCATTTCGGCCTGGGTAACCGTGGCTATGAGCGCGACGGCCACGAGTGCGACGATCGCACAGGCCGCGACGGCCGCGAGCATACGCTTGCGGTGAATCATTTCGATACCTCACTTGTTGAGTTACGGTTGCTGCGTGGGAGGCGCTCTCCCGCGCAGCAACCAGAGTCTCACCGCAGTGGCGTGCGGTCAAGCTCGATGGGACACTCAGACCGCTGTGGGTGAAAACTGCGGGCAGATCGAGAATCCCCAGCGTCTCCCGTGCTCACGGGCGGTGACGATCACCTCGTGACCCTGCCCTTCCGGCCGGGCAATGACCGGCTGCACGACGAGCGAATGCGCCGCAGCGGTGCAGTCGATCCAGATCCTCACGCGGGGTGCCCTTTGCCTTTGCTATAGGTCGATGCGATGAATCTGGCGATGACCAGGATAGCGCTCGGGCTTGTCGTGTCCATTCCTCCGGAACCCAACTCCGTGCTCTGCATGAACCTGGCCCGCGGGGGCAATGCCCCTCATAACCAGCGCCGCGCTGACAGACATTCCCTGCTCGCAGCATCGCAGCTGGTTTGCCTGCAGGGCCACGAGCAAGCAGCGTTCGGTCTGAGGCTAGGCTGCTTCAGTGCTCGTCACGAGGCACCCCGGCGCCGGATAGCTCCTCATCAGCGCTTCCACTTCGGAACGCACGCCGTCCGCAACCGAGCGATCTTCAGGCGCGGACACCACCTCGTTCATCCACTCGGCCACCTGGACCATGTGGTCCTCGCCCAAGCCCCTGGTGGTAGCCGCCGGGGCGCCAATCCTCACACCCGAAGGGTCGAAGGGCTTCCGGGTATCGAACGGGATCGAGTTGGCATTGGTGACGATGCCCGCCCGCGAGAGTGCTGCTGCGGCTTCCTTGCCACTCAAGTCCTTGTTCGTCATGTCAAGCAGGATCAGATGGTTGTCGGTACCGCCCGAGACCAAATCGAAGTCACGCTCGATAAGCGCCTCGGCCAGCGCCTTCGCGTTGGCTACCGTCGCGTGAGCGTAGTCGCGGAACTCCGGGGTGAGAGCCTCGCCAAGCGTTGCCGCGATCGCCGCGGTCTGGTGCTGGTGTGGCCCACCCTGCAGCCCTGGGAACACAGCTCGGTCGATCGCCTTTGCATGCTCCTCGCGACAGAGCAGGATGGCCCCCCGGGTCCCTCGCAGTGTCTTGTGCGTGGTGGTCATCACGACATCGGCATGCTCGATCGGCGAGGGATGGGCGCCGCCCGCGATCAAGCCGGCGATGTGCGAGACATCGGCGACCATGAGCGCACCCACCTCGCGGGCAATCTCCGCGAAACCGGCAAAGTCGATTGTGCGTGGTACGGCGGTACCACCGCAGAAGAGGAGCTTCGGACGATGGGTCAGCGCGAGATCGCGGACCGCATCCATCTCAACCCGACCCGAGTCTTTATCGACCCCATAGTGCACCGCGTTGAACCAGATTCCCGTTGCCGACACCTGCCAACCGTGGGTGAGGTGCCCCCCTGCCGGCAGAGAGAGACCCATGACCGTGTCGCCCGGCTGTAGAAAAGCAAGGTAGATGGCGAGGTTCGCCGGTGAGCCGGAATAGGGCTGGACGTTCGCATGCTCGGCGCCGAAAAGCTCCTTGGCACGGGCGATCGCGAGGCGCTCGACATCGTCGATGATCTCGTTTCCCTCGTAGTAGCGACGTCCTGGATACCCCTCTGAGTACTTGTTAACCAGAACCGAGCCGTTGGCTTCGAGCACCGCGTCCGAGCAGTAGTTCTCAGAAGGGATCAAGCAGAGCGAATGTGCCTGCCGCTCATTCTCCTTAAGAAGGAGTTGCCCGAGCTCGGGGTCGCTGATATCGAGAGCGCGACTCATTGAAGCGATGCTACCAGCGCCGCCCACGCGCAAATCCACTCAAACCACGACTCGGTCTGGATAGCCTGTGGCGCTTGACTCGTCGCCTCGCGCCCATCGCCGCAACTCTCTGCATCGCCCTCGGCTTTGCCGGCGGCGCAGCCATCGGGGCTGAAAACCCCTGCGAAGGGCCCGAAGCCGCGCGCCTGCTCTGCCCCAACCTGCGCATCGGGCCGGCAACCGACCTCTATGTCCAGCATGCCGGTGGACGCGTGCGACTGCGTGCAACCAGCGACGTGCGCAGCCGCGGCCGCGGCGCGATGGAGCTGCGCGGCACCCGCAACGGCTGGCACACGATGCGCACTCGGCAGCGGATCTACCGGGCCGGAGGCGGGCATATCGATGTGCCGACACGGGCGACGCTGCACTTCACCTCCGTCGGCGCCTACTTCGGCGGTTCCTACTGGAAGGTGCATCAGCTGGCCCGCTTCGAGCTCTGGTCGGTCGACGCCCAGCACCAGCTGCTGCACCGCGTGCGGGTCGGCCCTAAGCTCAACTACTGCTTGCGCGACCTCGAGCGCACCCGCCCTGGCCGGCGCTCACCTGACAACCGCCACTATCCGGGCTGCAACCAGGACGCCTATCAAGACCACGTGGCGCTTGGCACCTCGGTCGGCTGGTCAGACATCTATCCCGCCGACTACGACAAGCAGTGGATCGGCGTTGGGGGCTTGCGCGGCTGTTTCGCCTTTGTGATGACGGTGGACCCGAACGGTCTGCTCTACGAGTCGAACGAGGACGACAACACCTCCCGCCGCCTCATCCACCTGCCTTACCACGGCGACACGGGCTGCTAACCGCCGATCGGCGCGCGTGGGTTCGAGCCCCAGAAGACGACCGTGCCCAGCATGCCGATGATGTGGACGATGATGATGTTGACCACCATCGATTGCGCCGTCGCGGTGCCGACCCCGACCGGACCGCCGGAGGCCGTGTACCCGTAATAGCAGCCGACCAGCACGATCGCCGTCGCCATCGTCATTCCCTTGATCAGGCTGAAGAGCAGGTCAGGAGGGCTCTGGAACATCCAGAAGATCAGCAGGTAGCCGCCCGAGGAAACGTCGCCGACCTGCTGGACCACCGCGATGTAGCTGGCGAAGTAGGCGACCCCGATCCCGACCAGATAGAGGAACGGGATCGCGATCCAGGCGCCGAGCAGGCGGGTCGCGGCGAGGAACGTCACCGGCGGGATCCCCATCACCTCGAGCGCGTCGATCTCATCGGAGATCCGCATCGCGCCCAGCTCGGCGACGATCCCGGTGCCGACCTTGGCCGAGAGGATGTAGCCGAAGGCGTAGGGCAGTCCCTCGCGCAGGTCGCAGTAGGCCGAGAAGAGGCCGGCCAGGGACGGGGCGCCGATGGAGCGGTTGAAGTAGGCGCCCTGCAGCCCGCACTGGAGACCGAGGATGAAGACGAAGGCCCAGATGATCACCGCCGAGCCGAGGATCAGGATCCCTCCCTGGCGCAGGCTCTCGCCGAAGAAGCGCAGGACGCGGCCGCTGAGGACGAGGCCGGCGACGCGCGAGCCGAAGCGGGCGATCTCGCCGAAGGAGTCGAGCCAGCCCCGCGGGACGTCGAGCCAGCCGATCAACACATCACCTCCGCTCCGCTCCCGGCGCGAAGAACCAGGGATGCGCGCTTGGTCGCTCCGCGATCACCGAATCGACTGAAGTTCGGGGTTGGTGGCGAGCAGGATCGAGGTGACGATGAACTGGAAGAAGAAGACCGCGACCAGGGCGATGACCACCGCCTGGTTGACGGCGCGGCCGACCCCCGCTGCGCCCCCCGATGCCGACATTCCCTTGTACGAGCAGACGACCGCGATGATCGCGCCGAACATCGTGCACATCAGTACCGAAGCCCAGAGATCGGTGACCGTGGCATTGGAGAAGAGCGTTGCGAAGAAGCCGCCCAGCGACTGCTTGTAGAGCAGCTCGGCGGCGATGCCCGCGGAGAGCCCGAAGACGATCGCGAAGATGTCGAGCAGGCCGGTGATGACTATCAGCGCCAGGAAACGCGGCACGACCAGGTTCTTGATCGGATCGACGCCGAGCACCTGCAGGGCATCGAGCTCCTCACGAATCTTGCGGGCGCCGAGGTCCGCGGTGATCGCGGTACCGGCCACGCCGGCGACGACGACGGCGGTCACCAGCGGCCCGATCCAGCGGATCGCCGTCAATACGAAGAACCCACCGAGGCGGTCGAGCGCTCCGAACAGCGAGAGCACGCCGGCCGCCTGCAGACCCGGCGCGCCCAGGCAGAGAGCGAAGGTCGAGATCAGCAGCGGGAACCAGGAGAGCTTCAGCACGAAGAGGAACTGCCAGACGAGCTCCTCGCCGTAGGGGAAGGGAGGCCGCACCGCCGAGACGACCGTCTTCGCGGTGAGGATCATCATCTCCCCCACCTGCTCGAAGGCGGCCTTCGCCGGAACGGATGCGCGGCTTAGGACTTCGCCTGCCACCAGCTCATCGCCCTGCCGAGAGGGCCCCCGCCCGATCGCGAGGGCGCCTCGCCCTTCCCCTCGACGAGCAGCGCTTCACGCCGCGCCCGCTCCTCGCCGATCTGCCTCGCGCGCACCTCTGCCGCCCGTTGGGCCTCCGAGAGCTGGGCGATCAGGGTGTCGCGCGTCTGCTCCAGCTCCTCGACGCCGGCGACGTGCGCTTTGGAGTAGCTCGCGGCGGTCGGCATGTCGTCGGGCAGATCGCGCGTATAGGCGGCCAGCTCGATCTCGAGGCGGGCGATCTGGCGGCGGAGCTCATGGCGAACCTCGATCGCCTCGCTCTCTTCGCTCAGGTCGGGAAGCTCACCTTCGCCATCCCCGACGCCCACCCCCCTGCCCTCTTCCTCCTCGCTCATGCTCACGCAAGCAGCGGTGACAGCGACCAGATCGCGGGGATCGAGCCCCGCGGCGAAGGATCGCCGCAGGGCATCGCCTGCAATCTCCTCCAGCTCGGGTGCGGCCCTGATTCGCTCGTCGACGAAGGTGCCCTGGCCCTGGCGGCTGACGACCAGCCCAGCCTCCTCGAGCCCGGCGTAGACGGCTCGCACGGTGTTGACGTTGACGCCCCCCCACTCGGCAAGCTGGCGAAAGCTGGGCAGGCGCTCCCCCGCCGCGAGCCGACCGGTCGCGATCAACGCCCGCAGCCGCCAGGAGAGCTGGACACCAACCGGCAGCTCCGCCGCCGGATCAGTGGAAAATGGAGTGACTTCACGCTTTGCGGCCCGCTGTGCCATCAAAACACACAGTATCGCCGTCAACTGTTTGAGTCAACTAAGACAGCCAGGGCCTAAGGCTGTGCAGCTGATCCGCGAGGTCGTCGATCTGCATACCCCCCTCGCGCAGGACACTCCAATCGCCACCGTCGTCGAAGCCGGAGAGGTCGACGACCGTGGACGGCAGCCCGGTCAGCGGCCCGGCGTCGATCGCGACGTCTACGTCGGCCAGGATCTTGCGGGGGACGTCGCCGAAGATCGCCGAGGCGGGGTCACCGCCGCGGTTGGCCGAAGTCTGGAAGATCGGACACATCGCGCCCTCGAGCGGTCCGTCGATCAGCCGCACCCCGAGCCGCTCGGGATCGCTTCGGCAGGCAAGCGGGTAGCGATGGCTCGGGTTCGCGACCACCAGGCTGACCGGGCCCGGCAGCAGAGCGCTCACGGCTGACCTGGTGCGCTGCCCTAGATCCTCGACGAGCTCGCGCATTGCCAGCGGCGAGAAGTAGAGGACGGCCGACGGCTTCCCCTCGTCCCGCCCCTTGACTCTATGGATGCGCTCGATTGCGGTTGCGTTGAGCGGATCGCAGGCGAGTCCATAGAGACCGTCAGCGGGAAAGAGCGCGACGCCCCCAGCCGCGATGCAGAGTTCCAGCCCGGTGCGCGCACGCTCGACGCCATCGCGCGCGATCGAGAGGATCACGGTCAATTGCCCGCGCCCCCGCGGCCGATCACGACGCGGTCTATCCGAGCCAGATCGGCGCGGGTCTCGATCGCGTCGAGGCCGGCGTCGATCAGCAAGCCGCCGACCTCGGCGGCCTGACCGACACCCACCTCCAGAGCGACGACGTCGGCGACGCCAGCCAGCGCCGGGATCGTCGATCGCATCGCGTCGAGCCCGTCTGGACCGGCGAGCAACGCCTCGCGTGGCTCCCACTCGGTCACCTCAGGCTCGAGTCCTCCCCATTCCGCTTCGCTCACATAGGGAAGGTTCGCTACCGCGAGCTCAAATCCGCCACGCGGCGGCAACATCCCCGCGAGCAGCTCGACGCGTGAGGCGAGGCCGAGGCGCTCGGCGTTGTCGCGGGCCACTTCGAGGGCCGCGAGCGAAATGTCGGTTGCGGTGACCTCGCAGCCCGGCAGCTCGGCGGCGATTGCCAGTGCGATCGCACCCGAGCCGGTGCCAACGTCCAGAACGCTACGGGGCTGCAGCTCGAGGGCCAGCTCGACCAGCAGCTCCGTCTCGGGGCGGGGGATCAGGACTCGCGGGTCGACGCCGAGCTCGAGCTGCCGGAAGCCGCGCCGGCCGAGGATGTAGGCGACCGGCTCGCGCCGCAGGCGGCGGCGCACCATCTCGGCGAAGCGCCGCGCGGCGGCGGGCGGAATCTCGGCCTCTGGATTCGCCGCCAGCTGGGCGCGGTCCCAGCCGGTCGCCTCGACCAAGAGCAGCTCGGCGTCGAGGCGCGGGTCCTCGATCCCAGCAGCGCGCAGTGCGTCGCTCGACGCGCTCAGCGCTTCGCGGGTCACCCGACCGCTGCGGTCTCGAGTCGCTGGCGCTTCTCCTCCGCCGCGAGTGCATCGGTGAACTCGGTCAATTCGCCACCGAGCACGCCGTCGAGGTTGTGGGACGTGTGCTTGATCCTGTGGTCGGTGACCCGGCCCTGGGGGAAGTTGTAGGTGCGCACCTTCTCCGAGCGCTCGCCGCTGCCGACCTGGGCCTTGCGCTCGGAGGCGATCTTCGCCTGCTGCTCGGCCAGCTCGCGCTCGTAGAGGCGAGCGCGCAGAACCCGCATCGCCCGCTCCTTGTTCTGCAGCTGGGACTTCTCGTCCTGCATCGAGACGACGATGCCGCTCGGCTTGTGGGTGATCCGCACCGCCGAGTCGGTCGTGTTGACCGACTGTCCGCCCGGGCCCGAGGAGCGGTAGACGTCGATCTGCAGGTCGTTGGAATCGATCTGCACCTCGACCTCCTCGGCCTCCGGCAGGACCGCGACGGTCGCGGTCGAGGTGTGAATGCGGCCCTGGGACTCCGTCTCGGGCACCCGCTGCACACGGTGCGTGCCGCCCTCGAACTTGAAGATCGAGTAGGCGCCCTCGCCCTTGATCGCGAAGGTCACCTCCTTGAAGCCACCGACCTCGGCGCTCGACTGGGAGAGCGGCTCGGTGGTGAAGCCACGCTCTTCCGCGTAGCGGCTGAGCATCTTGTAGAGATCGCCAGCGAAGAGCGCCGCCTCGTCGCCGCCGGTCCCGGCACGGATCTCGACCAGGACGTTCTTGGCGTCGTTGGGGTCGCGCTCGACCATCGCCAGGCGGATCTCCTCTTCGAGGGCCTCGAGGTGGGCCGGCGCCTCCTCGGCCAGCTTCAGCAGCTCGGAGTCCTCGCCGTCCTCGGCCAGCAGCTCCCGCGCCCCCTCCAGGTCGTCCTTCAGCTTGCGGTACTCGACCGCCAAGCCCTGGGCCGGCTGCAGCTCGCGGTACTCGCGCCCAACGCCGGCGTAACGCTCCCTGTCCCCGATCACGTCGGGGTCCGACATCTGCGCCTCGAGCTCGGCGAAGCGCGCCTCGATCTGCTCGACCAGCGAATCGATCACGCCTCACAACATAGACGGGCATCAGCGCTCGCGAATTCGGCAGGTGTCGAGGAACGAGCCGTGCAAAAGGGCCTCCTCGCCGAACTCAGCCTCGATCCGAGCGCGCAGCACCTGGCTGCGCGGGCAGCGGGCATTGATGTAGCTGAGCTCTTCGCCACCGAAGCGCCAGTTGCGGCCGGCTTTGAACTTGAAGTCGGTGGGCGCACCGTAGCCGCCGGCGATCGGCGGAATCGTCGCTTCGATCCGATAGCCGTAGACGCCCTTGTGGATCCGTTCGATCCGCACCGGGATCAGATAGGTCGTCGGCGCCGGGACGTCGAGGTGAGCGTGAAAAATGACCGAGGGATCGCCGCCGATTTCGGGCCCGTTGAAGAAGGTGACCGCCGACCCTGCCTCGATCGGGGCCTGTTCGGGAAAGGTGATTACGGCCTTGCCATAGCCGCTGCCGACGATCGCTCCGGGACACAGCCGGCGTGCCTTCTCCGGTGTCGTCGCGACGAGCTTCGCCCGGGTGCAACGAGCCAGGCCCCGCGTCTCGAGATGGCCGAACTTGTCGAATTCGACCGTCACATGAGTCACCGGCGCGGGAGCGCTGCCATCCACCGTGCCGATCGTGCTGTGTCCCCAGAACTTGATCGGCGCATCGTGGGAATGCGGCAAGGCCTTCGGCGCAGAGCCGAAGCCGAAATCGATGACGAGGTTCCCCGCAACCACTCTGGTCGCCCCGGCTGTCGCGACCCCCAGGACCGCCATCGCCGCCGCAATCAACAGCGCGGCCCCCAAGCGCTTACTTGCTCCCCGTTTGAACATCGCACTCCCTTTCGCAGGTGTACCAGTTGACCAGCACAGTTGTCAGAGGTACTGTGCTAGCTAACTAGCCCAAGCAAACGGGCGCTGTAGATTTCACGTTAAGGGTACTAACATGAAAACAGACATGCTCACCGCACCGGCACCAACTCGAATGGCCTGCCTCTCGCTGGCCCAGCTGCTCAGCGCCGGCAATCTCGACGGCGCAGCCGGGTGTTTCACCCGCGATGCCTGCCTGCTCACGCCAGACGCAACCGCGATTCACGACCGCCAGCACATCCGCCCAGTGCTCGCGCAGCTGATTGCCCGCCGCGCCCAGATCGCGGTCGAGCAGAGCAACGTCATCGTCGCCGGAGACGTCGCCTTCGCCCGCGAGCGCTGGCTGGTCCAGGCCCTCGGTGCGGTCGACTCCCGCTTCGAACAGGCCTGCGATCCGGCGCTCGTCCTGCGAGAGGTCGAAGGCAGCTGGAAGATCTCGATTGCCGCACTCTGGGGCTGGGGTAGCGGCGGATAGGCCCGCCCACGCGGTACGGGCTTCTATGTTGTCGGGAGTGAAAGCGGGGGAAGCGGCCGATAAGCGCCCGTACAACCTGGGGGCGCGAGCGGACTCCGCGGCCGCAACGGCCGAGAGGATCCTCGACGCCGCCGACACCGTGTTCGATTCAGGGCCGGTCGACGAGTTCACGTTGAACGCCGTCGCCGAGCGGTCCGGCGTCACCGTGCAGACGATCCTGCGCCGCTTCGGAAGCAGGAACGGACTGCTGATCGCGACGCTGGGCCGCACGGCGCTGAGGATGGGCCGAGATCGCCACTCCCCCGGCGGGGACACGGCGGCGGCGATGGACATGCTCATCGATCACTACGACCGCTTCGGCGACCGAATCCTGCGCCTCCTCGCGGCCGAGGAAAGCACCCGGGCGCTCCACGCGATGGTGAGCGGCGGCCGCAGCTACCACCGGCGCTGGTGCGAGAAAGCATTCCGCGCGACCCTCGCCGACCTTCGTGGGGCGCCGCGCGAGAGGCGGGTCGCCCAACTGGTCGCGATCACCGACATCTACACCTGGAAGATCCTGCGCCGTGACCGCGGGCTCAGCAACAAGCAAACGAAGCTGGCCGTCTGGGAGATGCTCGAACCGCTGCTGGAGCGCCAGAGCTGAGCCGCATCCTCGCCTATGCCTCGCCCATGCGCGGGCACCTCTTCCCCGCGCTGGCCGTCCTCGAGGAGCTGCGCCGCCGCGGCCACGAGGTCGCCGTTCGTGCCCGGTCGCCCGAGGTCGCGAAGTTGCGCAGCCTCGGCTTCGACGCCAGCCCCCTCTCTCCCAGGGTCGAGTCCCTCCTGATCGACGACTGGAAGGCTCGTACGCCGCTCGGCGCCGCCAAGCGCTCTACCCGAACCTTTCGCCGGCGAGCGGCCTTCGACGGCCCCGACCTGAGCCGCGCGATCAGGGAGGAGCGCCCGGAAGCCCTGCTCGTCGACGTCGCCGCCTGGGGAGCCCTCGGCGCCGCCGAGGCATGGGGCGGGCCGTGGGCGTCCTTCTGTCCCCTCCCCCTGCCGGTTCCCTCTCAGAGCGCGCCCCCGTTCGGCCCCGGCTTCCGACCGTCGCGCGGCCTTCCTGGTCGCCTGCGCGACGGTCTCGGCTGGGCATTTGTCGAGCGCAGCTTCGACCGGCTTGTGCTCAGCGAGCTCAACCTGGTGCGCTCGGCGCTGGGCGCGACCCCACTCGCCCACGCCCACGAACTCTTCACTCGGCCGCCCCTGCTGCTTTACATGACGACGGAGGACTTCGACTACCCGCGCAGCGACTGGCCCGCGAACGTCGTCTTCGTCGGGCCCTGCACGTGGGACCCGCCGCAGGAGCTGCCGACCGACCTCGTTTCAGTCACGCGCCCGCTAGTGCTGGTCACCACCTCAACCGACTTCCAGGACGACAGCCGCCTCGTCCGCGTCGCGCTCGAGGCTCTGGCCGCTGAGCCCTGCCATCTGGTGGCGACGCTGCCGGCCACGAGCATCGCCAACCTGCAGCTGCCGGCCACCGCCACCGTCGCGCCCTTCATCCCCCACGGGCCGGTGCTGGCGCGGGCAAGCTGCGCGATCACGCACGGCGGCATGGGCGCCACCCAGAAGGCGCTGGCGGCCGGAGTCCCCGTCTGCGCCGTCCCCTTCGGCCGCGACCAGTTCGAGGTCGCCCGCCGCGTCAAGCAGGCCGGCGCCGGCACCCAACTTTTCCCGTGGCGCCTGAGTCCCGACCGTCTGCGCCGCAAGGTTTACGAGGCGACCGCCATGCGAGCCGGTGCCGAGCGGGTGGCAGAGTCATTCGCAGCATGCAATGGGGCCAATGCAGCCGCCGATGCATTCGAACGCATTCTGGGCTAGAAAAGCTGCTTCGCAGCGGCGTCTCGCGCGGGTGGCGCGTGGGCGGGGGGGCGAGGACGGGCCGTGGCCCGCCCGCAGGCCCCCCGCCCACGCGACAGGACCCGCGCGCCACTCCCCTCAGGCGACGATCTCGATGTGTTCGCCCGCAGCCGCCTGCTCGGGCGTCTCGCGTGCCAGGACGGCCTCGAGCGAGGCGATCGCCACCGCCAGCTCCTCCTCGTCGGGCTCGCGGGTGGTGAGGTTCTGCAGCATCAGGCCCGGCCACATCAGCGCCCGCACCCAGCGCTTGCTCCGGTTTTTCCCGGCCCACTTGATCACCTCGTAGGAAAGACCGGCGATCAGCGGGATGCCGATGATCCGCGAAGCCACCAGCCAATACCAGGCGGGCAGCCCGATCGGGGCGAAGACGAAGATCGCCAGCACCATCACGATCAGCAGGAAGCTGGTGCCACAGCGCGGGTGCAGCCGCGAGTAGAGCTTGGCGCGAGCGGGCGTCAGCTCGTCTTCGGCCTCGTAACAGGAGATCGTCTTGTGCTCGGCGCCGTGGTACTCGAAGACGCGTCGCAGGTCGCGCAGGCGACTGATCGCGGCGATGTAGGCGATGAAGATCCCCGTCCGCAGCACTCCCTCGACCAGCCAGAAGAGCAAGGGCGAGCCGAGCCGGTCCTTGATCAGGCTGGTCAGGCCGACCGGCACGACGAAGAAGAGCCCGACTGCCAACAGCATCGAGAAGGCAATCGTCAGGCCCCACATCCAGCCGCCGATCTCTTCGCGCTCGCCGTCCTCGTCCTCCTCGAGCTGGGCGTTGGCGGAGATGCCCAGTGCTTTGAAGCCGATCTTCAGCGACTCGCCGAGGGCGACGACCCCGCGCAGCACCGGCAGCCGCCAGAGGCGGTGACGGCGCGCCCACGGCTTGATCGACTCGGAGCTGATCTCGATCTCACCGTCGGGACGGCGCACCGCAACGGCCCAGACCGATATTCCCCGCATCATCACGCCCTCGAGCACCGCCTGGCCCCCGACCGGCGCGTCGCGCTTGGCGACGAGGGCGCCGTCGGGCATGCGCAGCGGATCCGCCCCGTTCTTGGACGGAGCAGCGGTCTCGAGTCGCGGCGAGCCCAGCTCTGGGCTCACGGCTTACCTCCCGGCCTTGGCGTGCTTGGCGGCGCGGCGCTGGAAACGCTCCACGCGGCCGCCGGTATCGACCAGCTTCTGCTTTCCGGTGTAGAACGGGTGGCACTCGGAGCAGAGCTCGACGTGCAGGTCGGCCTGCGTCGAGCGCGTGTAGAACTGGTTCCCGCAGGAGCAATGCACATTTGCCAGCGTGTACTCGGGATGAATTCCGGTTTTCACGCTCTTCAGTCTAGATGACTCGCGCAAGCGGCCTCGGCGCGCTTGCGATCTTCGACCAGGCTTGGGGATTTGCGGTCTGGTGCCGATAGCTCCATCAGTGAAAACCGCCGAGTCGACGACCGCCCGGACGCGCGCTGCGCACCTACTCCGTCGCGCGCTCGCAGTCCTGCTGCTCGGCGGCACCGCAATCGTCACGCTGCACTACTGGCTCGGGGTTGGCGAGAACCTGGATTTCGCGATCGGTGGACCTCTCTACGCGGCGATCGTGCTTGGCGCCGGCGTCGCCTGTCTGATCAGGGCCACCGACTATCGTCGCGAGCGGGCGGCCTGGCTTCTCATCGGCCTGGCGATCCTCTGCTGGGGCGCGGCGGAGATCTACTGGACCGCCGCCATCGAAGGCAACCCGTCGGCCCCCTATCCATCGCCGGCGGACATCGGCTACCTGGTCTTCTATCCGCTTGCCTACGCCGGCCTGGTCATGCTGGTCCGGGCTCGGGCACATGAGATCGACTGGCGCCTCTGGATGGATGGCCTGATCGCAACGCTCGGCACGGCCGCACTCGGCACGGCGTTCGTCTTCGACTTCGTCGCGGATCAGACATCCGGCACGACACTGGAAACACTGACGACGCTCTCCTACCCGCTCGGCGACATCGGCATGCTCGCACTGGTGGTGGGGGTCGTCGCTCTGACCGGGTGGCGCCCCGGCCGCACCTGGTCGTTGCTGCTGGCGGGGCTGGCGGCGCTGGTCATCGCCGACATCGCCTACACCCTGCAGGCGACCGAGGGGGCCCTGCCCGGTGGCGAATGGGTGAACCCGATCTACCTGATCGCGGCAGTCTGCCTGGGTGGGGCGGTCTGGCAGCCGAAGGAAGCGGCCGAGATCACGTCGCCCCGCAGCGACGGCCGCCGCGAGATATTGGTCCCCGCGGTCTTCGCAGCGGTGATGATCGGGCTCTTCGCGATGCAGTACAACAGCGCCACCGGGGGTCTCTCGACCATCCTCTGGACCGCGACGATGACCGCCGTGATCGTTCGCCTGGCGATGAGCGACCGGGAGAACAAAAGGCTGCTCGGGCAGGTCCAGACCGATCCGCTGACCGGCCTTGGCAATCGTGGCCGCATGCAACTCGACCTCGAACGGCTCTGCGAGATCGCGACGGAGAGCAGCCCGGCCGCGCTTGTCTTCCTCGACCTAAACGGCTTCAAGCACCTCAACGACACCCTTGGCCACCCTGCCGGCGACGAGATGCTGGCGCGCCTCGGGCGGCGGCTGCGCGAGGCCGTCGCCGAGGACGGAACCGCGTACCGGATTGGCGGGGACGAGTTCTGCGTCCTGCTCACCTGCGCCGAGAGTCGCCTTGACGACGCGATCAAACACGCCGCGGAAGCCCTGACCGAGAGCGGCCGCGGCTACGCGATCGCCGCATCCTGGGGCGCGGCTAGGGTTCCGAGCGAGGCCGACAGCCCTTCCGCCACGCTGCAGCTTGCCGACGTGCGGATGTACGCCCAGAAGGAGTCGCGCCGCGGTGCTCCCGCCGACATCACCGTCACCGATCCCGGTCCGGTCGGGGGAGCGATCAAGGCAAGTCGCGGCTGAGCCCGTCGAGCAGGGCCTCTAGGGTCCCCGCGACTTCAACCCGCATCTGCTCGGGATCCTCGGCCCGTGCAACGAGCATCGCCGCCTCGTCCAAAGCGCCCATCAATACGTGGGCGAGGGGGCGAACCGGCTGTTGGCTGATCGCACCGGCCTCGATTGCCGCCTGCAGCGTCGCTTCGATCAGGCCGAGCCCGTGCTCGGCCGCAATCTCACGCCATCGATCCCAGCCCAGAACCGAGGGACCGTCGAGCAGCACGATCCGCTGCGCCTCGGGCTCGGTGCTCGCCGCTAGGAACATCTCGACACCGGCCCGCATCGCCTCCAGGGGCGAGGCGGCGTTGGCCTCCAGCGCACCGGCGGCGATCCGCGCAGCCAACTCTCTCTCGACCTGTTCGTAGACCGCCTCGAACAGCTCGCTCTTGCCGTCGAAGTGGTGGTAGAGCGCGCCGCGGCTCAACCCCGCCGCCCGTGCGATCTCCTCGGTGCCGATCCCGGCGTAGCCGCGCTCGGCGAAGAGTCCTCGCGCTGCCTCGACCAGGGCGGCGCGGGTCGCATCGGATCGCTCGGCTTGAGTCCGTTTGACATTCATACTGTCTGTATGTAATTTACCGGCCGCACCGGTCGAGAACAACTGCCCCCAAGGAGATTGCGATGAGTCAGTCAGACCAGCGTCACGAGATCGAGCTGCCGGCGGGACGGATCCGCTATCGCGAAGCCGGCGAGGGCAAGCCGGCCGTCTTCGTCCACGGTTTTCTCGTCGACGGTCGCCTTTGGGACGGCGTGGTCGACGGCCTCGCCGATCGCTGCCGCTGCATCGCCCCCGACTGGCCGATCGGCGCCCAGCAGATCGCGATGAATCCCGATGCCGACCTTTCCCCTCCCGGCATCGCCGCGCTGATCGCCAGCTTTCTCGAGGCACTCGACCTGAACGACGTGACCATCGTCGGCAACGACTCGGGCGGCGCCATGTCACAGGTGCTGGTCACCCGCCACCCGGAGCGGATCGGCCGCCTGGTGCTGACCAATTGCGATACCCACGAGAACTTCCCGCCAGGGATCTTCAAGACGATGCCCCCGATCGCCAAGCTACCCGGCGGCATGACCCTGCTCTCCGCGCCGTTTCGCATCGGCGCCCTGGCGCGTGCCGCATTCAAGCCGTTCGCCCGCACCGAGATCCCGGCCGACCTGATCGCCTCCTGGATGGCGCCGGGACTGAGCGATCCCGGTGTCAAGCACGATGCCAAAAAGGTCACCGCCGGGATGAACAAGCGCTACACGCTGGAGGCCGCGGAGAGGCTGAGCGCCTCCGAGCTGCCGGTCCTGCTCACCTGGGCGCCCGGCGACAAGTTCTTCCCGATCTCCTATGCAGAACGACTCGAGCGGGAGACCCCGAATGCACGCATCGTCCAGATCCCGGATGCGAAGACGTTCGTGGCACTCGACCAGCCGCAGCTGCTCGCCAACGAGATCGCCGCATTCGCGCAGGCGGATTGAGCGAAAACGCGCAAGCTGCGCGTTCTTTTTCGCTACTTGCATGTTTTTCGTCCGATCGAAGGGTGAAGCTGCCCCAACGTTCCCTACAGGACGGAGAGCCATGTCCAAGGAAATCTTCGACCAGGATCGGCCTCGGAGCACGATGGCCCGGCGCCTTGACGAAGCATTCGCCGGCTGCGACCAGTGGACGCTCGCGCCCCCTTCTCAGCGACGCAGCGAGGTCGCCTTCAGCCCCCGCCCCTCGATCTCCTCGAGGATCGGCGGCAGGGCCGCCGCCGTGCGTACCCAGGAGCCCGGCGCGCTGTAGTAGTCGGCGTCGTGCAAGAGGACGATCTCACCGGCCCCGATCTCGGTGCTTGCGCAACGGACGATCGACTCCGCTGTCGCACGCCGATTCCAGTCGCGCCCCCAGCGTGACCACAGCACCGGCCGCCAGCCGCGGCGGTGCACCGCCCGCAACGTGGCGGCACTGAATATCCCGTAGGGCGGCCGGTAATCGGCGATTGCCTGGCCGCTCGCCTCCTCGATCACGGCGCGGGCACGCTCCGCGTCTTCGAGGAACTGGCGCACCCCAAGCCGCAGGAGATTGCGATGGCGGTAGCAGTGCAGCTCGACCCGGTGTCCCGCGGCGACGATCTCCGCGGCAAGAGCGGAGCGGCGCACGACCTGCTCGCCGGCGAGGAAAAAGGTCGCGGTCGCACCGTGTTCTCGCAGAATCTCGAGCACCGCCGGCGTTCCCTGTGGATGCGGACCGTCGTCGAAGGTCAGCGCTACGCCGGCCTCGTCCTCCTGGCGCATCTCGATCCCGAGGGCGGATCCAAGGCCTGGAACCAGCGGCGCCAGGGCCGGGCCGGCATGCCACACGGTCGCCGCCGAAGCGCCGGCGCCGAACGACCTTGCGATCAAGGGCTTTCGTGGATGGTGGCTTCGTGTGCCGGCGAAGGCTGTTGCGCCGCGCTGGCCTTGACCGCTTCCGAGGAGGTGGTGTCGTTGTCCCTGCCGAGGTGGATGCGACCCTCGAGCGGCTTGGCGATCACCTTGTAGGGCGCTTCCCGATCGATCACCGTGAACAGCATCACGACCGCGATCGCCGCCAGGCTTGCCACCGCGACGACCCGCTCCATGCGCAGGCGCCAGACGGGCTGTGGCTTGACTCGCGGACGCACGGTCAGCACCCGCGATGCGATCGAGGGCAACGAGGCGAAGGAGGAGTCCGGTGAGCGGCGCTCGCGGCTGAGGTGGCGCAGCACCGACCCCAGCTCGTGCTCGGATCGCGCCACCTCGGCCAGGCCGAAGCGCTCGAAGGCGGCGTTGTTCGCGCGCAGGTGACCAGCCGAGAAGCCGAAGGAGACGACAGGGCAGCCGCGGATGTGCGCCTCCAGCACAGTCAAACCGGCGGTGGAGTGAACCATCACGTCCGCCGCCGCCATCCAGTCGCTCATCTGCTCGGTGAAGCCGAGGATGCGCACGCGCTCGTTCTCGGCAAAGCGCTTCTCCAGCTTCTCGCGGGTGATCACGTTGCGGCCGGTGATGCAGACGACCTTGGTGTCCTCGTTGGCCAGCGCCGACTCGATCGCGCCCTCGAGGTCGCCGATTCCCCAGCCGCCGCCGGAGACGAGGATAAGCCGGTCGTGGGCAGGGACACCGAGGGCCTTACGTGCGTCGACGCGCGTGCGCGGCATCAGGAAGTCGCGTGAGATCGGCGGCCTCGTCCACTCGACGCTGCCGGGCCCGGCGAGCTTCTCGACCTCCTCGATCGACTCGGGGTGGGTGACGAAGTGCAGGTCGACTCCCGGGTGTACCCAGTAGCGCAGGCCGGCCAAATCGGTGATCGCCGACTGCACCGGGACCAGCAGGCGGCGGTTCTCGCGAAGCATGCCCAACACCGCCGTCACCCCGGGATAGGTGGAGACGATGACGTCGGGCTGGTGCTTGTCGATCAAGCGCAGCAGCCCGCGGCTACCGAGCGCATAGCTGAGGTGATGCATGAGCCAGCGGGTTGGCGCGAACCTGGTGATCAGCCAGTACTGAATGTCGAATAGCCAGGGCATCCAGCGGAATGCGAAGCGGGAGCCGTCACGAGCAACCGACGAGCAGATCCGGCCCATCGCCTCCAGGCCGTTGGCGATCTCGACCTCGGTATCGGGAATCTCGGCTTCCAAATCCGCCTTGATGATCCTTGCCGGCAGGTCGTGCCCCTCGCCGATGTCGGCGGTGAGGACAAGGACGCGAGGATCGCGTTCTTCGAAGCGCGAGGCGCCGGCCAGCAGCGACCCCGCCGCGTGTTCGTTGCCGTTCATCGACGGCTGCTTGCCGGGGATCGGGTCGGGGTGCCGGGTGCTGCCGCGAACCCATTCGACGTACTTGCGGACGCCCTCCTTGAAACTCGTCTCGGCCTTCCAGCCGAGCTCCGCGAGCGCCCGCTCGTTGGAGATCGCCTTGCCCGGAAAGTCGCCGGGGCGGGGCGGCGTGTGGACGATCTCGCAGCCGTCGGTGTTTTCCTGGACCCGCTCGGCGATTTCGAGGATCGTTACGACCTCCTCGCCAGAGAGG
This sequence comes from Solirubrobacterales bacterium, assembly GCA_033856195.1. Lineage (GTDB taxonomy): Bacteria > Actinomycetota > Thermoleophilia > Solirubrobacterales > 70-9 > VRUE01. The sequence continues at coordinate 54,563 of JAWVFL010000045.1, read as the reverse complement.
TTGTAGGTGCGACCGGCGGCCTCCGGGGCCAGGGCGGCGACGATCCCGTCGGCGAGGTCCTCGACGTAGATGAAGCTGCGGGTCTGGCTGCCGTCGCCGGCGATAGTCAGCGCCTTGCCTTCAAAGGCGAGGTCGGTGAACTTGGCGACGACGCCGGCGGCGCGGGCGCGAGGGCCATAGGGGATGCCGAAGCGCAGGATGGTGCTCTCGAGCTCGTAAAGCTCCGTGTAGCCGGCGCAGTAGGTCTCGCCCGCGAGCTTGGTCGCGGTGTAGAGGTGGCGCGGCGCCGGAATCGGCGTTTCCTCGTCGACGTCCTGCTCGACGCAGTCGCTGTAGACCCAGGTCGTCGAGCCATAGACGACGCGACCGACTTTGGCTCGGCAGGCAGCCTCGAGCACGTTGAGCGTGCCGCGGGTGTTTACCTCCTCGGCGAGGACCGGGTCGGCGAGGACGTGGCCGACGTCGGCGACGGCGGCGAGGTGGATCACGGCGTCGCAGTCGCGCATCGCCAGGTCGAGATTGGCCGGATCGGTGATGCTGCCGGTGAAGGTCTCGACTTCGAGCGGTGAGTGATAGGGGGAGGCGCTGAGGTCGAAGATCCGCGGCGTGATGCCGCGCTCGATCAGGCGGTCGACCACATGGGAGCCGATGAAGCCGCCGCCGCCGGTTACCAGGACCCTCACGCTTCCTCCCCGGAAATCTCGTTCGTTAGCTCCGCACTCAAGGGCCGGTAGTAGAGCGGCACGCACCAGTGGCTCTCGGCCACCCAGTCGGTGTTGGGCAGCTCGTCGGAACGGCCCATGATGCGGTGACAGGGCTGCTCGTAGACGCGGCCCGTGGACTTCTCGATCGGATCGAAGACGACGTACTTGTAGAGACCCGAGGTCATTCCCTCGGGAAGCTCCAGCCTGCCGGGATGCAGCGGGTCGAGGTGCTCGAGCGCGTACTCGTTCTTCCAGGCGACGATCTCCTCCATCCGTTCCGCCTGGACGAGACCGAGCGCCGCGGTGAACTCGCTCATGCGGAAGTTGAGCCCGTCGACCTCGTGCTCGAACTTGCCGTAGTTGCGGAACTTGCGGGCGAACTCGATCAGCTCCTCGTTGGCGGAGACGAGCACGCCGCCCTCGCCGGTGGAAACCGTCTTGGTCGCGTAGAGCGAGTAGGCGCCGGCATCGCCGTAGGCGCCGGGCTTGCGGCCGTTCCACTCGGCCCCGTGCGCATGGGCACAGTCCTCGAGCAGGAAGATCTCATTGGCACGGCAGTACTCGGCGATGCGTTCGGAGTCGAAGCCGATGTGCCCGCCGATGTGAACGAGGATCGCCGCCTTCGGCTTGTGCTTCTCGGCCTTCGCCTCGAAGTCCTCGAAGGACATGCAGAGGTCGGTCCGGTTGCAATCGACGAACTCGACCTCGGCGCCGGCGTTGATCGCGGCCAGCGGCGTTGCCATGAAAGTGTTCGACGGACAGAGAACCGTCTCGCCGCGCACGCCGGCGAACTCCAGGGCTGCGAGCGCCCCGCCGGCCCAACTGGAGAGGCCGAGGCTCGGCAGCCCGTTCCAGTCCGCCCAGCGTTGCTCGAACGCTGCCAGCATCCGGCCCTCCGACCACTGCTCGGAATCAAGGACGTCCGTCCAGAGCTCGAAGAGCCTGGTGCGGTCCCGATGGTCGAACCCGATCGCGAACTTGCTCGCGTCCGAGACTGGAGAACTTGCGGTCAAAGCCGTCGTCAGGCTACCAGCGAGAGCAGACCTGACGCTTCGCATACGGCGTCCTCGGTCGCTCGCGTGCCGGAGGCACGCCACGCTCCCGGCGTCCTTGATCTGCTCGGTCAGGCCTGCTCTCGGGCATTTTCAATTACCGCACCAACCGCCCTTGAACCCGCGAGCAAAACGGTCCCGCCAACCGCCACCCCCATCGAAGCGACCAACACCGCACCGCCGAGTGGAGTCGAGCCCCACGACTCGCCGAAGATCAGCGGCGCCAGCACGACGGGCACGAGTATCTGCACCGCGAACATCGTCGGCGCCACATGGGTGGCCGCACGGTGCTGCAGTGCGCTCATCTCGCTCAGCAGCGCCAGGCCCTCCGAGAGCGCTGCGGTCGCCAGCCAGGCGACCGCGATCAGCAGCGCTCCCGCCGCCAGCTCGTCGGTGAGCAGCTTGCTCGCGATCGCCGTCCAGGCATAGCCGCAGCCAGCGCTGACTACGGCAAGCGTGCCCAGTGCCACCGCGCGTCCCCGCAGCGCATAGGGGGCAAGCAAGGGGATCGCTACCAAGACTGCGGCCAGCGCAATCGCGGCTCCCGCCGCATGGTCGGTGGTCCGCTCCGGCGCTGCCAAGGCAACGCCGACCACACCGACGACGATCGCCGCTACCGCAAGCGCCTCCCGCCGCCCCGGCCTCTCCCCCAGCCGCGTCGCTCCCAGCCAGAGCAAGAGCAGCAATCCGCTTGCAAGGCAAGGCTGCACAACCGTCAGCGGGGCGAGCAGCAGCGCCACTATCTCCAACGGCCACCCCGCCAAGCCCAGCGCCGTAGCCCCCAGCCAGCGCCGGTTCCGCGCCAACCTCCCGATCAGCGACGGCCGCAACGAGTGCTTGCCCGGCACCTCGCGTGCCTCCAGCGCCTGCAGCGCGATCGAGGTGTTGTAGAGGACCGAAGCTCCAACCGCCGCCGCTATCCCGAGGGCCACCACGGGCGAGAAGCTACTGGGCGCCGATGTGCCCAAAGCCTCTCTTAGATCGAGATTCCTGTCACTATTCGAGAATTAGTGACCAAGTTCTCCTTCATCGGCGCGGTAACGCTGCTCGCGGTGGCGCTCTGCACCGGCGGCTGCGGTGGGAGTGACGGGCCCACTCGACCAGCGCGCTACGACATCACCATCAACAACGGATGGCCGCAGATCGAGGACGAAAAACAGGTCGCCGGTTTCCTGGAAAGTGCGTGGCGCGACCCGGTTGGGCCGATCATCGCGATCAACACGCGTTTGTCGGATGAAATCGGCTCGCCGATGGCCAACGCCCAGCTTGCGCAGATTCAGACCAGCAAACTGCCCGGTTACCGCGAACGGGGACTGAAGCGGATCAAGCTGGGTGGGCGCCCCGTCGTGCGCTGGGCCTTCGACATGCCGAAGGAAGAATCGCGCTTCGAGCTCTTCTTCGAAGAATGCGGCACCAGCTTCATCGTGCGCGGGTCGATGGGCACGGTGGGTTTTGAAGCGTTCGTCGACAGCTTCAGCGAAATGGCCTCGACGATCAAAGTCAACTGCGACGAATAGCTCCTGCCAGGAGCCTCTCGCCGCCGATTTGGCTCAGGTCTCCTGGTACAGCGGCCCGTCGCCACCCTCGGGCAGGGTAAGCCGGCCGCCCTTGGCGGTGATCGCGCCGCACTGGACGCAGTTGGACGCGGTGACGTGGACGTCGACCGAGGCGGCCCCGTTCTCGAGCTGCTCGTCGGGGATCTCGTAGACCTGGGCGGGGCACATCGAGACCCAGGTCTGGGCGATCTCGCGCGGCACCTTGGTCTGGATGCGGACGTGGTTGGGCGCGTCGTCGCGAGTCGCGTTGCCCGAGAGGAAGACCGAGTCGAGCTTGGCGAAGGTGAGCTCGTTGTCGGGCTTGGGGTACTTGTCGGCGGCGTTGCCGAGGTGCATCTCGACCTCGGCATCGTCCTCGACCTTCCAGTGACCACCGGGGAAGGCGCCTTTGGTCGCGACCATCGCCGAGCCCATCATGCCGCCGAAGATCAGGCCCTTGGAGAGCGGCTGGCGCATGTTGCGAGTGCGGTAGATGTCCTTCTCGATCACCGAGTTGTGAACCTTCTCGTCGTAGGCCTCGAAGTTGACCGAGTCCTGCTTGAGCGAGTCGACGATCGCTTCCGCCGCGTACATCCCGGCGTGCATCGCGTAGTGGACGCCCTTGAGTTCGGCGATGTTGACCATGCCGGCGCCGTCGCCGGCGATCACCATGCCGGGCGTTGAGAGCCGCTTGGGCATCGCCCAGTAACCGCCGGAGGGGATCGTCTTCGCGCCCCAGGCGACCCGTTTTCCGCCCTCGAGCAGCTTCTTGATGAAGGAGTGGGTCTTGAACTGCTGCAGGGCGTCGTGGACGCTGAAGGTCGCGTCGGTGTAGTCGAGCCCGACCACCAGCCCGATGCAGAGCTTGTCCTCGCCCATCGGGTAGATGAAGCTGCCGCCCGCCTCCTTGTAGCGTGGGCTCCAGCGCAGCGGCCAGCCCAGCGTGTGGATCACCCTGTCGAGCGGCTTCGGCACCTCCCAGATCTCCTTCACCCCGAGCTCCCAGGCCTGTGGGTCGGTGCCGTTCAGATCGAAATAGTCGAGCGCCGCATAGGTGAGATGGCCGATCGTGCCCTCGGCCAGCACCGTCGCCTTGGCGACGACGTCGGAGCCCGGCTCGAAATTGGCCAGCTCCTCGCCATCCTTGCCACGGCCGCGGTCTCCGGAGCGCACCCCCTTGACGATGCGGTCCTCGACCAGCAGCTTGGTCGCGGCGGTCTCGGAGAGGATGTAGACGCCGGCTTCCTCGGCTTTGTCGGAGAGGAAACGGGCCAGCTTCGAGACAGAGGTGACGTAGTTGCCGTGGTTGCGGAAGTTAGGCGGCATCGGCTTCAACGGAACCGCCGCCTTCGAGGTGAGGAAGTAGACCGCGTCCTTGGTCACCTCCTGGAAGACCGGCCACTCCGACTTGTCGAGGTCGGGGAAGAGCTCTTCCATCGCCGAGGGCTTCATGTTCGCCCCCGAGAGCAGGTGGGCGCCGGCGACCTTGCCCTTCTCGATCACCGCGACCGGGACTTCGCCGAGCTTCTCGATCAGCTCCGGCTCGCCCTCGAGCAGCTGCATGATCTTGTTGGCGCAGGCGAGCCCGGCGGGCCCGCCCCCGACGATCGCGATGCCGACCTCGATGCGCTCGTCCTCGGCATCGGTCGGCGGGCCGATCACGTCGGCCGCGTCGAACGGCGGCGGGAACTCACTCGGTGCTACAGCCGGCATCGCTTGCTTCTCCTTCTCGTCGTTAGGTGAATGGAGTCCGGGGCCAAGGCCCCCGGCGCCATCAGCCCTTCTTCGCCTTGATCGCCTCGGTCAGCTTGGGGACGATCTTGTGCAGGTCGCCCACCACGCCGAGGTCCGAGAACTCGAAGATCGGCGCGTTCTGATCCTTGTTGATCGCGAGGATGTTCTCCGAGCTCTGCATCCCGACCTTGTGCTGGATCGCGCCGGAGATGCCGGCGGCCAGGTAGAGCTTCGGCGCGACCGTCTTGCCGGTCTGGCCGATCTGGGCCGCGTAGGGGTACCAGCCGGCGTCGACCACGGCGCGGGTGGCTGCAACCGCCCCGCCCATCGCCTCAGCCAGTTCCTCGCACTGCTTGAAGCCGTCGGCCGCACCAAGGCCGCGACCGCCACCGACGAGGATCTCGGCATCCTCGATGTTGACGTCGGCGCCGCGCTGCTCGCCGCGCTGAACCAGCTTGGCCTTGGAGGACCAGGGCGAGAGCTCGACCTGGACGTCGACGACCTCGGCCGTGCCACCGCTCTCCTTGGCGTCGAAGGCGTTGAGGCGGCTGATGATGATCCCCGGCTCGGCGACATAGCCGACGTCGGCGATCTGGGAGTCCTGCAGAATCGGGCGCTCGACGACGAGCTTGCCGTCGGACACCTTTACCTCGGTGACCTCCATCGTCACGCCGGCGTTGAGGCGAGCGGTGAGGCCGGCGCCGATCTCGAAGCCGAGCAGGCCGCCGCCGAAGAGGGCGTAGCTGATGCCCTCGTCCTGGATCACCTTGGCCATCGCGTCGACGATCGGCTGGGCGAGACCCTCAGGCACGTCCTTGGCGCGGTAGACCTTGGTCGCGCCCCAGTTGCCGAGCCCGGCACAGGCATCGTCAGCGATGTCGCCGACGACCAGCGCGGCGGCCTCGCCGCCGATTTCGCCGGCCAGCTTGGCGGCCTCGGAGATCGCTCCGAGTGAGTTCTTGTTGAAGTTGCCCTCGTCGTCGTGAAGGGCGTAAACCAGGATGCCTGCCATCTAGATCAGCTTCCTCTCGTCGAGCCAGGCGACGATCTTTTCGACCGTCTCGTTGGTGTCTTCGTCCTCGATGATCTCGCCGGCCTGCTTTGCGGGCGGCGGGTTGAGGGCGAGGACAGATGTCTTGGAGCCGTCGGCGCCGACCATGCCGCCTTCGATGCCAACGTCGCCGGTCGCCTTGGCGTCGAGGGGCTTCTTCTTCGCCCCCATGATCGCCTTCAGGCTGGGGTAACGGGGCTCGTTGATCGCGTCGCCGACGCTGATCACGGCGGGCAGCTCGACCTCGACCGTGTCGTAGCCGTACTCGGCCTGGCGCTCGCAGCGCAGCTTGCCGTCGGTGACGTCGATCTTGATCACCTGGGTCAGCGAGGGCATCTTCAGGTGGTCGGCGACGACGGCGCCGATCGTGTAGCACTCGCCGTCATCGGACTGCTGGCCGAGCAGGACCAGGTCCGGGCTCTCGGACTCGAGCACCTTGGCCAGCGAGTAGCCGGTGGCGCAGACATCGGAGCCGGCGAGCGCGTCGTCGGAGAGGTGCACGGAGCGATCCGCTCCGAGCGCGACCGCCTTGTGCAGGGCGCGGACCGCCGAATCGGGGCCCATCGTCACGGCGACGACCTCCTCGACCGGGATCGCGCCACCCTCCTTGATCTGCATGGCGGCCTCGATGGCGTGTGTGTCGAAGGGGTTCAGGTTCTTCTCGCCGCTGCGATCCAGGCGCATCGTGTTGGAGTCGATGCGCTTCTGAACGGCGGCGTCCGGAACCTCCTTGACCAGGACGCAGATCTTCAAGTTCAAGCCTCCTTGGCTAGTTCTAAAGCTGGTTGACTGACCAGTCAATCAGTCTATCTATTCGGGGCGCGGCGGGAGGTTAGCGCTACAACCCACTCCGCTGTTCCTTTGCCTCGCATAGTCGGGCAAACGAACACCGGAAGTGCGGGTTTTCAGACGTCGTCGCGCTCGGAGGCGTTGTCACGGATGAACTCGACGATGTCGTCGGTTCCCGCACCGGGGGTGAAGACCTCGGCGACACCGAGCTTCTTCAGCTCGGGAATGTCCTCCGCCGGGATCGTGCCGCCGACCGTGACCAGCACGTCGTCGACGCCCTGCTCGGCAAGCAATGCGACCACCCGCGGCACCAGCGTCAGGTGCGCGCCGGAGAGGATCGAGAGGCCGACGGCGTCGGCGTCCTCCTGGATCACCGTCTCGGCGATCTGCTCCGGAGTCTGGTGCAGGCCGGTGTAGATCACCTCCATGCCCGCGTCGCGCAGAGCGCGGGCGATGATCTTGGCGCCGCGGTCGTGCCCGTCCAAGCCAGGCTTGGCGACGACGACGCGGATCTTGCGGGCGGTTGCGGCCTCCATTGCGCCGGGAACACTAGCGCTGAGCCCAAGCCAGCGGCCCCACGATTACTCGAATTCGGGCAACCGCGGCACCATCCGAGCAACGAAGCCCGGACCAGCAAGGCGGACGCGGCCAAGGCCCAGCAACGGCACAGTGAGGGAGCCGCTCCAGGCGTCACGGGCATTGGGCCGGCGTAGGTAGTGAGCTGAGCCAGCGAAGGGGGCAGGCGGATCGACGAAGGCGGAACCGCGGCGGTTGTCGAACTCGAAACCGGCGGAACGAGTGCCCGCGTAAGTGAAGCGAGAAATGCCGACCTTTTCCCGGACCACCAGGCTGCCGGCGAAGAAGAAGATGGAGGGGCGTTCGTCCTCTCCCCGTGAGGCGAACACTCCGAATTGGATCGCATCGCGCCGTGAGGATGCGCCAAGGGTCGCCTCCTCGTTCGCCGTTCTTGCAAGCGTCCGACTCGCCCTGGCATTCCCGTAGTCGCAACTCCATTCGGGCTGGAGGACCAGCGTCCCCTTCACCCTGCTCGCTTCGATTCGGACGTAGTCGCCTTCGCCGCGAAAGCGCATCGTGCCCCGGAAGTAGCCTTCCGTCGTCGTCGCGGGTTCCCCTTCGCAATGGCGATTCGGCCCATGTGTCTCCAGCGTGCGGAAGGGCTGATAGGCGACGACGAATTCGCCCAGGCTGCCGAAATTCACCGAGATGCCTTCGGCGCTCACCTCGCCTGGCGCCGAATAGACGACTTCCTGCCGGCGGCCCTTGCGCACCGTCAGTTGAATTTCATCGTCGTCGGCTTCGAGCTTTGCAGTCAGGTCATGATTGGCCTGAAGCGGAACCTTGAAAGTCGTTTCTCCGTCGCCGTCCACCTCCCCGAGCGCCGTCGCCGGCTGCAGCACCAAGGCAAAGAGGACGAAAAGCAGCGTTCTCGGCGCGCGTCTCATCGCGGCCAAGACTATTCGGGCGCGGCGACGGGCGAGCTAGAAAACCGGGGACTCGGTGTAGGTGCCGAAGACCTCCTGCATCGCGGCGATCATCTCGCCCTCGCTGGCGCGAGCGCGAGCGGCGGCGATGATCGGCGGCATCAGGTTCTCCTCGGTCATGGCCGCCCGCTTCAGCTCGGCAAGGGCGCTGTCGACGGCGGCGGAGTCGCGCTTCGCCCGCGTCGCGGCGAGGCGATCGGTCTGCTTGCGTTCCAGGGCAGGGTCGATGCGCAGGATCGGCGTCGGCTCTTCGTCCTCCTGGGTGAAGTCGTTGACGCCGACGACGATGCGCTTGCGCTGGTCCAGCTCGCGCTGGTAGGTGAAAGCGGCATCGGCGATCTCCCGCTGCGGGAAATTGCGGCGGATCGCCTCGACCATCCCCCCCAACTCATCGATTCGAGCGAAGTAGCCGTAGGCGGCCTCCTCCATCTCGTCGGTCAGCTTCTCGACGAACCAGGAGCCGCCGAGTGGGTCGGGCGTGTTCGGCGCACCTGACTCGAAAGCGATCACCTGCTGGGTACGCAGCGCCACCTTCACCGCCTCCTCGGTCGGCAACGCCAGCGCCTCGTCGAAGGAGTTGGTGTGCAGCGACTGGGTGCCGCCGAGCACCGCCGCCAGTGCCTCCAGTGAGGTGCGGACGACGTTGTTGAGCGGCTGCTGCGCGGTCAGCGAGACACCGGCGGTCTGGGCGTGGAAGCGCAGCCGCATCGACTCCTCGCGCTTGGCGCCGTAGGTCTCCTTCATCTCCCGGGCCCAGATCCGGCGCGCCGCCCGGTACTTGGCGATCTCCTCGAAGAAGTCGATGTGGGCGTTGAAGAAGAAGGAGAGGCGGGGGGCGAAATCGTCGACGTCGAGGCCGCGCTCGAGCGCCCGCTCGACGTAGGTGAAGCCGTCCTTGAGCGTGAAGGCGAGCTCCTGCTGGGCGGTCGAACCGGCCTCGCGGATGTGGTAGCCGGAGATCGAGACCGGGTGCCAGCGCGGCATGTGCTCCGAGCACCACTCGATCATGTCGGTGACCAGGCGCATCGCCGGCTCGATCGGGAAGCACCACTCCTTCTGGGCGATGTACTCCTTGAGGATGTCGGTCTGGATCGTGCCGCCGAGCTTCTCCGGTGGCACCCCCTGCTGCTCGCCGACGAGGACGTAGAAGGCGAGCAGGATCGCCGCCGGCGCGTTGATCGTCATCGAGGTGGTGACGCCGCCGAGCGGGATGCCGTCGAAGAGCTGTTCCATGTCGTCGAGCGTGTCGACGGCGACGCCCTCGCGGCCAACCTCGGCGAGACTGCGGGCGTGGTGTGAGTCGTAGCCCATCAGGGTCGGCATGTCGAAGGCCGTGGATAGGCCGGTCTGGCCGTGATCGAGCAGGTAGTGGAAGCGCTCGTTGGTCTCCTCGACCGTGCCGAAACCGGCGAACTGGCGCATCGTCCAGAGCCGCCCCCGGTACATGGACGGGTAGGGCCCGCGGGTGAAGGGGTACTCGCCGGGGCTGCCGATCGTCTCCTCCGGCTCGGCGGGCGTGTGCTCGGGCCCGTACAGCGGCGCCACCGGCTGTCCCGACATCGTCGAGAACTCGGCCTCCCGCTCTTTGTACTCCGGCTTTTCCCGCGGCTCAATCGCCATGGCACATAGTCTAGGTGTGGCCGCCGCCATAGGCTGGCGACTTTCCCGTCATATACACGGAAAAGTCGCCAGGCACCCTCAGCGACGAGACGGAAAACGGCGGGGCGGCTGCTTGCGGCGGGCAGCGATGCGCGAGCCGCCGAAGCCGGCGACCGTGGCCAGCAGAGTGACCATGACGGCGACGAGACGACGGCCGAGGCGCTCGAAGCGCAGCGTCTGCCAGCCCTCGTCGCGAGCGACCTCCACCAGCGGCGGGTCCGGGTTGACCACGACGGGGTTGCCAACCGCCCGCAGCATCGGCAGATCCGAGATGGAGTCCGAGTAGGCGTAGGAGGCAGCGAGATCGATGTCGTGCTCGGCGGCAAAGATCCGCATCGCCTCGACCTTGCCCTCGCCGTAGACGAAGGGGCCGTCGAAGCGGCCCGTCAGGGCCCCGTCGTCGCCGACTTCGTAGCGGGTGCCCACCCCGCCGTCCATGCCGAGCACGTTGGCCAGCGGCTCGACCACGCCGCTGCCGGCGGCGCTGACGATGAAGGTCGGCCGGCCCGCATCCTGGTGAGCGTGGACCTCGTCGAGCATCTGCGGATAGACCCGCGGCAGGATCGCCGCCATCACCTCAGGGTTCATCCGTTCGAAGCTGCGCGCCGGCACGCCGGCGATCAGTTCGCGGGCGGCTTTCAATACCTCACGGGTCCGCTCGTCGGTGGTGCCACGCAGGCGGTAGCGCATGTGCTCGAAGCCCCAGCTGGCCAGCTGGCGGCGGCTGACCAGCTTGTGACGAGCCGCGACGCGGGCGAACTGCATCCCGCTCGACCCCGCCATCAGGGTCTTGTCGAGATCGAAAAATGCCGCGGCGCGGCTCACCGGGCTACGGGCCGTCGACCTCGATCACGATCGCGTCGCCCTGACCGCCGCCGGAGCAGATCGCGGCGACGCCGATGCCGCCGCCGCGGCGGCCCAACTCATGGACGAGCGAGCCGACGATGCGGGCGCCGGAGGCGCCGATCGGGTGGCCGAGCGCGATCGCGCCCCCGTTGACGTTGACCTTGTCTTTGTCGACGTCGAGCATCCGCACCGAGTTGATCGCGACGGACGCGAAGGCCTCGTTGATCTCCCAGAGGTCGACGTCCTCGGGGCTCTTGCCGATCTTCTCCAAAGCCTGCTTGGCGGCATTTGCCGGAGTTTTGGCGAGATAGGCGAAGTCGTCGGCGACAGTGCCGTACGCGAGCACCCGCGCCAGTGGCGTGTGACCCTCCTTTTCGGCCCACTCTTCGGAGGCGACGACGATCGCGCCGGCGCCATCGTTTACTCCCGGCGCGTTGCCGGCGGTGTGGGTGGCGTCCTCACCGCCGATCGCGCGCAGCCCGGCGAGGGTCTCGACCGTGGTCTCGGGGCGAATCGCCTCATCGGACTCGATCGTGCTCTCGCCCTTGCGCGACTTGACCGTCACGCCGGAGATCTCATCGGCGAGCCGGCCGGCGTCGGTCGCCTCGGCGGCGAGCCGGTGCGAGCGCTCGGCGAAGCGGTCCATGTCGGCGCGGGTGATCTCGAGCTCGTTGGAGACCTCGCTCGCCTCGTTGATCATCTGCTTCTCGGTGAAGGGGTTGGTAAGGCCGTCATGGACCATCGCGTCGATCGTCTGTACGTGGCCCATCCGATAGCCGAAGCGGGCGCCGGGCAGCAGGTGCGGAGCCTGGCTCATCGACTCCATGCCGCCGGTGACGGCGACGTCGGTATCGCCGACGCGGATCGCCATGTCGGCGATGCCGAGCGAGCGCATGCCCGAGGCGCAGACCTTGTTGATCGTCTCCGAGGGCACCTCCTTGGGGATGCCGCCCTTGATCTGGGCCTGGCGCGAGGGGATCTGGCCCTGGCCTGCCTGCAGGACCTGGCCGAAGACGACCTGCTGGACCTGCTCGGGATCGACGCCGGAGCGCTCCAGCGCCGCCGAGATGGCGTGACCGCCGAGGTCGGTTGCGTCGAGTGAGGAGAGGGTGCCCCCCATCTTGCCGAAGGGCGTGCGTGCAGTACTGAGGATGACTGTGCTGGGCATGGCTGCCTTTCTCTGAGTGTTTATGCCGGGTCTCGGCTCGATCAGGGCCGCCTGGCCCACACTCGGGACGATAGCGGGAGCCTGGGTCCAGCCGCCGTGCGCAACGTCATAGACTCGCCGGCTCGATGAAGGTCTCTGTCAGCCAAGGCCAGATCCCCGACGTCGACGCCGATCTCCTTGCCGTCGGCCTCTGCGAGGGCGAGGAGCTGCCCGGCGAGCTCGCCCCCGCTCGTGGCGCCGCCGACGCCAAGGGCGGCTTCAAGAAGCTGGCCACGATCCATCCCGAGCGGCCCGCCCGCGTCCTCGTCGCGGGCCTGGGCAAGCGAGCGGACCTGGATGCCGAGCGGTTGCGTGTCGCCGCGGCGCTGGTTGCCAAAGAGGCCGGCAAGCTCAACGCGACCTCGCTCGCCTGGGTCCTGCCCGAGGCTGACGATGGCCTCGCCGAGGGCATCGTCACCGGCACGATCCTCGGCTCCTACAGCTTCGACCGCTTCAAGAGCACGGATCCCGACGACCCTGAGCCGACCTCGCTCGACTCGCTGCTCCTGCTGGCCCCGGAGCAGGTCTCGACGGCCGTCGAGACCGCTCGCGTCTGCGCCGAGGCCCAGAACCGCGCCCGCGACCTGCAGAGCCTGCCGTCCAACGTTGCCACTCCGACCTACCTGGCGAATCGTGCCGAGGAGATCGCGGCCGGCAGCGAGGCACTCAGCGTCGAGATCCTTGGTCGCGAGGAGATCGCCACCAAGAAGATGGGTGGCCTCGTCGCCGTCAGCCAGGGCACCGCCGAGGACCCACGGCTGATCGTCCTCCGCTACGACGGCGGTGACTCGGGCGAGACCCTCGGCCTGGTCGGCAAGGGAGTCACCTTCGACACCGGCGGGATCTCGCTGAAGACGCCGGGCGGCATGCACGAGATGAAGATGGACATGTCCGGTGCCGCCGCGGTCCTGGAGACGGTCGCGGCGGTCGCCGAGCTGGGTCTGGGGCTGAACCTGATCGCGGTGATCCCCTCGACGGAGAACATGCCTTCGGGGACAGCGGTCAAGCCCGGCGACATCATCACCCAGTACAACGGCAAGACGGTCGAGGTCAACAACACCGACGCCGAGGGACGCCTGATCCTCGCCGACGCCCTCGCCTACGCAGCCGAGCAGGGAGCCGACCGGATCGTCGACATCGCCACCTTGACCGGCGCCGTGATGATCGCCTTGGGGTCGACCTACGCCGCCGTGATCAGCAACGACGACGAGCTGTCCGAGCAAGTCGAGGAGGTCGGCCGCGAGACCGGCGAGCTGGTCTGGCGCCTCCCCCTCCACCCCGAGTACAAGGCCCTGACCAAAGGCGCCGTCGCCGACCTCACCAACGCCTCCGCCAAGCGCAAGGCCGGGACGATCTACGCGGCGTCTTTCCTCGAGGAATTCGTCGGCGATACCCCCTGGGCCCACCTCGACATCGCCGGCACCGCCTGGGACGTCGGCCGCCCCTACACCGGCAGCGACGCCAGCGGCTTCGGTGTTCGCCTGCTCACCGCACTAGCGCGGTCCTTCGCGTCGTAGCAGTCATAAGCACTCAGCCGCCGAGGATCATCAGGGTCGCGACGCCGTGGGCGAGCAGCTTGCCGCTGTCCGCCACGGTCAGGTTTGCCTCGGCGGTTGCCTGCCGGCGACCGCGATAGAGGACGTTGGCCTCACAGAGGACGCGGCCGGTGTCACGGGTGATCGGGCGCACGTACTTTGCCTCGAGGCCGAGCGAGGTGTAGCCGACGCCGGCGGGCAGCGTGGTGTGGACGGCACAGCCGAGCGCCGAGTCGAGCAGGGTTGCGGCGTAGCCGCCGTGGACGACGCCGATCGGGTTGTAGTGCTCCTCGCCGGGTTCGCCCTCGAAGACGGCGCGGCCGTCGCCGAGCTCGATCGGGCGCATCCGCATCGTCACCGCGATCGGTGGCGGCGGCATCTCGCCGGCGACGATCGCTTCCATGTACTCCATGCCGGTCATCGTCGCCCCGGCGGCCGCGGTCGGCACCGGGTCCTGCCAGACCAGCTCACGGCGGCGGGTGATCTCGGGCCGGGACTCGGCGAAGGCAAGCGCCGCGTCGACCGCGTTGCCGCCCTGCTCGGCGACGCCCTCGGCGCTCAACGGGCCGCCCTGCGACCGTGCGCCGCACCGCGCTCGCGGGCGGCTCGCGCCGTGGCCGGATAGATCAGGTCGGCGGTGATCTCCGCCTGGCTTATCGAGATCCGGGGTGACTTTGAGCGGTGGTGATGCCTATGTCTCGGAATCAGCCTCATCGCTACGCCTCCGTTCGCTCCTCGTGACTTTGTGATTCTTCGCGGTATACGCGATAAAACACGAAGTCACCGGGTGGGTTGCTTCAAGCAACCCCTGTGAGAACGACCCTAGCCGACTTAGTTGCTTGACGCAACTCAGTGTGCAAGGATCACTTTGTGCTGCGCAACGACTATCCGGGCCAGATCTGCTCGATCGCCCGCTCGCTCGAAGTCGTCGGCGAGCGCTGGTCGCTGCTGATCGTGCGCGACGTGATGAACGGCCACCGGCGCTTCGACCAGCTTCAGAAGGCACTCGGCGTCGCTCGAAACGTGCTCTCCGCCCGCCTGCAACGGCTGACCGAGGAGGACATCCTCGAGCGCCGCCCCTACCAGCGCAATCCGGAGCGCTACGAGTACTTCCTCACCGAGAAGGGACTCGACCTCTGGCCGGCCCTGATCGCCCTGCTCAACTGGGGCGACCGCCACTCCCCCAGCCCGGACGGGCCGCCGATGCTGATCGTGCACAAGGAGTGTGGCGGCGCGGTCAGCGACCGCGGCATCTGCGAAAGCTGCGGCAAGGTGCTGCACGCCCGCGACGCCCGGGCCCTGCCCGGCCCCGGCCTCGACAGCGAGACCGAGGATGCCGCCACGGTCGCGGCGCGCTAGCTTTGGCTGAGCGGCCAGCAACCAGCTACTAGGAGGAACGGAATGGCGACAGCGGCGGAGGTCCAGGCGCGCGACAAGGTCTTCATCGGCGGTGAGTGGGTCGTCCCGGAGGCCTCCGGGACGCTCGAGGTCGTCAACTCGACGACCGAGGAGACGATGGGGACGATCCCGGCCTGCACGGCCGCCGACGCCGACCGCGCGGTGACGGCCGCGCGCGATGCCTTCGAGACCTGGTCGCAGGTCTCGCGCGAGGAGCGCGCCGGCTACCTGAGCGCGATCGCCGCCGGCCTCGGCGAGCGCGCCGATGAGATTGCGGCGACGATCGCCCAGGAGCTGGGGATGCCGCTGACGCTGAGCAAGATGATCCAGGCCGGCCTTCCGATTGCCCAGTTCGCCGCGATGCCGAACCTGATGGAAGAAGTCCGCTGGGAGGAGGAGATCGGCAACTCGCGGGTGCTGCGCGAGCCGGTCGGCGTGCTGGGTGCGATCACGCCCTGGAACTACCCGCTGAATCAGATCGCCTGCAAGGTCGCCCCCGCTCTCGCCGCCGGCTGCACCGTCGTGCTGAAGCCGAGCGAGATCGTGCCGCTCAACGCCTTCATCCTCGCCGAGGTGATCGAGGCGGCCGGCCTCCCGGCAGGAGTATTCAACCTCGTAACCGGAACCGGGCCGGTCGTCGGCGAGGCGATCGCCGGCCATCCTGGCGTCGACATGGTCTCCTTCACCGGCTCGACCAGGGCCGGTCGCCGTGTCTCCGAGCTCGCCTCGGCGACGGTGAAGCCGGTCGCGATGGAGCTGGGCGGCAAGTCGCCGAACGTGATCCTCGACGACGCCGACCTGAGCAAGGCCGTGCCCGACGGGGTCGGCAAGTGCTACCTCAACTCGGGCCAGACCTGCAGCGCCCTGACCCGCATGCTGGTGCCACACGAGAAGCTTGGCGAAGCGGAGGAGATCGCCGCGCAGGCCGCCGAGAGCTTCACGCCTGGCGATCCGTTTGAGGACTCGACCCGCCTCGGCCCACTCGTGTCAGACACCCAGCGCGAGCGGGTACGCGGCTACATCGAGAAGGGCGAGGCCGAAGGCGCCAAGCTGCTCACCGGCGGCGCTGCGGCGCCGGAGGGACTGGACAGGGGCTTCTTCGTCCACCCCACCGTCTTCTCCGAGGTGACGCCGGAGATGACGATCGCCCAGGAGGAGATCTTCGGACCGGTGCTGGCGATTCAGCCCTACGACGGCGAGGACGACGCGGTGCGGATAGCCAACGACACCGCTTACGGCCTGGCGGGCGGCGTCTGGTCGGGGGACCAGGACCGAGCGATCTCCGTCGCCAAGCGAATCCGCACCGGCCAGATCGAGATCAACGGCGGCGCCTTCAACCCGCTAGCTCCCTTCGGTGGCTACAAGCAGTCTGGCCATGGCCGCGAGAACGGTCGCTACGCGATCGAGGAGCTGCTCCAAGTCAAGAGCCTGCAGCTCTGAGGCACCCGGCCCGCGCGAGATTCGTTACTGGCGCTGCAGGTCCTTGCCCGCTCCGCCGATGAGCTTGTCCTGGTCGGAGCCACCGAAGAGCTGGTCGACGCCGCTCTCTCCCAGTAGCCGATCCCTGCCTGGCCCGCCCCGGACCGTGTCACTGCCCTTCCCCGCGCAAACCAGGTCATTGCCGCCCAGCGCCTTGATCGTGTCATCGCCGGCGAGGCCGGCGATGACGTCGGCCCGCGGCGTTCCCCTGAGGCGATCCTTGCGGGAGGTGCCGACGACCGTCGCACGCTTCCCGCTGCAGCGCTCGGTCGGTTTCTTGGAAATCGGTGCGCCTGCCAGAGGCGCCGGGCAGGCACCCTGGGTGGCCGGATCCGTCGCGCATGAGTCCTGGCTGACGTCGCCGAAGCCGTCATGGTCGGCATCGGGCTCGATGTCAGCGTCGTAGAGCGGTTCGCCCGCCAGCGGAAAGTAGCCGCCCAGGGGGACCCCGCCGCCGTCAGGGGCGTCGTTCGTCGTCACGTACATCGAGCCGGGAACCGTGGGTTCACGGAAGGTCTGGATCGTGAAAGTGGGCGGCAGCAGTGCGACGTAGCCCCCCGCTGGGATCGGCAGTCGGGTTTGAAATGTGGTGATCGTCCCGAAGGTCGAAGAGGGGACCGACTCGGCAGCGCTCGACCGGAGGACGACTTGGTTGGACCCGCCCGCGGGGCCGAGGACACGAACGCGATAGGAACCGGGCCGAGCCGCCAATAGGCGCCAGCGAACGACGACGCCGTCGGCCGGGACTGCCGTCGAGGAGCCGGCAACTACGGTCTGGATCCGCAGGCATTCGTAGGTGCAGGTGTGGCCGACCGAAAGGTAGGGGCCCTGCAGGGCGCTGCCGAACAGGGCCCCAGTGCAGGCATCGGTGGCATGGGGCGAGCCGGGGCAGAGATCCTGCGAGGTGTCCCCGTAGCCGTCGCCATCGTCGTCGGGCTCGAACACGGCGCTCATGTTGACGCGGTGGCTGGAGACCGTGGAGGCGGTGAAGGAGTCGCCGAGACTCGGGCCAGGGAAAGACGACACCCCAGCTACGTCTGACGCCGAGGCACTGGTGAAGATGTGCGGGGTGCCTTCGATGAACGGAGTGGTGTCGAAACGACCGCCGAGAATGTCTCCGGCAGCGATCGGAATCCGCTCGAAATACGAGTGGAGACCGGCAGAGAGCCCGGAGATGAGATGTTTGTCCCCCTCGCTGACCACCGTTGAGTCCGATCCGCCGGTCCGCCTGAAAGTCCGTGCCTGAACGTAGTCGCTCGCTTCGGTGACCGGCCCGACGTAGAAGCTCACCCTGGCCAGCACGCCATCGGAGGGCGCTTCGTAGGAGTTGGGACTCGCGCTATCGCCCAACTGGACTGCCGAGCAGAGACTGCATCCGCCTTCGGTCGAGAAGGGTGTGTGGCCGAGGGTCTGGGGCGAAGATCCGGCGGCGGGTCCAGCCATGATGCCGAGGGGCAGGACAGCCGCCGCAACCATGAGCGGCCACCACCGCGAGCGAGTCACACGCTCCAGTGTCCCATGGCGGCGGTACCACTACCAACTCGTCCACATAAGATCGATCGGTGGACTTCGAGCTGAGCGACGAGCAGGGGCTACTGCGCGACACCGTCCGGGAGTTCGCCCTGGCGGAGGTCAAGCCGGTGGCTGAGGAGCTGGACCGAACCAAGGCCTTTCCCTACGAGATCGTTGAAAAGCTCGGGGGGTTGGGACTGATGGGAATTCCCTTCCCAGAAGAGTACGGCGGTGGTGGGGCCGACACCCTCTCCTACGTGCTGGCGGTTGAAGAGCTGGCGCGGATCGACTCGTCTGTCTGCATCACGATGGCCGCCCACACCTCACTCGGGACGATGCCGATCTATCTCTGGGGCAGCGACGAGCAGAAGTCGGAGTGGCTGCCGCGGCTCTGCACCGGGGAACGGCTTGCCTCGTTCGGGCTGACCGAGCCCGAGGCGGGGTCGGACGCGGGCAACGTGCGGACCACGGCGACGCTCGACGACGGCGAATGGGTCGTCAACGGGGCGAAGCAGTTCATCACCAACTCGGGGACGGACATCTCCGGGTGCGTGTCGATCACCGCGGTCACCGGGGAGTCGAATGGGCGCAAGGAGATCTCGAACTTGATCGTCCCCAACGGCACTCCCGGTTACGAGGCCGGCAAGCCCTACCGCAAGATGGGCTGGAACGCCTCGGATACCCGGCCGCTCAGCTTCGAGGACTGCCGCCTGCCCGAGGCCAACCTGCTCGGCCGCCGCGGCGACGGCTTCAAGAACTTCCTCCACATCCTCGACGGCGGCCGGATCGGCGTTGCGGCGATGGGTGTCGGTCTTGCCCAGGGCGCCCTTGACGAGGCGATCTCCTACGCCAAGGAGCGCCAGGCATTCGGCCAGGCGATCTCGAAGTTCCAATCGATCCAGGCCAAGATCGCCGACCTCTCGGCCCAGATCGAGGCCGCTCGCCTGCTCACCTGGCGCGCGGCGCTGGAGAAGGATGCCGGCAAGTCGTTCACCCTCACCGCCGCCCAGGCGAAGCTGATCACTGGCCGGCTCGCGGTCCGCGCCACCGAGGAGGCCGTTCAGATCCACGGCGGCTACGGCTACATCGAGGAGTACCCGGTCTGCCGCTTCTACCGCGACGCCAAGATCCTCACCATCGGCGAGGGCACCGACGAGGTGCAGCAGATGGTGATCGCGCGCCAGCTCGGCTGCTAGCCGAAGGTGAAGGCATAGCCCGTCACCCCGGCTTCGGGTTCCAGTGTCAGCAGGTGGTGGCCGACGCTCGGCAGGTCGACCAGGCTGTAGAGGCGCTGTGCGG
This sequence comes from Solirubrobacterales bacterium, assembly GCA_033856195.1. Classification (GTDB taxonomy): domain Bacteria; phylum Actinomycetota; class Thermoleophilia; order Solirubrobacterales; family 70-9; genus VRUE01. The sequence goes on along the minus strand of JAWVFL010000045.1, from coordinate 35,261 downwards.
TGACGTCAACGTTGCCTTCGTGCACGTCTGATCCCGCCAGGCCAGACGAGATCGGCCTGCCGTCGAGCAGCACGCGCACGCTGCGGCTCTTCCCGGGCGAACCGAGCACCAGGTAGACGCGGCGGGCGCCGAAGTTGAGATCGAGGGAGCCGTCCTCGGCGGTCGCGGAATCGAGCGTGATCCGCCAGCGGCCGTGGTAGGCGAATTCGTTTGGGCCGGGAGGCGGCGCCTTGGCGAACTCGTGCGAGCCCGGTGAGAGCATCGGGTTGGTGAAGCGTTCGGCGCGGGCGGCGCCCAGGTAGGTCTCCGGCGTGGTCACCCCGGCCGAGGCTTCGATGCCGTGCGCTCCCGAATCGTGCCTGGAGACCGGCCGGCCCGCTTCCGCCAGCAGCTGACGGATGATTTTCTCCTTCTCGCCGTATTCGCCCTCGCCATAGTGGGCGAAGCGGACCTGCCCCCTGGCATCGATGAAGTACTCGGAGGGCCAGTACTGGGTGCCGTAGGCGCTCCAGGTCGCCAGGTCGTTGTCCTGGGCGACCGGGTAGTGGATGCCGTTGCGTTCGATCGCTTCCGCCACGTTGCCGGCGTCCTTCTCGAAGGGGAACTCGGGCGAGTGGACCCCGACGATCGTCAACCCATCCTTGCGGTAGGTCCTGTCCCAGGCCGTCAGGTAGGGCAGCGTGCGCAGGCAGTTGATGCAGCTGTAGGTCCAGAAGTCGACGAGGACGACGCGACCGCGCAGCGAGCGCAGTGTCAGCGGCCGGGCGCCGGGCGTGTTGAACCACTGCTGGTTGCCGACGAATTCGGGTGCCATGCCGAGGACGGGCAAGCCGGAGCGCTTTGCGTCAGGGGCTGGCTGCTTTTCGGCGCTCTCTCGAACCGCGCTCGCGGCGCTCGTCGCCTTGGCGCCGACGCCGTGCGGCGATTCGCCGCGGATGTCGTTCAACGCCGTCCGCGCCGAGGCGGTGTCCTCGAGCCCTTCGGTCGGATTGACCAGGAAGCTCGGCAGCGAGCTGGCGATCTCGTTCTGGAACCTGACGTCGTAATCACGAGCCATTGCCAAGGCGACGACCACCATCACCGCTCCCATCGCGATCTGCAGCCCGACGCCGCGCCGCGCCAGCGGCGCGGTCAGGCGCCTGCCGCCAAGCATGAGGAAATAAAGGACGACAGCGGAGCCGATGCCGTAGCTGAGGGCGACCGCCAGGCGGCCGGCGGTGAAGGGCTGAGAGGCGGAGACGGTGATCACGCCGGCCAGGATCGGACCGGCGCAAGGCGCGTAGACGAGCCCGAGACTGGCGCCGACGGCGGTTCCTGACCAGAAGCCGTCGCCCTTGCCGCCGGCGACGCCGGCACGACCGGCGAAGCGGCTCATCGTCGCCTCGATCCGAGCCGCCAGCGGGGGGATCATCAGCGACACCCCAAAAGCGAGCAGGACGACGATCGCCATCTTGCGCAAGAGGTCATCCGGCAGGCCGAGGGCCGAGATCAGGTAGACGAGTGCGACCGTGGCGAAGGTGAAGGAGAGCGCGAGCCCGACGACGATCCCCAGCGGCCGCCGCCGGCCTCCGGTCGCGCCGGCGGAGAGTGCGATCGGCAAGACGGGCAGCACGCAGGGCGAGAGCGCGGTGCCCGCGCCCGCGACGAAACCGAAGAGCATCAGCAAGACCATCGTTTCAACCTTTCCACCCTCTACTTACGAGAAGGTGACGGGGAGCGGTTCAGGCCGGCTGGGAAGTGACCGAGCCCTCGTCGCGGCCCGCCACCTCGGCCGCCCTACCCAGACCCTCCCCAGCGCCGTAGTGCGCGCAGATCGTCAGCTCGTGCTCGCGCAGCAGCGGCCTGGTTGGGTCGACGACGGGAGCGCCGCGGATCGTCTCGCGCTCGTGCGCCACCCATACCCGGCCGCCGCCAGCCGCGCAATCGTTGATCGGGACCGCCACCAGGGTGCCTTTGAAGCGCCCTTGCCTGGCAATCAGCCAGCTCGGCTTGCCGTCCTCGGCATCGGCGAAGAAACCGTGGACCTGGCCGATCTCGGCGCCGCCGATCTCGTCGATGCGGTCGCCGATCCAGCTCCTGGCCTCCTCCAGGGACGGGGACCCCGCGGGAAGGTACTCAGTCATCCGCCTGTCTCTCCAACAGCTCAGAGGCCGCGCTGGCAGGGTCGAGCTCGCGTCGCACCACCCGCTCCAACAGCTCGGCGGTCCGCGGATCGCCGGCGGCTGTCGCCTCCATCCGGCGCCGCATCCGCGAGGTGGCGATTCCGAGCACCTCGTTGCGCAGGTTGCGGGCGCGCCGTTCGTCCAGCGTGCCCGCCGCCTCGATGTGCGCGCGGTGCTCGTCGATCGCCTCGGCGAGCTCGACGACGCCCTCCCCCCGCGCCGCCTCGGTACGCAAGATCGGCACCTTCCAGCCCTCGGGATCGTGGGAGAGCGCCAGCACTCCGCGCACCTCGCGCACCATGGTGTCGGTCATCGGGTGGTCGGACTTGTTGACGACGATCACGTCGGGGATCTCCATCACGCCCGCCTTCAGCGCCTGGATCGAATCGCCCGAGCCGGGCATCAGCGCCAGCACGATCGTGTCGGCGTGGTCGACGATGTCGATCTCGGCCTGGCCGACCCCGACGGTCTCGATCAGCACATCGTCCTTGCCGGCGGCGTCCATCGCCAGCGCCACCTGCAGCGCTGCCTCGGAGAGGCCGCCGAGGGCGCCGCGCGAGGCCATCGAGCGGATGAAGACGCCGGGGTCGAGGAAGTGATCGGAAAGGCGGATCCGGTCGCCGAGCAGAGCGCCCTGCGTGAAGGGGCTGGAGGGATCGATCGAAAGCACCGCGACCTGGCGCTCCGCCTTGCGCAGCTCGGCGGTCAGTGCGCCGATCAGGGTGCTCTTGCCGACGCCGGGCGGTCCGGTGAAGCCGACGATGCGGGCCTTGCCAGTGCGCGGATAGACCTCGCGCACAAGCTCCCAGCCGGCCGGATCGTCGGACTCGATCAGCGTGATCGCCCGCGCCAGGGCACGCTTGTCGCCGGCGACGAGGCGCTCGGCAAGCGGGGCTGTCTTGGCGACGTCAGCCATGAGCCGGTGAGTCTAGAGTCCCCGCCGCCGTGATTCGCACCATCCGCTTCCTCGCCCGCAACGGGATGCTGAACCTGAAATACGGGCGGCTGCTCGGCCGCTACCTGCGGCGGCGCTTGCTCACCGCTGCCGGCCGGCGCTGGCATACGGACGGCCTGGTCTTCTTCGGCCGCGGACTCGAACTGCAGATCGCTCCCGGTGCCGAGGTCAACTTCGGCCGCTTCGTCTGGCTCGGCGACGGGACCAAGGTCCGCTGCCACGAGGGCCGAGTGGAGATCGGCGCCAAGACGGTGATGGGCCAGGAGTGCACGATCTCCGCTTACAAGCATGTGCGCATCGGCGAGCAGTGCGTGATCGCCGACCGGGCGATGTTCATCGACTTCGACCATGGCGTGGTCGAAGTCGAGCGCCCGATCCGCAAGCAGGGCATCTACAAGCGCGACGTAGAGGTCGGCTCCAACGTCTGGATCGGCTACGGCGCCTGCATCCTGCGCGGCGTGCGGGTCGGCGACAACGCGATCGTCGGCACCCACTCGGTGGTCACCAAGGACGTCCCCGCCAACGCCGTCGTCGCCGGCATCCCCGCCCGGGTGATCCGCATGCGCGAGGAGCCGCAGGAGCTGCGCTGGCCCAACCCGGTCGAGCCCGACCCGCAAGCGCACACCACGCTGCCCCCGCCGGCAGAGTAGATCTCGGCCTAGATCCGCAGCCCTTATCGCTGTTCGCACCTGAAGGCTTCCTGCCTCCTCGACGTAGCGCGTTACGAGAGCACTCGAATCGAGATAGAGCTTCACCGGTCTTCTTCGCGTTCAGCGAGAATGATCGCCGACGCGCAAGAACCTTACCAAGAATGAAGTGTGTTGTCTGATAGCTGATACATTTCACTCTGAGAGCAACTGTGGACTGGCCTGCGGCGGTGCAGCCTCCTGCGCGGACGGTGTGGATCGCTCCCTGGAAGACAATACGTTTCCATGGACATCGCTGCCCGCTTTGGGGAAAACCTGAGTCGCTGTCGCAAGCGCGCCGACCTCTCGCAGGAGGAGCTCAGCGTCCGCGCCTCGCTGCACCGCACCGAGATCAGTCAGCTCGAGCGCGGCCTGCGCATCGCTCGCGTCGACACGCTAATCAAGCTGATCGGCTCGCTCGAAGTCTCGGCCGACGAGTTGCTGGTCGGCATGGACTGGGAGCCCGGCGGCACTCGGCTCGGCAAGTTCAAACCGCGGGACTCCGGCGAGGGAGCGCAGCGGGGCTAGGCGCGGGTCGTCTCGCCGACCAAATCGGCGTAGACGACAGCGGTCTGCTCGGCGACGTCGCCCCAGTCGAAGCGACGCAGGTGCTCGTAGGCTTCGGCGACGAGGCTGCGGCCGAGCTCGTCGTCGGAGAGGACGCGGAGCGCGACCTCCGCCAGCGCTTCGGGATCGTGGGCGCGGAAGCGCAGGCCGGCCTCCTCGTGGGGCACGACCTCGCGCAGGCCGCCGGTGTCGGCGACGATGCAGGGGCAGCCGGAGGCCATCGCCTCCAGCGCGACCAGGCCGAAGGGCTCATAGATCGATGGCACCACGGTGAGATCGGCGATCTTGTATAGCGAGTGCAGAACGTCGTCGCCGATCCAGCCGAGGAAGGTGCCGTGCTCCATCAGCCCAAGCTCCTCGGCCTGCTTGTGCAGCTCCGCCTCGTGGGTGCCGGAGCCGGCGATCAGGAAGCGGGTGCCGGGCACCTCTTCGATCAGCCGCGGCATCGCCTCGAGGGCGAGCTGGAATCCCTTCTCGTAGACGAGCCGGCCGATCAGCAGGACCAGCTTCTCCTCGGGAGCGGCGAACTCGGACCGCAGGCGGGTCAGCTCGTCGGGGTCCTGCGGCTGCAGGTCGTCGGGGTCGATGCCGTTGGGGATGACCGAGACGCGACCCTCGTCGACGCCGAAGATGTCGGCGATCTGCTCGCGCATGTAGTGGGAGCAGGCGATCACGCGGTTGGAGCGGTTGGTGATCCAGCGCTCGACGCCGTGGATGTAGGTCTGCGGGTGCTTGTCGACCCAGCCCTGGTGGCGACCGTGCTCGGTCGCGTGGATCGTCGTCACCAGCGGCGCGTCGAAGCGTTTGGCGAGGTGGTCGCAGGCGTTGGCGACGAGCCAGTCATGGCCGTGGACGAGGTCGAAGCTATAGCGGTCGCCGAGCTCGACCCCGGCGGCGAGCATGTCCGAGTTCATCCGCTCGACCCAGGCGACGAACTCGCCGAGGTCGGTGGGGCGCTTGGGCTCGCGGATGCGATGGATGGTCACTCCCCCGCGCCGCTCCTCGGCCGGCGACTCCTCGCCGCCGCGGGTGAGGACGTGGACCTCGACCTCGCGATCGACCAGCGCCTCGGAGAGCTTGCGCACGTGCCGGGCGAGACCCCCCTCGATCAGGGGCGGGTACTCCCAGGAGAGGATGAGGACGCGAGTCACGGCTGCAGCAGCGGCGAGAGGCTCAGATCAGGGGCTAGTGCGCGCATGCGCGGGTCGGCGATGGCCGGAGAGTCTATGGCCTCCAGGGCCGCTTGGGAGTGCGAAATCGCGCGCCAGTACGCGTAGTCGCCCGCCTGGCCCCGCTGGTCGAGGAAGGCCCAATCGCTCGATTGGGTCGCAAGCAGCTCGCGGGCGGCGCGTTCCGCGGCATCGCCGCGCAATCCGCCTGAGAGCGCTCGCAGCAGACGAAGCTCCAACCGCCGCGCTCCCCAGGCGAGATCGGCGACCGCCGGCGAGTCCCAGGTGCTGAGGTCCTTTTCCTCACCCCAGGTGGACGCCTGAAGCGGGCGCTCGACCGGCGGGTGCTCGGCCAGAGCCTCCGGCACCGTGAGCAGGCGCACCCCGGCGCTCTCGGCCCTGGCCAAGACCTCTCGCAACCAGAGCGCGCCCTCCGACCACCAGTGGCCGAGCAGCTCGGTGTCGATCGCGAAGACGAGCAGGCCACGGCGACCCGCCGCCGAGCTGTACTCGCGCAGCCGCTCGGCCGTAGCGGCGAGGAACTCCCCGGCCTGCCGGCGCGCGGCCGCTTCGGCCGCGGCCGGGTCATAGCCACCGCCGCCGACCTTCCAGATCCGCACGCCCCGCAGGGACTCGCCGGCGAACTGGGCGTGGGCCGGATCGGAGGGATACCCCCGCAGCGACCAGAGCCACTGGATCGCCTCCCAGTCGATCGGTAGCGCCACCGGCCCGGCCTCCGTGGCGATCGGTGCCAGCGCCGCCAGCGGCTCCTCGTCGTGCCTGCTCTGGTCGACGAAGAACCAGCGCACTCCCTCCTCGGCCAGGCGCCACTCCAATCCCGGCTCATAACCGCACTCCGGCAGCCAGAAGCCGCCGTCCCAGCCGAACCGTCGCCGGTGCGAGCGGACGCCGGCGTCGAGCTGCAGCCGCAGGCCCTTCCGCGTCGCGACGAGCGGCAGCACCGCGTGGGTGGCGGCCGAGGTCGCCAAGGCTATCCGGCCCTCCGCCGCCGCCTCCTGGAAGGGGCGCAGGGGATCGCCGCCGTGCGCGTCGAGCAACGCCAGGGAATGCCGATAGCGCGCCTCCTCGGCTTCGCAGGCCGCGCGGCATTCGGCGTCGACCTCGTCGCGGTCCGCCTCGGCCGCCGCGATCCGCCAATCGACCAGGAAGCGCCGCAGGCGCTCCCTCACCCCCGCGTCCTCGAGCTGGTCGGCGAGGACCGGGGTCACCGTCATCGTCAGCCGCTCGGCCACCTCGAGCACGGGCAGGTAGGAGCGGATCACCGCGTCGAACAGCCACTCCTCGCCGAACGGATAGGTCCCAAAGCCCTCGACGTAGGGCATGTGGGAGTGCAGGACGATGGCGAGGTCGCCGGCGCTCTCCTCAGGGGGCATGGCAGACGGCGAGAAAGTCGAGCGCGCGATCGAGATCGCCGTGCTCCAGCTTGAAGTCGGAGGCGGCGATCGCCGGCGTGAAGCGGTCATAGAAGGGGCCGGTCAGGCGCAACGCCTTATGGACCCGGTCCCAGCCGAGCCTCAGCGCCAGCTCGTGCGCGCGCAGCTTGCGAGCGTGGAAGAGACCGAGCATCTCGACGCGGGGGAAGTGACCCTCGCAGAGGGCGCGGAACTCCTCCGCCCTGTACTCGTGCACGTGCCATGGGTTGTCGGACTTCTCCGCGCCGGGAGGGGCGAGCGTGAGCAGGTTTGGCGTGGAGACGTAAGCGACGCCGCCAGGAGACAGCATCGAGCGGAAGTGGTCGAAGATCGCGCCGGCGTCCTGGACGTGCTCGATCGTCTGCAGGAAGACGACGGCGTCGCAGGGCTCGGCGAAAGACTCGACCAGGTCGCGCTCGAAGCGCAGGTTCGGCCGCACGTAGCGCAGGCGGGCGTGCTCGTGCGCTTCGGGATTGGCGTCGACCCCGACCGCGGCGGCGGCCGAGCTGGCGAGCACGTCTGAGCCATAGCCCTCGCCGCAAGCCATGTCGACGACGCGCCTGCCGCCGACGCGCGCCGCGATCCACTCGTAGACGACGAGGTGACGGCGGTACCAGTAGTTCTCCTCGGGCAGGTCCGGCAGCGTTCGCTCGCCGGTTAGCGGCAGCGGCGGCACCCCTTCGGGCTGGTTCAGCTGGACGTACTCGCGAGCCACGGGGAGGGACCGTATTGAGCGGCCAGCACCCCGTGCGTTACGCCAATCCACGTAGAGTTCCGCGCCATGCCCGCCTCCCCCACAGCGACGCCGGAGCACATCAAGGACGCCAACACGCGCTACCACGACGCCGCCGCTGAGGAGTACGACGCCAAGTGGGGCATCGACTTCGGCGCGACCGGCCAGGAGCAGGTGCGACAGAAGCTGGTCAAGGCGCTGGGCGGTGGCGGCGCCAGCTTTGGAGACGGGCTCGAGATCGGCTCCGGCACCGGCTACTTCTCGCTCAACCTTCTCCAGCTCGGCGCGATCGAGCGGCTCACCGCCACCGACATCTCGCCGGGGATGCTGAAGCGGCTGGCGAATACCGCCACAGGACTGGGGCTCGAGGTCGAGACGGTCCAGACCGAGGCCGAGGTCCTGCCCTTCGAGGACGAAAGCTTCGACCTCGTCTTCGGCCACGCGGTCCTCCACCACATCCCCGACCTCGACAAGGCCTTCGCCGAATTCCTGCGCGTGCTGCGACCTGGCGGAGCGATCGCCTTCGCCGGCGAGCCTTCGCGCTACGGCGACCGCCTGGCTGCCCTGCCCAAGCAAGCCGGCCTGCTCGCCGCCCCGGCCTGGCGACGAGTGGTTGGTGCGCAACCGCGCGCCACCGCCGAGATGGCGCAATCCGACGGCCACGCACTCGAGGGCGAGGTCGATGTCCACGCCTTCGCCCCCGCCGACCTGCGGCGCCTGCTGCGCGAAGCCGGTTTCGAGGACCGCCACGTCGGCGGCGAGGAGCTGCTCGCCAACGCCTGGGGTTGGGGCCTGCGGACGGTGGAGTCGAGCGCCGAACCCGAGTCGATCTCCTGGGGCTGGCGCCGCTTCGCCTTCAACAGCTACATGGCCCTGCAGAAGGTCGACTCGCGGCTGCTCGAGCCGCACCTCCCCGCCGAGCTCTTCTACAACCTGCTCGTCTCCGGCCACAAGCCGGCCTAGAGTTCGTTGAAGGGTTTTGGGGGTCATAGACCCTAAGACCCTTCAACGAGTCCTCGGCAACGGTAGCTCGGCAACGTGAACGAGCTCGAGAAAGCGCCGATTTTCTTCCCCGGATTAGGGGTGCTCGCCGCGACGCACGCGGTAGAGCTTGACCCGGGAGTCGAATCCCTTGAGGCGGCGCTCGCCGGCATAGGAGTACTCGAAGGCGTCCGCGGCAGCCTTCTTCGTCTCGGTGTCGGCAAGGACGCTGCCAGGCTTGGCGACGCCGGTGATCCGGCTGGCCAGGTTGACCGGTGGCCCGTAGTAGTCACCGGTCTGGGCAACCGCGAGGCCGCGAGCAAGCCCCGCGCGCAGACGCGGGAACTCCTCGCCCTCCTCGTCGGAGGCCTCGACCAAGCGCAACGCGGCTTCGGTCATCGCTTCCGCCTCGCTCGAGACCAGCATCGCCGCGTCCCCGATCGTCTTCACCAGCCTTACCGGCGGCTCGGCGACCGCGGTGGCCATCTCCTCGAGGCGGCCGGCGACGAGGCCGAGCTCTTCCGGGGCGATCTCCTCGCCGAGCTTGGTGAAGCCGACCAGGTCGGCGAAGCAGACCGAGATCTCGCTTGTCGCGCCCAGCTCTCCGGAGGCGAGGTCGGCGGTGCCGATCACGTCGCGACGAATCTGCTCGAGCAGATGCGCGCGGGCCGCGTAGAGAAGGGTCGGCTCGAAGATGGGCAGCATGTGCTCGGCCGCGGCCGCGAAGCGCAGGGCGAGGTCGCGCTCGGTGTCCCCCGGCTGCATCAGCGTGCGCACGGTCAGCTCGCGGTTGGCCTCGGCGATGCGGGCCGTCCCCATGCCGATCGTTCGCGCCACCTGGACGATGCCGTCCTCGGGCAGGCCGGCATCGAGGAAGGCCTTGACGCGGCGGGCGGCTTCGAGGTCGGCCTCGTTGAGGGAACGCTCGTCGGGGTCTGGATAGGGAATGCCGAGGGCGGCGCTGGCTCGCTGCAGCAGGTCGAGGTTCCCGCCGGAGATCTCGGCGATCTCGCGGGGGGTGTAGCGGGGACCGTCTCCGGCGAGACCGCGCTCGACCGGCAACAGGGTGAGGCGGCCGGCCGCGACCGCTTGGCGCAGCTCTTCCAGCGGCACCCCTTCCCCGGCCAGCTGCTCGAGCAGCGCGAGGCGGTCTCGGCGGGCATCGCCCTCGAGCCCGTCGAGCAGCCCCTCGGCTTCAAAGTCGATCATGCGGCCGCCACGCTACCGCCACGGCGCGGATCGCCGCCGCCGCTCAGCGCGCCGGTGCCCCGCTCGCGAACGACGGCCTGGGTGCCGCCGAAGAAGAGGTTGATCGCTGGCCGGCGCAGGACCGGCACGCCGCGGGCCTCGATCCGCGCCAGCGCCTCCTCGTCAATTCCCGGCTCGGCCTGGACGACTCCCTGCTCGAAGTGCAGCCGCGGCGCGCGCACGGCGTCGCCGGCGCTCATCCCTTGCTCCACCGCCCGCACGATCGTCTGCAGGATCGCCGAGCGGATGCGGTTCGAGCCGGCGCTGCCAAGGCCCAGCTCGATCTCGCCGTCGCGCAGCACCACCGTCGGCGCCATCATCGACGGCACCCTTCGCCCTGGGGCGATTGCGTGGAAGCCAAGCGGGTTGAGGTCCTCCTCGCCGAGCATGTTGTTGAGGATCACGCCGGTGCCCGGCACCAGCACCCCGGAGCCCGAGCCGTTCGAGCAGGTCACGTTGGCGCACATTCCGTCCTTGTCCAGGACCGAGATGTGGGTCGTAGAGCCGAGCAGGTCGCCGGCAGCAGCGTCGAGAGCCGTGGGATCGAGCAGGCTCGCCTCGAGGCCCGTGCCGTACAGCGCCTCGGCAAACGCGTCGCCGCGGGCGGCGTTGGCAGCACCCATCGCGGCGACGAGCTGCTCGGGACCGCTGCGCTCCCCGAGCCGCTCGAGCAAGCCAAGGCAGTAGGCGATCAGGATGCCCCCAGAGGAGGGTGGCGGGTTGGTCAGCACCTCAGTGCCGCGAAAGCTGGCACTGATCGGCTCGCGCTCGATCGGCGCGTAGCTGGCGATGTCGCCCCGGCCAAGAGTGCCCCCGTTCTCGATTACGTAGTCGCTCAGCGCCGCCGCCACTTCGCCACGGCAGAAGGGCTCGGCGCCCTCGGCGCCGAATCGTTCGAGCGCGTCGGCCAGCTCCGCGAAGCGGAAGATCTCGCCCTCGCGCAGGGTGTGGCCGGCCGGCGCATACAGCTCCCGCGTCCCCTCCAGGCGTGCGTGGATCGGTTCGAGGATGTCGAGGATGTAGGCCTGCTCGGCGTTGACGGGCGCGCCGTCGCGGGCGAGGTGGATGCCGGACTCGGCCAGCGCCGCGAGCGGCATCGTGCCGAAGCGCCGCAGCGCCGCCTCCAGTCCGACTGCCGTCCCGGGGACACCGCAGGAGGCCGGGCCGATGTAGAACGTCTGCACCGTCTCGGCATCGAAATGGACCGGAACGGGGACCAGCTCGGCGCCCCGCTCGACCCCGTCCTGGCCCGGCGCCGCGACAAAGAAGTCGAGCAGCACGGTTTCGCCATCGCGGTGGACCATCATGAAGCCGCCGGCGCCGAAGCCAGTGAGCGGGCTCTCGACCGCAAAGGAGGCGAGCGCCGCGGCGACCGCGGCATCGACCGCGTTGCCGCCGTTGCGCAGAACCTCCGCCCCGGCCTCGGCGGAAAGTGGGTGACCCGCGGCGACGACCCCGCTCAAAACACAGTTTCGCGTGTCGATTGGCACGGATTGGAACCCCCGGGAGTCACCGTGCCAATCGCCGCGCTCAAGGGCGAGCCGGCTACCCGGGCAGGAACTCTGGGACGTCGATGCCGAGCTCGCCGGAGCGTCGGCCGCGTGGCGCCTCTTTGGTGCGCCGGATGGTCGGCTCCGCGACCCGCCGCTGCGGGGCCGGACGGCCATCGAAGCGGGTAGCGACGACCGTCACCCAGACCTGGTCCTTGAGCTCCTCGTCGACGTTGGCGCCGAAGATGATGTTGGCATCGGGATGAGCCGCTTCGCCGACCAGCTTGGCCGCCTCGCTCACCTCGACCAGCGAGAGGTCGGCGCCGCCGGTGATCGAGAGCAGGATCGCCCGAGCGCCCTCCATCGAGGTCTCCAGCAGGGGCGAAGAAATCGCTTTTTCGGCCGCCAGCACGGCCCGGTCGTTGCCGTGGCCCATGCCGATGCCGAGCAGCGCCCGGCCCGCCTCCGACATGATGGTGCGCACGTCGGCGAAGTCGAGGTTGATCACAGCCGGGAGCGTGACCAGGTCGGAGACGCCCTGCACGCCTTGGCGCAGCACGTCGTCGGCGACCTGGAAGGCCTCCACCATCGAGGTCTGCTCGTCGAGCACCTCGAGCAGGCGATCGTTGGGGACGACGATCAGCGTGTCGACCTCGGCGGCGAGTTCGTCGATGCCCTTGTTGGCCTGGTTGCCGCGGCGGCTGCCCTCGAAGCTGAACGGCTTGGTGACGATTCCGACCGTGAGCGCGCCGACCTCGCGGGCGAGGCGGGCGATCACCGGAGCGGCGCCGGTACCCGTGCCGCCACCGGCGCCGGCGGCGACGAAGACCATGTCGGAGCCCTTGAGCAGGCGCTTGATCTTGTCCTGTTCCTCGAAAGCGGAGCGGTGGCCGAGCTCGGGATCGGCGCCGGCGCCAAGCCCGCGCGTCGCCTCGTCGCCGATGTGAACCGTGACGTCGGCCATGCAGAGCTGCAGCGACTGAAGATCTGTGTTGACCGCCATGAACTCGACACCCGGAATCCGCGCCTCGACCATGCGGTTGACCGCGTTCACACCGCCGCCGCCAACACCCACAACCCGAATCACAGGCTGATGCGGCTCCCCACTCCCCGGCGGCTCGTACTCAGGCTCCTCCCGCCCGTACCGAGGCGACTCGACGATCTGCTCAATCTCCCGGCGGCCATGCTGCGGCTCCTCGGAGAACACACGCTTGAGTCGCTCAGGCGGAGTCTCCTCATGGCTGTGCTCTTCGGACCTCTGGCCCTCGGAGTCAGGCGTCTCACCCACGGGTGACGTGGAGTCGGTGGGGCCGAGAACGGAGGCCCCGCCCGCAGGCCCCTCCGGCTCCGCGGCGGGACCCGTGGCCGAGCCCTTTGAATTCTCGTCGTCAGCCGTTGACCTGAAGAGATCCGAAAGTGGCCCCTCGCGCATACTCGCCCGCTTACGCCGACTCATGCTCCAGAACCTCCTTCGCCAGATCACGGTAGTACCCCGCGGCGTTGCTCTGCGGATCGTACTTGAGCACGCTGGCGCCCTTGACCGGGGCCTCGGCGAACTTGATCGCCTTGCGGATGCGCGACTTGAAGACCAGCTCGCCGAAGTTCTCCTCGAGGATCTCCACCGCCTCCTTGGCGTGGACGGTGCGAGTGTCGAGCATGGTCGGCAGGATGCCCTCGATCTTGACGTCCGGGTTGAGGTTCTCCTGGATCATCTTCAGCGTGTTCTGGAGCTGGACCAGTCCGCGCATCGACAAATACTCGCACTGAACCGGGACGATCACCTTGTTGGCGGCAGTGAGCGCGTTGATCGTCAACAGTCCGAGGCTCGGCGGTGTGTCTATGCAAACGAAGTCGTAGTCGCCGGAGACTTCCTTCAGCGCCTTCTCCAGCGAGCGCTCGCGACCGATCTTGGTGCTCATCGCGATCTCTGCGCCGGCCAGGTCGATCGAGGCGACGGCGATGTCGATCTCGCGGTGCTGGATGATCTCCGCGATCGGCATGTCGTGCACCAGCACGTCGTAAAGGCTCTTCTCCACCTTGTCCGGATCGATCCCCTGGCTCATGGTCAGGTTCCCCTGCGGATCCAGGTCCACGCAAAGCACCCTGTGACCCGACTCAGCAAAGGCGACAGCAAGATTCAGCGTGGTCGTGGTCTTGGCCACTCCACCCTTCTGATTGGCGAAAGCGATGATCTCCGCATGCTTAACCGGTGCCTCCGGCTCAGCCTTCTCCACCACGACCTCATGCCTGCTAGGCGCCAGCAGGTCCCGCGGCATGAATCGCTCCGGCTCATCGGCCTCCGCGACTACCACCGGCTCAGGTGCAGGCTCAGGAGTCGGCTCAGGCGCGGACTCGGGCTGCCGATCGACCACAGGTGACTCCGGCTTCGACTCGGGCACCATTTCCTCCATCTGCTGCAACTCTTCGACGATTGGATGCGGCTCGTCCACGGCAGGCGCGGGCGCGAACTTGTTCTTGCGGCTAAGGAATCCCATTGCGCGGGTATTCGCATGGCTACTCGCTTTTCCTGCTGGCCCCAGAAATTGCTAGGAATCACCCGGTAAACGATCTCCTCGACAAGCGACTGGTCTTCGTCACCGGCAAGGGCGGCGTCGGCAAGACCACGGTCGCCGTGGGGCTTGGCCTGCGCGCCGCCGCCGAAGGCAAGCGGACGATCGTCTGCGAGGTCTCCTCCCAGGAGAACGCCTCGCGGATGTTCGAGCACACCGAGGTGGGCTTCCACGAGGTCGAGATGGAGGAGAACCTCTGGTCGATCTCGATCGACCCCGACGAGTCGATGCGCGAGTACGTGCTGCTCCAGCTCAAGGTGCGGGCGATGCGCGACATGCTCTTCCGCAGCCGCATCTTCAACTATCTCGCCGCCGCCACGCCGGGCCTCAAAGAGCTGGTCACGATCGGCAAGATCTGGGAGCTGGCCCAGCTCGACCGCAAGGTCAAGAGCGGCCGCAAGTACGACCTGGTGATCGTCGACGCTCCCGCCACCGGTCACGGCATCGGCTTCCTGCAGACGCCGCGCACCTTCGCCGCAATCGCCCGGGTTGGGCCGATCCACTCGCAGGCCCAGCAGCTCGACCGCCTGATCACCGATCGCGAGCACACCGGTGTGGCGATCGTCGCCCTGCCCGAGGAGATGCCGGTCAACGAGTCGGCCGCACTCGAGCAGGACCTGCGTGACGACGTCGGCGTCGCCGTCGACCGCATCTACATGAACGGGCTCTACCCCGAGCGCTTCTCCAACGAGGAGGGCGAGCGACTCGCGGAGCTCGCGACGGGCGAGAACGGTGCCGTGCGAGCGGCGGCCCGAGCCGGGCTCTCCGAGCACAATCGGGCCCGCTCCCAGCGCGCCCAGCTGGCCCGCCTGCGCCGCCGGGTGAAGGCCCCGGTCAAGACCTTGCCCTTCCTCTTCGAGCCAGAGCTCGGCGTCGAGGGAGCCCGGCAGCTCTCGAGGAGGCTGAGCTGATGCCCGCTGTCGGAGAGATCCTCGACGGCAAGGACATCTGCATCTGCGCCGGCTCGGGCGGTGTCGGCAAGACGACCACCTCGGCGGCGATCGCGGCGGGAATGGCGGCGCGTGGCCTCAAGGTCTGCGTGCTGACGATCGACCCGGCGAAGCGGCTCGCCGACTCGCTCGGCTTGAAGGAGCTCGGCAACGAGGCCACGCAGGTGGATCCTGCCCTCTTCGAGCGGCACGGCCTCGAGATCAGGGGCGAGCTCTGGGCGATGATGCTCGACGCCAAGGCGACCTTCGACGAGCTCGTCGCCCGCCAGGCACCGGACGAGGAGGCCCGCGACCGGGTGCTCGGCAACCGCATCTACCAGCAGATCTCCAGCGCCCTGGCCGGCTCGCAGGAGTACATGGCGATGGAGAAGCTCTTCGAGCTGCACAGCGAAGGCCAGTTCGACCTGTTGGTGCTCGACACCCCACCCACCCGCAACGCGCTCGACTTCCTCGACGCGCCGAAACGTCTCACCCAGTTCATCGAGGGTCGCTCGCTGCGCGTCTTCATGAAGCCGACGGGCTTCGCCGCGAAGGTCGCCGGGCGCGGGGCCTCGGTGGCACTCTCCGTCTTCAAGCGCATCGTCGGTTTCGACCTGCTCGCCGACCTGGCCGAGTTCTTCAACGCCTTCAGCGGCATGGTCGACGGCTTCCAGGCACGGGCCAAGCGGGTCAACAGCCTGCTCGCCGATCCCCACACCTGCTTCCTCGTCGTCTGCGGCCCGCAGGGCGAGCCGGTCGACGAGGCCGTCTACTTCCACCGCAAGCTGGTCGAGGCAAAGCTGCCCTTCGGTGGCGTGATCGTCAACAAGGTCCACTACCCGGCCGAGCAGCTGCGCGGAAACGGAGGGGACCTCGAAACGGAGTTGGGCGAGAAGCTCGGCGACGAGGACCTGGCGAAACGGGTAACCGCGAACTACGCCGACTACCAGGCGCTGGCCGAGCGCGACACACGCAATATCGAGCGCCTCGCCCGCGAGCTACGCGCCCAGGGCGTGATCCGCGTGCCCTACCTGGACGAGGACGTCCACGATCTCGCCGGCCTGGCCGAGATCAACCGCTACCTGTTCGCCAGCAGCGAGGAGCGGATCGAGATCGCCGCGGGCCGCGCCTAACTGGCGCGGTAGTGGTCGTACTTGAGCTCGCGGACCTCCCAGTCCGCGTCCTCGGGCACCGGGAAGAGGTGGCGCACGCGGGGCGTGTCGATCCGCTCGCGATGCTGGACGTCGCCCTCGATCGCGGGGAAGTCGAGGGTGCTGTCCGGGGCCTCGACCTCATCCAGCCAAGGCGTGGCGGTGATGCGAATCTCTCCCTCGTCCGGAATCGGCTCGAGGATGCGGGTCTCTTTGTCCATGTGGTGCTCCTCCTCGGGCGGCCGTAGGTCGGCTATCGGGGCTTCATCGACGATCGGGGTCTCCCGCGAAACGACGATCTCCTCTGGTGCCGCGATCTCCTCGGAGACCGCGATCTCGGTGTCGCCGGCGCCGAGGCCGGTGGCGATCAGGGTCTCGTCGGCGGCTGTGTTGAGGTCGGTGCTGAGCTCACCGAGGGCGGCGTCGCGCAGGATGCGGCGCACGCCTTCCTCGATCCAGCCAGCCATCGCGAGCCCCGGCAAGGAAGGTGTTCCGTTCATCAGCGAGCGCTCCAGCTCGAGGGCGCTCTCGATCCGCTCGCGTGACTCGATCCGGTCGACGCTCTCGTCGGCGATCAGCGCCGAGGCGCGCATCGGCAGCGAGGCGCCGACGGGGCCGTGGCCATCGAGCACCGCGCGCAGTGCCAGCAGATGATCGCTGAGGCCCGCGAGCGCGGACTCGCGGCCGCAGCCCATCTCGAAGCGGCCGACGGCCCAGGCCAGAGCGCCATCGGGATCGGGGCGGGCCTCCAGCGTCGCCGCGAACTCGGCCAGGCGGATCGCCTCCTCCTCGCTCAGCTCATACGACCCGGGTCGGGTCGAAGGCGCGCCCGTGGCGAGCCGCGCCCAACGCTCCTCACCGGTGGGGGCGAAGGCATAGGGGCCGAGGCCGATGCTGCCGGACTTGAAGAGGTGCATGACGCTGACCAGCTCACCTAGCTGGTGCAGGGCAGAATCGGCGCTGTCGGGACCGTCGCCCTGCTCGGCAAGGGCGAGGAACTGCGGCTGCCAGGCGACGCGGCCCATGCCCTCGCTGCGCATCGCCTCGATCGGTGCCTCGATCGCGTCGGCGCGGACGATCTGGACGCCGTGCGGAAGCTGCAGGCGCGGCAGCGGCATGCGCAGGCCGACCAGCGGCGCGATCAGCACGTCGGCCTCCTCGGCGCTGCGCGTCTCGGCATCGAGCACGGCAAGCGCGTTTTTCAGGCGCTCGTGGTCGAGCGAGAGTTCGGTGCAGCCGTCCCAGAGGGAGGCGAGGAAGACCGTGAGCATCTGTGCGGCCCGTTCACCGGGCTCACCCGGGACCTGCTCTCCACGGGCTTCGAGGTAGGCGGCGGCGATGCCGGCGGTGGCGACCGCGTCGCGGGCCGGGCCGAAGGCATCCAGTCCATGCAGCTCGGCCTCGCGTTCGCGCACGTAGACGGAGGTCAGCGGCCGGTAGCTGTAAAAGAGCGAGTCATCGCCATTGTCGGTGTCGACGTCAAACGGGATCTGGTCCCCGCCGGCGACGAGCGAGCTGAGCTTGATCGCCGCCTCGGAGGCAAGGCGGGTCAGCGATTCGGTGAGCAGGCGATCGCGCACGCCCCTCGCTTCCCGTCCGTGCCTGGCGCTCCTGCGCCTGCACGGACGCTTGCAAAGACAGTCGGCGCTAGACGACTGCGGCTGCCGGCTCGGCGGCGTCTTCGAAGAGCCAGCGGGTGCCGTAGCGGCGCATGTCCTCGACCAGGGGAACCAGCGCCTCGCCCTTCTCGGTCAGCGCGTACTCGACCCGCGGCGGGACCTCGGGGAAGGTCTGGCGCTCGACGATCCCCTCCTCTTCCAACGCCCGCAGGCGCAAGGAGAGCGTGCGCGGGCTGATTCCCTCAAGCGAGCGCTCCAGCTCGCAAAAACGACTAGACCCTTCGGCCAGGTCGCGGATGACGAGGAGGGTCCACTTGCCACAGACCACTTGGGCCGTGCGGCAGACAGGACATTGGGAGTTGCTTGCAGCGCTCATAGGCGAAACGAGGCGAAACGTGCCTAAGGGCCTCGCTTCAGCAAGTGTAGCGACATAGCTTCACTTACTGAAGTTTTGACGGATGCCAGATCCGATGGGCATTTGCCGCACTGAATAGCTAAAGGCGCAAGGCCCGACCTCCGATGGAGGGCTATGCCCATCAAGCCCGCGCGCTCAAGCCCCTCGGAAGGGGGCTTTGTGCTGATCGAGGTCCTGGTTAGCGCGCTCGTCCTCGCAATCGTCGCCAGCGGCGCCCTCGCCCTCCTCCAGACAACGACTCACTCAGCCGGCGAGCAGCGCGACGGCGCAAAGGGCTACGCGGTCGCCCAGGAAGACCAAGCCCGGCTGCGGGCGATGAGGTTGACCAGCCTCGACGGGCTGGAACAAACCACCCACCCGAAACTCGACGGCACCACGTTCACGATCGAATCGAGCGGGGTCTTCGTCAACAACAACGCCGGCGGGGTTTCCTGCACCGGCGGAAACATCAAAGCCGACTATGTGCAGATCACCTCGAAAGTGACCTGGCCCGGCATGGGAGGACGCAAGCCGAGCGTAATCCGCAGCGTCTTCTCGCCGGTTACCGGATCGCTCAACCCGAAAAACGGTTCCATCATCGTCTCGGTGCTCAATGCCGCCGGCGGCGGCCTCTCCGGCGTCGGAATATCGTTGTTGGGTCCGACGACAGCCGTGAGGACGACCGACGAAACCGGCTGTGCGATCTTCGGCGATATTCCGAAAGGGAACTACACGATGACCCCGTCGGCCCCGGGGCTGGTCGCCGAAAACGGCAAACCACCGAGCCAGAAGACGGTGGGCGTGAGCGAACAAGGCACCCAGCCGGTCGAACTCCGCTATGACCTGCCGGGTTCTTTCACGGCGCCTTTCGTCTATCGGGTTGGCAGCACAACCGAATTCAAAGAATCGAGCCAAAACTCGATCATGGTCTTCAACCAGGGCATGGAAACGGCGAAGTCGTTCAGCTCGGTCGGCGGCATCCCCGCGCCGACGGTCGAAGCCAAAGAACTCTTCCCCTTCACCTCGCCGTATGCCGTCTACGCGGGTTCCTGCACCTCCAACAACCCGAACCCGAAAAGCGAATCCGGTGCCCCGGGGGCGGCTGCAGTAACCGCAATCACCGTCCCTCGTGGGGCAGCGGTCCCCCCTCCGGTACCGAGCGTCCAGGTGCCGGCACTCAACCTCACGGTCAAAACCGGAAGCACGCCGATCGTTGGCGCGAAAGTCAAGATCACCGGGACCTGTTCGTTCGAACGGATCTACGCCACGGTCGAAAAAGAGACCGAAAAAGGGGTGCTCGCCGACCCCGGCCTTCCCTGGGGGACCTATGAAGTCTGCGCCTCTGCAAACGTCGCCGGGACGAACCGACGGATCAAAAAAAGCGGCGTCGTCGTCCAGAGCCTAACCAGCGCCACGACGCTCAACCTCGACGTCTCGGGCAGCGGTTCCGTGAGCGGGCAAACATGCTGAGGCGACGGCTTCAGCTCGCCGACGAGCGCGGCAC
Organism: Solirubrobacterales bacterium; assembly: GCA_033856195.1. Classification (GTDB taxonomy): domain Bacteria; phylum Actinomycetota; class Thermoleophilia; order Solirubrobacterales; family 70-9; genus VRUE01. The sequence continues at coordinate 15,670 of JAWVFL010000045.1, read as the reverse complement.
CACCTTGGTCGAGCTGGTCGTCGGCACCGCGCTGGGGATGGTCGTGCTCACCGCTTTGACGACACTGATGATCACCTCCATGCACGCCAGCGCCCGGGTCACCGCCCGCGTCCACGCCACGCAGAACGCTCGCATCTCGCTGGTCAAGGTCATCGAACAGCTGCACTCGGCCTGCGTGACGCCAAAGATCGCCCCGGTCCAGGTCGGCAGCACCGGGACCACGCTCATCTTCAGCCACTCCACCGCATCGGAAGGGTCCTCATCGACGGTCAAACCGATCCTCAGCAAAGTCGCGCTCAGCGGCACCAGCCTGGTCGAGACCGACTACCCCTCGCTCGGTGGCATGCCCCCGAAATTCTCCGAAACACCGATTGGGAAACAGACTCTCGCCTCGAACGTCACGCCGACCCCGCCGAGCAGCGCGATCTTCAGCTACTACACCTACTCGAACGGAAACCTGGTCGCAGTCCCGCCGAAAGAACTCGGCCTGACCGAAGCAAACTCGGTGATCCAGGTCAAAGTCGCCTTCACCGGGTTTCCACCCACAACATCCAACAGCGACAGCAACGTCGGAGCCAGCGTCGCGAACAGCGCGATGCTCCGCCTCACCCCTCCATCCTTTGAAGCAGAAGCCGGGAGCCTGCCATGTCAATAAGAAAGAGCCTGAAGGACGAGGGCGGGTTCACGATGATCATGACCACGATCGGCCTCTCGATGGTCGCCCTGATCGCCCTCGTCACCGTTAACGCCGTCGGCGGGGACATCAACCCGACCGGCCGCGACCTGCAGCGCAAGCGCGCCTACGAGGCCGCCAAAGCGGGGATCAACGACTACTCCTTCCACCTCCACAGCGATAACGGCTACTGGGCCAAATGCACGAAAGTCACCCCGCCCAGCGCGGTCAACCAGCCGGGCTCGACCACAAACCGGCGTCAGGTACCCGGCGATCCGAGCGCCACCTACGCGATCGAACTCCTTCCGGCCAACGGAAACCCCATCTGCGACCCGACCACAATCGTCACCGCGACTCAGACCATGCTCGAGTCGCTCGGGTCGACCAAGGGCACGTTCCGCATCCGCTCCACCGGCTTCGTCGGTAAAGCGCAAGTCTCGATCACCGCCACCTTCAGGCCATCGAGCTTCCTCGACTACGTCTACTTCACCCAGCTGGAGACCTTCGATCCGGTGACATACGGCGATGAAGCAACGATCAAAGGGGCTTACGAACAGTGCTCCAAGACCCTCTTGGAAGGTCGCAATAGCGCCAAAATCCCCAACTCTGGAGGACAGTACTGCAAGGTGATCTCCTTTGTCGGCGGCGATTCGATCAATGGCCCCATTCACACCAACGACTCTCTAGTTATCTGCGGCCAACCCACGTTTGGAAGGACTCCAAGCGATGCGGTAGAGGTAAGCGCATCAGGGAAAGGCTGGTACTCGACCTCGGGAGTCGAACACTCCGGCTCGAGCTGCTCCGGCACTCCAAACTTCGTCGGCACCTTCCTGACCAGCTCGCCAGCCCTGATCCCGCCGGCGACTAACGCGCAGCTAGCAACGATCACCGAACCTGCCTTCAAATACAAAGGGCAGGTCCACATCTGCCTCAATGGCAGCTCGATGACGGTGGCTAAAAAAGGCGCCAACTGCGATAGCGAAGTGCTCTACTCAGGCCCGCTGCCGGGCAATGGCGTCGTCTACGTCGAAAGCAACCTCTGCTCCGGCGCCTACACCCCGTTCGAAGTCACCTATCCGGAAACCTCCGAATGCGGCAACGTCTACGTGCACGGTGGTTACTCGGGCCGGCTGACGATCGCCAGCAGCAACGACATCATCATCGACGGCAACACCGCCGCCAGCGGCGAAGAAGCCATGCTGGGGTTGATCGCCAACAACTTCATCCGCATTTACCACCCCTGCACCTATAGCTCGAACGCCAACGGGGTGGGGTCGATTGCAAACATCTCGGTCGACGCCGCGATCCTCGCGATCAACCACTCGTTCATCGTCGACAACTACAACTGTGGCGGCGCGCTGGGAACGCTGAAAGTAAACGGTGCGATCTCGCAAAAGTATCGCGGCGTCGTCGGCACCACCGGTACCGGCACCGGCTACCTGAAGAGCTACAACTACGACGACCGCCTGCACACGATCACGCCCCCCAGCTTCCTCGCACCGGTCCAAGCGGACTGGGTGATCGGGCGCGAGACCGTCGGTTAATCGCTGGTTTTTCGAATTCTAAGTAGTTGCAAGGCAAAGGTTCCGTGGCCGAACGGTCGATGTAAGACCGGTGGCGCCGGCGCCGTTGGCGCGCGGCCACCTCGCCGATGACCTCCTTGTTCCAGAAAAAGAAAAAGAACGGTTCCGCGCAAGTAGGGCTCGAGATCGAGTCCGGCAGCATCGCCGCGGCCGAAGTGCAGGTCAACGGATCCACGAGCGTGACCGCAACCGCTACGGCTCCGCTGGCTGCCGAGGCCTTCCGCGACGGCGAAGTCACCGACCCCCCCACGGTCGCCGCGGCACTTTCCGACCTCTTCTCCGAGCACAAGCTCTGCAAGCGCGTGCGGCTCGGCATTGCCAACCAGCGCGTCGTCGTCCGCACCCTGCGGCTGCCGGCGATCGAGGACCCAAAAGAGCTCTCCGCCGCCGTCCGCTTCTCGGCCCAGGAGCAGATCGCGATGCCACTGGATCAGGCCGTGATCGATCACCGGGTCATCGGCGGCGTCGGGTCCGTTGACGGTGCCGCGCCGCAGATCGACTTGATCGTCGTCGCCGCCCGCCGGGACATGATCTCCGCCTCGCTCCAACCCCTGCGCGATGCCGGCCTCGAACCGATCGGCGTCGACCTATCGGCCTTCGGAATGATCCGGGCCCTCGGCGGGATGGCGAACGCGGCGGCCGAAGGCGAGGGGGTGGGGCCCTCTCCCGACGCAGTGCTCTATTGCAACATCGGAGACGTCACCAACCTCGCCGTCGCCAAAGGCCGAGCCTGCCTCTTTACCCGCGTCTCGCCGGTCGGCCTGGGAGACATCGCCGCAAGCCTCGCCTCGACCACCGGCTTGAGCCAGGAGCACGCGCGCATGTGGCTCGACCACGTCGGCCTCGAGACCTCCGTCGAGCAAATCGAGGGCGATGCCACCGTCATCACCAAGACCCGCTCGGCGCTCGATATCGGCGCCGCCTCCCTGCTCGACGAGCTGCACCTCTCGCTGGACTTCTACGCCGCCCAGGAGGGGGCCGTGAAGGTTGAGCGCATAGTCCTCTGTGGCCCCGGCAGCGTTGTCCCGGGCCTCGCCGCGCAGATGGAGCCAACCCTCGGCCTGCCGATCGAGCTGGGGCAGCCGGAGACGCTCTCCGGCCTCGACCCGACCTTGGCGGCTCGTCTCACCCTGGCATTCGGACTTGCCCTGGAGCAATAGCCGATGCGTCCCGTCAACCTGATCCCCAGCGAGGAGCGCAGCGGCGAGCGGCGCCCCATGCGCGGCGGGCCGCTCGCCTACGTGATCGTGGGCGCCCTTGCAATCGCTGTGCTTGGCGTCGCCCTCTTGACAGTCACCGACACTCGAATCTCCGACAGCAAGGCCGAAATAGCAACGCTGGAGAGCGAAGCCGCCGCCGTCGAAGCCCGCGCCCAATCGCTCAGCGCATACACGCAGTTCCACAGCCTGCGCCAGCAGCGTGTCACCACCGTCACCAGCCTCGCCGACAGCCGCTTCGACTGGGAGCGGGTAATGCGGGAACTGGCGCTGATCCTGCCCGGCGACGTCTGGCTCACCAATCTGACCGGCACGGCGTCGCCTGGCGTCTCGGTCGAAGGCGCCGCCGTCGTCTCGCTGCGCTCCACGGTCGAAGGCCCGGCACTCGAGATGACCGGCTGCGCGAGCAGCCAGAAGGCCGTCGCCGGCTTCGTCCAGGCACTCAAGGAGATAGACGGGGTGACTCGCGTCGGCATGCTGTCCTCGAGTCTCGGCGGCTCGAGCGAAGGCGCTTCCTCCGGCGGCGCCAGCGCTGCCTCGGCCACCTGCCAAACGCAGGACTTCATCGCCCAGTTCCAGATGGTCGTCGCCTTCGACGCGGCGCCGGTGGCCTCGACTTCCGCCGAAGGCGAAGCGGCGGCGCCACCGGCAACCGAAGCAGCCGCCGAACCGGCGAGCGAAACGAGCGAAGAATGAATTCCTCGAATCGCTTGATCGTCTCGATTCTCGGCATCGCCGCCATCGCGATCGCCTTCTGGATGCTCGCGCTCAGTCCCAAGCGCAAGGAAGCGGACGAACTCTCCAGCCAGGCCGGCCAGGCGCAAGCCTCCCTGGCTGAAGCGCAGGCCAAAGTCACCGAAGCCGTTGCCGCCAAGCACGAATTCCCGGTTGATTATCGGCAGCTGGTCGTCCTCGGCAAGGCTGCCCCGGCGGGCGAGGAAACGGCCTCATTGCTGGTAGAGCTGAACCAGATTGCCAGCAATTCCAACGTCAAGTTCGAAAGCATCATGCTCAACGACGAAGGCGGTGAATCCACTGCCCCTCCGGCTGCCCCCGCCCCCGTGGCGCCGGCTGTCGAAGCGGCGCCCAGCGGCGTTCCCGCGGCGTCCACCATTCCTCCAACCGAGGCGGCCGCCTCGCTGATGCCCCTCGGAGCGTCAATCGGCCCAGCCGGCCTGGCCGTGATGCCCTACAGCCTTAAGTTCAGCGGCAACTTCTTCGATGTCGCCGACTTCATCAAAGGCATCGACTCCCTCGTTGGCACCGACGAAAGCGAGGTCGCCGTCGACGGCCGCCTGGTGACGCTGAACGGATTCGCGCTCAACGCCGGGGGCGATGGCTTCCCTCGCCTCAACGCCACCTTCGCGGTGACCACTTATGTGACACCCCCCAGCCAAGGGGTCACCGCGGGCGCGACGCCGGCCGAACCCGCCCCCTCGGTCGCGACGCCGGCGGCGGTGACGACGAGTCCTGAATCGTCGACGAGCACCCCGTCCGAATCGGAGCCGGCCCAATGAACTTCCTGAAGAAAGGGCCCGAGCTGAAGGCGCCGGACCTCAAGGTCCCGGACTTCCTCCTCGACATCTACTACGACCTGCGCGAGCGCCACCTGCTGCCGCTCGTCGCGATCCTGATCGCTGCGCTCGTCGCCGTCCCCTTCCTGTTGGGCGGCGGTTCCTCTGAATCCGAACCCGGGGCAAGCGAAGGCGCCATAGCCACGCCGAGCGCGGCGCTCCCCACGAGCAAGCTCCTTGTCGCGAAATCGGCTCCTGGCCTGCGCGACTACCGTCGCAGGCTCGCCAACGAGCACGCAAAGGACCCCTTCGTCCAGCAGTACTCGAACGAAGGTGGTGGCGAAAGCGGCGGCGCCGAAGGCGCGCCGGGCGGAGGAGAAGAATCCAGCGTCACGGTCGAACCAAGCGAACCGAGCACGGGAACAACGGAAGGCGCCCAGCCCGCCGAAGAAGGCAACGGCGAACCCCCCGAAGGCGGGCAGCTCAAGTACTACTCGTGGGCGATCGACGTCCGCGTGACACCCGTCTCCTCGGGCAAGGGCAAGGACAAGCCGCAAGCCTCGGTGCGCCACGACCTGCCCGACATGACGATGCTGCCCAGCCGCGACGTCCCGGCCCTGACCTTCATCGGCGTCACCAAAGACGCGAAGAGAGCCGTGATGCTCGTCTCGGACAAGGTCACCGGCCTCTTCGGCGACGGCATCTGCATCGTCGGCTCCGAAGCCTGCCAGCTGATCGCCCTCGAACCCGGCCTGCCCGAGACCGTCGTCTACGGCGCCAACAGCCGCACCTACCGCATCGAACTGCTGAAGCTGCGGCTGCTGAAGAGCGACCAGCTCAACGTCGCTCCGCTCGGGAAGAAACCGAAGCAGAAGTCCTCCGGCAAGCCCGAAGAAGCCGGCTAGTCCTCAGGCTCCATTCGGCCATTGCCAACTCGGGCGAGGAGATGTCCGACCGTCACCCGTACCGACGCAACCGCTTTTGCGTGCTTGGGGTTACCCACCAGGATTGCCGTCCTGGTCACGCTTTCCTCGATTGCAGAGACACCGGCCTTTTCGAGCGCGGCGGGGATGCCCTCGACGTAGCGACGAGCGAAGCCCTCCTGTGGAGTTTCGATGAAGTTGACGCCCCAATCGGCCAACTCGAAGATGGAAGCAATTTCGCGGCCGAGCGGGACCTGGTCGATGGGAAAGACAATGATCTTGGCTTCAGAATTTTCGGTGGCAAGTAGCTTCAGGTCTCGAATGGCGCCGCTCTTGTCCGCAACTCCAGGGCCATCTGCTTCAGAACTAAATCCAAGCCAATGGCCGACGGGCGTCCAGAGGATGACGGCCACCACTCCCGCCGCGAAAAAACAAATACTGCCGGCAAGGGGCCCTGAGAAGGCGAAGCCGACGCCCGTGAGGACGAACGTCACGACAGCTCCTATTGCGACCTCGCGCGCCTTGGTGGACAAGGGGCGATTTTAGATCGCCGTCGTCAGCCCAGGTATAGATCGATCAGCTGGTCGCCAGCGAGCAGGCCGACCACGCCGCCCAGGGCGAGGAAGGGGCCGAAGGGAATCGCCATCTTGCGGGCTTGCGAGCCGTGACGGGCGAGCAGTACGACGCCTACGAGGCTGCCGAGCAGGAGACCGGCGAGGATCGCGGGCCCGACGGCACGGCCGAGGAAGAGGCCCATCGTGGCGGCCAGCTTGACGTCGCCGAGCCCCATGCCGGCTGGGTAGGCGAGGGCGACAAGGAAGAAGACGCCGCCCGCTGCCGCCGCGGCGATTGCTCGCTCGGGCAGGCTGCCCGGATCGGTCGGGGCGGCGATCGCGACGCAGATCACGGCGGCGGCAATCAGCACCTTGTTGGGGATAATCCGCTGCTCGAGGTCGGTCAGGGTGACGATCGCCAGCATCGCGACGAAGACCAGGCCGATCACGGCCTCGGCCGCGTCGTGCCGGTAGACGAGCACGGTGGCAACGAAGAGCAGGCCAGTCGCCAACTCGGTCAACGGGTAGCGCGCCGAGATCCGGGCCCCGCAGCAGCGCGCCCTGCCGCGCAGCAACACCCACGAGAGCACCGGCACGTTGTCGCGGGCCGTTATCTGCGCGCCACAGGCTGGGCATTGCGAGCGCGAAGCGCCGATCGGGATGCCTCTGGGCACACGATGGGCAACCGCGGTGGCGAAGCTGCCGACGGCGAGGCCCGCCAGAAATGCGATCAGAACGACGCCGATCATCCGGCAGGAGTTCTATCCGAGCTAGTGGATGACCTTGAAGCTGCGCTTGGCCGCCTTTGCCTCGGCGTTGCCGATCACGTCGGTGCCGCGAACCTGGAGGACATGGCGGCTGTAGCTGAGGTTGCGCAGCTTGAAGGGCGAGTGGCAGGCCTTCCACTTGTGATGGTCGACCTTGCAGATGAAGCTCGTGCCGAGTGGATCGCCGCTGGTGTCGGCGAAGCGGAAGATCACCTTGGGGTGACGGGTCTTGGCGCCGGGACCCATCGTGATCCGGGTGCGCGGCGGAGTCGAGTCCTCGATGTAGGTCGCCGGCGGCGAGCAAAAGGACTGCTTGCTGTTGGCAGTCGAGATGCCGGTGAAGTCGGTGGTCGAGTTGTCGGGAACGCGAAGCTGGACTCCGGAGTCCAGCTGGGCGGGCGACACGGTGGCCACCGGCGCACCGGCGCAGCTGGAGTTGGAGAAGATCTTTACCGAGTCGGCGCCGGCGGCCGAACCGACGATCCGCGGAGTGTTGCCGTTTGCGGGCCCGGCCGGTGCCGTCTTCAGCCTGGGTGCCAGCGGAGCAGCGGCCGGACGGCTCGCGACCGTGGGGGGTTTCACAACTGGAGGTTCTCCGCCTGGCAGTTCTTTCGCCGGCGGTTCTTCGCCGGGCGGTTCGCTCGCGGTCGAGCTGGTCCAGTATTTGATCGGTTTCGAGCAGATCGACGGCTGGCCGGGATCGGTCGGGTCGATTTGGACCGCCGAGAAAGTCGTGTTCGAGTCGGGTTCGACGTCGACCTGGATTCCCTCACCTTCAAGTTCGTCGACGATGCCGCCCGCGACCGGTGGGTCGGTGCAGGTCGCGTTGGCGTAGATCTCGACCTGATTGTCCGGGTTGACGTCAGCGGCGATCGGCGAGTGCGTCCTGCCGCCGAACGGATTGACCACAGTCGCTATCGCACCGTCGCCGCGGCCGATGATGAACGGTTCGGTCGAGGCGGCGGGTTGGGCCTGGCTCGACAGCGGATTTGTTTCGGTGAGCGCCACCGGTTCGGGCTGTTCGGCCCAGGCGGCTGGCGCTACTAGCGTTAGAGCCAGAAAAGCTCCTGTGGTCAGCAGCAGACACAGGGAGGGGCGGGCCAGATTGGCCCGCCCCTCTGCAGCATTTTCGCGTGGCTTAGACATGGCTAAGCGTTGCGGCTAGATAGATCAGCCGCCCCAGCCACCGCCGCCAGCCGGGCAGCCACCTTTACCTGCGTTGCTGCAGGGATAACTCATAGTGCCTGCAGTGTTTTGAATGCTGAACGTCCCACTTGAGCCAGTCACGGTAACTGTGTAGCTTTTTCCGTTGTCTGCCGCAGGCACGGTTACCGCTAGCGGGGCGCCTTCCGGCAGAGTCGGCTCGATTGCGTGAAGCGCACCAGCAGCATCGGCACCTGTGTAGAGACCACCGTGGTCGGTCGCGAACGTCTCAATCGCAACCTGAGCCGAGTGAGCGGTCTCCTTGGCCTTGGCGTCACCAGCCTTTTCCTTCTGGTTGAAGAAGGCGGGCAGGGCGATCGCGGCAAGGATGCCGAGGATCAGCATGACGACGAGGAGCTCGATCAGCGTGAAACCGGCCTCCTTGTCACCGTTGAGCCGGGCGCCAACCTTGGCCCGGAGATTCTGGAGAAACATTAAAGACCTCCTATGGTCCTATCGATTTCGCCAGAGCCCCGTCGCGTTGCAGCCACGTGGTGTCTGTCGACCCCGGTGGTAGCCCGGCCGGCTCCTGGAGAGGAGCCCCGTTGGCTTTGCGCCCCCACCTCACGGCGGGTTTGCCTTTTGCACCGAAGCACTGGCAGATTCATCACCCTCCCCTAATCGACCACCTGCCAGATCTCTTAATCCTCGAAACTAGGGCTTCATCTCCCTAAAAGTCAGGGTTCAGGCACCGAGTCGTGGATAACCCGTCAACTTCGTACGGTTCCTTCAATCAGCGGATGTGTTCGTAGATGCTGAACATAGGCAGGTACATCGCGATCACGATGAAGCCGACGATGCCGCCGACGAAGACGATCATGATCGGCTCGATCAGGGCCGTCAGGGCCTTGACCTTGGCGTCGACCTCGGTCTCGTAGAAGTCGGCGATCTTGGTCAGCATGTGCTCGAGCTGGCCAGTCTCCTCGCCGACCGCGATCATGTGGCCGACCATCGGCGGAAAGATCGGGTTGTCCTCGATCGGGCCGGCCAGCGAGCCGCCGCTCTTGACCGAGGCGTAGACGTCGTCCATCGCCTTCTCGACGACCGTGTTGCCCGCCGTGTCACCCGTGAGCTTGATCGCCTGCAGCATCGGCACCCCCGAGGAGACGGCCCCGGAGAAGGTGCGCGACCAGCGGGCAAGCGCCACCTTTTGGATCACGTCGCCGATCTTGGCTGGCAGACGCAGCTTGAAACGGTCCCAAAGGTCATGGCCACGGTCGGTCTTCTTCCATTTGAAGAAGACGAAGAAGGCCAGCGCGATGCCGGGAATGAGGATGAACCAGTAGCCAGTGAGGACATTGGAGGCACTCACGCAAAGCTGGGTCGGCGCCGGCAGCCCCGCCGCTTCCTCGGGATGTTCTTCAGCCAGTTCTTCGAAGATCTTCGCGAACACCGGGATCACGAAGGCGACGATCGCGATCAGCACGACGGTGGCGAAGCCGAAGACCAGCGACGGGTACATCAGTGCCGATTTGACCTGGCGGCGCAGGCCGTCAGCCTTCTCGACCTGGAAGGCGATCCGGTCCATCGCCTCGTCGAGGCGGCCGGACTGCTCGCCAGAGCGAACCATCGCCCGGAAGAGCCGGTCGAAGACCTTGGGGTGGCGTTCCATCGCCTGCTCGAGCGTGCTGCCCGCCTCGACATCGGCACGGACGCCGGCGACGGCCTCCTTGATCTGCTCGTCCTGGGTCTGCTCCTCGAGCGTGTACAGAGTGCGCAGCATCGGCATCCCCGAGCCGATCAGGGTGGCGAACTGGCGCGAGAAGATCGCCAGTTCGCGCATGTCGACGCCCTGCCAGCGCTTGAAGATGTCCTCGATCTTCAGCGGGTTGGACTTCTCGCTGACGTCGAGGACGATCAGGCCGCGCTGGCGCAGCTGCTCGGTGACCGATGCCTTCGACTCGGCCTCGAGCTCGCCGGCCGAGGCGGTCCCGGCCATGTCCATCGCCCGGAAGGCAAATGTGGTTGCTCCGGCCATCGCCCGCTAGGCCCCCGGGGTGTAGACGGGGGGCGGCGGGGCCGTGGCCTGCGCGACCGCGGCGGCTTCCTCGGCGGCCCGCGCTCCAACCGGCGCAACGGCGGCTTCGCCGCCGAGCAACCGCTTGAGCTCCTCGGGTACCGAGGCGCGCTGTTCAGCCAGCGCCCGGGTGATCCGCCCGCCACGAACGAGGCGGGCCAGGTCGGCGTCCATCGTCTGCATCCCGACTGCGCCCGACGTCTGCAGGGCGGCGTAGATCTGGTGCGTCTTGCCCTCGCGGATCAGGTTGCGGATCGCCGGCGTCGGCACCAGGACCTCGGTGGCGACGACGCGGCCGCGGCCGTCTGAGGTCGGCAACAGCTGTTGGGTGACGATCCCCTGAAGGGCGATCGAGAGCTGGGTGCGCACCTGGCCCTGCTGCTCGGGCGGGAAGACGTCGATGATCCGGTCGACCGTCTGGGCGGTGGACTGGGTGTGCAGGGTGGCGAAGACGAGGTGGCCGGTCTCGGCCGCGGTCAGCGCGGTGGAGATCGTCTCCAGGTCCCGCATCTCGCCGACGAGGATTACATCGGGATCCTCTCGCAGGGCGGCGCGCAGGCCGAGCGAGAAGTCCTCCGCGTCGGAGCCGACCTCGCGCTGGTTGACGATCGAGCGCTTGTGGGTGTGCAGGAACTCGATCGGATCCTCGATCGTGAGGATGTGGTCCTCGTGCTCTTCGTTGATCACGTCGATCATCGCCGCCAGCGTCGTGCTCTTGCCCGACCCGGTCGGCCCGGTGACGAGGACGAAGCCGCGCGGTTTGGCGGTCAGCTCGCGCAGCACCTGCGGCACACCGAGCGTGTCGAGGGCGGGGATATCCTGCGGGACCAGGCGGAAGGCGGCGCTGACCGAGCCGCGCTGGAAGAAGCAGTTGACGCGGAAGCGGGCGACGCCGGGAATCGCGTAGGCGAAGTCGAGCTGCTTGTGATTCTCGAAGCGCTTGCGCTGGTCGTCGTTGAGGATCGAGTAGACGACCTCGCGGGTCTGCTGCCCGGTCAGCACCGGAAAGCCCTCCATCGCCCTGATCTTGCCCTTGTCGCGGATCGCGGGCGGGAAGCCAGCGGTGATGTGGACGTCGGACGCGCTCGCCTCGACCATTTGGCGCAGCACCTCGGAGAAGTCGAAATCAGGCTGTGACACGGAGCACCTCCTCGAGGCTCGTGACCCCGGCTCGAATCTTGACCACGCCGTCCTCACGCAGGGTGAGCATTCCCTCCTCGCGGGCGACGGCGGCGATTTCCGTCTCCGGTGCGCGAGCGATCGTCATCTGTTTCAAGCGCTCACTGAGGCTCATCACCGAGTAGATGCCGACTCGGCCCTTGTAGCCGCTGTTGTTACAGCGACCGCAGCCGACCGGCTCATACGCCTCGACCTCGGTGCCGACCCTGATCCCGGCCTCCTGCAACGCCGCGACCGGGACGATCGCGCGCCGCTTGCAGCTCGGGCAGAGCTTGCGGGCGAGGCGCTGGGCGACGACGCAGTCGACGGCGGAAGCGGTGAGGAAGGTCTCGATCCCCATCTCGTTGAGGCGGGCGATCGCGCCGGGGGCGTCGTTGGTGTGCAGGGTGGTCAGCATCATGTGGCCGGTCAGGGCGGCCTCGATCGCGATCCGCGCCGTCTCGGCGTCGCGGATCTCGCCGACCATGACGATGTCGGGGTCGGCGCGCAGGATCGAGCGCAGCCCGCGGGCGAAGTCGAGGCCCGCCTTGCGGTTGACGTTCATCTGGTTGACGCCGGGGATCCGAAACTCGACCGGGTCCTCGATCGTGATGATCTTCTTCTCGATCTCGTTCAAGTCGGCCAGAGCCGCGTAGAGCGTCGTCGACTTGCCTGAGCCGGTCGGCCCGGTGACCAGCACGGCGCCGTAGGCCTGGTGGAAGGCGTCCTCGAAGCGGGCGCGGGCAGAGCCGTCCATGCCGAGGTCGTCGAGCGTGCGCTGGGCATTGCTCTCGTCGAGGATGCGGATCGTCGCCCCCTCGCCGCGCGAGGTGGGGAGAGTGGTGACGCGGAGGTCGATGCGCCGCTCCTCGACCGCAACGCTGACGCGGCCGTCCTGCGGCACGCGCTTCTCGGCGATGTCGAGCTCGCTCATGATCTTCAGCCGCGAGATCACGGCACCGATCATTCGCTTCGGCACGTGCGCGGACTCCTTCAGCACGCCGTCGATTCGGAAGCGAATCCGCAACTCGCCTTCTTCGGGCTCGAGGTGGATGTCGGAGGCCCCCTCCCCCACCGCCTGGGCGAGGATGCTGTAGACGAGCTTGATCACGGGGGCGTCCTCGGCGCCGGCCTGCATCGAGCTGACTTCGGCGAGGTCTTCCTCGACCTCTTCCCCCTCATCGACGCGGTGCTGCTCCTCGACGATGGCGTCAGCGGCGGCGCTCTGCAGGGTGCCCAGGCGCGCCAGCAGGGACTCGACGTCGTCTTCTGCGGCGACGGCGATGTGGCAGTCGAGGCCGGTGGCAATCTGGATGTCGTCGGCGGCAAGCACGTTGGCCGGATCGACGGCGGCAACCAACAGCGTCTTGGAATCGACGAAGCCGACCGGGACCGCTTTGTAGCGGCGCGCCATCGTCACCGGGAAGAGTGCGGCTGCGGCGACATCGACGTTGTAGGTGGCGAGGTCGACGTGGTCGAGCCCATAGCGCTCGGCGACCGCCCGCGAGAGCTGGTCGGAGCTGATTGCGCCCTGCTCGACCAGCAGCGCCTCGGGCGGGCGTCCCGCCGTGCGCGACTCCTCAACCGCTACCTGCACTGCCTCGGCGCTGGCGTAGCCGAGCTCGACCAGGACGTCGGTGATGAAGCCGCGCGAGTGACCGCGCTGCAGGGGCGGGGTCAGGCCCGGGGTGCCGCCCTCGCCGGGCCCGGGCAGCGCCGGCGCCGCCGAGCCGCCCGAGTCGGGGACCGGTCGCAGGTGCATTGGATATGGCGGATTCTCGGCGCTCATCCCACCGGCCTCAGTTCGGGTGGTAGGTGACTTCGCGACCGTCGTAGGCGGCGTCCTGCACCGCCTGCAGAACTCCCTGAGAGGTCTGGAAGCCGTAGTCGACCGTGGCCTGCGGGGTGCCGGCGCTGAGCCGCTTTGGCCGCATCACGATGAGGGCGGGCACGCGATTGACGTCGAGGCCGACGGTAATCGCCGCGTAGCGGTAGATCTGCTTCGCCGGCACGGTGAAGAGGGCGACGTCGGAGCGGGATTCGAGCTGCGAGGAGGCCTGCTTGACCAGTTCGTCGTCGATCCCACCGTCGTGCACGATCAGCAGGACGACGGTCTGGCCGGCCTCATAGGCGGCCGTAACGGGTGACGGGGGTGGCGGAGTGGGCACCGACGTAGGCGCGGCCGAAACCGCGGAGGTTTCGCCAACCGTTTCGATTGCGCTTTCGACCGCGCCTTCGACGGCTTCGCCAGGGGTCGCGCCGGTGGCGGCGCCGACAGCGCTCGTGCCGGCGACGGCGACCGTCGCTTCGGTCGGCGTCGCTTCGACGCCTTCTTCTTCTTCGCCGCCCGAGCTGCTGATGAAGACCACGATGCCGACCACGACGAGCACGAGGATCAGGCCGACCTGGGCGAGCGGGTTCTCGTTGAGCTTCCCCCTCACGGCGCCACCGGCTCCTCGTTGCCGAGCTGCTCGATGCCGCTTGCCCGCTGGCCCCCGGCGGCCAGCATCAGTTTGAAGTCGTGCGGGCTGGAGGCGTAGTCGAGGGCGACCTCCTCGGTCACCTTGCCCTCCATCACGTAGCGCAGCAGCGACTGGTCGAAGGTGCGCATGCCGTAGTACTCGCCTTCGCCGATGACCTCGGTGATCTTGCCCGTTTCCTCCGGGTTGAGGATCAGGTCCTGGACACGGCCGGTGACGACCATCACCTCGGAGGCGGCGACGCGCCCGTCACCGGTCACGTCGGGCACGAGCCGCTGCGCGATCGCACCCTTCAGGGTCGAGGCGAGCATCACCCGCGCCTGCTGCTGCAGGTGGGGCGGGAAGAAGTCGACGATGCGGTTGATCGTCTCGGTCGCGTCGAGGGTGTGGACCGTGGAGAGCACGAGGTGGCCGGTCTCGGCGGCGGAGAGCGCGGTGCGCACTGTCTCCTCGTCGCGCATCTCGCCGATCAGGATCACGTCGGGGTCCTGGCGCAGCACCCGGCGCATCGCCCGGGCGAAGCTGACCGTGTCGGAGCCGACTTCACGCTGGTTGACGATCGAGCGCTTGTCTTCGTGCAGGAACTCGATCGGATCCTCGAGCGTGACGATGTGCTGCGCCCGGGTGCGGTTGATGTGATCGATCATCGCCGCCAGCGTCGTGCTCTTGCCCGAGCCGGTGGTGCCGGTGACGAGGATGATCCCGCGCGCCTCTTCGGCGAGGCTGGTCACGACCTCGGGCAGGCCAAGCTCTTCGACCGAGCGGATCTCGAAGGGGATCGCGCGGCAGACGATCGAGATCGTGCCGCGCTGTTTGAAGGTGTTGACGCGGAAGCGGGCTAGGCCCGGAATCGAGTAGGAGAAGTCAGCCTCACCGTCCTCCCCGAATTCGCTCAGCGAGCGCGCCTCGGCGATGTCCTGGAACGCTTTCTCGGTGTCCTGCGGAGAGAGCGGCTGGTAGCCCTCGAGGTGGGCGAGTTCGCCGTGCAGGCGTGCGATCGGCGGCGCGCCGACCTTGACGTGAAGGTCTGAACCCTCACGCTCGATGAGCGTGCGCAGCGCTGTGTCGATGTCGAACATCCCGACCTGTATCGGCCGGGATGTCCTCCATCCTTAGTCCTGAAGCGCTACGTAACCTCGCGCAGCTTCTGGGCTTCTCCCAGTTGCTGCAGCTTCTTGAGCGACTGATTCTCGATCTGGCGGATGCGCTCGCGGGTGACGTTGAAGGTCCGCCCCACCTCGTCGAGCGTGCGCGGGTGCTCGCCGCCGAGGCCGTAGCGCAGCTCCAAGACGCGGCGCTCGCGGTAGGAGAGGTTCTCCAGCGCCTCCTTCAGCGCCTCTTTGGTCAGCAGGTCGGCTGCCCGGTCGAAGGGGGACTCGGCCTTCTCGTCGGCGATGAACTGGCCGAACTCCGACTCCTCCTCGTCGCCGACCGGCTTCTCCAGCGAGACCGGCGCCTGGGCGGAGCGCTTGATCGAGTCGACCTCCTCGGGATCGATCCCCGTCACCTCGGCGATCTCCTCCGGGGTGGGCTCGCGGCCCAGCTCGGTGACCAGCTTGCGCTCGGCGCGGCCGATCTTGT
>JAWVFL010000044.1:0-6261 GCA_033856195.1 Solirubrobacterales bacterium | reverse complement strand
GCTTTCCTTGTAATGGCGGCGGCGACGCTGCTTGCTGCGCTTGCGTCGGGTTGCGGAGGGTCGAGCGAGGCCGCTCCGCTGAAGAAACCCCAGTTCGTCAAGGAGGCCAATGCCATCTGCGCGACGGCCCAGGGCGAAAGAAAAGCGCAGGTCGAGGCGCTCGCCGAGCAAAGTGAAAATTCTGACGGCTCCGAAGATGCGAAAGAGGTCATGCAGACGCTTCTGGAGCCTGTCGGCAAGATGAGTGACGAGCTGGGCGACCTCGGTCCTCCCAAAGGCGAGGAAAAAGAAGTCAAAGCGATCATCGCTGCGTACGAAGAAGGCGCCTCGAAGCTGGAAGCGGATCCTGGTGGCCCGGACTCCGTTTCGGCCTTCGACAAGGCCAACGAGCTGGCCGAAGCCTACGGGCTGACTGATTGCACGATCTGAAGCGGGCAAAGAGAAGGGCGGCCAGTGGCCGCCCTTCTCACTCCCTGCCTGTACTTGAGGCTTGCCTTCGGCTTCGGCCCTTACTTGCCGGTGCAGGTGCGGACGAACTCGGCCGCGGCCTTGGTGCCGTCGGCGAAGACCGCCGTCGCTTTGGCCTGCAGCTTGCCGTCGGGGCATTTGGCGGTCAGGACGCTGACTTTCTTGCCTTTGTAGGTGAATTTTTTGTCGATCTTGAGGCTGAAGGCGGTCACGGAGCCGCTGCCGCCGGCGATCTTCGGGACCGAAGCGACGGAGAGGAGGCCGTAGCGACCTTTGCTGATTTTCTTGATCTTCACCGTGGTCACGATCGCGGCCGGGACCGGGACGGTGATGTAGGCGTGGATGTAGAGCGTCGTGGTGCCGCCCGAGAAACCGCCGTTGAAGACGAGCAGCTTGGAGCTGACCGGGACGACTTTCGATTCCGGGAAGGCGATCTCGACGTTCGTGGTACCGCTGCCGATGATCGCGCTTTTGCAGATCGCTTCTGCATGCTTGGTGTCCTGGGACTGCAATTTGCCCGAGGTGCATTTCGGGTAGCCCTTGACGTTGACCGCGCCGTTCTTGTCGGTTTCGACCAGGACTTCTTTCAGCGCCGGCGGGTGCGTCCCGTCGGTCGTCTTGATCTTGCCTTCCGCCGTCAGGGCGATCGGTGCCAGCTTGTTCTTCGGCAGCGCCTTCGGGCTGAAGCCACCATTGGCTTCGAAGCAGAGGTTGCCGACGCAGGTCTTGGTCGGCGGCTCGGCGCTGGCGAGGCTGGCCACCGAGACGGCGATCAGAGCCCCCAGCGCCATCAGGACCATCAGGTACTTGCGCATATCCCTATATCTCTCCTTTTGCGGCCGCCCGTCCAGAGCACGCCGAAAGCTTGCGTGAAACCGTGGAACATTCCTCCGAGGCGGAAGCTACCAACTTCTGCCAACTCATAAACCCCGCCATTCACAAAAAAGAGCGCCTTAACGCGCGGCTCGGACTCGATCAGGTATTTCGGATCGATAGCCGCACGCGCTCGCGCTCGGCTGCGGCGCGCTCGGCGCCGAGAAACGGCAGGGCGATCCAGAACATCCAGATCCGGCAATCGCTCGGGCAGCCGGGCGGAGGCGCCGTGGAGGATCTCGCTGTAGAGCAGCTCGTTGACCTCGCCGGCAAGCGAGAGCGAGGTGATGCCCGGCAGCTCGAGCGAGGTCTCCGCCCGGCCCGACTCGAGGAAGCCGGTGAACTGACGCAGGGCCGCGTCTCGCCGCGCCAGCGCCTTCGGGCCGACCGCGAGCACCTCGACGATCGCGAAGCGCGCCTCGTCGGGATGCTCGGCCAGATGCTCCAGCAGCGCCCCCAGCCCAGCCGCGATCCGCTCCGTCCAGGGTGCCCCCGGCCGCGATTCGAAGCCGTCGGCGGTGTCGCTGAGGAGGTTGCCGAGCAGACCACCCGCGTTTCCGCGTAGCCGCGCTCGGAGACGACCTCGATCATCCCCTGGTGGATGCGGTTGCGCTGGGAGGCGGTCACCGCCTCCCGCGGCAGGCCGTGCCTTCCCCGCGGCAGTCGCTCGTTCAGCCCAACCGCCCGTCTCGTGGATGCCACTCTCCGACTGTAGAGGAGAGCGGCCCGCGGGCTGGCCAGGGCGCTCCTGGCTAGGAGCCGAGCCGGATCGTCTGCTCGCGGTCGGGGCCGACCCCGACCAGGCGAATCGGGACGTTGACGAAATCCGAGACGTAGGCGAGGAAGTCGCGCGCCTCCCGCGGCAGGTCCGCCTCCTCGCGGCAATCGCCGAGCTCCTCGTCGAAGCCGGGCAGCTCCTCGTACTCGGGCGTCGCCGAGTGCAGGATCGACTGGTGGTAGGGGAAGCTGTCGAGCACGGCCCCTTCCTTGGAGCGGTAGCGGACAGCGACCCGCAGCGGCCCGATCCCGCTGAGGACGTCGAGCTTGGTGATCGCCAGCGAGTCCATCCGGTTCAGCCGCACCGCGTAGCGCAGCGCCACCAGGTCCATCCAGCCGCAGCGGCGGCGGCGACCGGTGGTGGTCCCGAACTCGTGGCCGCGCTCGACCATCCGCTCGCCGACCTCGTCCTCGAGCTCGGTCGGGAACGGTCCGGCCCCGACCCGCGTCGCGTAGGCCTTGGCGATCCCCCAGACCTCGTCGATGTCGGCGGGCCCGACCCCGGCACCGACGCAGGCCGCGCCGGCGATCGGGTTGGAGGAGGTGACGAAGGGATAGGTGCCGTGGTCGAGGTCGAGCAGCGCCGCCTGGGCGCCCTCGAAGATCACCGTCTGGTCGCTGTCGAGCGCGTCCCAGCAGAGCTTCGCGGTGTCGGCGATGTGGGGCTCGAGCCGGTGGCCGAAGTTGACGTGTTCCTCGACCATCGCGTGCACGTCGAGCCGCGGGTCGGGGACGAGGTCGGAGGCGTCGTTGCCCTTCGCTTCCTCACCGGCTTCCTTGCGCGCCTTGCGCCGCTGCACCGAGAGCTCGCGCAGGGCCTGCTGCTTGGGCTCGATCGCGGCGCGGATCTTGGTCCGCAGGATCTTCTCGTCGAGCAGGTCCTGGACCCGGATCCCCAGCCGCAGCGCCTTGTCGGCATAGCAGGGGCCGATGCCGCGGCGGGTGGTGCCGATCGAGAGCTTGCCCAGTTTCGTCTCGCCGGCCTGGTCGAGCAGCACGTGGTAGGGCATGATCAGGTGCGCGTTGGCGGAGAGGCGCAGGTTCCCGACCCCGACCCCGGCCCGTTTGAGCCCGTCGATCTCGCCCAGCAGGACCCGCGGGTCGACGACGACGCCGTTGCCGATCACCGAGAGCTTGTCGGCGTGGAGGATCCCCGAGGGGATCAGGTGGAACTTGAACTCCTTGCCGTCGCGGACGATCGTGTGGCCGGCGTTGTTGCCGCCCTGGAAGCGGACGATCGCGGTCGCCCGCTCGGCGAGCAGATCGGTGATCTTGCCCTTGCCCTCGTCGCCCCACTGGGCACCGACTATGACCACGCCTGGCATTCGGCTGGGGATTCTGACGGTCGCGGCCGGCGAGTGTGGGCCGGCTCGGGTCAGGCGGCCTGGATCTTGCCCCAGCGCCGGTCGTCGCCGACGATTTCGACCTCCTCGCAGATCTGGGCCAGGCGCGAGACCGTCCGCGAGCCGATCTGCTCTTCGAGTTCGTCGTGGTGGAGGTTGGTGGTGATCAGCATCGAGCGCTGCGTGTCGTAGCGCTCGTTGACCAGCGCGTAGAGCTGCTCCAGCACCCAGTCCGAGCGTTTCTCGGCGCCGAGGTCGTCGATGTGGAGCAGGTCGACCGAGGTCAGCCGCTCGAAGAAGGAGAGGTAGGAGTCGCCCCCGGGCTCGGAGTCGTAGGTGCGGCGGATCCGCGCCAGCAGCTTCGGCAGCGAGTAGATCGCCACCGTCTTCCCGGCTTCCAGCGCCGCCTTGGAGATCAGCATCGCCAGCGTCGTCTTGCCGGTGCCGGTGCCGCCGAAGACCCAGAGCCCGCGGCCCTCGGCGAGCTGGTTGTCGAGGTCGTCGATGTAGGCGCGGACCTGGGAGACCGCCATCTTCGTCTGCAGGTCCCTGGCCATGTCGGAGACGGGAGGGCGGTCGAAGGAGACACCGCGGAAGCGCGGCGGGATCACCGAGGAGATGCCGCGGCTGCGGCCGCGGTTGAGCCGCTCGCTGCGGCACTCGCAGGGCCGGGCGACATCCTCGGGGCCGAGGATCCAGCCGGAGCCGTCGCAGACCCCGAGCGGGCAGACCTGGTCGCGGAACGGTTCCGAGCGGGCGATCGCCGGCATCAGAAGTCAGGCCCCGCCGCCGCGGCGTCTTCGAGCGGCGGACCTTCGCCGGCGGGCTGCTCGATCGGCTGGTCCTGGCCGGAGTAGTCGGCGAATTTGGGGAAGCGGTCGAGGAAGACCAGGGAGCGGGTCCCGATCGGGCCGTTCCTGTGCTTGGCGATGATCAGGTCGGCCAGGCCGTCGGGCTCCTCGTCGGGGTCGCGGTAGTAGTCGGCGCGGTAGAGGAAGGCGACGACGTCGGCGTCCTGCTCGATCTGGCCCGACTCGCGCAGGTCGGAGAGCTGCGGCTTCGGCGGCGTGCGCTGCTCGGGGGCGCGCGAGAGCTGTGAGATCGCCACCACCGGCACCTCCAGCTCGCGGGCGAGGATCTTCAGCCCACGGCTGATCTGGCCGACCTGCTCGACGCGGTTGGCGCGGTGGTCGTCGGAGCGCATCAGCTGCATGTAGTCGAGGATGATCAGCCCGAGCCCGCCGCGCTCCTGTTCCTGGGCGTGCAGGCGCCGCGCCTTCGCGCGCAGGTCGAGGATGCCGAGGTCGGAGGAGTCGTCGAACCACAGCGGCGCCTCCTCGAGCTCGTTGCAGGCCCGCACCACCTTCGGCCAGTCCCGCGGGGAGACCTGGCCCTTGCGCAGCTTGTCGCCGGAGATCCGCGCCCGGCAGGCGATGAAGCGCTGGGCCAGCTCGACCTCGGACATCTCCAGCGAGAAGAAGGCGACCGCCTTGTTGCGCTTGACGGCGACGTTTTCGGCGATGTTGGCGACCAGGGCGCTCTTGCCCATCGCCGGCCGCGCCGCGACGATGATCAGGTTGCCGGGCTGGAAGCCGCCGGTGATCGCGTCGATGTCGCGGAAGCCCGACGGGGTACCGGTCATCTCGATCTCACCGGTGGAGAGCTTCTCCAGCCGGTCGACCTCGTCGTGGAGGATGTCGCCGAGGATGCGGAAGTCCGAGGCCTGCTCTTTGTGCGCGACTTCGAAGAGCAGCTTCTCGGCCCGCTCGGAGAGTTCCCTGGGCTCGCCGTCGCGGTCGTTGACCCAGCCCTGGATCTCCTGCCCGGCGCCGAGCAGGCGCCGTAACAGCGAGTTCTGCTGGACGATCTCCGCGTAGTGCTTGGCGTTGCCGGCCGCCGGCACCTTCGCCGCCAGCTCGGAGACGTAGTGCTTGCCGCCGGCCGTCTCGATCATGTTGTGCTGCGTCAGCGCCTCGCTGACGCTGAGCTCGTCGACCGGCTTCGACGCCGCGTAGAGGTCGTGGGCCGCTTCGAAGATCGCCCGGTGGCGGTCGAGGTAGAAGTCCGCCGCGTTCAGCTTGACCTCGTCGATCACCCGCGTCAGCGCCGGCTCGGCGACCAGCATCGCTCCCAGCACCGACTCCTCCGCCTCGATGTTCTGCGGCGGTACGTGGCTGGTGGAGGTCTGGGGCATGGGTCTAGTAAAGGACGCCGCGCGGCGGATGCGCGCGCGAGCTCCCGGCGACGACAAGCAAACCAGAGCTGGCGCCGCTCCACGTCACCCTTATGAGCAAATCCCGCGAAAAGGAATTGACGCTTCGGTTACGCCATCGCGGCAGTTCCGAAGGAGAGCTGGTGATGGGACGACGGTGGGATCAGGCCCTCCTCCTCCTGGCGGAGCTCGCCGCGGCGGAGCATGCGCAGGGTGAGGATGGCGATGCTGAGGATGGCGGTGGCGCCGAGGCTGAGCTGGACGCTGAGCAGCCCTTCGCGGGTCCAGTAGACGTCGCGCAGGTCGAGCAGCAGGGCCGCCTCGTCGAAGGTCAGGCCGATCCCGGCGCCCATCGGCAGCGCAAGTTGCTGCTCGAGGCGGTCGTTGTCGGTGAGCAGGGCGGCGGTGCCGGAGCTGAAGGCGAGCAGGATCCCGGGGACGAAGTGGTGGATGTGGCGACCGGCGATCCTGACGTTGCGGAAGGGTCCCCAGTCGTCTCTGATTCCCAAGGTGGATATCCGCACCACCGCGAACGAGCCCAGGAAGCCGGCCAGGAGATTGAACAGGACCGTTTCGCTGCGGGGAGCC
>JAWVFL010000043.1:0-8508 GCA_033856195.1 Solirubrobacterales bacterium | reverse complement strand
CAGCCCCACCCACGGGGTGGCGCTGCTCTCGCTGCCGGCGCTTGGCGCCGTGCAGCGCCGGCGGCGCCTGAGCAAGGCGCTGGACGACGCGGTCGCGGCGCTGCTCGGCGACCTGCCGGAGGAGGGGTCGGCGTCCAGCCGTCTGGGCGCCAGACGCCGGCTTGGCGAGCTGGCCGCCAAGGTCGACGAGGGCGAGGGCTCGGAGGGGGTTGTCTTCCTCGCCCGGGTGCTCGGCGGCAACATCCGGCTGCTGGCGGGGATGGTGCGCGCGAATCATCCCTGGCGCTTCGTGAGCACGCTCGGAAGGGCGATGCTGGGAGCGCTGGCCGCGGCGATCTTCGGGTTGGTCACGTCCGACCTCTGGCGGATCGCCGCCAGCCTCGGCCCGATCAGGTTGGTACTGACCGGCCTCGGCACGATCGCCGCAGCCGCCGCGACGATGATCGTCGTCCACCGCCTCTGGGAGCGCGCCCCGGATCCGCGGGTCCGCGAGCAGGTGGCGCTGTTCAACCTGGCGACGATGGCGACGGTGGGCCTCGGCGTGGGCGCCCTGTACCTCTTCGTCTTCGCGATCAGCCTCGCGGGCGCGGCGCTGCTGATCGACTCCTCGCTGCTCGGCGATGCGATCGGCCGCGACCCCGGCGCCTGGGACTACCTGCGCCTGGCCTGGCTGACGAGCGCGGTCGGGACGATCGGCGGCGCCCTCGGCGCCACCGTCGAATCCGACCAGGCGGTGCGCGAGGCCGCCTACGCCTACCGCCCGGAGGACGAGCGGATCCTCAGCCGCTGAGGCACCGCGAGCAGAGGCCGACGATCGGGAAGTGGCTGAAGCTCGCGCGGTAGCCGAACTTCTTCTCGATCCCGTTCCGCACCGCATCCAGCTCGGGGGCCGCGACGCTGGTCGCCCTGCCGCAGCGTTCGCAGAGCAGGTACTCCTTTTCGCCCGAGCCGACCAGCATGTAGAGGCTGGGCCCGTGGCCGAGATGGACGTGCCTGGCGACGCCGAGGCTCTCGAGCCGCTCGAGGTTGCGGTAGACCGAGCTCGGGTCCGACTCCGGCATGCCGGTATCGCGGGCCAGCTGCTGCGCCGAGATCGGCCCCGCGGCCGCGAACAGCGCCTCGACCACGAGGCGGCAGGGCGTCGTGACCCGGTGCCCCGCGGCCCGCAACGCAACGAAGACCTCGTCGATCTCGCGGAAGCGCAGCGGCGGCGTTTGGGCGGGATCGGTCATTGCCGGACCTTGATGCTCGCCGACCAGCGTTCCTCGATGCTGGCGAAATGCCAGATCGCCAGGGCGACGATCCAGGTGAGGACGAAGAGGCCGACGACCAGGAAGCCGACCGTATTCAGGTCGACGCCGGCGATCCAATCCCAGGCCCCGCCGGTGAGACCGAACTTCTCGGCGAGCAGGCCGCCGATCTCGATCGAGCCGATCACCAGGGCGACGAAGACCGAGAGCGCGGTGATCGTGATGTTGTAATAGATCTTCCGTACCGGCTTGGAGAACGCCCACCCGTAGGCGAAGTTCATGAACGAGCCGTCGATCGTGTCGAACAGCGTCATCCCGGCGGCGAAGAGGATCGGCAGGCAGATGATCGCGTAGAAGGGCAGGCCCGCTCCCGCCCCGGCAGCCGCCAGGAAGAGCAGCGCCACCTCGGTCGCGGTATCGAAGCCGAGGCCGAAGAGCACCCCGATCGGGTACATCTGCCAGGGCTTGGTGACCGTCTTCGTGAAGCGCCTGTAGAAGCGGTTCATCAGACCGCGGTTGTCGAGCTGGCGCTCGAGCTCGGCTTCGTCGTAGGAGCCGCGTTTCATCTCGTCGAGGATCCGCAGGACGCCGACCAGGATCGCGATGTTGAGCGCGGCGATGACGTAGAGAAAGGTCCCGGAGACGCCGGTGCCGATCCAGCCGGTCGCGTTGTGGAGGGTCGAGCCGTCGTTCTCCACCTGGCCGCTGAGCGCCCTGATCCCGAGCGCGAAGAGGAAGGCGAGGACGAAGACGATCGTCGAGTGGCCGAGCGAGAAGAAGAACCCGACGCTGAGCGGGCGCTTCCCTTCGCCCATCAGCTTGCGGGTGCTGTTGTCGATCGCCGCGATGTGGTCGGCGTCGAAGGCGTGCCGCATCCCCAGCGTGTAGGCGGCGATGCCGACTCCTACGGTGAAGGCACCGGAGGCGCCGAGGCTGTAGCTGTGCGGCGCGACCACCACCAGCAGGAGAAAGAAGCCGACGACGTGAAGGCCGAGGATCACCGCCGCCATCCCGGCGAGGGTGCGCCATTGACCGGCGTCCAGCATCCGAACCTCCACAGTCGCGTGCTCGTGGTTCGCGAGCCCCGTGTCGCGAACGTAACGCTGTTGCCAGTAGCTGTCAATAGTGAATTTCGCCCGGCGAACTCGTGACACACTGGGACCGATGGGATCGGGTGATCGCAGCCCCCTCGAGGTACCGGTGTCCTGCGACGGCGCCTACAAGCCGTTCGGCGAGATGACCGTGGCCGATGCTCGCTCGCGCTGCGAGGAGCTGGGCGAAGCGGGCAGCTGGGGGCCGCTGAGCAAGGTCGCCGGCGTCGCCGTCGCCTGGCGCGAGCTGGCCGAGGAGATGAACCGCTCGGGGGTCACGACGGTCGCCGCCCTGGAGGCCGACAAGGCGCTTGACTTCGCCCGGCGCCTGTGGGTGGTGCCGCCCCGCGGCTCGTTGCTCTGATCCCTCCCATTTGTCCCCCGCCGCCTTGACACGCTCCAGCCGCGGGCGTATACCTGGTTTCACGGAGCCGCTCCCGCAGTTGTGATGCCGACGGTTTTCGGCGTCCGGGAAGAGCGGGTACCGACTCCGTTGCCGCAGTTGAGTGGCGACGATGGGAGCGGTCCATGTGCCTGGCAATTCCAGGTCAGATTCTCAAGATGGTCGACGAGGCCAACCGCCTGGCAAAGGTGGATGTGGCGGGGGTGCGGCGCAACGTCAACGTCGGCCTCCTCGATGACGACGGCGTCGGGGTCGGGCCGGGGGACTGGGTCCTGATCCACGTCGGCTTCGCGCTCTCCAAGGTCGACGAGGAGGAGGCGCTTGCGACCCGCAGACTGCTGGAGGGAATGGGCACCGATTACGAGCAGGAGCTCGAGGAGTTGAAGGCGAGCGCGATCGAATGAGGGGCGAGCCCTAGTCATGGAGCCCCTCACTCCACACTGCGACCACACCAGCGGTTGCATCACCTGTGGGGATGAGGCGATCGCGATGAAGGTCCTGCGAATCGACCGCGAGCGTGGCTTGGCGCTCTGCGCCAACGAGGCGGGCGAGCGCAGCAGCGTCGAGACGGCGCTGGTCGAGCCGGTCGAGCCCGGCGAGAGCCTGCTGGTGCACGCGGGCACCGCGATCGGCCGCGACTCCGAGGAACGCGTGGTGGCATGAAATACGTCGAGGAGTTCCGCGACGCCGAGCTCGGGCAGGTCCTCGCCGGCGAGATCCTCGCCGCGGTCGACCCCGAGCGCCACTACAAGCTGATGGAGGTCTGCGGTGGGCACACCCACTCGATCTACAAGTACGGCGTCGACGATCTGCTGCCCGACAACGTCGAGCTCGTCCACGGTCCGGGCTGCCCGGTCTGCGTGATCCCGATGGGACGGGTCGACGACGGGATCGCGATCGCCCGCAACGAGGAGGTGATCTTCGCCTGCTTCGGCGACATGCTGCGGGTGCCCGGCTCCGAGCGCTCGCTGCTCGAGGCGAAGGCCGAGGGCGCCGACGTGCGGATGGTCTACTCGCCGCTCGACGCGCTGCGGCTGGCCAAGGCCAACCCCGACCGCGAGGTCGTCTTCTTCGCGCTCGGCTTCGAGACCACCGCCCCCTCCACGGCGCTGACGATGATGCGGGCCAAGGCCGAGGGCGTCTCCAACTTCTCCTGCATGTGCAACCACGTGACGATCGTGCCGCCGCTGCGGGCGCTGCTGGACTCCCCCGACCTGCGGCTCGACGGCTTCATCGGGCCCGGGCACGTCTCGACGGTGGTCGGGGCGCGGCCCTTCGAGTTCATTCCCGCCGACTACGGCAAGCCCGTCGTGGTCGCCGGCTTCGAGCCGCTGGACATCCTGCAGGCGGTGCTGATGATCATCCGCCAGCTCGGCGACGGGCGCCGCGAAGTCGAGAACCAGTACACCCGCGTGGTTCCCTACGAGGGCAACCTGCGGGCGCTGGAAGTGATGGCCGAGGTCTTCGAGCTGCGGCCGCACTTCGAGTGGCGCGGGCTCGGCTTCATCTCGCAGAGCGCCCTGAGGCTGAGCGACGCCTACGCGGATTTCGACGCCGAGCTTCGTTTCGCGACCCCCGGGGTGCGGGTCGCCGACCCCAAGGCGTGCCAGTGCGGGGAGGTCCTGAAGGGCGTGATCAAGCCCTGGGAGTGCAAGGTCTTCGGCACCGCCTGCACCCCCGAGCACGCGATCGGCACCTGCATGGTCTCCCCCGAGGGAGCCTGCGCCGCCTACTACAACTACGGTCGCTTCGCGCGCGATCGGGTGGTGGTCTGAGCATGGCTGAGGTCGCCGCGGTGAGCGATCGCGAGCAGCGAATCCTGGCGATCATCGAGACCACCCGCTCGAAGCGCCCGAAGTTCAAGGACTCGCAGGTGACGATGTCCCACGGCGCCGGCGGCAAGGCGACGCAGACGCTGATCGAGGGCCTCTTCGCGCCCGCCTTCGCCTCCGAGTCCCTGGACCAGATGGGCGACGCGGGCGTGGTCGAGATCGAGGGCCTGCGGCTGGCGCTGACCACGGACAGCTTCGTGGTCAAGCCGATCCGGTTCCCCGGCGGCTCGATCGGCGACCTCGCTGTCAACGGCACCGTCAACGACCTCGCCGTGGCCGGGGCCCGGCCGACGGCGCTGAGCCTCTCCCTGATCCTCGAGGAGGGCCTCGACGCCGAGGAGCTGCGGGCTGAGGTGAAGGCGATTGCCGCCGCAGCCGAGGCGGCCGGGGTCGAGGTGATCGCGGGCGACACCAAGGTGGTCGAACGCGGGCACGCCGACAAGATGTACGTCTGCACCACCGGGATCGGCCGGATCGATCCCCGGGCGGAACTGTCGACCGCGGCGATCAAACCGGGTGACAGGATCATCGTCTCCGGCTCGATCGGCGCCCACGGCACCGCGATCATGCTGGCCCGCGGCGAGTTCGAGCTCGACGCCGACATCGAGTCCGACACTTGCTCGCTCTGGCCCGCGGCCGACGCGCTGCTGGAGGCCGGCGGCGCTGGTCTGCGCTGCATGCGCGACGCCACCCGCGGCGGTGTCGCCACCGTGCTCAACGAGCTGGCCCGCGCCTCGCAGGTGACGATGGTGGTTCGCGAGGCCGCCGTACCGGTCGCCGCCGCCGTGATGGGCGCCGCGGAAATTCTTGGGATCGACCCGATGTACGTCGCGAACGAGGGCAAGCTGGTCGCTTTCGTTGCTCCCGAGCAGGCGGACGGGGCGCTGGCTGCATTGCGCTCGGTTCCGGGCTGCGAGGAAGCGACGGAGATCGGCGAAGTGAAGACGGAGCCGCCGGGGATGGTCCTGGTGGAGACGGCATTTGGAGGGCGAAGGGTGATGGATCTGCTTGCGGGCGATCCCTTGCCGAGGATCTGCTGAGCGAGACGGAGGAGCGACGATGGCGGCAACCGAGTTCGTACCGGACCAGGCCAAAACCGAGGGGATCACCGCGCATGTGATCTGGATGACGACCGGGCTCAGCTGCGACGGGGACTCGGTGGCGATGACCTCCGCGGTCAACCCCAGCCTCGAGGACATCGTCACCCAAGCGATCCCCGGGATGCCGAAAGTCGTCGTCCACAACCCGGTTTTGGCCTACGAGGTCGGCGACGAGTTCATGCAGGCCTGGTACGACGCCGAGGCCGGGAAACTCGACCCCTTCGTGCTGGTGGTCGAGGGCTCGATCCCGAACGAGGAGATCAACGGCGAGGGCTACTGGTCGGCGATGGGCAACGACCCCGACACCGGCCAGCCGATCACGACCAACGAGTGGGTCGACCGCCTCGCCCCCAAAGCCGCGGCGGTGGTCGCGCTCGGGACCTGCGCCACCTACGGCGGCATCCCGGCGATGAAGAACAACCCGACCGGGGCGATGGGCCTGCCCGACTACCTCGGCTGGAAGTGGAAATCGGGCGCCAACCTGCCGGTCGTCTGCGTACCCGGCTGCCCCGCCCAGCCCGACAACACGACCGAGACGCTGCTCTACCTGGCGATGCACCTGGCCGGGCGCGCTCCCGCTCCCGAACTCGACGAGGCGCTGCGCCCGAAGTGGCTCTTCGGCCGCACGGTACGTGAGGGCTGCAACCGCGCGGGGTTCGCCGAGCAGGGTGATTTCGCGACCGAATACGGGTCCGATCACCGCTGCCTGGTCAAGCTCGGCTGCAAGGGCCCGGTGGTCAAATGCAACGTGCCCGTGCGCGGCTGGCAGAGCGGCATCGGCGGTTGCCCCAACGTCGGCGGGATCTGCATGGCCTGCACGATGCCGGGCTTCCCCGACAAATACATGCCGTTCATGGACGAGGACAAATGGGGCGGCGCCGCGGCCAACTTCATGAGGTTCAGCTACGGCCCGATGGTGCGCTACTTCCGCGCCCGTCATGTGCGCAACGAGTACGACAAGGAGCCCGAATGGCGCAGACGCGGCGCGGCGCTCACGACCGGCTATCAGAAGAGGTGGTAGGCAGATGGCAACCGTAGACAGCACCCGTGAGCAGACCGTCGGCGTCAAGGAGATGTCGTGGGACCCGATCACCCGGATCGTCGGCAGCCTCGGGATCCACACCGAGATCGACTTCGATGCCCGCAAGGTCAACAAGTGCTACTCGACCTCGATGGTCTTCCGCGGCTTCGACATCTTCATGAAGGGGATCGACCCGCGCGACACCCACTTCATCACCAGCCGCATCTGCGGCATCTGCGGTGACAACCACTGCACCTGCTCGGTCCTCAACCAGAACATGGCCTACGGGGTGAAGCCGCCGCCGCTCGGCGACCTCGCCTACAACCTCGCCGAGGCCGCCGACTACATGTTCGACCACGCGATCTTCAACGACTGCATGGCCAACGTCGACTTCTGCGAGCAGATGGTCCGGGAAACGAACCCGGCACTGCTGCAGACCGCGGAGTCGACGCCGGCGCCCCACTCCGACCTGCACGGCTACAGGACGATCGCCGACATCATGCGCTCGCTGAACCCGTTCACCGGAGACTTCTACCTGGAGACGTTGCAGGTGGCGCGCTACACGCGCGAGATGTACTGCCTCTTCGGCGGCCGCCACACCCACCCCTCGACGATCATGCCGGGCGGGGTCAGCGCCGACATCACCCACCAGACCTGCACCGACTACTACGTGCGGTTGATGCGCTACATCGACTACGTGAAGCGCTCGGTGCCGCTCCACGACGACCTCTACGACTTCTTCCTCGAGCAGCTGCCGGGCTACGACGACGTCGGCTTCCGGCGCACCGATCTGGTCTGCTGGGGCGCCTTCGACGATCCCGACTACGTCGACTACGACTACAGGAACATGGGCGCCTGGGGGGAGAGACGCTACGTCACCCCCGGCGTCGTGATCGACGGCGAGCTGATCTCCACCGACCTGGTCGAGATCAACCTGATGATCCGGATCCTGCTCGGCTCCTCCTACTTCGACGACTGGAGTGACGAGGAGACCTACGTGACCGAGGATCCGCTCGGCAACCCGGTCGACAAGCGCCATCCGTGGAACAAGACGACGCTGCCGAAACCGCAGAAGCGCGACTGGGGCGACAAATACAGCTGGGTCGCCTCGCCGCGGATCTACGACAAACGCACCGACACCTACATCGCCTCCGACACCGGCGGCGGCCCGTTCGCGCGCCAGTGGGTGACGGCAAAAGCCGGCCTGGTCGACTTCGGCTACTGCAAGGCGACGGGCGAGAGCATCAAAATGGTCCTGCCGCGGACGGCTTCCAAGCCGGAGATGGAGCTGGAGTGGAAGATCCCGGCCAAGTCCAACGCGATCGAGCGCGACCGGGCTCGCGCCTACCACGAGGCCTTCTCGGCGCTGGTCGGCCTGCACAACCTCGAGCGGGCGCTCGGCGAGGTCAGGGCGGGGCGGACCAAATCCTGGTCCAACTTCAAGGTTCCGGAGAGTGCGGTCTCCTGCGGCTTCCACGAGGCGGCCAGGGGGGTGCTGTCGCATCACATGGTGATCAGAGACGGAAAGGTGGCCAATTACCAGCCATATCCGCCAACGCCGTGGAACGGCAATCCGCGTGATAGCTACGGCACCCCCGGCCCCTATGAGGACGCGGTGGAAAACACCCCGATCTTCGAGGAAAACGGGCCGGACGATTTCAAGGGGGTCGACATCATGCGGGCGGTCCGCAGCTTCGACCCGTGCCTGCCGTGCGGAGTCCACATGTACACCGGCGGAGGCCGGGTGAAGAAGGTCCTGCACAAACCGACCGGCATGTCCTAGGGGGTGGGGGATGGACGCCGCTTCTCCG